>JAQUPS010000001.1:0-1477 GCA_028716485.1 Patescibacteria group bacterium
CGTTCTCTCCTAAAAATAAGTTACCTCCCGCCGTGGTTACCGTTCCATTGTCTCCGTAATTGAAATCGTGGAGGAAACGATTGCCATTTTTATAAATTATCCCGTATTGATTGGCGTGAGTCGTATTGGGCATTTGGAAATTCTTGGTGATTTCCAGTTGCTGGCTCGGACTAATCGTCCCGATGCCGACATTGCCGGTGTTGGTGTTGGAAATATTATTGCTTCCCCGATCGGCCCAAAAATTGGCGCTGGCCAGAGCATAGCGCCCTTCGGCCCAGGCTTTATTGACCGCATCGGAACCATCAAAAGGATTTTCCACTCCCCGCGCGTATCCCCCGCCGAAATTGGCCGCGACGGAAGTCTGATTTTCAACGGTTAAAGTTTTGGCGGCAACGCTGGTGGTGCCGATGCTCGCCCCGCCGTTATAGACGAAAAAGTCGGCCGGATAAGCCGTCGGGGTTGTCGAGCCAAGCTTGAAAGTTCCCATTTTGTTTTGCGCGGAAGTTCCGGTGTTTATCGGCTCGGGAACATTGTTGCCCGGCGGCGCGGCGGTCGGATTGTTCCAGGCGGCAAAACTGTAAAGCGAGAAAATAAAAATTCCCAGGACGAGAAAAGCGCCAAAGGCAAAACCCAAACTTGAGTCTTTCAAGAAAGCCTTTTTTTTGGAAAATTTATTTTTTTTCAAAATCGCCATAAATTTTTTCATCTTTTTTTATCTTGTCATCCTTAGCCCCTCTTTTTGTCATCCTAAGCGCCGCGCGAAGGCGAATAATCAGTGAATAAATGCTTTAGATAATAGATCCTTCGCCAGGGGCTCAGGATGACAAGGGGAAGAAGGCGCCAGCTCAGAGTGACAAAAAGTACGGTGTAAATATTATCAGTCCGACGGCGATGGCGGTGAGCGCGGAGAGCATAACGGCGGCGGCCATAATATCTTTCATTTCTTTGACATAATCATGAATTCGCGGCTTTAAGACATCGGCCATCCGTTCGATCGCGCTGTTCACGGTTTCCATCAATATCACCAGGGCGATAGAAATCAAGATTGCGCACCATTCGAGCGGTTTGATTTTTAAAGCAAGGCCCAGCGCTATAACAATTATAGCAATAATCGACTGTACCTGTAAATTTTGCTCTTCGCGGAAAATCTTATACAGTCCGCGAAAGGCGTAAGTGAAACTTTTGAATAATCTTATCATTTTAATCTTTAATATTATTAAACCTCAGAACATATCTTCATACAAATCCTTCCAAGACCAGTTTATTGTTCGAATTAATTTTTCTTTCTTTTTTCTGTTCCAATTTTTTAATTGTTTCTCTCTGTCTATCGCGCAATAAATATCGGAAAAATATTCGCAATAAACTAATTTGTGGCAAGAATATTTTTTCGTAAATCCTTCGACTAAACCTTGCTTATGTTCCCAGACTCTTCTTATTAAATTATTAGTCACTCCGACATATAAAGTGCCGCTTTCAC
>JAQUPS010000001.1:1577-123081 GCA_028716485.1 Patescibacteria group bacterium
TATTCGCAATAAACTAATTTGTGGCAAGAATATTTTTTCGTAAATCCTTCGACTAAACCTTGCTTATGTTCCCAGACTCTTCTTATTAAATTATTAGTCACTCCGACATATAAAGTGCCGCTTTCACCGGCCATTATATAAACATGAAAATTGTATTCCCTCCCCATATTATTATTTTGTCATCCCGAGCCCGGCCGAGGGATCCCTTTCTTTCCGCAAAACGCGGTTCATTCGGAACGAAAGCGATTCCTCCGCTCCGCGCGAGGCGCGCTCCGGTCGGAATGACAAAGGCTTTTGTCATCCCGAGCCCGGCCGAGGGATCCCTTTCTTTCCGTAAAACGCGGTTCGTTCGGAACGAAAGCGATTCCTCCGCTCCGCGCGAGGCGCGCTCCGGTCGGAATGACAAAGGCTTTGTCATCCCGAGCCCGGCCGAGGGATCCCTTTCTTTCCGCAAAACGCGGTTCATTCGGAACAAAAGCGATTCCTCCGCTCCGCGCGAGGCGCGCTCCGGTCGGAATGACAAAGGCTTTGTCATCCCGAGCCCGGCCGAGGGATCCCTTTCTTTCCGCAAAACGCGGTTCGTTCGGAACAAAAGCGATTCCTCCGCTCCGCGCGAGGCGCGCTCCGGTCGGAATGACAAAGTAAAAACTGCTCCCCTATTTTTATCATCCGCAATCTTTCTTTTTCCGTTTTGTCGTCATAACCGACGAGGTGTAATAGGCCGTGGATTAAAATAAAAATGAGTTCGGCCTGAAAAGAATTGCCGCTGGCTTTGGCTTGGCGTTTTATTTGCGCGGGGTCGATGATTATTTCTCCCAAATCCGGAGCATCGCCAGTGAATGATAGCACATCGGTCGGGCAATCTTTTTTCCGATACTTCCGGTTCAGCGCGCGCATCTTGGCATCGCCAATAAAAGCGACGGACAAATCTTTATTTGACAAGCGCCGACTCTGCAAAAATTTCTCCGCTGTTTTTTTTATCAGACTATTTTTGATTTTGTATTCGGTGGTGTTATTAATTTCAATCATTATAAAATTGTTACATTGTTGAATTGTTACATTGTTACGCGACGAAAAATATTGGAAATATATCAACAATGTAGCAATAAAACATAATAAGGTCAGAAATTCACCCGCCCCAGAGTCCCTCCCTTGAAAGGAAGATGCTATTTTAAGGTAAAACTGTTAATCATCATCAGGAAAATATGGTAATAAATGGGGCTGTTATCAACGGCCGGCTGATAAGAGATGGTATAGATGGTATTTTTAGCCGCATCGGCAAGATAAAATATTTCCCGATCCTGGTGGAAAATTCCCTGCCAGCCGTTTTTCGTCACGACATCGGTATCAGTGGCGGGAGTGTCGGGAAACTGGCTGTTATACCAATCTTTGATGGACATCTTGCCGGTATCGGGCATAGAGACTATTTCCACGAAAGAATTGTCGGCGGCGGAAAAAATAATTGATTGGCCGCTGTTCAAATTCTGGATCTGCCAAATTTTCGGATAATCCACGGAGAATTTGGCAGCCGCGTCCTGATAAACGCCGATGTGCGGATTGGCGGTAATTTTTCCCGGTCCGGCCGGATCATAAAGGCTTAAAACTTCCGCGCCATCGAGATAGCCGTCGCCGTCCGTGTCGGCTTTGTTGGGATCGGTTCCGAAAATCGCTTCCTCGGCGTCGCTTAGACCATCATTGTCAGAGTCGATAACTTTCGATCCCAAAGGCAAGCCGTCATGAGCCAAAGTTGAAGAAGCGGAAAAAGGAGCGCCTGCGGCTGGGGTTGTCGAAGTCGCGATTGGCTGGCTGGAAGAGGCGACGTTATTAGTCGAGGTGGCAACCGGATTGGTTGCGGGCGGAACAACGGGAGTAGTTGTCGCCGCGGGAGCCGGGCTGGGAGTAATATTGGCAGGCGGTGTTACGGTTGGCGCCGGAATCTGCGTTTGCGGCGTCGCGACCGGCGGTTTAGGATTGATCAAATAAATATAAGCTAAATACACGGCCGCGGCCAATACCAAAAATCCGACCGCCATAATCACCGCGCCGATGACAGTCGTCTTTTTGTCCCCTCCTTGCGAGCTGATTTTGAATTTGCGCGGCATGGTGCGGATCTTGATATTTTTCTCGATCTCTTCGTCCAAATTAATTTTGGGCGCGCCGCCTTCCGGGTCGGCAAAAATTCTTCCCCCGTCTCTTTTTTCTTCCCCGTCAAAATCAAGATTAATCGCCTCGTTTTTTTCGTCAGCCATAAGATAATCAATTAAAAATTAAAAATGAAAAATTATTAATCTGCGATTATTAATTAGGCTCTTCTAATACCCGTTTTAAAGAAAACTTTTGATATTTTTTATTTCAGCTTTCCCGGGCCGTTCGGGTTATAGCCGTTTTGCACTTCCACGCCGTCGGAATAGCCGTCGCCGTCCGTGTCCGGATTATTCGGGTCGGTTTGATAGATATTTATTTCTTGATAATCAGTCAGGCCGTCGTGGTCGGAATCAAGAGTTGAAGAAGCGGTTAAAGAGCCAATGCCTGGCGTACTGGCGGCCGGCGGAGTAGTTGTGGCGGGCGGCGTTGTCGGAGTTTCCGGCAATGGCGCGGCCGGAACCGCCGGCTGTTCGACAACCGGCGCCGCGGGCGCGGCCGGAGTTTCATTGTTTACCACGACGGTCTGTGCCGGCTGTTGCTTGGCGAACAGGCCGGTTAAGCCGGAAATTTTATTTGCCCAGACTGAAGGATTTAGCATCTCCGCTCCCAAATATCGTCCGGCAATGAATACTCCCAAACCGATAATTACTAAAATGATGATAATAATCAAAACCGCCTTCAAGCCGCCGCCGGAAGATTTTTTTTCTTCGATCATCTGGATTTTCGGCGACAGCGGAGACGCGCCGATATTCTTGGGCGCCGCGCCGATGTCTTTGACTCCGGCAAACATATCCTCGACTTTCGGCGCGGCAGGCGGCAGCGGACTGGCGGCCGGACGCGGCGCGCCGGCGGTTAAATCTTGTCCTTTGTTTTGGTCTAAATTTTCAAACATAGTGATTGGCAACATGTGGCATATAGCGCGTAACATGTAGCATATTAAATGTGAAAAATTTTATATTTATTATTTTAAATGCGATATAATGACAGCTATTCTTAATTCTTGCCGCCTGATTATGCTATTGGCTAAAAAAATACGACTCTTTCAATAAATCCTGGCAAGTGCCGCCGCTGCCGCAGGAAGCGCCCGCTGATTTGCCATTACAGCTATCGGTGGGAACGTTGATGTCCGTGCAACCCAGATTCGAGCCTCTGGTTGTGACGGGCACAGCCACGGCCGGCAAAGTTTTGCCCGCGGCGCCGGCATCCATGCAATAATATAATTTGTAATTCATGTTCTGGCAGTTGCCCGAACCAGCCAGGCAATTCGCGCCTTCAACTTGATCCTGCCACGGATGCCAAGTTCCTTGCGCGTTTTTGGGCGGCCAGGGGTTGGCGCAGATGAAAACATAAATATCGGCCGAACCGGAAAGGTTATCACCCGCGTTGGTGATTGCCGTATCGGTAAGATTTACTGCCGCCGAGGCTTTGGCGCTGTCATTGACAATCCCTTCCTGCGCTTGGATCAATTGTCTTGCCGACGGGGGGTCGAAGGGCTGGTAATAATCCCCGGCCGTATTGTCATTGATGATTTTAGCCACATAGGCTTTGTCGATATTCCAATTCCAGCGCCAGGTATAACCGGTTACCGAATGCAGAACCTGATCATCGCTTGACAAGGCGCTGGCGGTGAAAACTTTATCCCGGTCGGCGGCCGTGTCGAAAGTTTTGGCGGCCGGGTTGGTATCGTTTTCATTCAAATCGTTGGCGGTGGTATTAAAAAGATAGGAATCAGGAGAAACGCTGACATGATCGATGGCGCAGGTGCCGTCATCTTCGCCATTGCTTGCCTTGGTCGTAAACCCCCAGATGTATGAATTCTTGTAAACCACGCCGTTAAAAATGCTGTCATTGGGAACAGGACTGCCGGCGTTGACATACATACCCACGCCCCAATAATTAAGAACGCCGACGGTGTTGGCGGATAAATTTTCCACGCCTTTGACCACGGCGAAATACACTTTGTCCGGGTCAAGCGCGGCCGTGGGCTGAAAAGTGATAATCGTTTCATTATCCCCCATCTGTTCGCTGTAAACGGCGCCGGGTACCGAACAATGATTGCGCTGGGAATTCACGGTTTGCGCCAAGCTTGCCTGGCCGAAAATCCAAGGCAGAATTTTTTGCCCCGCGGATATTATTTTTTCGGAAGTTTCCGCAATAATGTTTTGTTTTTTCCATTTCCGGCTCAAAGGAGCCACCGGAGTCGTGCCGGCCGGACAATCACCGCTGATTTCTTCAATCAAGACAAAATTATTATTAACACTGCTTATATCCATTTTTTGGTTGAAAGCGAACTTGATGTCGGCGTTAGTGCAGATGCCGGTCGCATCGTTGGCCGGTTTAATATTAAGGATGCCCGGCCGGGCGCGGCAGCAGGTATCCGCGCCGCAGCCTTGCGCAACAGGAGTAAATCCGGCCGGCGCGCAATCATCGTTGGATTTACAGCCGCAGCAAAGTCCGCGGCCGGCGCCGGAGCACGGCCCGACATTGGGCACGCAACTTAAAGTTAAGGTGGCGTCGGGTTTATTTTTGGTCAAATAGTCGCACTGTCCGCTGGATTTGGGATCGCAGCAGCAAACTCCGCAAGTACTACCGCCCGGACTGAAAACCGAAGCGCTGCCGTCAGATTGCAAACAGGAAAACGGATTGCCGCAAATTGTGGTGTTGCAGGAATCGGGGTTTGGCTTGGCCGGAGTGCTGACCGCCGCGCAGCTGGCGCCCAAGGCCGGAGTTGTCTGGCCGCATTTATCGACACATTCGGTTGGGGAAGCGAATAAAATATTCCCGGTTTTGGTAGGAAGAGCAACGGGGTTAACGCTGTTATCGCAGGCGGTATTGTTAGAATTACATTGATAGTAACCGCAGAAACTATTACCGGAGGATTTAACTAGCGGATAAACGTCTGTCAGGCTGCTGCCATAAGATCGATTGATACAAGTGGTACTCTTGCCCACGGCATTAAGACAACAATATTTATCATGGGCGCTACAATTTTTTGCGCTGTCAGTCAGTGCGGCACAGTCGCGGCAAACTCCGTCGGTAAATTTAGGATCGTTAGTATCACAGAATTTTCCCGAACTTCCCGAGCAATTGCAGGCCGCATCGGACGCGTCGACGTCCGGATTTCCACTGGCATCGAATTTTTTACAGCCGCCGCAAGAACCATAATCGCCGCCGTTAGGGTCGGTATTCGCTCCGCAAGTTCCTTCACAGGTAAGGCCGGCGCAACAATCTTGATTGGCATTGGCCTTGCGGCAGCAGCAGGAGCAGGAAGCCGCGGCGGCTTTCTGGCATTGGCCGCCCTGGCAAGTCGAACCGGCCGGACAAATATCCGCGGGTGCGGCGCAAATGCCGCTCAATCCCTTAGCCACGCATCCGAAACCGCCGGCGCAGGGCGAGCAAGCCGGGCCTTTTTGATCAATGCAGACCGGCGCCGAGCCGTTTAATCCTTTTATCCAGTTAGCCGGGCAGCTGTTGCCGGCATTATTAAATACATAACTATTGGTAACCGCTCCGCTAACCGAATCTTTCAAAGCCGCGCAATAAGTGGAAACATCTTTGCCTAAAACATCTTTCGCCGTAGAAGGCAGGCTGCAAATCGCCGCGCCGCTCACGCACTTATTTATTCCGGGGTCGTAAGAGCAGGCTGAACCGGCGCAAGCCGAGATGCTCTTGCAGGAAGAATCATCGCAAGCAACGCCGACCGGCTGGGTCAGCGAATTGCCCGCGGAGAAAAGCGAGCAGGCGCCGGGAGAATTGGGACAGACATCGTTATTGCAAGTTCCCAAAGCGTTGCTCTTTTCCTGGCAGCTGCCGAAAATTTGCCCGCCGCCGGGCGGGGTGACGGCGATATTGGTGCCAAAAGAAAATTCATAAACGCTGGAAGCGGCCGTAACCGAACAATCTTTGGCCGCGTCGGCAACGCAAGTTCCGGCCTTGGAAGTATTGGCCGGACAGCAATGCTGCGCGCCGCAGGCCGAGTCAGGCTGAGCCGCTTGCAAGCAGCTGCCGACGGAAAAATTCAAGCCGTTGCTTGTCAGCCCTGCCGCGCCCTTGATTATCTTGACCGGACCGGTGGCGGCGTTTTGCGGAACGGTTGTCTCGATCGTATTGGGTTTATTTTCGCCGTCCCAGGTTAATTTTCCGCCGCTGGCATCTTGATTGGAAAAAAATCTGACGATACTGTTGGCAGGATCAAATTTATCAAAATATTCTCCCCACAAATTCACTGCCGCGCCGGCCTGGCCGATTACCGGGCTGATTTTGCACAATGACGGCGTCAAAGGAAGCGCGTTATTAACTTTAAAATTTCGCGGCGTGGAATTGGCAGTGCTGAGAGTTTGGCCATTTTCCAAAACCACGGTTAAAATATCATTAAAATTCAGGTCTATCCCGGCCGGAACTTTAACGATGATTTGCTTATCACTCCAAACGCTGTCGGCGCAGACGGACGGAAAATTAAAATCCGCCGGCTGGTTGGAATTTTCCGCGCCAAAATAAACTTTGCTCGCGCCGCGGATATTTCCAAAACCATTGCCGCGGATGGTAACGTATTGCCCGATCGCGCCGGTCGAAGGTTCGAAAGAAGAAATAAACGCGCCGACTTGGGCCACGGAAGTTTTATTGAAGGACAGATAATTGCTGTTCTGTCCACTGGCCGCGTCATGGACGAAAGTAGTAGTTTGTCCCGAACTGAAATTCGGCACGATCGTTTCTCCGGCCGTTGGGGTAAAAATCGAATTGGCACCTTTGACTGCTACGGCATAACTGCCGAAATTGGCCGCGCCATTACCAAAATTAACGCCGTTGTAAAAAACGCTGTCTCCCAATTTTCCTTCGGGCGTTACCTGGCAAAGGCCGGGGCGAGTTATGGAATTTATGATTAAACTATTTATTTTCGGCCCGAGAGCATCGTCGGTTTGATCATTCTTACCGTCCGAAGTGATTATTTTAATCGGTCCGTCTTTGGCGCCGGGCGGAACAACTATAATAACCTGATTATCTGTCCAGGTAAAAACGCAATTCGGGTTCACTGTTTGCGGAGAAAGGCCGGCTGCATTGAAACCGGAGCCATCCCAGAATTCCACCGTTCCCGCCGTGGCGCCGAAATATTGCCCGCCGATGGAAATAATATTCCCGGCCGCGGCATTAGGCGTATCAATATCACAAATCGAGCTCGGACAATCAGCATTGCTCTTGCAGATTTTGTTATGGTCATTGGCGCAAAAACCGCCGACCGGACTAACCCAATCGATCAGCGGATGCTTCTGGCAAGTGCAGGGTTTGGCGGCCGCGGGGTCGCAATATAAATTATTGGAGCAGAGGTTGCCGTCCGGCTGGCAAACTCCGGCCGCGGCCGAGGTATTGCAGTCCTCGCCCACTCCGATCGACGGAGCGCATTTGCAGGTAGCTAAATCACAGGCCAAATTGCTCTGGCAAGAATTCAGCGGCTGGCAGCCGGCCGCGCTCAAATCCGCGTCGCAGGGATCGCCGGTTTTTCCCTTCGGCTGGCAGGTGCAGCCATCAGCAGCCGAACAATAATTATTACTATCGCAAGAATTATTATCCTGGCAAACGCCGGCAACGGCCGAAGCATTGCAGGAAGTTCCCGCGCCGCCGGGCGCTTCGCAAATGCAGGACGCGTTGCAGATCAAACCGGTTTGGCAAATATCAGCTTGGCAGCCGCCCAAACCAATATTGCCGCAGGCCGCGCCGATTCCCCCGCCGCCGGGAGGCAAAACCAATCCCCCGCCACCGGGAGGATTGACGGCGTTATTGTTAGTCGCCTGCAATAAATTATTCAAAACGAAAGTGGCGATGCCGAAAGCCGATAAAATTATCAACAAGCCGATGACGGCCGAAATCAAAACTCTTTTGGCGCGGTCAATTTGCTCCTCATTCCCCGCCGCGGTCATCCACAAAAATCCGCCATAAATAATCAAGCCGATGGCGATGATACCCAAAAATCCCAGCGCGATCCTGATGATATTGGCCACAACCACCCGCGGATCGGCCGCGGCCAAACCGGTCGCCGCCCCATAGCTTGTCCCCAAATCCGGCGCCGCCGCCAACGCGAAACCGGCCGCGGCAAAAACCGCGCCCAAGGCCGAAACTACGGTTAAAATTTTTATCGCTTTTTTAAACATTGGCGGAGATTAGAGATTAGAAATTAGATAAAAACTAATTTCCAATCTCAAATTTCTAATTTCTAAATGTCTACGGGCAATTGCCATCCGAGCCTAAATTGTCCGTGGGCACGCCATTACAGCAGGACGGTAAAGATTCGGAAACGCCGGCGCAGGAACTCTGGTCGCCTGACGGTTTGAAACAATTTTGGTGGATATCGCGAACGGCCGAACCGGCTTGGGCGCGAAAATCCGCCGATTCGGCGAAATTAATATGTTTGATAATCGCATTGGTCGTATCCGGTATGCCATTTTTCAAAATTGTTTCGGTTTGAACCCAATAACCGACCGGATTGCCGGCCTGGCTCCAAAGATTGATATTTTTATTGGTTACCTGCGTCTGGCCGTTATTAGCGACAGTGGAACCGGTGATCAGGGTGCTGGCCATCATTAATTTATTGAAGTTTATTCTGATATCCTGATTAACCCCGACCGAACCGGCGGAAGTTGATAAAATAAGCGGTGCGGAAGCGTCCATCTTGTCGCTGATATAGAAACTCCAAGAATAATTATCGCCGTCAGTTTTGGCCGGCGCGTTTTCATTATAATAGCTGACCGGTCCCTCGGCGTTGCCATCGCGGTTGCCGTCCAAGGAATTGAAAGCCGCATCGGTCACTCCGTCAGTAACGGGAATTTTGGCGAGCGGATATTTTTCTCCGGTCGGTTTTTGGCAAATTGATGAAACGCATTTGTTATAAGGGCTCTTAGCAGCGCAATCAGCGTCCGCCGCACAGGAGGCCAAGGCGGCGGCATTGATTTTTACCGTCAAATGGCTGTTGGGCGGCAGACAATAAACCGGCTCGCCGCAGCCGTTAACGCCGCATTGGGTATCGCTGGTAAACTCCACGGTTTGATATTGGTTGGCGATGGAAAAATTTCCTGAAACAACATTGCCAGCGGCATCGACCACTTGAATCGCTTTCACTTGGCCGGAACTTCCCACCACCGTCGAAGGCAAAATCGGTTCATTGAAATTTATCTGAATGACCGTGTTCATCGGCTGATCCGGCTGGCCATTGATTTTCGCGCCATTGGAACCATCGGCTCCGCCGGACATTTTGACAATGGCAAAGGCCAAACTATCGCTCGAAAGAATAATATTATTTCCGCCCGCTCCGGCCGTCGCGGCCTTGACGATAATTTTCACTCCCAACACTATTGAAGAAAAATTTATTTCGCTTTGTTGTTTTAGGGCGTCGGCGATATTTTGCGCGGTCGCGACTGGCGAGGCACCCACGGCGATTTGATTCGCTCCGGCCGATTTATTTACAAAAGTATAAACAGTTGAACCGATGGTCAAAGAATCAGCTTGAGTCGCGGCAATAATTTTAACCGTCCAGGCATCGCCAGGCGATACGTCTTTGGCGGCAGTTATTGAAAAAGAATATTTGCCGGTAAAACTGACAACGCGGCCGCTGAACTTTGCCGACCCCAAATTAACGCCAGCGCCCGTCTGCGCCGTGGCCGTCGAACCGTCAGCCAAAACAGCGATATTGATAGTGGCGGCGGCATCAGTATTAGGATCAACTGCGATGGCCGCTGCCGGAGTCGGCGATTTGGGATCGGTCGGCGCGACAGTCGCCGTGGCGGCGATAAAATATTTCGGCTGACCGATAACGGTAATCGAGCCGTTCGCCTGAACAGGTAAAATATTATTCGGGCTGTCCTGCCCGTTATCCGGCGGCGGAAAAACTCCGCCCGAAATAACTTGCGGCGGCGTCAAATCGATTTTATCGGAAACCTGGAATTGCCAGCTCAAACTTCCCGCGCAGCCGGCGCCGGCGAAAACATTGCTGTCATCGCTCTGGCGGTGGACGTCGCCTGTCAAATTAACCGTGTACCAGGTATCTTCCGTTTCCGCGCCAAGATAAGCGGCGGGAATGAAAGTGAATGTTTTATTATCAGTCGTCGAAACCTGAGTGTTATTCAAAGGATTGCCGCTATCGCTGGTTTTATAAAGCTGGACATTGGAAATTTTTATCAACGAGCCGGCCACGCAATTTCCTGCCGCGTCAACGCTGGCGCAAATAGTTTTCGGATCAACCGCTTCCTTAAAAGTAATAAAAATGGCCGTGTTCCTTGGCACCGCGGTTTGGTTCGGCGTAGGATAAACATTCTGGACGCTGCACTCGCCGATGACTCCGGCTCCGCCGATTCCGCCGCCCGCTCCGCCGCCGCCTCCCCCACCTCCGCCGCCCGCGCCAGTACCGGTAGCATTCAAAATTGAGTTAAGAATAAAAGTGGCAATTCCGAAAGCTGATAAAATTATGGCCAAACCAATAAGGGCGCTGATCAAAGTTTTTTTGGCGCGATCAATCTGCTCTTCATTTCCCGCCGCGGTCATCCATAAAAAACCGCCATAGATAATCAATCCGATGGCGATGATGCCCAAGAAACCTAAAAATATCTGGATGATGCGGGCGATGACAATCCGCGGATCAGTCGATGATAATCCGGTGGCGGCGCCAAATCCCAAACCCAAATCGGGCGCGGCAGCCGAAACTAAATGATAAACAAAAAACACTCCGAATAAAAAAGTCAGCGCGGTTATCAATTTTTTCACGGACTTAGGCATTTTCGTATTTCGTATTTCGTATTTCGTATTTCGCTCACCTCAATTTAAGGCTCACAATAACAAAAAACGCGAAACGAATCATTGACTAATCCTCAACGTTGTTATTAAATGATATTATACCACAAAATACCAAGTAAATAAAATATACGGAATACGAGATACGAAATACCCGATACGAATTATGACTATCGAGCAAATCGCGGAAAAAGTGAAAAAAAACAACCCCAAAGCCGACACGGATCTGGTCAGGCTGGCTTATGATTTCGCATCCGAAGCTCACGCCGGGCAAGTGCGGAAAAACGGCGAACCCTATATCCAGCACAGCCTGCACACGGCCTTTGTTTTGGCGCAGATGAAAGCCGATTTGAATACCATCATCGCCGGCTTATTGCACGACGTGCCGGAAGACACCAGCCATACTCTGGCTGATGTGGAAAAAAACTTCGGCAAGGAAATCGCCGGCCTGGTGGAAGGCGTTACTAAGGTGGGGAAAATTCGCTACCGCGGCATCCAGCGCTACCGGGAAAATTTAAGAAAAATGTTTCTGGCTCTGGCGACGGACATTCGGATCATTATGATCAAATTCAGCGACCGCCTCCACAATCTCCGCACCCTGGCCGCCCTGCCGCAGGACAAGCAGGAACGGATTGCCAAAGAAAGCCTGGAAATTTACGTTCCCATCGCCGAACTCTTGGGCATCTGGGAATTGAAGTGGCAGATGGAAGACATCTGCTTTAAAATCCTTTTTCCGGAAGAATTCAAAAAGCTGCAATATAAATATGAAGTCGAGCGCAAAGCGGAAAACAACCAGCTGATCCAAAAAATAAAAAAAATTCTGGGCGAAGAATTAAAAGCCGCCGGCGTTGAGCATGAAATCGTCGGACGCTTCAAGCATCTTTACAGCATCTATTTGAAAATGCAGGAAAAAAATTACGCCTTTGACGAAATTCTCGACGTCTTCGCCCTGCGGGTTCTGGTTAATCATATTTCCGACTGCTACAAAGCTCTGGGCATCATCCATTCGGTCTGGAAACCGAAAGCCGGGCGCTTCAAGGATTATATCGCCCTGCCCAAACCGAACGGCTACCGCTCCCTGCATACCACGGTTTTCGGGCCGGAAGGAAAATCAGTGGAATTCCAGATCCGCACCGAAGAAATGAATGACGAGGCGCTTTACGGCATCGCCGCTCATTGGCATTACAAAAGAAAATTCCAGAATGAAGACCGCAAACAGCCGAAATGGGTGGAAGAAATTTTGGAAATTCAAAAACAGATCAAAGACACCAAGGATTTCATCAAAAATATCAAGCTTGATGTTTTCCAGCACCGCATTTTTGTTTTAAGCCCCAAGGGCGACGCTTTTGAATTGCCCGAGGGTTCGACGCCGGTTGATTTCGCCTATGCCGTGCACACCGATATCGGCAATAAGACGGTCGGCGCCAAAGTCAACGAACAAATCGCCACTCTTGACCAAGAGCTGAAAAACGGCGATATGGTGGAAATAATCATTGAAAAAAATAAAAAAGGCCCGAGCAACAGCTGGGTCAGCTTCGTCAAATCCAAGCGCGCCAAGGAAAAGATCAAGCAGAATGCCAAAAAAAATTCAATCTTCGGCAAATTCATCCCCAAATTCAGCGGGAAGGAGAAAAAATAGATTTTGAATATTCAAAATTAAGATATTGGAAATTTGAAATTAGGTATTTTTTAAAAGGTCTTGGAAATCCAAATATCCAATTTCAAATTTCTAATTTCTATTTTAAAAAACAAAAACACGGTCTTCCAAATAATGGCCGTGTTTTATAATCTACATCTATCGCCGATACGACGTTTCTTCCTCGGGCAATTTGCCGATCTTGCGCAGATAATTTTTCTGTTTCCGCAGTTCCAAACTTTTCAGAGCGTATTCTTTCTGCTTGCGGCGGCTTTTTTTAGGCAGCAAAGACCGCTTGGCGCGGGCGATATTCAAAGTTTTCGAATTGCGCAAGCCCTTGTTGAAGCGGCGCAAGAAACTTTCAAAACTTTCTCCTTTTTTTCTTTTAAATTCGGTCATATATTAGTATGAAGTATTTGATATTAAGTATTTGGTATATTACTTTAAATTTTAAAAAATTGCAACAGGGCGCGCATGACGCGTAACGGTTCAGAAAAATATTTACGCTACACGGCGTTGATCCTCTTCTCGACTTCGGTTTTTACTTTTTTATAATCGATCACCTCCTGATTGCCCGATTCCATATCGCGAATCAAAATGGTCTTGTCGTTCATTTCCTTCTGGCCCAGAATCAAAGTCAGTTTGGCGCCCAAGGCGTTCGCTTCTTCCAGCTGATCCTTCAAGCTGTCGCGGGTGAAGGCCTGCTTGACTTTCAGCCCGGATTTGCGCAATTCTTCGAACAACAGCATAGCCTTGCGCCGAGCCGCATCGCCCAGTTGCGCGAGAAAAATAATATTCTTATCATCTTTTTCCAAAGGAACTCCGCTGGTTTTTATTTTCGCCACTGTCCGCTCGATGCCGAGCGCCAAGCCGCAAGTCGGAGTTGGCCGGCCGCCGAAAAATTCCACCAAAGTATCATATCGTCCGCCGCCGCCCAAAGACAATTGGCCGCCTTGATTCTTTTCCGGATCTTCCTTGGCGGTGATTTCAAAGACCGTGCCGGTGTAATAATCCAAACCGCGCACCAGATTCAGATTCAAATTATAAGGAATATTCATTTCATCAAGATATTCCAAGACGCGGGTGAATTTCTTTTTGCAATCCTCGCAGAGGAAATCAACGATCGGCGGCGCGCCTTCTTTGAGAGAAATGCAATTCGCTTCTTTGCAATCCAAAAGCCGCAGAGGATTTTTATCCAATCTTCTCTTGCAATCATTGCAAAGCCGGGCGCGGTTGCCTCTTTCTTTATAATACCCGGTCAATTTTTTGATATATTCGCCGCGGCATTGTTTGCAGCCGATATTATTCACCTGCAATTCAATATCAATTTGCAGCTCGCTGAAAATATTATAGGCGATGAGCATCAAGAGGAAATCGGCCACCGGGCTGGCTTCGCCGAAAATTTCCATATCAAATTGGTGCGACTGGCGATAACGGCCGGCTTGCGGTTTTTCATGGCGGAAAATCGGCCCGACCGAATACATCTTCACCGGATGCGGCATATTCAGCATGCCGTTTTCAATATAAGCTCTCACCAGGCTCGGCGTGATTTCCGGCCGTAAAGCGATTTTTTCGCCATTCTTATCGACAAAAGCGTACATTTCTTTAGAAACGATATCACTACTTTCGCCGGTGGATTTACGGTAGAGTTCGAGCGGCTCCAAAATCGGCGTCTGGATTTTTTTAAAACCGTAAACCTCGGCCAAATCGGAAGCCTTCTTGATCACCAAATCCCAATATTTATTTTCCTCAAAAATAACATCCTTCATCCCCCGCAGGCGGACGAGTTTTTCCGAAAGGCCTTTCTGCTTCAATTCTTCTTTGTGAAAAAAGTCTCGGCGCTGATTATTATTTCCGCTATTTTTATGGCGAGGCATATCTTTTCGTATCTCGTATCTCGTATTTCGTATACTGCGAATAATACGATTGAAAATAAAAAATTATAATTTGAAAATTATTATGATGACTAACTTATAAAATGTTTTTCCGCATTATCTCGCTTTAAGCGGCATATTCGCACCCTCCCTTATCTAAAAATATACGAAATACCAAATACAATATACGAATCTTAATATTGATAACTCGGCGTCTGAAAAACGGTTATTTTGTTCAACGGCCAGCCGCGGAACATGACGCGGCCGATGATAAAGCTGCGATCAACCGGCCCGAAACTGCGGGAATCCTTGGATGAATTGCGATTATCGCCCATAACATAAAATTCATTCGGCCCGAGCTTAACTGACTCCGTCCCGGTATTGGCGAAAGTTTTCAAATCTGCCGGCAGATAAGTCTCCTCAAGCGCGACTCCGTCTTTAAATTCCTGGTTATAGACAAAAACTTGTCCGTCTTTCACTTCAACTTTTTCGCCAGGCAAGCCGATTACCCGCTTGATAAAATATTCCTGCGGATCCTTGGGATAGCGGAAGACGATAACATCGCCGCGGGCCGGGTTATGGAAACGGAAGCTCAATTCATCGATTATCAAATATTGGTGATCTTCGAAATTAGGCTCCATTGAAGCGCCCTTGACGTAAAAGGGCTGGATGAGGAAATACCTGACCGGAATAATTATTACCAGCGAAATCACCACCACTTTAACCAACTCCCAGGTAAACGCAAGAATTTTTTTAAGCATTGTTCTATAAAATAACAATCCCTCCTTGTTATTGGGGGAAGTCTTAATGATTAGTTAAACTTATATCCAATATAACATTAAAAAATGTGACAGTCAACTATCGGAAGTCAGATGTCAGATATCAGAAGTCGGATATCTTATTTCCAACATCCGACATCAGATATCTGAAATCCCTGCCTGCCGGCAGGCAGGCGATATCCGACACAAAACCGGCCCCCCAAAAGAAGGCCGGTTTTTGTTTTCCCGAATGAAGTCGACTCGTCTAAATTAGTCTACATCATCCTGTGGATAATTATAGCAAACAAAATAATCATGGTCAATAGTTTTTAAATTAGTCATATAAATAAAAATGGCATTTTCGATTTCAAGCTGCGGAAATTTGAGATTGGAAATTAGAGATTTGGTTTATTTAAATACTAATCTCTAATTTCAAATCTCCAATCTCCCAACAAAAAAGAACCCTGGCGGGCTCTTTTTTTATCCTGAAATATTCAATAGCTTTATTTCTTGACCTGATATTTGTCCCCGGCCTTTTCAAAAATGTCTTTATTCATTAAGGCCAGGTTGATAGTGGTGTTCTTAACCATCCGGTTTTCCAAAACTTTTTTGATGATTTCGTCTTTGGTCAGCGGGCCGTTTTCGGTTAAGATATCGCGAATGACATCCTGGACGATCCCTTCCTTATAACCCCATTCCTTGAGACCGTAAATTCCGCGGCCGATCAAAACGTATTTGGGATCCAAGATCAATTCGTTATGGACAGTCGCCGGATTGGCGGTCTTGTGATCAAAACTCACTTCATTGATTTTTTTGGCAATGTCCACGAAATGGATCGGTTTGCCTTCATTCTTCAAAACCAGATAAATCTTATGGTTGATGGTCTTGGGAGAAATTTCTTCCCAATTATAAATACCCCAGAAACCGAATTTATTCTGCTCGACTTCGCGGGCGGCGATCAACAGCGAATATAAAACTTTATTATTTTGGATCAATTCCGAATTCTCATCGAACAAGCAATTATTCCAGTAGCTGGAAACATTGATTTCCGAGGGAACGGCCAATTTTTCCTGGTGCTTGCCGTAGGCGTCAGTTTTGGTCAGCATATCGATTGCTTGCTCGGTTTTGACGACTTCTTTCAAATTCGTGATGCCGGCAATCAATTCCTTAGCCAATTCTTCCAAATGATCGAGAGATTCAGCCTTTATCTTATAAGAAGTTTTGAAAACATCGGAATCTTTCACCTCTTCGAATTCATCTTGCAATAAGCGGGAAAGCATAAAATCGTATTGATTCTTCTCCACATCGTAATCGTCGCTGCAATAATCGACCGGGGAAAAAGTATTCAAAAGATGGAAAAGATATTCCTTTTCCGCCAGGCCGCCATGCTCCACCAAAAGCTGGCTGGTCTTGCCTCTTAAATCAGCCAATTCTTCTTTGAGTTCCTTAACTTCGCGCAATTTCTTGATGGTCGCATTCTCGATCTGGCGAATTCTTTCGCGAGTCAGATTATGCAGACCGCCGACAGCTTCCAGCGTTTCCTTTTCGCTGTCTTTCAAACCGAAACGGCGGGTAATGATATCCCGTTCTTTTTTGGAAAGCCTGCCTAAAAGGCTTTTCACAATTTCGTTGCTGTTTAATTTTGTGCTGTTATCAATCGCCATATTGAGGAACAAGAGCTTGGGGTTCTTGTCTTGATATATGATTTATTTATAATAAAATATTTGAGTTAAAATAATATCATTAATAATAAAATTAGTCAAGAGCAACAATATTTGTATCCTACCAGCTTATTGTAAAGATGTAAAGGGATGGCGTTGAATTAAGTAAAAAAATAGCTAACATTAAAACAAAATTAGCTATAAAGTTTCGCTATTATTTATCGCTAAAAAACCTTAACGGCTTTTCAAATCATTTATAGCGCTAATGGCGATGGCCAGCGCATCAGCGGCATCGTCCGGCTTGGGTATTTCTTTCAAGTTCAAAAGCAGTTTGACCATTTTCTGCACTTGCGCCTTTTCCGCCCGGCCATAGCCGGAAATCGTCTGCTTGACCTGCAAAGGAGTGAGTTCGACAATCGGCACTTTATTTTTCCGGCAAGCCAGAAGAATGACGCCGCGAGCCTGGCCGACAATGATCGCTGTCTTGGCATTATTTTGAAAAAACAATTCTTCCACGGCGGCGAGCGCCGGCCGGTATTTTTTGATTATTTTTTCCAATTCATCGTTGAGCGTTTCCAGCCTGGATGCCATCGGCATTCCGGCCTTGGTCTTTATCGAACCGTAAGAGACGCAGGAAATTTTTCCGCCCGCGCCTTTTTCTATAACGCCAAAGCCGGTGTCAGCGATGCCGGGGTCGATGCCAAGTATCATTTTAGACATAAAATAAAATATCCAATAACCAATATCAAATATCCAAACAATATTTAAATATCAAAATATTGCTTTAAATATTGGTTATTTGATATTGGGTATTTATCTGCTATTGCAATTTATAGATTATTATGTTATAGTATTTTTTAACAAAAATCCTCACCGAAGGAGCTAAAAAATGAAGACGCTCTTTATTTCAATCTTAGCCGTAATTTTTTTGGCCGGATGCAATAGCCAGGTTGACAATCCCGCGCCGCCTGCTGAGCCGACTTATACCGACACTTTGGCGATGCTCGACACCGCCTATGTTGATCCGATTTCGGGAAAAATCAAACCGCCCTGCTCGCTTAGTCCGGCTTACTGCGATTGCCTGGTACATCGGGGCGCGGCGAGAGACAGGATTCCAGATTGCCATTAGCAAAAGCCCTCGACAAAAGAGGGCTTTTTTTTATTTCAAGTTGGAATAATGATCCGAGATATCTTCATTCTCATCCATGGCGGAAATTAATTTTTCGATTTTTTCCGCCGCTTCGCCGGAAACTTCGATCGTATCTTTGGCCACATATTCGATTTCCGCCGATTCGGTGGCAATACCCTTGCCTTCCAGATAGCTTTTAACTTTCTGCAAATTTGTCCCGGAAGTATAAATAGTCAGACCTTCCTCTTCCTTTTTAATATCATCGGCGCCGGCATCGATTAATTCCAGCTGGCCTTCGTCGCTCGCTATCCCTTTCGCTTCCGCAACAGCGGCCGCCACGCGGATGACGCCCTTTAATTCGAAATTCCAGAGCACCGCGCCCATCGCGCCGCCGTGCTCGGCCAGCAAATGGCGGATTTCCGCGGCCGTGCGATTTTTATTATCAGTCAAAATCTTGATGACGAATTGCGAATTGGCCGGGCCGACCGCCTCGTAAACCAATTCTTCGATGGTCGCGCCGGCCAGTTCGCCGGTGCCGCGCTTGATCGCCCTTTCAATATTATCTTTCGGCATATTCACCCCTCGGGCGCGGTCGACGGCGATGCGCAAAGCGAAATTTGTCGTCGGATCGCCGCCTTTTCTGGCCGCAATCGTTATCACATTGGCGATTTTAGTAAAAGCCGCGCCGCGTTTGGCGTCATTGGCTTCTTTTTGGCGATGAGTGGTCGCCCACTTGGAATGTCCGGACATATTGGAGATTAGAAATTTGAGATTTGAAAAAAATGACAAAAATAAATTTCTGGTTAATAGCTTTTAACCAACTTTAACACGCCAAAAAGTAAAAATCAACCCCGCGATTAGTTGAATTTTTAGCTCAGGGCTTTGGGCGCAAGGCTTAAGGCTTTTGGTTTGACCCTAACCCAAAGCCCTGCGCTCAGAGCCAAAATACAACAACAAAATCGCCCCTATTCAAAGCTGTCACGTTCGCTTGTCAGCCTGACTTTAAAAATCTAATTTTCTAATTACCTAATTTTAATATCTCACCTCTTCGCCCCCGAATACGCGATCGCTCGCACAATATCCCATTCTCGGGCCGTGGCCGGAGTCCGATGATAAATGAAGCGGAAAGATTTGATGGCGGCTTTTTCGCTGTTAATATTCCGGGCGGCCGGCCTTAGGCCGTAGGCCATGATGGTAACGGCGGCATTGTCGTGCGTATTATTCATGTCCGGATTTCTGCCATAGACAATCTTGAAATTAATTTTGGCCCGGGCTTCGGCGGTGGCGCTTCTTTGGGTCGGCCAGCGGCCATTGCCGATTTTTACCACATCCTGCCAATCCAATTCCGAGCCGGGCATCCGGCCAAAAGCTGACAAGAAAGAAGCGATTGAACCGGCGCGCTCCCCTGCTCCCAAAATTAAAGTTGTCGGCGTCCCGGACTGGATAAAATTGGCGATAATTCTTTTCTGCGCGTCAGATTGCGACGGAGCTTCGACGATAAGCTTGGCATAAGAAGTTTGCGCGCCGGAAGACAAAGAAGCATAAGTTGTCCGGGAAATTATCAAGCCGGCTTCGCTCAAAGATATCTGATTAACCGTAGCCGAGGAAGCGCCAATCAAAGTTGCCGGAGTGGAAATGGAATTTTTATTTTCTTGATTGGTAACGGCAGGCGCGGCAGCAATCGGAGTTACAACAGGATTCGCCGGAGGCGCAACCACTGGTGGAACGACTGACGCGGCATTTCCTTCTGAACTTCCGCTGCCGGAACCGCTGCTCCCCGAAGAACTTCCCGAACTTCCGCTGCCGGAAGAACCGCCGCTGACGGGCGGGGTGACCGCCGGCGCGGGCGGAGGAGTTGTTTCGGCCGGCGGAGTAATCGTCCCTGAAACATATTCGTAAGCGCCGATGTCCCAGGCCGAACCTTGCGGACGGGAAACATCATTTTTATCATTGCTGAAACCGGAAATTGCCTGTCCGGCATCAATGGCGGCGCTGCCGGCTTGCAGGCGCAAATCCATCTGCTGGCAATTCAATGGATACTCCGAAGTGTCGATAAATTTAATCGAATCGAGCGAAGAAAAAATCAAACCATGCGCTTCATAACCCTGCTTCTGCCAATCGGCGAAATTCCAATTTCCCCAAGGATTCGCCCGCGTCACGTATCTGTCCGCTTGCGGTACGTAAGCGGCGTTATAATCCATTTGTAAATTTAACAAATCCTGAGCGTCGTTGTCGTAAGTCATCGCCCCGGATGCAGCAATCAGATTATTTCGGATATCATTGCCCCCGCCGGAAGCCAGGGAAACTCCGGCGGCGCGCGTCGAATAAATCGTATTGTTGTAAAATTTCGTGCCTTGCGAAGTCCAATTAAATCCGACCGTGATATAGCTGTGCGGATTGATAAAAACATTATTGCGGATTATTGTATGGTCGGCGTAAGACAAAAATATCATCGCCGTGCCGCCATAGCCGTGATTGGTAAAATCAATATTATTGTAAAAAAGATTTCCTTCGACGATATTGCCGGCCGGCCGCGCGTAAGTCGCGTCGCTGTCCCCGCCTCGCCTGATGAAAATAAAATCCGTATGCGGCGGATCGACTTTGGTATCGCCGTAAAAATTCTGGTCGTATTGATAGATATCGTGGATGGAATTGCCGCGCAAAATATTTCTGACCGAAGCGATCAGGTGATCGGGCGCGACATCGATCCCCCAGGTGATATAATCATGGATATTATTATTTTCAATCACGCAGTCCTGCGCGCCGGCCAAAGCTATGCCCGTGCCGCCGATTTTGGTTATTTCGTTGCCGGAAATTTCACAGTCGCTGGTTCGCAAAAAACCGATGCCTTCGCCTTGCGGAGTGATCGATCCGCCATTCTGCCAATAACCGTTATCGTGGATATAGCAACCGGCAATAGTGATGTGATCGGAAGTATCGGCAAAATTAATGCCGATTCCCGAAGCCCAGGGCGCTGGCGCGTTAACTCCCATATTCCTGATTTCAAAAGAATTTATTTCCACATAAGACCGGACATTGGAAGATTTAAAACCGAACATCAATGTTCCGCCGCCGTCAATTATCGCCTTTCCCGTTCCCCAAGCGCCACTGGAATTGCCGTCATAGACAATCGGATTGCCGGACGTTCCGCTCCAATTAATGTTTATCTGCCCGGAATAGACGACGCCGCCCTTGAAAATAATTTCATCGCCGGCTTGCGGAGTTTTGCTCAAAGAAATCCCGGCGGCATTCGGATCGCCCGGACAATGTTTCCAAGCAGCGTCGATTGAGGTTCCGGGGTTGGCATCATCGCCGCTGGTAAAATCAACATAATAAGTCGCGCCCGAAGCGGCCGAGGCTTTGGGCGAGTAAATTATTAAAAATATAAATATAAAACTTAGAAGAAAAAACGCTTTTAACCAAATATTTTTAGCTATTTGTCTGCTTGAATTTTTAATCATAAAATCAATATTTAATGAATTAAAATTGTCAGAATATTATACTACATTTTGGTAAAACAATAAAGTCCAATCTGGCTCGGGGCTTTCGGCGCAAGGCTCAAGGTCTGCATAAAATCATTGACCTTGCGCCCTGAGCCCAAAGCCCTGCGCTAAAAAATCAAACAAAAACCACCACCCTTTTAAGGGCGGTGGCTAGGTCAAAATAATTCTTAATTCATTCTCTGATTCCGTCCAGGTTCACGTCATAAATCATCCTTTCCTGAATATGATTGTATTCCAGCAGTTCCTCATCGCGGAACCAGATCTTTATTTCTTTGGCGGCTTCGGCGGGATTGCCCGAAGCGTGAATCAGATTGCGGACACTGCGAGCGTCAGTGTCGGCCGCCTGATAAGAATCAATGGTAAAATCGCCGCGGATCGTGCCGACATCGGAGGATAGCGGCTCGGTCGCGCCGGTCAATTTGCGAACAACGGCACAGGCCTGATTGCCTTCCCAAACCATGCAGATCACCGGTCCGGCCGAAAGATATTTGGCATTGGCTTTCAGAACCGCCCAGCCATTATCTTTATTGGTGGCATAGGGCGACTTCATTCCCTTTTTTTCATAAGCGACGCGGGCTTTGGCGCCGACCGCTTCCAGCCATTCGTCGCCGCCGACTTCGTGATAATGCTTGATGGCGTGGTCTTCGGAAGGAATAACCATTTTCAAAGCGACCAATTTCAAACCGACCCGCTCGTAGCGGCCGACGATTTCGCCGACCAGCGAGCGCTGGATGCCGTCCGGCTTGATGATAACCAAAGTCCGTTCTCGTTTGACGATAGGCATAAAATTATAATGCTAATTTCGCGAATAATATATTTATTAAAAAAATAATTGGCTCTTAAACACCAATTTCCGCTGTTTATAATTATAACAACTGAAAGAAAAAATGCAATGGCGATAAAAAACCCGGATGATGCTTGAAGCAAAATCCGGGTATGCTGGCTAATTAATGGAATGTGGCAAGACAGGATATTTTCCTCCGAAACACCCGCCGCAAATTCCGCAATTATAGGTTTCTTTCACGCACCACATAAGATCGGCGAGAGAGAGATAATACAATTTGTCGGCGCCAATTTCCTTGCGAACCGCTTCCTTGTCCTTTTGAAAAGCGACTAATTCCCGGCAAGTCTGGAAATCCATCCCGTTGGGACAAATATTCCTGATCGGCGGAAATCCCACGCAAAAAATCACTTTTCTGGCGCCGGCGGCGCGCAGCATTTCAATCACCGCCTTGGCCGTATTGCTGCGCACAATTGAATCGTCCACGACAATCACCGTCCGCCCGTTCACCGCTTCTTTTTTCAGATGCAATTTTTTACGGACCACATTCACTCTTTCTTCCGTGTTCACGCAAGTGAACGACCTGGATTGCCCGCCCAGCGGACCGTGCGCGCGCTGCAAAATTTCCTCGTAAATCTCTTCGTAGCGGAAGCCGGTTTGAGCCAAGTGGCGAGCCAATCCTTCGGCAAAATGCTTGCCCGAATCAAGGATGGGGACGACCAGCGGCTTATCATACAAATCCTGTTCGCTTAGACGGCTACCCATTGTCTGGCCGATCAAGCGCCGGAAATCTTCATGATAAACGCCATTGATTTGGGAACGCGGATTGGAAAAATAAATCGCTTCGAAGATGCAGAGACACGGATCAGGCTCGGCGTAAATCACGCTTTTTGGTTTGAGCTTGCCTTTTTCGAAAATCACCATTTCACCCGGCAGCACATCCCGCCAATACTCGGCGTCAGGAAATTGGTCAAAGGCCACGGTTTCCGAACAGACCAAATGCCCTTTGTCGATTTTAGCCAGAGAAAGCGGCCGGTTGCCAAACCGGTCGCGGATGGCGAAAATCCTCTCGCTATTGATGATCAAGAGCGAATACGAACAGGCGATTTTTTGCACCGCGGAAACAACAGCCTTCTCAATATCGTTCTTGCCGGACTGGAGAATCAGGTGAATAAAATTTTCCGTATCAGTAGTCGTATTGTAAGCGGCTCCGGCGCGGATCAATCCGGCTTTTATTCTTTCGACATTAACCAATGTTCCGTTATGCGCTATTGCCAGGGGTCCGTATTTAGATTCGACCAATGTCAATGGCTGAACATTGGCCACGAAATCCGGATCGCCTTGTGTCGCGTAACGGCAATGGCCGATCGCCGCGGTTCCGCGCAGTTCTGTCTGAAAACGCGTTTGATCATACCAGCGGAACTGAACGCTGAACGGCCCGATACGCCGCCGATGATCCAATTTACCGGCATGGCAAGCGACGATTCCGCCGCCCCGCTCGCCTCTTCGTTCGATAGAATTAATCATCTGCGCGGTCATCCAGGAAGCATCAGACACGTTAATCGCCGCGGCCAAGCCGCAGCTTTCCGGCATCACTTCCCGCAGATCGTCATCCAAATCCCGGTTATTGAAACAAAGTATTCTCATTTGCCCCTCCCTTGTTTTATATCATTAATGAAAAGAACTGGAACCAGAACCCATCTCAAAAATAATCTCCGGCTCGTTTTCGGTCTTTTTTGGCTGCAAAATCCGAAAATTTCGTCAGTATAGCCCGCTATTCCTCCTCAATTTTCGGATTTTTCGCCTAAAAAATCCGCGAAAACGACCAGAAGCTATTTTTGAGATGGGTTCTGATTATTTTATTCTTAAACTGAAAAAATATCAAGAGCAAAAAATCACGTAACCCATATCACACAACACGTAACGGTACTAAAAATATTTTCTTGACAATTTTAATTTTTTTTCTTCCGGCGCAATGAGCAGATTTTTTTGTTACGTGTTACGTGTTACGTGTTACGTGTTACGTGTTACGTGTTACGTGTTACGTGTTACGTGTTACGTGTTACGTGTTACGTGTTACGTTACCTCTTGCTTCTTACTTCAATTTTCGTCCCGTCGCTGGTGATTTTGACCGTACCATTGAGATCGGTGCGGAAAATTTTCGCGCCGGCTTTTTGCAATCGCCAGAGCGTGTCGGCCTTGGGAAAACCGAATTGATTATTCAGGCCGCATTCGATGACGGCGATTTGCGGCGCGACAACGCGCAAAAAATCCAGCGAGGAGGAAGTTTCCGAACCGTGATGGCCGACTTTGAGAACGTCGGATTTTAGATTAATTTTTTCGGCAAGCAATTCGGCTTCGGTCTTATCGCCAGCGTCGCCGGTAAATAAAAAAATTTTATTTTTATAAACCAAGCGCGTGACGATAGAATCTTCATTCAAATCCGCGCCCAAATCGTTTTTGCCCGGATAGATGATTTCTAGAACCAGATCATCGCCCAAAGTTATTTCTTCCTCGCCGACCGCGATAATCACCGGCGTTTCCTTTGCCGCCCGCACTTTTAAAAATTCTTCAAAGGGCGGAGCGTTACTGGAGGCGTTGGTCATCAAAATCCGGTCAACGCGGTATTTTTTCAAAACATCGATCAAGCCGGAAATATGATCGTCGTGCGGATGAGTGTTGATTACCAAATCGATATGCCGGTCAAGCCAGGGCAAGTTTCTTCCCAGCTCGGAAAGAACTTTATTATCCGGCCCGCCGTCGATCAGAATATTCTGCCCATACGGCGTCTTGATCAATTCCGCGTCGCCTTGCCCGACATCCAAAAAGTCAACTTCCAAAAATTTCTGCGGATGATAAAAAAATAAAAAAAGGCAAATACCTAAAAGGGTTATTGCCGCGCCGCCTAATAAAAAAAATTTTGCCCTCCTTTGCATAATAAAATTATAGCAAATTTTTCGTGTAACCTAAAAACGGCCATTAAGCCGTTTTAGTTTGTAATAAACTTTATTTTGTAAATTTAAGCGAATATACTATCGCTTTCATCATAGCGTCTTGATTTTTAGGATTTCCTACGTCCATAGCTTCGAATCTGAAAATTTTATTTCCTTTTTTGACGCTATAGGCATAAGCCCCCAAGGATACTGTCTCGGCAAACGCTCCATCGCTCGTAGGAATATTAATTTTAATAAAATCTTCGTGACTGTTTTCTACTCGCGCTTGTGATTTCTGCAACCAATCATTTATTGACGAATTATCAATTTGCGCAGATACAGCTACCGGCGCACGGAACGGATCGTTGTCGACAGGATCTTCTATTAAAAGTTGCCCGCCATTTTCCAAGGAACCATTATCAGCAGATAACGTTATCGACCAATTTTTCGGTGCGCTAATTTCAAAACTGTATTGTTTGTCTTTAAATGTTTGCCAACCGGCTTTATCAATCGCTACCGCATCAAGTTCCGCAAAGCTCGGATGAATTATTCCTAATGATTCCGAGGGCAAGGCGGTAGAAGCCTCAGGGGAAGAGCCGGATGTTTTCTGGGGCCATTGAATATTTTTACTTTCCTGCAAAACTATTTTTGATTGATATTCTTGGTAAATAACTATACCTGCTAAAATTAATAATAAAGCAAAGGCGCTTATAATAATTGAATTTTTTTTCATAGTGGAAAATTATAATTATAATAATTTAGTCTAAATTTAAAATTTGATGGAGCGTTTAATTCTTAAACGCTCCATCTTGAACAACGGATTACTAATGCGGCTGAACGTGATAGACAGTGTACCCCGTATTGAGACCGCCGGAATTGGGGCCAGTCCATTTAACAAAAGAATCACAGCAAACGGAATGCGTGCCCACCGAATCATGCCCCACATAATTACAGTCAAGCCAGGTCATATTTTTAGAGTCTTTACTGATCAAAAATGCCGTGTGCGGTCCGGTTGAATAAGATCCGTCTTTATAGCGGCACCGCCATCTCATCTGGATAATATCCATACCATTCATACTTGAGGGCGAAACAGTTCCTCTGCTAACGACATTCACGCCAATGCAAGGATTGCCGCAATAATCATTACTCATCCAAGAACGATCATTGTTAGTGTTATTTGGCAGCGTGATGCCGCTGGCTGCCAAGACAACGTTCGTGACCCACGGTTTGCATTCTACGCCGACATTTTTCCCGACATAATAAAGCCCGACACTAAAAAGCTTGGAATCTCTCGACGTTTGCGTCATGGCATTCCAGGTCTGAAGAAGCGTAGCGTCAATGCAATTTACAACCTTAGCCAGACCATGAGGGGTCGACTGTTCTTTGCTGCCATTCACGGAGTAATTACTGTTTCCGCATCCGAAAATAGCAGCCGACAAAATGAGAGGCAGAATCAACTTCGTCTTCATGATCGAATCTCCTTTGGTTTAAAATTTTTTTATTTCCTGACAATAGTAATTAATTTTGAAAAGAACAAACGCTGAAAGAACATCAACTCGAATCCATTTTTTCTCCCTGTTAAGATTATATGATTAATTAACGACTATTAACAGGGTAGCAAAAAAAAATGGAATCCGTCAAACTTTAGTCAAATTATATTCTAAAATGCAAAAACCGCCCGATCAAGGGCGATTTTTGAAGGAATTTTATTTGGCTTTTTTCATCTTGTTCAGGCGCAAGTTGAGGCGGGATTTGCGGCGGGCGGCGGTATTTTTCTTAATGACGCCTTTCTGGGCGGCCTTGTCGAGCGCTTTCATAGTCAATCTGACTAATTCAGCGGCTTTGGCATCCTTAGCTTCGATCGCCTTATGGCTTTTCTTGATCAAGTCTTTGATGCTCACTTCAATATTATTATTGAAGGCGCGGCGCTTGATGTTCTTGCGATACTCTTTCGCGGCTGATTTGATATTAGGCATAATTTTCGTATATCGTATGTCGTATATCGTATTTCGTATATCTCGACATAAATTATATTAATATTATTTTTTCATTTTGAGATTTTAATTTTACATTCTCTTGTCTGGCTGCTGGGAATTCCTGCCTGCCGGCAGGCAGGGAACCCAATCGGCTTGTCTTCTTGCCAGGAACAACAAAAATTAATTTACAACCTGTCGGGCTGCTGGGAATTGAACCCAGTCTACATGCTCCCAAAGCACGCGTACTACCGGTATACGACAGCCCGTATCGGATATCAGATGTCGGATTTCAGATGTCGGATAAACCAGTTAAATAATTTTATTTAAACAAAATATTTTGAACACTAAATCCGATATCTGACTTCCGAAATCTGAAATCCGGTATGTGCCGAGGGTGAGAATCGGACTCACGACACAGCGATTTTCAGTCGCTTGCTCTACCACTGAGCTACCTCGGCCCTTCAAAGTGCAAAGTACGAGGTGCGAAGTGCGACTTGATTATATCAAAATATAATTCGCACTTCGAAATTTGCACTTCGAAATTTGGATTGTTGCGGGGGCCGGATTTGAACCGGCGACCTCCAGGTTATGGGCCTGGCGAGCTGCCACTGCTCTACCCCGCGGCACTTCAATTGAAAATTAAAAAAGAAAAAAGAAAAAATTTAGTAATTATACCGGCGCAAATTATTTTTTCTTTTTTATTTTTTAATTTTTATTTGATTGGTGTGGGCAATGATGGAATCGAACCATCGACCTCGTCATTATCAGTGACGCGCTCTAGCCATCTGAGCTAATTGCCCTTCGTCCGCCGTAGCCTTGGCGGAGGCGGACTGCCCGCCTATATCAGTCTTATGGATACAAAAAATTGCCCCCATAAAGCTGATGGTAATATAACAGAAGATTTTAAAAAAGACAAGGCCTGGCGCGGCTACAGTTTTAATATGCTCTCAAACTCCTCTTCCCGCTGGAATGGCCCGATAATAGCCAGATTCAATTTTTCATTCTTGAAAATATCTTTGGCCACTCGGCGGATATCTTCGGCTTTAACTTTGTCGATCTTGGTGAAATATTCTTCCGGCGTAATAATCGCCTCTTTTAAGACCGCGCGCTGGGCATACCAATTGGCGACATTATCCGACTGCTCAAAACTGATTATCGTTCGGCCTTTGACCAAATCTTTGGCGCGTTTGAGCTCTTCTTTGGACACCGGTTTGGAACGCATTTTTCGATACTCGGCTAAAATTACTTTAACCGCCTGATCCTGTTTGCCGACCGGAATGCCCGCCTGCGTGGTCAAATAACCGGTGTCGGTATAACACTCAGCGGAAGTATGAACCGAATAGGCCAAGCCTCTTTTTTCCCGGACTTCGGTGAACATCCGCGAGCTCATTGAACCGCCCAAGATCACCGCCAGCAATTTTAAAATTATCTTATCCTCATCGTATGCGTTATAAGCTCGGACGCCCAGAGAAATCACGGCCTGATTGCCTTCCTTATAATGAAGTTTTACGGCCGGAACTTTTTGCGCGTCCGGCGTGCCGATTTTTTCCTTGAAAGCCGAGCGGGGCATTTTTCCGAAGTATCTTTCCGCCAGCCGCTGAATTTTTTCGTCAACTTGGCCGGCCAAACACAAAACCGCCGAGTTCGCTCCGTATTGCGAGTTGAAATAATTCAAAAAATTCTGCCGCTTGAAGGATTTGATATTGGCTTTCGTGCCGGCAATTTCCCGGCCGGCCGGCGTATCGCCGTAAAGGCAGGACTCGAAAACATCCTCGATATACATCATCGGATTTTCGTGGTACATATTTATCTCTTCGATGATCACGCCTCTTTCTTTGGAAATTTCCTTGGCGGAAAATTGCGAATGCAAAAGCATGTCGGATAAGATATCCAAGGCGGCGCCGATTTTCGAGCTGTCGACTTTTATCCAATAACCGGTATATTCTTTGGCGGTAAAAGCATTGTATTCACAGCCCAAGGCATCCAGTTCGCTGGAAAGTTTTTGCGCTCCGAGGCGTTTTTTTGTGCCCTTGAAAAACATGTGCTCGAGAAAATGCGACAAGCCGCTCACCGAAAGGCTTTCGTATTTGGAACCGGTGCTGAACATAATCAGCGCTGTCACGGTCTTGGTGCCGGCAATCGGCGCGGTAATTAATTTTAAACCGTTAGCCAAAAGGCTGCGCTGATAGGAATCGGCTCCGTCGGGCGCAAAAACTTCCGGCCGGCCTGCTTCCCCGCCCCGGTCGATTTTAATTCTTTGCGCGGATTTTTCCGCGATTTTTTCTTCAAAGGATTTCGCCGCCGTTGCCTGCTTGGATTTTTTTCCACCCCTTGCCCGCCTTTGCCGCAAATTAACTATCTCGCTTTCTTCGGCAATATCCGATTGCTCCGGCCGTTCCCAAGTTCGTTCTTCTTCCGCTTCTTTTTTCCGCCGGCCGCTTTCATCCAGCCTAATCCGGACTTGCCGCTGCGCTTGCTCGCGATCCAAATCAGCTTTTCTTTTTTTCAAATCCAATCTGTCGATTTTTATCTTAGCCATAATATTATTAATTTTTATTTAAACTTTTATAGATCAGTCCGATTAAAATCCAAAAAAATAAAATGCCGAAAGGCAAGCTCCAGAGATAATGGTCAAACATCATCATTATAACCAAAGCAACCAGGATAGACAAGCTTAAAATATTATTTTTTTTCCATGATTGCAAGAATAAATATATTAGCAGGGCGGCGAAAAAAAACAAGCCGAAAATTCCGATTTCCGCCCAGACGAGCAAGAAAGCATTATGCACGGGCTGTAAATAATACCAGGGCCGCTTCAAGTCGCTGCTTGACAGCGCTTTGGTGTAATTGCCGATGCCTGAGCCGAACAGCCAATTTTTTTCAATTATTTTTTGCGAATCAGTCAGATACATTTCCCTTTCTGAAAAAGATTTTTGCTCCAATCGGGCAGCGCCGACAGCGCGGGTGATAAATAAATTCTGGTAAGTGAAAAAAATCACTCCGGATAAAATTCCTGCTAAAATCATCACCAGCCCCAGCCGTTTCAGCGCCGGCCAATCCTTCTTAAAAATAATCATCGCCAAAAATATGACAATGCCAACCGCCAAGGCCAAAAACGCGGAGCGGGAAAAAGTGAAAAGCAAGGCGGTAAATAAAAGAAAGAATAAAAGATAAAAAATAAAAAATTTTTTATTTTTTATTTTTTCTTTTTTAATTTCTTCTTTTTCCAAATAACCGCTAATGAAAATGTAAATAATGATTATTAAGCTCAATGCCAAAACTCCGCCAAGTATGTTCGGGTGATCAAGCGAACCGTAGGCGCGGAGCCAGCGCTCGGCAACGCCGTCTGAACCGGTAGTTTCAATCACTGACGCGCCCAAATCGCCCGGCAAATGCGCCGCCAATCCCAGCCATTTAAAAGCAAAAGTTCCTTGGTTTAAGAATTGCCAAATCGCCAAACCGCTCTGGATTAACAGGCCGGAAAAAAAAGCGATTGCCAATTTGATATTATCATATTCGGTCTTGACTATCAGCCAAAACAAGCCCAGCCCCAGCAAGAATAAAACATAGCGATAAGCCGCCAAAACCAAATCCGGCGCGAAAAATATGGAAATAAAAACAAACAAATCCAGCCCGGACAAAATAATTAATATTCCCCTCCTCGGGAGGGGTGGCCGCGCCGCGCGGACGGGGTGGGTTATAATCGTAGTCTCGATCTGTCCCCCCTTCTTCTCTCGCCACGACAAAATAAAAAATAAAATCAACAACCCGATCAATAAAATATCCGTGCCGTATAAACTTATCGTCCCGTATTCCCAATCGCCGCGATTCAGCCAGCCCGGGCGTAAAATCAATTTCGTCTGCCAGGGCAAGAGGAAAACAAAAAGATAAAGGCCATATTCTAATATTTTTTGAATTTTTTTCATAAAAATCTCAATTTTACCTGCCGGCAGGCAGGCAGGAATTTTAAAACAACTTAAAATTTAGATTTGCGATTTTAAAATTCTATTATTAAATTCTTCCCTGAAAAATTCCCTCCTGTCATTTTCATGAAATTTCAGGATATTATCAGCGATGATAACGCCGGGGCCGGAGCGGCGGCCTGACATTTTTTTCATTTGAATTTTCCTGGCCAGCGTTTCCAAACAGGCGCCAATGAAAGAATCAAACCACCAAGAATTTATTTTTTTCTCTAACGCCGCCAACCGATTGTCTTTTACAATTTTCGTCTGATTGGCGACGATAGGGAGAATATTGGGAAAATAATTATTAAGCCAAACATTAGCCTGCCAAAATAAATCATAACACTCTTGCCCGTAAATAGGCTTCAAAAATGCCAGCCAGTAGGCCAAATAAGGATCTGCAACGGCCGCTGGCTCGCCATCTTTTGCGGACTTTAAGGCAATTTTTTCCAAATTAAGATTATCTTCGGTAATATAAAAACTCAAGCAGATCCGATTGGCGATTTTTTTGCCATGCCGGCGCAAGCGAAAAAGATGCAAAGCCGCCGTTACTAAAGCGCGGCCAAGCCACATTCTCCCTTGTTCTAAAACAATAAAAAAATCAATGTCTGATTCGGGCCGATAATAAAAATTATTGCAGAGCGCAATCATCTTAACGCCCGGGATAAAATGCAATAGCCAAGCCGCGCGCTTAGCAATCTTAAATTTACTTTCCGCCAAAGAAACAAATTCCCGCCGTTTTTCTATCAACTCCTCTCGCCCTGACAAAAAATAGAAACCATTTTTTTCTTTGTCATCCCGAGCGTAGGCCGCCGCGGCCGAAGCCGAGGGATCCCTTTTTTCTCCGATAGCGCTTTCAGGCGGAACGAAAGGGATTCCTCCGCTCCGCGCGAGGCGCGCTTCGGTCGGAATGACAAAAGAAGAAAGAATATTTACTGTTTCCCCCAACTCCGCGCGCACCGGCAAAAACCGCCAGATTTCCATGGCGGTCAACGGATAATCGAAAATATCCAGAAAAATCAGGGATTTTATAATATCTCGTTGCTTTATCATTTTTTATTTGTCATCCTGAACGCCGCGCGAAAAATCTGTTTTATGCCAAGCAATTCAAAATTTTAAAATCACAAATCTAAATTTTAAAATAAATCAAAAATTACAAATTTAAATTTTTATTTTGAAATTTATTTTAAAATTCCTGCCTGCCGGCAGGCAGGTAAAATTGAGATTTGGAATTTTATTCTTCCCCTTTCGGCCTTTCCAATTCCAGCGCTTCGATTTTTGATTCCTCGCCCGTGATGCGGATGACGTCTTTATCGACTTTCTTGAATTCTTTATAGGCCGAGTTGTAATGATTAACCGTAACGCATAAAGAATTTCCGAGCTTCTGAAAATACTCGTCATAGGAATTCAGATGCCGGCCGAGCTTTTCGACATTGGCCTGAATTTCCTTGGCAGTTTCCTCTATCTTCATCGCTTTCAAGCCTTGCAAAACCGTTTGCAAATAAGCCAGAAAAGAAGTGGGCGAAACGATAATCACTTTCTTGTCGCGGAAAGCGTATTCGATCAAATCGCGCGTATTGATTTTTACCGCCCCGACTTTATTGATGAGCAAATCATAATAGATTGCCTCGGAAGGAATGAACATAAAGGCGAAATCCATCGTGCCCATTTCCGGCTTGATATATTTGGAAGTCTCGTCAATGCGATTTTTTAAATCCTGCCGGAAAATCTTTTCCAAATTTTCCCGCTCAACCGCATCGGTGGCGTCCAGAATCCGCTGATAATTTTCCAAAGAAAATTTGGCATCGATCGGAATGATTTTGTCTTTCACGAAAACCGCCGCATCAACGATTAAATCCGCGTTGCCCGCCTTGTCCTTGCCCAGTTTGTATTGCATCTCGTAAGCGCCGGGCGGCAGGACATTTTTCAAAGTTTCTTCCAGAAAATATTCGCCCAAGACGCCGCGCTGTTTGGGATTTTTCAGAATATCCTGCAAGTTCTGCAATTGGCCGGAAAAATTGATCACCTGCTTGTTGGTCTCATCCAGTTTGGCCAATTTTTCCGAAACCTCGGTGATGACTTTCTGCGACTGCGCGTGCATTTCCATCATCATCTTGTTCGCCTGGCCGGTAACGCCTTGCATCAGCCCGGCGGTTTTGCCGAACTGGTCTTGCGTGGTTTTGTAAGCTTCAGAAAGTTTGGCATCCAGCGCCTTGCGCATTTCCTCGTTCTGCGTTGCCAAATTTCCCAAACGCTCCATCATTACGGCGATTTTCTCGTCGCCTGAACCGCTTTTTTTTCTCAGCAACAGATAAATTATAATTACCACTCCTGCCAGCAGTAAAATCGGAAATAAATTATCCATATAAATCAAATAAAAAATTAATGTTTTATTACCTGATTTTATCATTTTCCAGCCGTAAAATCAAGCCAAATAAAAACTGCTTAAACTTGATGCTTAAGCAGCTATTTCAACATTTATTAGCAGATTAGGATTTATTCGGATAATCAGGATGTTTATTCGTTAAAAAATTTTATGTAAAACTCCCGCAAGAGTTTGGCGTCGTCCAAGGCATGATGCTCGCGGTATTTCTTCCAGTCGATGCCGAGCTTGTCGAACAGGCCGGTCTTGTCGCCGTCGCCGAAATCCTGCGGATTGAGGCCGAGCGTGAAGAACATCGAAGAGATATCCAGGGTAATCCATTGGAAAATATTATCTTTCGCCTGCCCGATGATTTTTTTCAGATAAACCGCGTCGTAATTATCAATATAAGAGAGCAGATAAGGCTTCTCCGAACCGGCAAAGGCTTTCATTTTCTCGAAAGCAACGGCCGGACTGACTTTTTCGCCGGTCAATAGCGGCAGGACATTGGCTTTCACCCAATCGATCGGCTCGTTGGCGTATTCCAATTCCAGATACAATTCTTCGCCGTTCATCTTCACCATCCCGATCGACAAAAGCTCCCCCTCTTTCGGATCAAGGGAAGAAAATTCCGAATCGAAAAAAATTATATTGTCGGAAAATGGTTTCATAGTTTCAATGCTAAATGATGAATGCTAAATTATTTTTTAATTTCATCTCAGCATTCATCATTTAGCATTTAGCATTTTTACTTGCCACAACAATTTTTATACTTAACCGGCGTGCCGTCCGGTTTTTTAGCTCCGCAGGGACAAGGATCATTGCGGCCTACTTTCTCGCCTTCGGCATTGAGAGTTTTTTGTTTGACATTGTCAAAAGCCGCGCGTCCTTCGGCCGAGGCTTCGGCGGTTTTGGCCGGCGCGGAAAAAGTACGGGCGCGCTGGAGCAGATTGGGCGCGGAAAATCCCATCGCCGTCAGGCCTTGCGCCGAGCCGAATTTATAAATTCCGTAGACCACTTCTTTCTGAATTAAATTATTCAATTCGGAAAACATCCGGAAAGCTTCTTTTTTATATTCCACCAGCGGATCGCGCTGGCCATAGCCTCTTAAGCCTATGCCGCGACGCATAAAATCCATCGAATCCAGATGATCAACCCAAAGCGAATCGATCGAGCGCAACAGGATATTTTTCTCAATGTCGCGCCAATCCAAACCGGCGGCGACATAATCTTCGGTCATTTTCCCATAGCGCTCACCGGCCAATCCTATTAAATGTTCGATAATTTTAGTGCGCACCAGCGCCTTTTCTAATTTTTTAGTTTCGTCGGCAATGCCCGACAAATCGGCCATCAGCTCGCTTTTAACCGGAAAAATTGTGTTCACCGTTTCATAGATTTCCTTAATATTCCAGGACTTAATATCATCGGCCGCGGTATGGAAAAAAACGACTTGCTCCAACTCTCCTTCCACCATTTCCAAAATAAGTTCCGAGAGTTTTTCCGGCTCAGTTTCCGCCTTGGCTAAAATTTCGTCGCGGCGGCGATAAATCGTTTCGCGATGCTTATTGATGACATCGTCATATTCGACCAGATGTTTGCGCAGATCAAAATTATTGGCTTCCACTTTTTTCTGCGCCGTTTCAATCGAGCCGGTGATCATCCGGTTCTCGATCGGCATATCCTCGGGCAAGCGCAAGGTCGTCATCAGTTTTTTCATCCGGTCGCCGCCGAAAATGCGCATCAGATCGTCCTCGCAGGAAAGATAAAAACGCGACATGCCTGGGTCGCCCTGGCGTCCGGCGCGGCCGCGGAGCTGATTGTCGATGCGACGCGCTTCGTGGCGCTCGGTGCCGATGACATACAAACCGCCCAAAGCTTTCACTTTTTCGCTTTCTTCCTTCCAAGCGGCAACTTCCTCCGGCGTCATATCCTTATCCATCTGTCCGCCTAAAATAATATCGACGCCGCGGCCGGCCATATTGGTCGCCACGGTAATCGCGCCGAGTTTGCCGGCTTGGGAAATAATGCGCGCTTCCCGCTCGTGATTCTTGGCATTCAAAAATTCCGGATTCAATCCTTCGCGAACCATCAGCTCGGAAAGCAATTCGTTTTTCTGGATGGAAATCGTACCGACCAGAACCGGCTGGCCCTTCTCGTGTTTATCTTTAATATCTTTGATCACCGCCTGAAATTTCGCCAGTTCGGTCTTGTAAACCAGGTCATTCAAATCGTTCCTCACCATCGGCTTATTGGTCGGCATCACAGCCACTTCCAATTTATAAATCTTGGCGAATTCTTCCGCTTCGGTCACGGCCGTTCCGGTCATACCGGCGAGTTTTTTATACATCCTAAAATAATTCTGAAAAGTGATAGTCGCCAAAGTCTGGGATTCGCGCTGGATCGGCTGGCCTTCTTTGGCCTCGATCGCCTGATGCAAACCTTCACTGTAGCGGCGGCCCGGCATCAAGCGGCCGGTAAATTCATCAACGATCAAAACTTCGCCATTCTTGACGACATAATCCTTGCCTTCTTTGAAAAGCACTTCGGCCTTCAGTGCCTGCTCGATGTGATGGACTTCGCCGATCCCCTTTTCCACATAAATATTGCCAATGCCCAGATAGCCTTCCATTTTCTCAATGCCGCTTTCGCTTAAAGTGACGGTGCGCATTTTTTCATCGACATTATAATCTTCATTTTCTTTTAAGCGACGCACGAGGTCGGCGAATTTATAATATTTATCGGTTGATTCCTCGGCCGGCGCGGAAATGATCAGCGGCGTGCGGGCTTCATCGATCAAGATGGAATCGATTTCATCAACGATGGCGAAATTCAAACCGCGCTGGACTTTATCTTTTTGCGACGGAACCATATTGTCGCGCAGATAATCAAAACCAAATTCGTTATTGGTGCCGTAAACAATGTCACAGGCATAAGCTTCCTGGCGTTCGGCTTTGCGGAAATGCGCCAGACGCTCATCGTATTTTTCTTCCTCGTTGATAAAATCAGCGTCATAAATGAATGAGGCTTGATTGACGATGACGCCCACCGAGAGGCCGAGAAAATTAAAAATCGGAGCCATCCAGCCGGCGCCGACGCGGGACAAATAATCATTGACGGTAACCAGCTGGACGCCTTTGCCGGTTAAAGCATTAAGATATAAAGGCAAGGTGGCAACCAAAGTTTTTCCTTCACCGGTTTTCATTTCCGCAATCTGGCCGCGATGCAAGACGATGCCGCCCATCAGCTGGACGTCGAAATGCCGCTGATTGATTTTACGTTTGGCGGCTTCGCGCATCACCGCGAAAGCGTCGGGAAGAATTTCATCCAATTTTATTTTTATCTCATCGTTTATTTCCGGAACTTCGCCAAGACATTCTTTCAATATTAAAGTCTGCCCGGCGAGTTCTTCGTCGGACATTTTAGAATATTTTTCTTCGAGCTGATTTATTTTTTCCACTTCCGGCAATAATCCCTCAACGACTTTTTCATTTGGATCGCCGAAAATCTTGGTCAAAAAAGACATACAGAAAATTTTTAAATTTTAAATTTTTAAATAATTTTTAAGCTCTAATTTTTAATTTTTAAAAAAACCGCCTAAAATGTTGCTTAAAAATTAAAAATTCTGATTTCTTTAAAAATTATAAAAATTAAAAATTTATATTAGACCTCTCTCCCTTTCTCCTTAAACTTGATTATTTCCCTTTCCATATGATCTTTCACCTTGTCGATCGCCTTATACAAATCCTTTTCGGTTTTTTCGACGCGCAGTAATTTGCCGTTCAAATCCAGATTTATTTCCGCCCGATAAATTTCCCCCGAATGCTGGCCGCCGACCGCCAAGCCGACTTCAAAATGGCAATTGATCACCGGCATGCCGCCGGTGAATTTTTCCAGCATATCGACTTTTTTCTGGATGTAATCGCGGATCGCGTCGGTTAATTCAATTTTGGTGGCTTTAATTTGAATTTGCATAGGTTTTTATCTTATTTTTTTATTTAATTATATCCAAAATCTTACGCTAAAAATGGCTCAAAGTCAAGATTGTGGCAATAAAAAAGCGGCCTGTTTCCAAGCAGCCTAAATTATTAAAAATCAAATCTTTTCAAATCTTATCGTCTTGCCGGCTTCATCAAGATAAAATCGCAGGCGGGAAAATTTTCCGGACAAGGCGTCCTTAAGCCAATATTGGTCATCGTCCCACATTTCCGCGCGCGGAAAATTTTCTCTCTTGAACCATCTTAATTCGCCTTCGCCGCCATCTCGCAATTCCCCTTCCCATTCTTTAACTGAAAAAACATGGACTGCCCAATTTTTCTGTTCGTGATCCGGCGGCCAGATATATTCGATATAGCCGATCTTTTCCAAATTTTTCACTTACACTCCCGCCTCTTCCCGAATTTCCCTGATGGCTGCGGCCAAGATATCTTCGCCAGGTTCGGCTTTGCCGCCGACGCCATTCCATTTGCCAACGCCCAAACCGCGCGATTTTTTCTGCAACAGAATTTCGCCGTTATCGTTAATAAAATAATTCAAGCTGGCGACCGTAAAAATTTTCATAAAAATGCTAAATGATGAGTGCTAAATGCTAAATTAAATAAAAAATTCAGCATTCATCATTTAGCATTTAGCATTAGACTTTGAATTCCCGCTTCATCTGCCGGTCTTCTTCTTCGCGTTTTTCTTCTACCACTTCTTTGGATTTTTTTCTCAACTCGGCCGCATCCATTTTATTGAGTTCAATGGCGCGCTCGCTTAAATATTTTGGGTTATTGTTTTCCGGATTCTCGATCACTTCGGCTAAAAGCACATCTAAAATCTCCCCGATTTTCGGCGAGGGCGGAATTTTCAAGTCGTTCATCAAATCCGTGCCGTTGATTTTTAACATCTTTACCGAAACCGGATCATTCTGCACCCGCTCGAACATATATTGCAGATGGCGCAATTTATAAGGCTCGGCTTTGGGCGTGCCCGAACCTAAGCGGTCGGCAATGCGCAAGTCAATCAAATCCTTTAAATTTTCCTTGCCGACTTTCTTGATTAAGCGGCGCACCGAAGCGGCGGTTACTTCGCCGGCATTATAATAGAACATATGATGGCGAACCAGATTGACGATGCGCTCCGAATCGGCGGCGGAAAATTTCAAACTGCGGCAAAGGCGGTCAGCCAGGCGGGCGCCGACATATTCGTGATTATAAAAAGTGGCGATGCCATTGATTATTTTTTTCGTTTTCGGCTTGCCGATGTCGTGGATCAGCGCGGCAAAACGCACCTGCCATTCCTTTGCCGGACAAGTTTTTAGCGACAAAACGCCATGCTCAAAAACCGTATAGATATGATGCCGACTTTGCTCGATGCCCACGCCCTGTTCTAATTCGGGAATGATATATTGCAATAATTTAGTATTATGCAAAGCCATAATGCCGTCATACGGGCGGTCGGATTGCAGAATCTTAATCAATTCCACGGCTACCCGTTCGCGGGCGATGAATTTCAAAGACCCGGCCATCTTAACGATGGCACGCTCGGTTTTCGGCTCAATGGAAAAATTAAGCTGGGCGGCAAAACGGATCGCCCGCATCATCCGCAACGCGTCTTCCTTAAAACGGTCATACGGTTCACCCACGGCGCGAACAATTTTTTTCTTCAAATCTTTTACTCCGCCGAACAAATCAATGATCTGATAACTTTCCTGCACAATCACAAATCTTGCCAGATCTTCTTTTAAAGGCAATTTGCTTTTTTCATTGCGCATTGCCAAAGCGTTAATGGTAAAATCACGGCGCGCCAAATCCGCGTCAATGTCTTTTTCAAACTTGACCTCATCCGGCCGGCGGCGGTCGGAATAGCCTTGCTCGGAACGATAAGTGGTAACCTCAATTGCATCCAGCACTTCCTCTTTTTCATTTTTTACCGGCAAGATAACCGTACCGAAAATATTTTCATAATGCGCTTCGGGGAAAATTTTCAGCATTTGTTCCGGCAAGGCATTCGTCGTTAAATCCCAATCGTTCGGTGTCTTATCCATTAAAAAATCCCGCACGCAGCCGCCTACGATCCACGCCTCAAAATTATTTTTTTCCAGCGTTTTAATTATTTCCTCAAGATATCTTGGAATAACCATAGTTAATAAAATCTCAATTTAAAATTTTAAAATAAATCAAAATATCTAAATTATAAATTCTTAAATTTCTGATTTGAAATTTTTTTTAAAATTTAAAATTGTGATTTGTTATTTTAATATGACTATTTCTTCTTCCAACTCTACCTTGAATCTTATTTTTATTTCTTTCTTCACAAAATCGATTAATTCCATCACGTCGCGAGCAGTGGCGCGGCCGGTGTTGACGATGAAGTTAGCGTGCTCGAGGGAAATTTTGGCGCCGCCGACGGCTTTGCCTTTCAGGCCATGCATATCGATCAAATAGCCGGCGCCGACCTTGCCGCCTTTCGCCACGCCCTGCTCATCGATGAATTCGGCCAGTTGCGGATTGATGTGGCGGACGTCGTCCAAAAATAAATTCTTGAATGTTGATCCGGCGCTGGGCAAACGGGGCTGGCTGGTGTCGCGCTTCTTCATATTATTTTCCACCATCTCGTTTATCTGTTCGGCCGGAGCCGGTTTCAAACGCAAAGTCGCCGACCAAATTATCAAATCCGGATCAGTTTTAAAAATGCTGGCGCGATAACCGAACTGGCAATCCTTCTGGCTTAAAGTTTCCCAGCGGCTTTTTTTAAGATTATAAGCTTCAACTGTTTCAATCACTTCGCCGGTATTCATCCCGAAGCCGCCGGCATTGCCGCGGATACAGCCGCCGATAGTCGCCTGCGGGATGCCAAAACCCCATTCCAGGCCGGATAATCCCGCCGAGCGAGCCAAAGAAATGACATAAGATAGAGACGCGCCGGCGCCGCAGGAAAAACGCGGCGACAAATTCATCGCTTCGCGATTGGCAAATTTTATCACCATGCCCGGCAAGCCTTCATCGGCGATCAATAAATTGCTGCCGCCGCCCAAACAATAAATATTTTCCTTTTCTTTTTTAGCCCATTCCACCGCCTCAACCAGATCTTCCTTGGTTTTCACTTCAATAAAAAACTTGGCCGGCCCCCCGATTTTGAAGGTGGTCAGCTGCGCTAACGGCATATTCTTTTTGATTCTTCCTTCGATGCTCATTAAACTTTTTAAATCTAAATTTTAAATTTTAAAATAAATTAAAAATCTAAAAATCAAATTACTTCTTTCTATCTATTTTATTCCTAATTGCCGCAAATATCAAAACAAGCTCGTGAGCTTCTTGCCAAAGCAATCTTAGTCTACACTTTATCCCTTCGTCAACTATGGCGCAAGCCAGCATTTCAATCCAATATTTTGTTTCCCGCGCCTCCTTGATACAAATGCAAATTTTATTCCTGAAATCTCGATCAGAACTTCCGCCATTGGCTTCGTGATAATTGGCTCCGACGCTTGTCGCCGACCTAATTAATTGGCTGGCAATATTTCTATTTAAATCACTTAACCTTAAAGAATTTAACAAAATAATTATTTCTCGGCCAAACTCCTTGGTTCTGTTCTCTAAATCATAAATCATAGCCTCCTATTTTTATTTTTGATTTATTTTAAAATTTAAAATTTAGATTTGGGATTTTATCAAGGCTTCTCCCACCCTAAACACGTCTCCCGCGCCGATGAGGATGATGATTTCATCGCGCTGAATATTTTCCCGCAAATATTTTTCGCATTCAGCCAAATCTTTGACGTGTATAAATAATTTGTCCACCTTCGCTAAAGCTTCGGCGGACGCGGTCGGCAAAGCAGAGTTGGATTTGTTTGACTCATATTCGCGCATCTTTTCTATCAAATCTAAGCTGGAAACGCCGCCCTGCGTCTCGCGAGCCGAGCCATAAATATCCAAAACGATCACTTTATCAGCGTCGGAAAAACTTTGGGCGAATTCATTTAATAAAGCCTTGGTGCGCGTAAAAGTATGCGGATGGAAAACGGCCGTAATTTTATTTTTAGGATAAGCGGCGCGCGCGCCGGCCAGCGTCGCCCGAATTTCGGTCGGATGATGGCCGTAATCATCGATAACCGTCGCACCATTGAATTTGCCCATTATTTTAAAGCGCCGGTCGGTGCCAGAAAATTCTTCCAGATAAGTCCGGATGTCTTTCAGGTCCGCGCCCAATTCGACGCTGGCGGCAATCACGGCCAGAGCATTGTAAATATTGTGTCGGCCGGAAAGCTGGATGGAAAAATCTCCGATCCCCTCGCCGTCCATTTTGACCTTAAAGAATTGTTTCAGACCCTGCTGTTTTATTTCGTAAGCAAAATAATCTACATCTTCCCTATTCAAAGCATAGCTGATTATTTTTCCGCGGCAATTGACGTTGGCGATCTTGGCGATTTCCTCGTCATCGAAATTAGTTATCAGAAAGCCTTTCTTGGGAATTTTCTCGATGAATTTTACAAAGGCGTTGACATAGCTTTCCAGCGTCGGATAAAAATCATGATGGTCGTGGTCGATGTTATTCAATAAAACCGCTTTGGGGCTGTAATATTTTAATTTATTCTGATATTCGTCGGCCTCAATGACCATATAATCAGAGCTGCCAAAAACGCCGGCGCCTTCGAATTGCTCCACGCGCGCGCCCACCAAAACGTTCGGTTTTAGGCCGGCTTTCCATAAAACATAGCCCAGCCAGGCGGTGGTCGTCGTCTTGCCGTGCGAGCCGCAAACGGCAATGCCATACATCTTATTAAAAATTTCACCCAAAACTTCGGCATAAGTTAATGTCTTGATTTTTCCGGCCAGCGCCTTGGCAACCTCGCTATTTGTCTGCGCATTATATGCCGAAGAGTAAATAATCAAATCAGCGTCAACCGGCGTATTGGCAGCGTCAAATCCCTGATTAATTTTAATTCCATATTTGGCCAAAATCTGATCAGTCATAAAAACTTCAGCCACATCCGAACCGGAAACTTCATAACCCTTACTAACCAAAAACTGCGCCAACATTGTCATGCCCACGCCTTTGATGCCGATCATATAAACTTTTTTGAGTTTGGATAAATCCACAGCGGTAAATTTTAAAATCTAAATTTTAAAAAACTTTTCTTTCAATATTTTGATTTTGAATTTATTTTAAAATTTGAATTTGAGATTTTAAGATTTTAATAATTGCCTCGTTCGCTCCTTCCTTGAACAACGCCTTAATATTTTTTCCGAGCGCTTCCCGCTCCCCTGCGTTATCCAGCAAAAATTTTATCGCCGCCACGAACGAATCGCCGGTCAAAATTTTCTGGTTCAAGACCACGGCGGCGTTTTTTTCCACGAGCAAGGCGGCGTTGTCTTCCTGATGAGAGTCGGGCATTGGAATGACGATGGCCGGCTTGCCGGCCGAAGAAAGTTCGGCAAGCGTGCCGATACCGGCGCGGCAAACAACTAAATCGGCCGCGCTTAACGCCTCGGCCATTTCTTCGGAATTTAAAAATTCGTAAGGGTGATAATTTTCATGGCGCTTGGTAATCATCTTTCCTTTGCCGGTCGAATGGATTATCTGACAAAAAGTAACCAGATTTTCCAAGCCCGCTTCCACCAATCTGTTTATTCCTTCCGCTCCCGTTCCTCCGCCGACGACGAAAACAACCGGCAAATCATTTTTTAAATTAAACTTTTCCGATATTTTTAATTTTTCATTTTTAATTTTTAATTGAGTCGGGTTCCCCGTCCAGACAGCTTTTTTTCCGTAATCGGCCAATGATTTTTCAAAAGTCACGGTGATGACGCGGGCAAACGGCGCCATTAGGCGATTAGCCAATCCGGGGCGGACATCCATCTGATGAATAATAATCGGAATCCGCAAAATCCAGGCCGCCCAAACTACCGGCACGGCGACAAAACTGCCGGCCGACATTACCAGATCCGGCTTGACTTTGAGTAAAATAAAAAAGGATTGCCAAAAAGCCAGCTTAATTTTGGCCACGTCCAGAAAATTCCGCCAATCAAAATAACGGCGTAATTTTCCGGCCAAAATCGCCCGATACGGCAGTCCCGCTTCCTTGACCATCTGTTTTTCAATACCTTCTTTCGTGCCGAGAAATAAAAAATCAAATCCGCCCTTGTCCGCCGCAGCCTTGGCGAAGGCGGATTGCGCGCGCAAATCTTCGGCAATGGCCAATAAAGGCGAAACCGAACCGGCCGTTCCCCCGCCGGTCAATATTATTTTCTTATGATTATCCATGCCTCAATCTTAGACTAAAACAAAAAATAACTCAATAATGAGCTATTTTTTGAATATTTAAACTATTCTTATTACATTCCGGCCGTTTGCGTCGGGCCACTGGCCTGTTTATTATGCTCTCTATTAGCTTCGTTGATTTTTTTCTGCTCCGCTTGCAATTGTTCCAAAGTTTTGTTTTCACCCGTCTTTTCCGCGTATTGCGCGGCGCCGGCGCCCTTTCCTTTTATTTCCATGGTGGTTGAGACGTCCTTGCTAAAGTCAGCTTTATTTTCCGGAGCTTTTTCTCCTGCCATGATGCTTCCGGCCGTCAGACCGATTCCCAGCGCAGCAGCTTTAACAAAAGACTTGGCCTTGCTGCTTTTTGGAGTTTCTTCGGTTGTTTTCGGTTTTTCACCGCCAAAGATTTTTCCCATTCCAAACATAAATTTTCCGTTAATTTATTAAAATGTCCTCCTTATTTTAATATTATATCACTCTTCACCCCAACAGTCAAGGTAAAATTTTTATCAAAAATTATCTTCCGGATATGCTAACAGTCTGGCGGCTGATGTTAACGATAATTCCCAGACCGATCAGGGCGGCGATCAAGCTCGAACCTCCTTGGGAAACAAACGGCAAGGGCACGCCGGTCATCGGAATCAGGCCGATGATTCCGCCGACGTTGAAAAAAGTCTGAATGGCGAGCCAGGAAGCCACGCCAACGCAAAGTAATTTGCCGAAAAGGTCGGGCGCGCGCTTGGCAATCAAAATTATCCGATAAAAAATAAAAACATAAAGTAAAAGAAAAGCGGCGGAGAAAACAAAACCGATCTCTTCGGCCATCACCGCGAAAATCGAATCGCCGTAAACTTCCGGCAGATAAGCGAATTTTTGCCGCGACTGCCCCAAGCCGCGGCCGAAAATTCCTCCCGAACCCACAGCGATGAGCGACTGGTTAAGCTGATAGCACTGAGCTTTCACATTAGCCGAAGGGTCAAAGGCGCATTGGAATCTTTCCATCTGGTAAGGCTTGAAATGAATCGCCACTGTCAGAGCCAGCGCGGCCAAAAGCAAGACGATGGCCAGATGAGAAATTTTTCCGCCGCCGACAAAATAAACGATCAAGGAAACGCTGCCGATGATGGCCAGTGTTCCCAAGTCCGGCTGTAAGAGCATTAGCGCGGCGATAACCAGCAAGACGGCCAGAAAGGGGCCGATCCCCTGCTTAAAATCATGTAAATCTTTGCGCCGGGCTTCCAGCCAGGCCGCCAGATAAATCAGGAAAAAAATCTTGACGAATTCCGAGGGCTGGACGGAAAAACCGAAAATATCCAGCCAGCTCTTTGCTGTGCCGCTTTGCCTGCTCAAGCCCGGAATAAAAACCAATGATAAAAAAATACAGGAAATAATCAAAAAGAAAAAAGCATACTTGCGCCAGAGGCGGTAATCGATGATATAGCAGACATAAAACAATACCAGGCCGACTGCCGCCACCAGCAATTGCCGCTTAAAAAAATAATCGCTTGAGCCGTAGCGGGTATAAGCGACCGCCGCCGAAGCCGAGGAAAGAAAAACCAGGCCGAGGACGATTAAAAGCCCGATGGAAATCAATAGTTTCTTATCGGGCTGATGGGCGGTTGAAGTATTTCTTTGTTGGATTGGATGACCTACCTTAAACATACAAAATTATAATGCCTATTTAAAAAATACGAAATGCGAAATTCTAAATTCGAAACAAATCCAAATTTTCAAAATCCGAAATACTAAACATTTTGAATTTTGGTCATTCGAATTTTGGGCTTGTTTAGGATTTAGTGTTTAGAATTTCGGATTTACATTCATTGTACTCGCAAAGTTTTCATCATCGGTGTCACAAACCTAAAATTTAATATCAAGAAAGAAGACGGCTAATCCGATGGCCGCGACAACGCCGGCGATCAGCCAAAACCGCATCACGATTTTCGGTTCCGACCAGCCCAGCGCCTGGAAATGATGATGAATCGGCGCGGATTTGAAAACTTTCTTGCCGCCGCGCAATTTTTTGGAAGTAAGCTGGATGATTACCGACAAAGATTCAATGACAAAAATGAAACCGACCAAGGGCAAAATAAAAACGCTGTTAGTCAATAAGGCGATGACGCCGAGCGCGATTCCCAAGCTCATTGCTCCGGTATCGCCCATATAAAATCGGGCGGGGGCGATGTTAAACCAGAGAAAAGCGGCCAGGGCGCCGATGATCACTCCGCAAAAAGCGGCTAAGTCATATCTGCCCAAAGCGAAAGAAATGACGGCAAAAGACGCAAAGGCGATCAACAAAGTTCCGCCGGCCAAGCCGTCCAGGCCGTCGGTTTCGTTGACGGAAAAAGCGGTAGCGACGATGACAAAAATAAAAAACGGAATATACCAGGCGCCGATTTCCAGATTTTTCCAGAATGGAATATGCAAAGTCGTCCAATCCAATTTAAAATAAAACCAGGCGGCGCCGAGCGCGGCGATAGCCGTATAAATAATCAGCCGATGTTTCATCCGCAGGCCACCCTTGCCTTGGCCGCGGACATCCAGCCAGTCGTCAAACAAGCCGACTATGGCGCTGAACAGCAAAATCGCCAGCGGCAAAAGAGTTTCCGGACGGGAAAAAAAGTTCAAGGCCGAAAGCCCGGGAAAAATCAATCCCAAAAAATAAAAAAAGGCGATAAAAATAGTTAGCGTTCCCCAGATCAAAATCCCGCCCATCGTCGGCGTGCCGGCTTTATGCAGATGCAAGGCGGTGAAGATCGGCGTATTGCCGTTGTTGCGGATTTGCTTGCCCAGTTTATATTTATACAAAAAGTGGGTCAAAATCGGCGCGCAGGCAAAAGCAAAAATAAAAGATAGCGAAGCGAGTAGTAAAATTCGGACAAGTTGGAGCTCGGGCATATTTTTTTCACGTAACACACATCACGCAACACGCAACATGATGAGCGAATGATTTAATCAGCCAATCTGCTTTTTTTAAATAACCGTCTCACTGGTAAAATAGTAAAGAAAATTATTGACAAAAATATTTTTCTTCCTATTTTTAAGTGCGGAAAAAACAAATTGTTATGTGTTATGTGTTATGTGTTATGTGTTATGTGTTATGTGTTATGTGTTATGTGTTATGTGTTATGTGTTATGTGTTATGTGTTATGTGTTATGTGTTATGTGTTATGGGAAATTACCGGAAATTCATCCAATAGATCGGGCCAAGCGCCAAAGATAAAAAAATATTAACCATCAAGGCGGCGGCCAGAAGGATGTGGGCAATAAACTTAAAATCCTTTTTTTTCAAAAAGACGAACAACAGCAAAAAATTCAGCGCGCTGACAAATAAGCCGAGAATGGGAATCATAAATAATTTGTTGGCATCGCCGACCAGATCAATGCCGAAATCAACGGTGAAGTGCAGGATCGTCAGGTTGCTGCCGACGCGGCGCGCGAAAAGCCAAACAAATCCCCAAAGCGAAATATTCTGTAAAAGGAGGATGGCCAGATAAACTTTGATAAAAAGCAAACCGAAAACTTCCGCCAAATTATAAGAAATTTTGCCTCTCAACAAATCAAGGTGATGATAAATTTCGGATAAACCAAGCATAAACATAATGCGAATCTACGAATTAGCGCGAATGCCGCAAATAACGCGAATAATAAAAGTTAATTTTATTTTACCCGCTATTCAGTCTTTTGCCAACCTTATCACCTCGTCAATATAATCAGGCGACGACCAGGCCATTTCTTTAGTCTTTATTTCATTAAGTTTTTCCGAATTTTTAATGACTTCAGCCATTCTTTCCGCCAAATCATCTTCATTTCCCGGCTCGAACAAGATTCCGCCGGCGGCCTCGATCAATTCGGTTATGCCGCCGATTTTCGCGCCAATAACCGGCAGCTGCGCGGCAATCGCCTCATAAATCACGGTTGGCGAATTCTCATAGCAGAGCGACGGGACAATCAGACAATCCGCCGCTAACATCAAATCTCTAACTTCTACTTCATTTTTTCTTCCCAATATTTTTATTTCCTTTTCATCTCCGGCCATTTTTTTTATTTCTTCCGATTGCGAGCCGGAACCAATAATCGACAATTCCGCTTTTGCATTGCTTTCCGCCAAAAATTTCAAAAAACTTTCGATTAAAAATTCAACTCCTTTATGTTTCTCGATTTGCCCGATATATAAGAAAGTGAATGTGTTGTTTTCAGACCTTATGCCCTGCGCCTTATGCCCTGCGCCCTCGAAGTAATTCGGTAAGATGATTTTTTTAGAATTTTTGAAAAATCCTCTCTTCTCGTGTTCTTCCAAAAGCCATTTTGACGGAGAAATTATTAGCGCTGGCGAACCCATCAAAAAATTCATAACTGCCTGATAAATTTTGGCCGCGGGCGTATCAATCATTTTTTCTTTCCCCCAAATCATCAGGCCGGACGGATGAAGCAGCTGAATATCGTGCAGAATATGAAAATGCCTGATTTTCATTTTTTCCAACAGGCCGGGGACAAGATAGCCGACGCCTTGTAAATTATTGGTGATGACCAAATCCGGCCGATGCTCGGCTAAAAATCTTTTTATTTTACCGCGATTGATAAAATTGGCGATATCCCAAAGGTGCCAGAAAAATCTCTGCCAGAGCGGATATTTTTCCAAATTATAAAAAATCGAAGCCAGATAATAATTTTTTTCTGTCCGTGATTCTTTCGGGGCAGTGGTAATAACTAAAACTTCGTGGCCTTGTTTTTCCAGGCCCTCGATTATTTTTTCCGCGATCCGCTCGGCTCCGCCGCGGATCCACGGTGAATATAAATTGTTGATGATTATTATTTTCATTGCGCCTAATTAACTAATATGCCGATTAACTTATCGCTAATTTTATTCCGTGAATATTTTTCTTCCGCCAATTCCCGCGCCGCTTCGCCCATCGCTTGCCGCTTCGCCGGATTTTCCATTAAAAATTTTATTTTATTTTGCAAATCGCGCGCGTCTCCGGGTTTCGCCAATAGGCCTTCCGCGCCGTCAGTGAATACTTTCCGCACCCCGGGCAGATCGGTGGCGATCACCGGAATTCCCGAAGCCATCGCTTCCAGCAAGACGATGCCGAAGGCTTCGCCGCGATTGACCGACGGCAGAACCAGACAATCAGCCTGCTGATACTTTTTCGGCAATTCTTTATCGCTTGCTTTGCCGGAAAAAATTATTTTGTCGGCAATTCCCAATTCGCGAGCCTGATTTTCATATTGCGGCCGCAAATCCCCGCCGCCGACGATTTCCGCTTGCCAAGCCTGATTATTTTTGGCCAGCAAACTCAGCGAGTCAAGCAAAACATCAACACCCTTGAAATAATGGGCCTTGTCCAGGCCGCCGACGAATAAAATTTTAAAATTTTCGCGAGACTGCGCCGCTTCCGCCGGCTTGAATCTTTCCGTGTCAACGCTAAAAGGAATTTCCCTGATTTTGTCCTGATTGTCATGCCATATTTTTGCAGGCATATTGGCCTCGGCATAATCGCGCGAAGCGCAGATGATCAAATCCGCTTCCTGAAAAAGCGACGGCGCGATCAGCCGCGACGGCAATGATAAAATTTTTAAGAGTGGTGAGGAAAATTCCGGCTCCATATGGAAATGGATGATCAGCTTGGTTTTATTTTTCCAGGCAAATTTTTTCAAAAGCCAGATTATTTCCGCGGCGCCGAAAAAAGGATAATGCAGATAAACCAAATCAAAACCATTGAGCCGCCGGAATAATTGCGGAAGCAGCCCCCCGTTGCCAGATTTTAAAACCGCCTTCAGCCTGACGACCTCCTCGCTTTCTGACGTATTTTGCCCATCAGTCAAAGTGAAGGTTTTCACTTCGTTGCCGGCCGATGACAAAACGCGCGCCGTTTCCAGCGCGCTCGTGCCGATTCCTCCCCGATACGGCGGATAAACGCAGACGATTTGGGCTATCTTCATAAATATCGAAATTAGATATTAGAAATTGGAAAATTGGTTATTTTTAGTTACAACCGCTAAGAAGAGATCTAATTTCTAATTCTCCTTCCCGAACAGCCACTTTTGCCAAAGATAAGCGATAATGAAAACGGCTAACGCTCCCAGAATATCGGCTAAACCGACTTTTTTATTGGCTATAAAAGCGGTCAGCAGCACAGCGGCCGGAAGCAAAAAAAGAAAAATATCGCTTTTCAATTTATCGGAAAAAGTCAATTGCAAGGTCAAACCCAGATTGCCTTCCCGCTCTTTTTTCTTGGCTTTCTCGCGCCAGAGCTTCAGATTGATCAGAAAAATCAAGGCCAAAACCGCCAGCGGAACTAAGGCTTCCAAGATGCGGCGGAAATTTTCGAAATTATCGCCGGCGATAAAATAAATAATGCTTAGGCCGATAATAAGAATGGCGAAAACAAAATTTATAAAATTAATCAACATGTCTTTGGCGGAAACCATGGAATTATAGATTTATTTTTTATCTTCGGGCTGGCAATTTTTATTAAGCGCCGAATCGCGCACCAGTTGAGTGATGTCTTTGTCCATTTTCTCCACTTTCAGGCGCAGGCGGAAATTCATATAAAATAAGACGGCCACGGCGGCATAAAGGATTATTTGGATGCCGGAAGCGGAAAATCCCAAACGCGCGGCCAGCGCGTCCAAATCTTTGACGAAAATAATTCCGGACGCGGCGATCAGCCAGAAAACCAGCCAGAAAATAAATTCGTTGGCCGAAACCTTGCCGCGCTTTTTCAGGACAAACAAGCGTAAGACAAAAAATAAAATTATTATCAGAGCGATTAGTTGTTGTAACATTGTTAATTAAAAATTTAAAGTTAAAAGTTAAAAATATTTTTAATTTTTCACTTTTAACTTTAAATTGTGTTATTCCATTATCTTCGCCAGCAATAAATCTTTGATGATCCGCACTCCCCCGCCGAAGTTCTGGCCAAAATCGTCGTAGCGCACCGTAATCGGCGCTTCGACGACACGCAATTTATTTTTAAAAACCTTGGCGATGATTTCCGAGCAATGCGCCATGCCGTCCTGATTGATCTTGATTTTCCGCCAAGCCGAGGAAGTCGCGGCGCGAAAACCGGATTGCGGATCGGTGAGCACGACGCCAAAAAGCAGAAGGTTAACCAGCCGGGCGATGGGCATAAAAAATTTTTCTTTCAAAAACGGCAGCTTGGATTTTTTTTCCAAGAAGCGCGAACCGAAAACCACGTCAGCTTGGCCGGAAATCAAAGGCGCGAGAATCGAGGGAATATCAGCGGCGGAAAACTGGCCATCAGCGTCAAAATGAAAAATTATCTCCGCCCCGCGAGCCAGCGCGTATTGATTGCCGGTTTCCAGCGCCGCGCCCTGGCCGCGGTTAAGATGATGTTCCAAAACGATCGCCCCGGCCGCAGCCGCAATTTCTTTGGTATTGTCGATAGACCCGTCATCAACCAAAACAACCTCATCGACCAGCGGCCTAACTTTCATCACCACCTCGCCGATAGTTTTTTCCTCATTCAGGGCGGGAATAATGCAAAAAATCTTCATATATCTCAATTTATATCAGGTCTAAGCAGAATTGATATTAGCATTAATCCCGTAAAAATCAAGTTATTCTTCTTTATTCCGCGGCCTTTATCACAGCTTCAAGAGAAATCAGCCCGCCCAACGCCTTGATCAGGGCGTCTTCGGCCAAGGAATAACCGCCCTGTTTTTCCGGCTCGCGGCGAAGCGAAGAAAAATGCCCGGTCTTGATTATATTTTTTACTTCCGGAGTTATTTCCAAAACTTCAAAAATTCCGATCTTGCCCGCGACTCCCGAATTATGGCAGCGCGGACAGCCGGCGCTTTTATAGAAAATCAAATCTTCGGGTTTGTTTATTCTGTTAGAAATAATTTTGTCGCGCATCAACCGGGACAATAATTTCCGCAATGACAATTTTTCTTCCAGGCGTCGCCGGCTTTCCCTGCCGATCTTTTGCTTTGTTAAGCAAAAGGGACAATTTTTATCAGCCAATCTTTGGGTGATGGCCATTTTGGCATTGGCTGAAAATGAAGACAAGGTTACGCCCGCCTCCTGCAAAAAATTTAAAGCAACGACGATATCGCGGCTATAAATGCCCGCCAAGATAAAGTGTCCGGATTGAGCCAAATTAAAAGCGGCTTCCGCGGTTTCACGATCATTGATATCGCCGATCATGATCACGTCGGCATCTTGGCGCTTGAGCGCGTTAATCGCATTTTTAGCGCTGAATCCGTCGAGTTTGCTCAAACGGCTCTGATTTATTTCCGGCAAATCGCAGGCTACATCCTTTTCCACCGTGGCGATATTCAGTTCCGGATGTTTGAGAAAATTGATAAAACTGTAAAGCGTGGCGGTGCGGCCGGAATTGAAATCGCCGATTACCGCCGTCAGCCCCTGGCGGTTGAGCAGATTTTTCTTGACAATTTCCAGGGCTTTCGCGTTCAAGCCCAGCTGCCCCAAGCCGAACAGCTGAAATTTTTCTTTAGCCAGATTGACGGTAATTTTTTCTCCCGCTGAACCGGAACGGACGCACAGCGAAAAAATTATTTTATAACCCAGAAAATCTTTTTTGAATTTCCTGCCGCCGGCCGAATTATCAGCCGGATAATTCAACCCGGCCTTGGCTTTTACGCCGGCAATAACCGCCTGCTCCGCTTTTTTGGGCAGAAGCAAAGTATTTTTCAATTCGCCGTCGGCCATAAAATTAACCGCCAAATCTTTGGCTCGCGGCTCGAATAAAATCTCTTCCGCCTCGCAACCGATGGCAAAATTAAAAATCTTGTCGATCGCCCGGATGACTCTGACATCGGAGCTGAGAGATAATTGTTCTTTTACTTTTTCTCTAATTGATTGCATAAACAAATGTTAAACTGCTGCATTGTTACACGACGGAAAAATAAACAATTTAACAATGTAACAATTTTTATCCCAACTTTAATCTCGTTCAATTTCTCGCCGACAAATCAACGGGACGCTTTTCCAACATCTAATCACCAATCCCCTTCAACCCTTTGCTTGCCCGCAGTTCGGCAATGGTTTTTTCCAATCCTTTATCCAAAGTGACAATCGGCAGCCAGCCAAGGTTGTTGGTGGCGAGAGATATGTCCGGCAGGCAAAGCTCGGTCATGAAGAAATGCGACGGCTCATAAACTATTTTTGATTGCGAACCGATCTGGTCGATTATTTTTTGCGCTAAATCAGATAGCTTGATATCGACATCGGAACCGACATTAAGCGGGCCGGTCAGATCGGTTTCCATAATTTTCAGCGCCGCGTCAATCACGTCGGAAACATAGCAGAAAGAGGAAGTGAAGCCTTCTTCGCCGTAAATCACCAAATCCTGATTGTCCAGGGCATTGCTGACAAAATCCGGAATCATCTGGTTGTCGCGCAACGGCATCCGCGGGCCGTAAGTGCGGAAGACGCGGATAATTTTCGCGTCAACGCCATGCATTTCGCGATAAGTATGGACAAAAGTTTCGGCAAACCGCTTGCCTTCGTCATAACAGGCGCGGTCGGAAAGAAAATCAACGGCGCCGATATCATCTTCTTTTATTTTCGGATTGTCCGGACGGCGCGAACCATAAACCACCGAGGAAGAAAAATGCAATAATTTCGCCTCGTATTTTTTGGCCAAATCCAAAACATTTTTCACCACGTAAGAATTGGCCAATAAAGTCGCTTCGCGATTTTTCTGGAAATTTTTGGCTGAATTCGGGCAGGCCAGATTATAAATTTCCTGGATGCCCTGGAATTGGATTTTGAATTTCTGCAGCGATTGCTCGCTTTCCAGATCGATCGGCTGGCTCAAGTCGTGCCGCAAGAAAGCGAAATCCGGCTCGGCGAAAAGATGGTCGATATTCCGTTCATTGCCGGTGGAAAAATTATCCAGGCAGATCACTTTGCTGGTCTTGATCAATTCGTCGCAAAGATGCGAGCCGATAAAACCGGCGCCGCCGACAACGAGAACGTTCTTTTTTTCAAATATTGCGCGCTTAGCCATAAAATTAAAAATTAAAAAATAAAAGATAAAAAAGAAAAATTTTTTATTTTTTCTCTTTTATTTTTTAATTGATACGACGCCCACGTTCACGCCGCCGGAAAAATTGGGGTCGAAGGCGTAAAAAGAATCAAGGATAAGGCCGTTAGGGTCGAAGACTCTGACGTGCGGCCCGCCGCCCGGACCGGCGCCGGTAATGACTTCTGACAAACCGTCGCCGTCAGTATCGCCCGAGGCGATGCTGACGCCGCCGTGGAAACTCTGGTCATAGGCAAAAAATTGGCTTTGCAATTTTCCGTTGTTATCAAAAATTCTGATGTGCGGCCCGCCGCCTTTTCCGGGAGCGGTAACGATTTCTTCCTGATGATTGGCCGCGCCGCCGTTAAGATCGGCAACGGTTACGTTAACTCCGCCGCGAAAATTCTGTGCGTAAGCCAAAAACTGGCTTTTAAGCTTCCCGGCCGGACTGAAAATTTTCACTTGCGGCAGGAAGCCCGAGCCCGGTCCGGTAACAATTTCAATTTTGCCGTCGCCATCGACATCGCCCGCGGCAATATTCGCTCCACCCAAAAACTTGGCGTCATAGGCGATAAACTGATTTTTTAGCTTGCCCTGATTATCAAAAATCTTTACATCGGACTTCAAGCCGGAACCGGGCGCGGTAACAATCTCGTCTTTCCCGTCATTATCAAAATCCCCCACTGCGACTTTGACGCCGCCGCGGAAATTTGAAGCATAGGCGTAAAATTGGCTTTTTAATTTTCCATCGGCGCCGAATATCTTGACTCGTCCGGCGCTTCCCGATCCGGGGCCGGCGATAACTTCATCTTTATTGTCGCCGTCAACATCGCCTGATGCCAGATAAACTCCGCCGGTTGGATTGGCATTGAATTTAGCAATCAAGCTGCCATCGGGCTTGGTTTCTTTCACTTGCGCCGCATCGCCAGTTGCCGGAGCCAGCAGAAGTTTAATGCTTTGATCTTGTTTTTCCCGCTCGGCCAAAGCCACGGCGCTTAAAGCGTTCACCCGGCCGCGTCCCAATTCGCCCGGATAGTTAGGATTAAGTTTATTAATGTCATCGGCGGTAGCCAAAAGAATATCTTTAATTTGTTGCGCTTTGGCTCCGGGATTAATTCCTTCCAATAACGCCAATACTCCGGAAACGACCGGAGTGGCCATTGAAGTTCCCGACCAATATCCGCCGTAATATTGATCAAGATAAGTATTGTTTATTTGCTCGGTCGGCGCGAACACGGCCGTGCTGAAAAAACCGACGCCGGGCGCGGCCAGGTCAACGCAGCGGGAACCGTAACTGGAAAAAACCGCTTTTTGGTCGATCGCGTCGGTCGCGGCCACACCGATCACCATATTGTCTTCACCGTCATCGCAAGCCGGATACATCGGAGTTTCATCAAGATTATAGCCCTGCCCTTGCGTTTGCTCATTGCCCGCGGCCGCCACCAAAATTACGCCGGCATTGTGGGCGCGAGTGACCGCTTCGTATAAACCGCGGCTGTAATCCAGACCGACAAAACTCAAATTAATGATCGCCGCTTTGTTATTGATGGCATAATCAATCGCCCGGATCACGTCGGAAGTTTTTCCTTCGCCTTTATCATCCAAAACTTTCAAGGGCATTATTTTCGCCTGCCAAGTGATGCCGCTGATTCCAACGCCGTTATTGCCGGCGGCGGCGATAATTCCCGCGACGATCGTGCCGTGCATAATCCCGGCTTCGGTAAAACCGTCTTCGAATTTCGGCGACGGGTCGGGCACATTATTAATAAAATCCCAGCCGTTAACATCGTCAATGAATCCATTATGGTCATCATCAATGCCATTGCCGGGAATTTCATCGGGATTTTTCCAGATATTGGCGGCGAGATCCGGATGATTGATCTGCACGCCGGTATCGATGACAGCGATAACCACATTGGGGGTTTCGCGGATCCTGTCCCAAGCGAGCGGCGCGCGGATTCTGTCCAGATACCATTGTTTGCTGTAATACGGATCGCTGGGAATTACCGAAGCATGATAAACATAATTCGGCTCGGCATATTCCACGTCGCTTCTTTTTTCAACGCCGGCCAAAAAATCTTGCAAGCTGATTCCTCCCGGAACTTTAACTGCCGCCGGCTCGGTAATATTTTTGTATTTAACTAAAATTTCGTCAACCGCGGCTGCACTTTTATTTGCGGAAGTCGGCGTCGTGCCGAGAGCCGAAGAAGCCTCTAAAAAACAAAAACCGCCGATTAAAATTATGGCAATAAATATACCTAAAAACTTGGCGGATTTGCTCGTCATATCATCTTGATTATACCACATCAGGCCAACCACCGCCAAATGATTTCCTGTCATTATTTGTAGGATATTCGAATGTTTTACCCGCGGCATTTGCAATTAGCATTTGTGGATAAAAAAAACGGCGCCTTTTGCAAAGCGCCGGTTTAAAATCCGTCTATTATTCTTTAACCTTATCGGGAGCCAGCCATTTACCAATCAGCTCAACTGTAATACTTCTCCAATCCAAAGGTTTCTTATAAAATCCATTATACAACCCGCGGCTTTTAAGAGGAACTACCTCATTAAAATCTTTGCCGGTCATTAGGAAAATTAACCCGGCAAAACCGCTTTTCCACGATTTACGAGGGTATCTCAATTCGGCGGCGATAGGATAACTCAACTTTTCGCCTTCTAATTGCCCATCCAAAAACGCCAGAGCGATTTTAGAATAGTTCTCTATCACCTCCAAATATTCCTTCGTTGCCGCAAGCGAATCAAGGACGACAACCTCGTATTCTTCAGGCGAAAAAGCAGTATCAATAAACAATTTTGCCAAATCGGCAAGATCCGGCTGATCTTCAACGATTAGAATGACTTTCTTGGCCAAAATAACCTCCCGGTTAAGTTAAAGAACTTAAAAACGTTTCTTTATTATTACCATATCAACTTAAAAAAGTCAAGGGGCGAGCAGAACAGCCAAGGTTTCGCGGGCGCATTTCTCCCAGCTGAATTCTTTAGCTCTGGCCAAGCCCTTGGCAATCAATTCCGCTCTTAATTTTTCATCAAAAATTATTTTCTCCATCGCGCCGGCCATATCTTCTTTGTCGTGCGGATTGAAATACAGAGCGGCGTCGCCGGCCACTTCGCGCAATGCCGGAATATCGGAAACGGCTGCCGGCAGGCCGCAAGAGAGAGCCTGTAAAATTGTTATGCCGAAACCTTCATGCAAGGAAGGAAGAATATAAGCGTCAGCGCCGTTAAAAATATAAGGGACATCTTCTTCGTTCGCCCAGCCGGGCATGATCACATCGTTTTGCAGCCCGAATTCATGGATAATATATTTTATTTCGTCAAAGCCGAAGCTCGCATCGCCGATTAAGACTAGTTTTTGCGCCAGATTATGGCGGCGATGTTTTAATTTGACGAACGCTTCCAGCAGCAGCGGAGTATTTTTTTTCTTTTCCAACCGGCCGGCATAGAGAAAATACGGCCGAGTAATTCCGTATTTATTCAAAACCTCGGCTATTTTTGCCTCATCATTGATTTTTTTATAGAGTAAATCATTGAAACCGTTATAAATGACAGTTATTTTTTTCTCCAAGCATTTGTACATATCAAGTATTTCGTCGCGGGAAAATCGGGAAACGGTAATTATTTTTTTTGAATTTTTTATAGAGTAGACAGTCGACCAATTAAGATAATCAGTGGAGTTGGCGCCGTATTTTCCCAGCGTAAAAAGGCGGACAAGAAAATTTATCACTCTCCTTCCCCGGCCCTTTTCCGGGCCAAGCTTATTTTCTTCGTAAAGTTCGGCCTCTCTTTTGAAAGCGACATCATGAATCGTATTGATTGTTCTTTTCGGCCTGATCAAGGGCAGTCCGTGAGCCGGAATAAATAGAACGTCGGGTTTATGCCAAATCATCCAGATTGACAGGCGGCCCAAGGTCCAAAAATAAGAAAAAGGCCAGCGCAGGACTTTGGCCTTGAAATTATGATGGGGGCTTTTAATGATTTGATAGCCGTCGCGGTCATATTCCGGATGCCAATCATTTTTTTCCCGGCGAATAAAATTCAATTCCGTCAAATCGGCCAAATCGGCCGAGAGCGGTTTATCAGTATACAAAACAAATTGGTTATCCTTATCAAGCTGGGCAAAATATTTGATCAGGTAATAAGAATACCATTCAGTGCCGCTTTTGTGAGTTCGATTGGCGCGCGAAGCGTCGATGCCGATTAACATTTCGTAACACGTAACACGTAACACGTAACACAAATCAAAAAAATATTATGTGTTATGCGATATGTGTTACGTAAAGTTATTTTGTCGCAAGAATGGATCTCTTATAAGAATCCAGATTGTCCAGCGCAATGCCCGTCCCTTTCGCAACGCACAAGAGCGGTTCATCGGCGATATAGACCGGTACGCCGATCGTGCGCGAAACCAATTGATCGATATTGCGCAGAAGTGAACTGCCGCCGGCCATCACGATCCCTTTGTCCATGATATCGGCGGACAATTCCGGCGAAGTATCATTCAAAACTTTCTTGATCGCCACGATAATCGCTTCCAATTCATTTTGAATCGCCTCGGTCACGTCGTCGCTGATCACATTGATACTGCGCGGCAAACCGCTGACCACGTCCCGCCCGCGGACTTCCATCGTCAATTTATTTTTCAGATACAGCGCGGCGCCGACATTGATTTTTATCTCTTCAGCCGTGCGTTCGCCGATGGAAAGATTGTATTTGCGGCGGATATGTTCGGCAATCGCCACGTCGAATTTATTACCGCCGACTTTGACGGAATTGACGCAGACGATGCCGCCCAAGGAAATCACGGCCATTTCCGCGGTGCCGCCGCCGATATCCACGATCATATGGCCGGAAGAAGAACCAATGGGAATATCCGCGCCGATGGCCGCGGCAATCGGCTCTTTAATAATGTAGGCGGCTTTGGCGCCGGCGGAAATCGTCGCCTCGATAACGGCACGGCGTTCGGTGGAAGAAATGCCGGCCGGCACGGCGACCATCACTTCCGGCCGGAACAGCCGGAAATTCCCCAGAGTCTTATTGATAAAATACCTGAGCATCGCTTCGGTGGTGCGGTAATCGGCAATCACTCCGTCCTTCAACGGCTTGACGGCGATGATATTATCCGGCGTGCGCCCGAGCATTTCCTTGGCTTCATTTCCCACGGCCAAAATCTTGCGGTCGCTGATCGAAACCGCGACGACGCTCGGCTCGTTAATCACAATACCCTTCCGGGGCAGATGCACCAGAGTATATGTCGTTCCCAAGTCGATTCCGATTGATTTGATAAACATAACGATAAATTTCTAATTTTGTAATTTTTAATTTTTAAATAATTTTTAATGCTTAATTTTTAAACAAACAATTTAAAACTGGCGTTTAAAAATTAAAAATTTTGATTTATTTAAAAATTATAAAATTCAAAAATTAAAAATTAATTTCAAATGACTTATCCGTCTCCAGCGCCGAATTCCAAATAATTTCATTCTGGCGAACTTCGGCGCCAATCAAAGGATTGTATGATTTTATCGCAGTTGGAGCCATTACGTCAACCTGCAAGGATTTGATCATATTTCCCGGCTGTTTCTGCGCGTAAAGCTGATAATTTCCTTGGGAAAATTGATTGGCCAAATCAGCGGGTAATTTATAAGAAATATCCAACTCCGCGCTCTTACCCAGGCGGACATAGAATAATCCCGCCACCACTGTCTTGCCCGATTCATCATAAGGCTTGTCGGGCGAAGAAAATCCGGCCGCGCTGATTATCTCGCTGCCAGCCGGCAGATAAATCCGGGCGTAATCTTTATAATCGCTGGTTCGCCAATCGGCAACGCCGGAATTATGATAAGTAATTTTCAAATCAGCGTAAAGGCCGTCGGATTTCTGCCTGACTTGATAATTGATTTTTCTCTCCATCACCGAGTCGGTTTTCAGCGATGCCATATTAGCATCGACCAGCATGAAATAATCGCCGGCGGTTGTTTTTATTTCTCCGCCCGCGCCTAAATTTTGCACCAGACCTTCGCGATAATCATTCGGCAGATAAGCCAAGACGTATTTTTGCCGCACCGCGCCGGCAAGATCCGCTAACGCCGTTGGCCATAGGCTGTAATCCAGATTAAAAAGCTTGGTTTTCATTTCAGCTAATATCTTGCCGATGATTTCCTTGCGCTGCCAGGAACTGACATTTTGCGAGGCCAGATCCTGTTCAACTTTATATTCCAAAAGATTGGTAAAATTATCTTTGGTGAACTGCTCGCCGTTGATAGTTATCGGTCCGGTCAAATCTAAGAGCGAGGTGACGAATTCCGGCGTAATGGCGATGACACCGTTGAAATTACCGCTGAAATTATTGATCTGATTCTTGGGCGGCAGAAGATTATTCTCTTTATTGTAGAACCAGATTATCTGCTGCGCTGAAGTCGGCCAATCGGGCGACCAATTGGCATCGCGCATATACCAGGTCTTATTCAAATATTTTTTTATCGGGTCAGGCGGCACGATCGAAAGCAGATGCAAAGCTTCCATCGGCTGATCCATGTGGTAAATGTCGTGAGAATCAAAACGGACCACATCGCCGTTTGCTGTCTGCAAAATTCCATAAGTTCCCAAGAATCCGCCGGTCGGGCGCAGCTCGGCGTTATTTTCAAACAGCACCAAGAAAGTCGATTGAGACGGATAGCCGAAAAATTCCGGCGCCAGCTGGGAAACGATGGCCGCCTCGGCTAAAAGATTCGAGGCGTCGGTTAATTTGTTTTTGGCTTCATTGATTTGCGCTTTAAAGGGCGCGAGCAATCCGTCGGCTTCGACTTTGTCCAAATTAAGCAAAGCCAGATCCAAATCTGCCTTAAGTCCGTTAAGTTCCGGGCCGGATTCGTAAATTGATTTTAACAAAGCCCTCTTTTGCTCGGTAGAGAACTGGGAAAAATTGGCGCCGAACTTTCCTCCCATTATCTCGTTCCATTGCTGTCCAACCGCGGCCGCCTCATTCAGCGCTTTGCTGATTACGCCGGCGCTGGCAATCAGATAATCGACATCAGCCAATTCCTTTTGGCCGATATTTAAATTTTTAAAAATTATGTTATTTCTCAACGCCTGCAATTTGCGGGATAGCGCGGTGAAAGAATTTTCCGCCGCCAAAGAATCATCGCCCATCGCGTTAAAATTTTTCTGTTGCGCCGCCGCGAGCGAATTTTGCAGATTATTTTTTCCAAAAATCGCCAAATCATAAATCCCCTTGAATTGAAAAAGTAAAATTCCCGCCAAAATCAAGCCTAAAACAAAAACAACCAGCAAGAAAGTAGAAAAATATTTCAAAAAATGAAAAATCGGCTGGCGGCGTTTCTGCTGCAAATGCAAAGCTTCCGCCAGGGAAGCAACGCTTTCATGACCGGCTAAAAAATCGATTTTTTTGTGTTTTTTCCGCCAGAACATAAAAAATTCAATTATTGCAAGATATCAAATTAGGTGTTTGAATTATACTTGATTTTATCATTTTTGGCAAGAAAAAACTTGCCTATTTTTTCGGCTTAAATTATAAATCTCAACACATCGGCTCGAAAAATCTCTTCTTCATTATGAATCGGCAGACAAAATTCAGTCAGTATAAAAAATTATTTTTTTATAAAAATCTCCGCCAGATTATCGTTATAAACTTCTTGCCATTCCGGCGAAATGGCTAAATAATCCGCCAAAGCCAAGTTTTCTTGCTGCGCTTTTAATAAATTTTCCTCGTTAATGCCTAAAAAGGCTTTTTCCCACCAATGTATTTTTACCGGCTCGATTTTCACCCTTGCCAATACCAAGCCAATTTTATGCTGCTTGAGCCTGGCGGAAATTTTAGTTATATCGTAAAAATCATTATATTCTTCAAGCAGGGAATGGCCATTAAATTGATATTGCGGCAGACGGCCATCGATGAATAATCTCTTTTCCGGATATTGCCAGATCAGATAACCGCCCCAGCCATAATTATTGAAAATCCTTAAATCATCCCATTCCGGATGGGCGCGCAAAAATGCCACGGCTTGATAAGGATATTCGTTTTGATAAACTTTTTCCGGCTGATTGATGAAATTAATTTTTAGCACGATGATGGCGCCGGCAACAATCAGGCCCATAGAAGATAAAATAAAGATTAATTTCTTGAATGTAAAATTTTTAATTTTATCCGGCTTGAAAGACAAATTATGCACGAAAAAATTAACGAATAACTCAGCGATAAGCGGCAAGGAAACGATGAATAATAAAGGAAAATGCCGCCGGGCCTTGATGGCCATGCCGGTAAAAATAATGATTAAAATAAAATCAAACAGATTGATTTTACGGCGATGCTCGCCCTTGAAAATAAAAGCGGCAAAAAATAATAGCGGCAAAAAAATCAAAACAATCTCAATGTAGATAAGTTGCGGATAAATGAATGGTAAATAATATTGACCAAGCCATTCGGAAAGATGAGCCTGATAATAAGTGTCGCGATAACCTAATAAAAAAGCGTAAAGACGCAGGCCATAAGGAGTGGTCAGCGTCGTTGCCGTTGCCAAAAAAGAAAAGCCAGCAAAAACCCCGATCTGTTTCCAATTTAAAATTTTATTATAATCAACAAATTGCCAGGGAAATTTTTCGGCGCTCCATAATTCTCCGGCTTTAATCAGGACGAATAGCGCCAAAATAAATAAACCGATCAAAAATCCGGCATGAACCGAAGCCCAAAAAAGGAAAAGCGGGATGAGCCAGAAAAGAATCCGATAATTTTTATTTTTATTGTAAAGATAGATTATTATTGTCAACAACAACAGAAGGAAAATAGAAATTTCCTGCACGCGGACGCCCAGATGCGGCAAGCTGGCATACAGGCCGAACCCCTGTAAAATCAGGACAAAGAACAAGCCGCGGTCATTTTGCAAAAAATATTTTCTGATGAATTGTAATTGGATTATCAAGGCCGCCAAAATCAACAGGGCAAAACAAATGCTTAAAACAATATAGCCGAAATAACGATCAATCAAATAAATAAAAACATTGGCCAGCCATTCGTGATCGACCCAATGCGTTCCCAATAAAGTATAATCTTCGCGATTGATATCCGGCACGGCGTGGGTTTGCCAAATCTGCTCGCCCATCTTCAAGTGCCAGCCGAAATCCGGATCAAGATAAGCGAAAGAATTATAAAGCAAGACGACAAAAATAAAGGCGTAAAACAGCCCGAGCAATATTTTCAGCCATATTTTATTTTTATCGTTTTCTGCTGACATACTATATTATTATAGCAAGGTATGAAGAATAATTATAATCTGATCATGTTTTACACATTGACAGAAACACTAAGCCTTGATATAATTATATATGGATAAGGTCAAAATCAATCTTATCGCCAAAATAAAAACAAAAAATGAAAATTACACAAAACCGGCCGATTTCTCCGAATTTTGTTTGTATTTCCCTAAAATTAAATAAATTTATTCGCTCCGCTTCCCTGTTTGCCATTGTGCTGGGGATTTTTTTATTGCCCAAAACGGCCTTGATGGCCGCGATTACGCCGGAAAAAATAATTTCTTCGACTAACGAAGAAAGAAACCGGGCTGGTTTAAATATTCTCTCATCAAACGACCAGCTCGCCAGAGCCGCCAATGCCAAGGCGCAGGCGGTTTTGGCCAGCCAGATATTTGATCACACCATCAATGGCAAAAAATTTTCCAGCTGGATAAAAGATACCGGCTATCGATATTCTTTGGCCGGAGAAAATCTGGCGATGGATTTTGTCAGCTCGGAAGGTTTAATGCGCGCCTGGATGGCTTCGCCGGATCATCGCGCCAATATTTTGGAAAATGAATATGCCGATATCGGCGTGGGCGTAGCCGAAGGGAAATTCGCCGGCCAGAAGACGATTGTCGTCGCCCAAATTTTCGGCGATCCGCTGATCAAAACCGCTCCGATCCCCGCCGATATCGTCCAACTAAATGAGAGAATTATGGCCTGGAAAAATTCCCCGGTAAATCATTTATCCTTTTATTATAATCTCTTCGGGAACATCTCCTTACTCACCACCCGCCAAGTCGCCTTATTCTAAAATTTTATTTCGAATACTCGCAATATCCTACCAACGCTCAATAGCAAAAAATATCCGCTTAAACGGATATTTTTAATTTTACATTTTAAATTTTTAATTGGCCATTAATCCGCGCCATATACTCCGCCGGAATAATCCGTGTCATTCTTAACTTTCAAAATAAACTTTTCAACTTTAACCAAGCCGATATTATCATTAAAGACCGCTTCGGCCAGATAATTATCCGAATTTTCATGATAGAAAATCAGGGCGCGGTTGGTATTGATAAAATCAACGCTGTCGACTGTCGAACCGCCTCCGCCCGCATTATCAGCCTTGGCCAGCGCCGCGATGTTTTGGCGGATATAGGCCTCTGCCTCGTCCATTATTTTATTATAATTGTCCGCGGGATCAGCCTGAGCAACGACGACAACCGATACTTTTTCACGATTAACGCCGGTCGCATTCTGAACATTCCCGGCAAAAATTACGGTAACAAAGATAAGCGCGACAACTGAAAAAAAAGTATACAAAGCCACGCCAAGATAAAAATCAGTCCGTTTCTGGCGAGTTTTTTTTCTCTTTCTCATCTGATTATAAATAAAAAATAAAAATGGCACCAAGGCGATCAGCCAAAACTTACCGGCGACAATTTTCTTTTCTACATCGCTAAAAAAGCGGCTTTTGCGTTTTGCCTTGAAGTTTTTCAGCCGTTGTAAAAATTTTAATTTCGCCATATTGGCCGTCAAAGCCGGGTTTAATCGCTAATTTTCCCTCCCGCACCCGTTTTATCCCTTCGGCAATCAGCGGCAAGGTCCTGCCGGCCAATTTATCCAGGGGCAAATCCATCAGGATAAATAATTCCGGGCCGAAATTTTTAATTAATTTGTCGTATTCGGCTTTAACTTTTGTCGAGCTTCTTGATTTAACCCCCAGCGCCTCGGCGATTATCTTGTCCAGCTCCACTAATTTTACGAATGGGTAAGATTTTTTCGGAATAATGTCAGACGGTCGGTCGGCTAATTCTTCCACGCGATTTAAAACGCCGATGGTCAAAGGCTTCTTGCAGACCGGGCAGATGCCCTTATGCTTTTTGGTTTCTGATGGCATGAAAGAAATTCCGCACGTTAAATGGCCGTCATAATGATACATTCCCTCTTCCGGATAAAATTCAATCGTTTTGACGATTTTCTTCAAGTCCTTATTTTTTATTATACCATAAATCTCCTGATAGGAAAAATCGTTTAAGTCAAATACGTTGCATTCTCTTCCAAGATTAGCCAAGCTATGCGCGTCGGAGTTGGAAAGCAAAGTCAGATTATCCAGGGCGGATAAACGCCAATTCATTTCCGGATCAGAGGACAAGCCGGTTTCATAAGCGTAAATATTTTTCGTCTGCTCGCGGAAACATTCTTCCATCTTATCAAAACCGGATTTGGAGCCGAATACGGAAAACCATGGCGTCCAGATATGCGCCGGGTAAATCAAAAATTGCGGATGGATATCCAGACAGGTTTTTACCAAGTCCGGCGCTGACATTCCCAAAATCGGCCGGCCGTCGGAGCGGATATTAAAATTTTTATCCAAATAATTATTCAGCTTCCCCGCCGCCTCGATATTCGGCGCCATAATTACCAGATGAATTCTTCTGGCGTGCGGCCCGCCATCTTTATAAATCAGCGCAACCTCGGTCGATAAAATAAATTTCGTAGGAACGCAATATTTTGCGTTCAAATTTTTATCCTGCTCGCCGATCGGAACGCAAGATATTGCGTTCCTACGCTGATATAATCCGCCGCCATTTATTTCTTCCAGCTCATTCTTTATCGCCTCAAACCACTGCGGATAAGTAAAATCCCCAGTCGCAATAACATCAATGCCTTTCACCCGGCACGCCGCGTCAATATTCTCCAGCGTCAACTGTCCCGAACAGGCGCGGGAATATTTGGAATGGATATGCAAATCTAAAATCTGTTTCATAATACTGATATATTAGCATCTTTGGGATGATTATGGCAAAATTAAAAACCCGCAATTAATTAAATCACGGGTCTGTAGAATTATTTTTCACTTAGCAATCTTTGGCGACAAACCGACCGATACTGCCTGCCGCTGCGGCTAAGAAAAAAATTATGGCTCCGGCAATCAGCGAGCCGGTAATAGTTCCCATTTGATAAGAAATTATTGCCGTGAAAATAAGCAATGATACTCCGGCCAATCCGACACGCAAACCATCTCTGCCTCCGAATACCCGATGGCGAGGAGACGAAAGAGCCTCGAATGCCAAAAAAGCAAAGTTAACCAGTGCCACTAATTCGACAATTTCAATCACTCCGAAATTATTCATCACGCTAAGCGCCATGATCCCGACAATAACCGCCGGAAAAAAACTAAGCACTGAAAAAATTCGGCTAAGCCAAAAATCATCAAATCGCGTCGCCCTCCCCCACAAAAAAGCGGTAACCAATATCAGTCCGATAAGCACGCTGATAAAAAAAGAAAAATCATCCTGACCAGCGCTCTGCGACGATTCGACTTTGGGAATTAATCCCTGCCAATAATAATGGTGCGATAAATTCAATTCATTGGCGCCGACAGTTTTTATCAAACCCGATGGCGGAACCGCGGCCCAAGCGAAAGACGCAAACAATACTGTAATCATCAGCGAAACTTTAAACATAGCAGCTCCCTTGCTGGTTTAGGAAAAAGATCGGCGCATCTCATTTTTTTATATATACAATAAAAAGTTGAGATGGTGAGATAAAAATATTGCGAATCGACTTTATTTGGGTCGATAATATTGGAAACTTGCCGGCGAAGCATTGTTTCCCAGTGGATTTCAAGAATCGAAATGATGACGTCAAACTTCCTTTCCCGAGTTTCTTTTCCGAAAAGAGAGCAATAACGAAGAATATCTCTTATGTATTCGGAAAAAATATCGCCATAATTATGATAAACAGCCGCGGTTCTTTTCCAGTAGCGACCCAAATTTTTTTCAAAACGTTCGGCAAATTCTTTTTCATTTTCCTCCAATATTTTTAAAGAACTCATTTTAAACCCCTTTCTTTTTACAATCCTACTATTTTTCAATTAAAAAGTAAAGCAAACAAAAAACCCGTTTTTAAAGCAGGTTAATTTAATTTGATTGTATTATTCTGGCGGCTTCCTACTCTACCAGGGCTCAGGCCCAAGTACCATCGGAGCAAGCGGGCTTAACTTCTGAGCTTGCCCCGCACCTTTTTGCTTTTTGAGTACAATATTCCCGGCGCTGGCCTACTCTACCAGGGCTCAGGCCCAAGTACCATCGGCGCTAATGAGCTTAACTTCTGTGTTCGGGATGGGAACAGGTGTAGCCTCATTGCGAAAGTACCGGGAATATTAGACTCAAAAAGGTGCGGGGTGAGAGATGGGATCAGGTGTGACCCCGCCGCGATGCCACCAAAATAATAAAATCAAATTGTTAAAAAAACTCTAACAACTGAATACTATAGATAATATGAGATAAAAAATTCTTCTTCATCTTAGAAACAAAAATGTGGGAAAATCTTCCGGTTTATTAGTACCCCTCCGCTCAATGCCTTACGGCACTTACACGTAGAGCCTATCAAGGCAGTATTCTCCTGCCAACCTGTGAAACCTAATCTTAGAGACAGCTTCGCGCTTAGATGCTTTCAGCGCTTATCAAAACCGAAGGTAGCTACTCGGCAATGCCCCTGGCGGGACAGTCGATACACCAGAGCTTCGTTATTCCCGGTCCTCTCGTCATGTATAGTTCACTTATTTCTAAGTGCATAGACTATATCTTCACCCTCTGTTCCGTATTCGTAAAAAGGAACGAATTCGGGGTAGGGGTCGGCATATTATAGAAGTTTAGATCCGGATTATCCGGTACCTTCTATATCTCCCTGCTTGGGATCAGTCGTTACGGGGTCAAACCAAGTATCTTTTTCATCCGCGCGCCGGTCTGGCGCTGGGCGGACTTATAATTATCTTTCTGAATTCCGATGATGCAAGACAAAATATTTCCGCGATCTTTTTTAGACAATTCAGACAGACGTTTATTCGTTAACATGCTTGTCGCCTTTAACAAATATTCCGCCTGGCTTTTTTTGAATCTGATAAACGGATAAAGCTTTGCCAAAATTTTATGGCATTGCTCATGTCCATTTATTCGCAATTCGGTCATTCCGTCTTTTCTTTTTGACAGATAACCGATGCCAAGACTTTGTCTTAGCCAATGAAGCGGCTCGTCATGGCGGCTGTCTTGATAAAAACAGATAGTAGCCATGAAGCGCCAGCCTCTCGGCGAATCGCTTCGTTTTTTAATTTGCAACATCAGACTGCCGTCTCCATCAAGGAAACCGGCAATATACGCCAAATCTGTTGCTTTTTTCGTGATACTTAATCGACTTCCCACGGTATTGACTTAAAATTAATTATGGTCCTTAAGCATTATGATACCATAAATATTTTGAAGCTTCCACCGTTATTAGCCGTATATTCGAGCGGGATTACTCCCGCAAGTAGCATGACCCTTTCGGGTCTACTAGGGAATAGACTCTGCAAGTTTCCGCGACCATAGTAGATAGGAGACCAACCTGTCTTACGCATTATTTTATCGCTTGTTACCAAACGTATGGACTATACCACCATCCGGTTTTAACCGGAGGTCAACGTGTTAGCAATGCTCTTCGCATCACTCTCTCCCTGTGCGGGATCAGTCTCTACGGGGTTAAATTATGCCTCTTCCTTTTTTTGGAGTAGTTAAGTTCCCTGAACTTATCTATCATACCAGCCAATTTTTCAAAATCTTTTTGATCTCTGACGTTTTCTTTCATCTCAAATATTTTAATCATCAATTCCGCCTGACGTCTTTTTAAGATCAAAAAAGGTTTTACTTGGGACAGAAAATCGACTATCTCATCTTTTTTATTGATGACATATTCCATTATTCCGTCTTTTCGTTCTCTCATATAACCGGCTCCGGCAAGAGCGCAAACTCTCGCGAAGTTTTCTTTCTCTTTTTTGGCTTGGAAAAATGCGATGCAAGGAGAAATCTGGAATCCGAACCGATAGGTCGGATTTGGTTTCAATCTTACATAGATGCTTCCATCGCCATCGAGAAAACCGGCTAAATAAGCCAAATTTTTGACTGTGATGTTTTTAGACATAATCAACTTCCCTCGGTATTATCCTAACATGTGACAGGTTATTTTGCAATAACTAATGCCAGGACTTCACCGATATGAGTTGACTTTTTCGAATTCGATTACTCGAATAAGCCGCCAAATTGACGGTTTGAACCCAGCTCGCGTGCCTCTTTAATGGGCGAACAGCCCAACCCTTGGGAGCTTCTACACCCCCAGGATGAGACGGGCCGACATCGAGGTGCCGAACCTGGTCGTCGCTGTGGACGCTTGGACCAGACTAGCCTGTTATCCCTAGAGTAGCTTTTATCCGATGAGCTTCCACCATCCTATATTGGATGGTCGGATCACTAAGTTCTGCTTTCGCAACTGCTCGACGTGTCAGTCTTGCAGTAAAGCCGGCTTGTGCCTTTGCGCTATCTCCCGGGTTTCCATTCCGGGATAGCCGACCTTTGTAAACGCCTCAGTTACTTTTTATGAGGCATCCGCCCCAGACAAACTACCCACCAGACACTGTTCCCCGGAAGGATTCACTTCCTAGGGTAAGAATTTAGAACAAACAAGGGTGGTATCTCACTGGTGCCCGAAGGCTCCCACCTATTCTGAACATGCGTATCCCAAATCCAATATCAAGTTATAGTAAAGCTTCATAGGGTCTTTTCGTCCAGCTATGGTTAATGAGCATCTTCACTCATCCTGCAATTTCGCCGAGTTCTTCGTTGAGACAGCGCCCAAGTAGTTACGCCATTCAAGCACGTCGGAACTTACCCGACAAGGAATTTCGCTTAGCACCTTCTTAATATTTCTATTAAGCTTGGACTATTTCTTATCCCAAATTAGGGATCTCAATGTTTAGTCTCTGAGGATTAAAAATTAATCCTGCGCGTTTGCCCCGTGTATTTTCAGATTTTTACCGCCAACTTAATGGCTTGGTACTGAAAATCTTTTGAGGATTTCCACGCATTTTATTGAGTATTTATAGACAACTATAACTTTCGTTATAGCCAGGCAGCGGATTTATATGAATCGTCCCAGTCTTTCTGCAATCTATTATTTTCAAATAAATTGCAAAACCTTAGGACGATTCATTAATGTTAAACCTCTTTTAGATTTCCCGAGTCTTCGGGACTTTATGTTTCCATAAAGATCGGACTATATCATTCACGGCTTTCCGGACGGAAAGCGCGCGATTCGGCGTATAGTCTCTGGGGATTATCTACTCGCGATTGTTCAAAATCGCTTTGGTTGTATTTTCTCTTTCTTCCGCGGCCGGCATTTAATTCTTCTCTTAGCTCAACGATCTTTTTTAAACCGTCTTCATTTAAATGCTCTTTGCCGAAAACTAATTCGGCGATCCGGCAGAAGATAGAAAAATTCTTCTTTTTCGTTTGGGAAAGGAAATAAAATTTCCGAAAAAACGGAATCACTTTCTCTTGAATGGAAAGCGGGTTGCTGACTACAAACATATGCAATCCGTCGCGCCGTTCAACTAATCTGCCGCAGCCTAAAATCTTTTTAAACTGCGATAAGATATAACTTTCCTTTTGGGAAACGTTAAATGTCAGAACGACTTGCCAGCCCATTTTATGGTCCAGCCTCTTTCTCAAAGAGACATTGAAACTTCCTTCGCCATCGGTAAAACCGGCAAAATAGTAACCTATTTCCGGTTTTATGTTGTTTAACCAATTTTGATTCATAGATTCTTTCCTGCGGATTGTCCGCCAATGACTTTAAAAGTCATGTTAACTTTTTGATTTTTACTGCGGATTAAATTTCCCACGAGTACAAAAAGTTTGGGCGGATGTTCCCGCAAATAGCCAAATTTTTTAACTACAATTTTGTTCATAGTTATCGCCGGCGTTCATCCACGCTTCAGTTCAGGGCTTCGCCTTGCGGCTAACCCCTCGCCTTAACGTTTGGACACTGGCCAGGCGTCACTCCCTATACATCCTCTTACGAGTTAGCAGAGAGCTGTGTTTTTGGTAAACAGTCCCTTGGGCACTTTAGCTGCGGCCTATCTTGCGATAGGCAGGCCTTCTTGCGAACTTACGGCCGATTTTTTGCCGAGTTCCTTAACGAAAATTCTCTCGTGCACCGTTAGTCTTCTCGACTTGCAAACCTGTGTCGGTTTTAGTACGGTTGCCGTTTCCTTAACCCTAGAGATTTTTCTGGGAAGCTCCTCCCCTCAAATTGACGATCCATTGCTGGACCATCTGCAAACGGCTCCTTGAAATATCGCTCCGGATTTGCCTGGAGCTATTCTTGAAGCAATTAACGCATATACCAATATCGCGCTTGAGGTTCGAAACTTCGTTATCCCATCAGCAGAAACGGTAGTGCTGGAATATTAACCAGCTTATCCATCGGCTACGCCCCCATTACAAAGGCCTCGTCTTAGGACCGACTAACCCTGGGCCGATTTACGTTGCCCAGGAAACCTTATGCTTTCGGTGGGCAGGGTTTTCACCTGCCTTTATGCTACTCATGCCAACATTCTCTCTTCTTGCCGCTCCACCACGTCTCGCGGCGTGACTTCAGCGCAGGCAAGAATGCTCCTCTACCGCTCCAAATAATTAAATTTGAAACCCGTATCTTCGGTAATATGCTTAGCCCCGGTAAATATTCGGCGCGAAACAACTTGACTAGTGAGCTATTACGCTATCTTTAAAGGATGGCTGCTTCTAAGCCAACCTCCTAGTTGTCGCAGTCACGACACCACCTTTTACACTTAGCATATATTTAGGGACCTTAGATTACGATTTGGGCTGTTTCCCTTTTGACCGATGAAGCTTAGCCCCCATGGTCTGACTCCCGAGTTATGTTGATTGGTATTCGGAGTTTGGTTAAGAGTAATATCTTGCGACTTACCCTCATTCAGTGCTCTACCCCCAATCATAAACACTCGAGGCTAGCCCTAAAGCTATTTCGAGGAGAACCAGCTATTGCCTAGTTCGATTGAAATTTCATCCCTAACCACAAATCATCCCCTAGTGTTGCACGGCTAGTGGGTTCGGTCCTCCATCCGTCTTTCGACGAACTTCAACCTGTCTGTGGTTAGATCACCAGGCTTCGGGTCTTATACATGCGACAAACGGGCTATTAACCCTCGCTTTCACTACGCCTCCTCCCGCACCTTTTGCACAAACATCATTATTTATCATCGAATATAATGCTTATGATTATGTCAATAATTTTTATTATCAACACCTTTTTTCAAAAGGTGCGGGATTAGGCAAGCCGCATACAATAAACTCGTTGGCTCATTCTTCAATAGGCACGCCGTCACCCTGGCTTGCGCCAAGGCTCCGACTCCTTATAAGTATATGGTTTCAGGTACTATTTCAACTCCCTCACCGGGATGCTTTTCACCTTTCCCTCACGGTACTAGTTCACTATCGATCATAAAAAGTATTTAGTCTTGGATCATAGTCGACCCGGATTCACGCGGGATTTCACGAGTCCCGCGCTACTTAAGAATAATAAAGACGGTTCAATGATACTTGTCGCGTACGGGGCTATCACCCTCTTTGGCCAAGCTTTCCAGCTTGCTTCTGCTAAATGTCATCACATCCCGCTTCGTCCATCCCAAGGGACAAAATATACTATTCTTACAACTACCCATGAACATGTGGACTTGGATCCTTCCTAACGCCATACCCGAAGGCACAACATTATTCAGTTCACGAGATTTAGACTGGTCCCCTTTCGCTCGCCACTACTTGGGGAATCATCCAGCACCTTTTGAACATAACAATTTATCTTAATAAATTTTTATTTTTCATAAAAATATTAAGAAAAAATCGTAATGTTTTATTCAAAAGGTGCGGGATTTTTTATTAATTTCTTTTCCTCCGGCTACTAAGATGTTTCAGTTCACCGGGTAATCTATCTCGCACCTTTTCGGCAGAGCAACTTTATTTTAAAACTTTTTCGAGTTTTATAAAAAGTTACTAAACAGTTGGAATTTCTTTTCAACTGCCGAAAAGGTGCGAGATCATCCTGTCTTCAACAGGATAGGTTTCCCCATTCGGAAATCTTCGGCTCAAAGGTTGCTTGCCACCTCCCCGAAGCTTATCGCAGGCTGCTACGTCCTTCATCGTCTTTTTATGTCAAGGCATCCACCATATACCCTTAATGAGATTTTCCCACATTCTTATCGCTAAGAATGTGTTTGCTCATTTTTACTTCTTGCTATATTTAATAACTTTAAACTTTTTGAAGTTTATAGTTCATTAACCTTTTCTAGACTTCTTTTAGACCTCTTCTTTTTTTCTTTACCTCTTCGCCTCCCCCGTCGGGAGACGAAAATTATCTAAGTATTCAGTTGTCAAAGTTCTTTACGATAGCAGTATTTCTGAAAACAATTTTTAAAAAAATTACTTTCAGAATTCTAATATCATTTTATAATTCGTAGATTAGGATTTATCCGGATAATTAGGATTTTATTCCAAACTTTTTAGCATTTAAAAAAACCGCTTATCAAGCGGTCAGCAAAACTTGCGGGCAAGTCATTTGTTAACTGCTTGAGATGAGAGAAGTTAATAAGCGATTTATCATATGATTTGCCTTAGTTTTTGTGATGTTTCTAATTATACATTATAGAAATTATATGTCAAGAGGCCGGAAGGCAAAGAAAAATTAAAAAAGAAAAAAGAAAAAAAACGGCTAATAATAAACAAGGTTTTTTCTTTTTTATTTTTTCTTTGAATTACATGGCTCCCAGGCTTTTCAGCTGGCTCTTGGCCACCTCGTCGCTGATTTTTCCGGACTTGAACAATTCCCGCAAATCGCGTTCGGCGCTGATCATGCCGTCGGCCGAACCGGACTCGATCACGCTTTGGATCTGGGCGATTTTATTTTCGCGGATCAGATTGGACACGGCGGAATTCCTGATCATTATTTCCCGGGTGGCGATTCGTCCGCCGCCAACCGCGGGCAAGAGACGCTGAGAGATGACCATCTCCAAAGTCATCGAAAGCTGGGTCCTCACCTGGCCTTGCTGATCAGAAGGAAAGACATCAACGATACGGTCAATGGATTGCGCGGCGTTATAAGTATGCAAAGTCGCCAAAACCAAATGGCCGGTTTCCGCCAAAGTAATGGTGGCGGCGATGGTTTCCAAATCGCGCATTTCTCCGACCATGATCACATTCGGATCTTGTCTTAAGGCGTGCTTCAAACCGGATTCGAAAGTCGGGATATCGCTCCCCAGCTGGCGCTGAATGATGATGCTTTTATTCGGCTTGAACAAGAATTCAATCGGATCCTCGAGCGTGATTATTTTACGGCTGTAATTATCGTTGATGTAGGCGATGATAGCGGCTAAAGTCGTAGACTTGCCGCAGCCGGTCGGGCCGGTTACCAGCACCAAGCCGCGATTATGATGGATCATTTCGGTGACAATATCAGGCATGCCGATGCCTTCCATGGTCGGTAAATCTTTACTGATAATTCTCGCCGCCAAGCCGACATTATCCTTTTCATAATGGATATTGACGCGGAAACGGGTGTCATCGATCGCATAACTGAAATCCAAATCGCGGTTTTCCTCGAACATCTCCTTTTGTCTTCCGGTGAGCAGAGAAAAAACCATCTCTTCCAATTCTTTCTTGATCAGCTGGGAAGATTTATTCAGCGGCGCCAAATTGCCGTCGATGCGCAACACCGGCAAAAGTCCGACATTGAGATGCAGGTCGGACGCTTTTTTATCAATGGCGATTTGAAAGAGGTCTTTTATGTTCATATATTTCGCGCAACTCGCAGCGCATAACGAGATTATTATAAAATGCTTGCCTGAATTTTTAATTTTATAATTTTTAAAATAAATCCTAATTTTTAATTTTTAAAAATTAAGCCTTAAAAATTATTTAAAAATTTAAAAATTACAAAATTCAAACCGCCCTTATTGCCAGTTTTTAACTTCGAGGCCGGCCTTGGCTGCTTCAACTTCGGCTTCCTGCTTGGATGAGCCGTGGCCGACGGCGATGAGTTCTTCGGAAATATATAAGCCGATATCGAAAATTTTGGCATGGTCCGGCCCTTCTTCTTTTAAGACGCGGTAATGCGGAGTGATGCCGAATTTTTCCTGAGCGATTTCCTGAAACTTGGATTTGGGATCAAAATACAATTCGTTTTTCAAGATATAATCGAGCTTGGAAATAATTTTGGCGGCGATGAATTTTGTCGCCGGCGCGATTCCCTGATCCAGATAAATCGCGCCAATCACGGCTTCCACCGCGTCGGCCAGAATGAATTGCCGCGCTTTGGAATTACTGTCCTTGGACTCGCCGCGGGAAAGAAGCAGATTTTCTTCCAGACCGATTTCGGCCGCGATAATCGCGAGCATTTTGGCATTGACCAAACTGGCGCGCCAGTTAGTCAAATCTCCTTCTTGCTCCTTGGGATATTTAAGATAAAGGAATTCGGTGACGATCAATTCCAAGACCGCGTCGCCCAAAAATTCCAAACGCTCGTTGTGGTCAAGGTAAAAATCCGAATGCTCATTCAAATAAGAGCGGTGGACCAGGGCTTGCCGCAGCAAATCCTTGTTTTTAAAAATTACGCCGATGCGTTCCTCTAACAATGAGAGATCATTCATGTGGCTGGTTGCCGAACTGTTAGCTCGTTAAATTATTCTGCGATAATTTAAAGATTTAACAGGCAGACAATGATTATTAATTAAAAATTAAAAGAGAAAAAAGAAAAAATTTTTTATTTTTTAATTTTTATTTTTTAATTGCTCTTCGGCCGGTTTTTCTCCTCTAATCTTCTGCTCTTCCGTCAGTTCATTCTTGAACATCGCCCCCAGAACGCCGTTGACGAACTTGCCGGATGATTCGCCGCCGAAAGCTTTGGCGATTTCAATCGCCTCGTTGATCGCCACCCGGGGCGGAATATCCTCGCGACACAAAAGCTCGTAGGCGCCGATGCGCAAAATGTTGCGGTCGACAATAGTGATCTGTTCCAGCGGCCAGTCGGTCGCATATTTGGAAATCAGGCCGTCAATCTTGCCGATATTTTTAAAAACTCCCGCTACGGTTTCGCTGACAAAACCGTGATCATCAAAACCGGGAGCGAAATTGTCAAAATTATTTTTGATCAGCTCGCCGACGTCGGCATCCGCTTTCCGGCCGTTAAAATCCCAAGTGAACAGGGTTTGCATGGCCATAGTTCTGGCGAGGTGACGATTAGACATAAACTAAAATTTTTAATTTTTATAATTTTATAATTTTTAAAAATTAATCATTAAAAATTCTTTAAAAATTACAAAATTAAAAATTAAGTATCTTTAACAAAAAAACCAAAAGGATTATTTCCCTTTGGCTGTTTTGGACTTCACTTTTACTTTAACCATTTCGCGGCCCTTGTAGGTTCCGCAAACCGAACAAGCGCGATGCGGCGCGACGGCTTGGCCGCATTTGGAACAAACGTTTAATTTGGTTTTCTGCAAAGCAAAGTGGGAAGCTCTGGCTCTGACCGAAGACTTCGGCCTTCTTTTTGGCGGTACCGGCATAAATCAATTTAAAATTAAAAATTAAGAATGAAAAATTTCTTATATTTAAAGAATAACTCAAAGAATCAGGTAAGTCAAGAAAACAAGCCGAATTAATATAACAAAGATCGCTTTGGCCGAAAAGCCAGGCGATTTCTCAACCTATCGGCTTTTAATTCCAATCTACTTGGCTTTGACCAGATATTCCCTGACCTTCTCCACCACCTCGTTGATAGGATGCTGGGTTTTCACCAGGTAATCCTCCGCCCCCAAGCTCAAAGCTTCCTTGATCTTTTCATCGTCGCCGAGATTGGAAATTATGATAACCGGAATACTTTGAGTTTCGGCGTCGGCCTTCAGCTCTTTCAAGACGGTGAGGCCGTCTTTTTTAGGCAAAATAATGTCCAAAAGGATCAGATCCGGCTTAAAACTTTTTACCAATCCCATAACGGCGCCGCCGTCAGTGGCCAGAGCTACGGAAAAATCTTCCTTTTCGAATTTTTCCCGGAGGACTTTGATTAAAATTTGCTCGTCTTCGACAATTAATAATTTCATAATTATATTATTAAAAATTTTCATCCTTAAGTCCCCCCATGGCTAATTTTTGTTTCACCTTCTTTACCACGTCGTCCAGTTTCCAGTTCGTTTTAATCAAAAAATCCTGCACGCCGTGCTTGATCGCTTCGTCGATTTGTTCGCCATAGCTTACATTGGTCAGGATAATCACCGGCGTGGCGACATATTCTTTTTTTTCGCGCAATTTTTTCAGCATCGTCACCCCGTCCATTTTCGGCATTAAAATGTCCAATAAAATCAAATCGGGATGCAAGGTAAGCGCTTTGTGCAGCGCAACTTCCCCGTTATTCGCCTCAATGACTTCAAAGCCGCTCTTGCTCAGCTTGTCCGACAAGATGTCCAAGAGCATTGAATCGTCTTCGGCGATTAAAATCTTTTTCTTTTTTTCGCTCATAATCGTATATTTATTATAATTAACAAAAATGTATTTGTCGATTGCCGGCTATTTGGGCACAGTGAAGAAAAGAGTCGTGCCGCGTTCAGCCGTCGATTCAAACCAGATCGATCCGCCGTTAGCCTCGACTACCGCTTTGGTAATAAAGAGGCCCAAGCCGCTGCCGATGTAGCTTGAATCTTGCGCGTTGCTGCCGCGATAAAATTGGGTGAATATTTTTTGCTGTTCGGATCGGGGAATAGCCGGTCCGAGATTATGAACGGAGATAATGTAGCTGCCGCCGAAAGCATCCACCGCAATGTCGATTTGGGACTTATCCGGAGAATAAGTGCTGGCGTTATTCAGTAAATTACCAAGCGCTTCGCTAAAAAGCAATGGGTCGATAATAGCAGGCCGGATTTTGGTATTTATCGCCACCTTGATTTTTTGGCCTTTTTTATCGGCTGCCGCTTTGCCGGTTTCTTCAGCCTGGGCAATCAGCTTGTCGATCCTGACGGATTTCTTGCTGACCGGCAGTTTTCCGGCCTGAATGCGGGTAACATCGAGCAGCGCGTTGACCAAACCGATCAGCCGTTCATTAGACCGATAAAGGTCGCCGATATATTCTTCCTGCTTGATGGTAAATCCCCTGTTTTGCATCAAGATTTCCATTATCCATTTCATCGCCGACAAGGGCGTGCGCAGCTGATGAGACGCCAAGGAAAGAAAATCGGTCTTGGCGCGATCCAATTCTTTTTCAACGGTAGCATCATGGAAAACGTTGATCGCCCCGATAATTTTACCCCCGCTGATAACAGGGGAAACGGCTCTGGCCACGGGAAATCTTTTTCCATGCTTGCCCACGTAGTAATGCGGGGTGATGGCGGCAGAGACGGTTTTCTCCGTCAAGGCCGCTTCGAATTCGCTCTTTTCATGAAGAATCTCATTGCCTTTTTCATCTTGCTTTTTCAAAATTTCATACCAATTTTTCCCCAGCGCTTCTTTTTCGGAATATCCGAGCAGCTTTTTCGCCGCTTCGTTGATCAAGATTATCTTGGCTTCGCGGTCAACGGCGATTACGCCGTCGGCAATGCTTGATAGCAGAGCCTCGTCCTTGGCCGCTGTTTCTTTCAACTTGATCTCCGCCTGTTTGATATCGGTGATATCGAACAAGGATCCCCTGACGCCAAAATGTCCGTCATTTTGCGTCGTATAGTTGTAATAAATAATGACGGGAAAGGTGCTGCCGTCTTTCTTCAGCGCCGCGTATTCGCCCGACTCTATTTTTTTCCTCTTTTTCCCCGCCAAAATTTTCTTGCCGGCTCTTTTCCGATCGGCCGGGGCGATCAGCTGCAGCAAATAAATCCCTTGGGAAAAATCTTTTTCATTATAACCGAAAGTTTTATACCCGATGTGGTTGATAAAAGTTAGTTTGCCCTTTTTGTCCATTTCAAAAACGGTCTGCGGCAGAAGATTGGAAAAATTTTTGAATCGCTCCTGGCTCTTGCGCAAATCCTCCTCGGTCTGCTTGCGGTCGGTAATGTCTTCGTAGGTTCCCAAAACACCGAAAATTTTTCCGGACTTATCGCGCAAAGGAACCTTGTTGGTGTTTACCCACGCCCGGCTGCCATCCGATTTGATCAGCGGTTCTTCGTAATTTAATTTGGGTATGCCGCTGGCCATTACTTTTCTATCATCAGCGCGATAAGAATTGGCCATCTTCTTCCAGGCCATTTGATAATCGGTCTTGCCGATAAGCTCATCAGGTTCTTCAAAACCGGCGTCGCGGGCGGCGGCGGCATTGGCTCCCAAATAAACCAATTTATCGCTTTTCCAAAAAACCCGCTCCGGGATATTATCAAAAATTGATTCTAACATTTGCCGGGATTGGAATAATTTTTCTTCATCAGCCCGGTGCTCCGATTGCTCGTCAATGCTTTGCAGAGCCAGACCCAAATCAGAAGCCAATTCCGCCAGCAGCGAAAGTTCCTCTTTGTCGAAAAAAGCTTTTTGGCCGGAATAAACATTGATTGTGCCGAAAATCTTTTTTCCGTAAGCAATCAGGGCGACAGCCGATGAAGCAAATCCGAATTTTTTGGCTCTTGCCCGCCAGGGCGCATAACTCGGATCAGTGGCAATATCCGAACAAGTTATCGGACGGCGCGAGCGGATGGCCGTTCCGGTCGGGCCTTTGCCGAATTCGCTGTTATCCCAGGTGACTTTTAATTTTTTCAAAAAAATAAGGCCTTCTCCGGCGCCGGCCATGGGATGAACCAGCTTATCGTCGGTTTTGATCATCCCCATCCAGGCCAAAGGATACCCGCGGGCGCTGACTAAACTTTTACAGGCGGCGCTCAATAAAAGCTGCGGATTCCGCTCGCGGGCGATAATCTTATTGACGCTTCTCATCGCCAAAAGGACTTCATTCAAATGAGCGACTCGATTTTCATTCTCCTTGTGCTTGGTGATGTCGGCATGCGTGCCGATCCATATTTTTCCAAAACGCGGATGAACATAAGTTGAAACGTTGGCCGAACACCAAAAGCATGAGCCGTCTTTTCTTTTGTTGTAAACCTCGCCCTGCCAGACGCCCCGGCGATTTAAAGTTGCTTGAATTTGCCGGGAGATTTCTTCCCGGCTTTTGCCGTTGGGCGCGTTAAGCATGGAAACGTCGCGGCCGACAAGCTCGTCTTTTTTATAACCGAATAAACGATTGAATTTCGGATTGACCAGAATTATCTTGGCGGTGGCGGCATTGGCCACCACGACTCCTTCGCCCAAGTTGTTGATTATTTCCCGGATAAAAAGCAAATTTTCTTCTTCGCGTTTGCGGCCGCTCACATCGCGGAAAATGCCCAGTAAACAATTTTTCCCTCCCAAGGCGACGGGCAGAGAAGTCGTGATATCCGCGAAGAAAATACTTTTATTTTTCCTCTTGACCGGGATGCTTTTGGCCAGGAAAATTTTTCCTTTGGCTAATTTGTCGAATTGGTCGAAAACGAAAGGCAAATCTTTCCGGGGATGAATATCGGCCACACTCATATTTTTAAAATCCCGCGGACTCACGCCCAACATCCGGCACATAGCTTTATTGCCGTATCTGAACTTTTTTGTCCGCAGCTCGACCAATACTACGCCGTCGCTGACTTTATCGAAAAAAGTTAGAAAATTCTTTTCCGCTTCTTGCTCGTTTTCCATTATTTTTTGCCAATCCCCCTTCCCCATAAAATTATTATAACGCTAATCGTTGATTTCCTTAATATTGTCGGTAATGTATTTTTTCGCTTTCTTTAAATTATTTTTTGTTTCCTCAATGAGAAATTTTTCCTCGGCAGCCTCTCGTTCATCAATTTTTCCGTCGTCATAATAACCGATAATTTTATCCAGGCTCTCGACCGTCCGATCCAGGACATTGTTAACGTCGCGCTGGGCGATAACCGCTTTCCGGCCCGCTTGATTGCGCCATAAGCGCCGGGAATACCAGCCGCAGATAAAACCGAACAGCATAATAATGATAACGGAAATGAAAAACCAAAACTGGGTAACTTCGAAAGCGCCTATTTTAAAGAGCGGCCTTTCCCTGATGGAAAATATTTTAGAATCGATCGGCAAGCTCGAAGCGCCGCGCGAATCATGGGTGATTATCTCAATATAATACTGTCCGACATTGAAAGGCCCGCTGAATTTCGCCAGCCAATTGCCGCTATTATCAGCTTGGGCGGCAGCAGCCGCTATAATATCGCCATTTTTATTTTTCAATAACAGCTTAATGCCGGTGTTGGCGATAGAATTGCCGCTGACATCCAGATTGCCCGACCAAGCGTAAACATTATCATCGATAAAAGTTATTTTCGGAGAAGCGAGCGGAATGATTTCAAATTGAAAACTGTTTTCTCTGATATTTCCCGCCGCATCGACCGCCTTGACCGTAACTGAATGTTTTCCGGGCGCTTGCGGCGTCAGCGTCAACGCGCCGCTGGCGACGCTAACCTCATCGGCATCGTCAACTCTGACCAAATAATGATCCATGCCGGACAAGCCGTCGCTCGTTTTAAACTGCAAAGTGCGAATCGGGCTGGTGGTGGCCGTCGCTTCCAGAGCGGTGATGTCGAAAGGCAGCGGCGGAACAGTATCGACCGCGATGCGATAATTGGCGACCGGACTCCAGCCGATATTATTTTGAAACATCGCATGCAAATACCAGATTCCGTCGCTTAGGGAAGGGAAGGCTTTGGCCTCATACAAGCCTTCCGATTTGGCCGGCGGCGTAAATTTTGTGCTTTGATTTATTATAGCGCTAACTCCGGAAATATCGCTCGGCAAATCCCACTGCGCCAAGAAATTAGATACCAGATTATACCATTTTTTCTGGTCAGGATATAAAGGAACGCGGATTATCGGCGCGGCCGGTAAATTTTTCGCGACCGTGGGCTTTCGGACAATCGGGGCCGGATTCGGCATTGCCGCGGCGGGAGTCGTGGTGGCGGCCGCCGGAGAATTCGGCGCGCTTGACTGCGGCAAGACTCTGAATTGCGAGTTAACAACTGAGGAAAGTATATTGCTGCCGCTGCCGTCGGAGGCGGTAACCGCCGCGTCATTGATCGTTACCGGAGCGTCGCCCGATCCTTTGGCAATAAAAGTTATTTTCAAAACGCCGATGGAAGACCCGACCAGACCGGTGGTTGAACCGCCGATAAAACTAACTTGTCCGACAGCGTTGGAAAAAACCGGCCCTTGGAGCCAAAAATTAAAAACCGAGCCGGCCGAAGAATAATCCAAAGATTTTACCTGTAATACGCCCGGAGGAAATTGTACAGTTGCCTGCGCGGCATTGAACCCCTGACCCTGGCTGTCAACTCTCGCTTCCACATCGAAAGTCTGGCCGATCTGGTATTGCCCGACCTGCGGCGACAAAAAAAGCGAGGCCGCGTCAGCCGCGGGAACGCGCGTTATCAAAGTTGCCGCGGCGGCCATTGCCAGAAATGCCAAAGCGTAAAGAAAAGAAAATTTTATTTTCATAATAAATATCTTTTTTATAATTATATCTTAATATAAATGCGATTTCCTAATACTCGCGCCATTTTGCTGTTTTGAAAAAACCGGCTGTTATTGATTTTTATTTAATTTTAGCAGTTTGCAAATAAATACTCAAATCAACAACATCAAATTTGCCGTCGCCGTTCAAGTCAGCCCGCTTATCTTGCTGCTGCCAAAGCGTCAGGAAGATACTCCAATTCTGGACATCTATTTTTATATAATTGTTATAATCAGCCAGAAAAATACTGAAATCGGAAATATCAAATTTGCCGTCGCCGTTCAAGTCAGCCCGCTTATCTTGCTGCTGCCAAAGCGTCAGGAAGATGCTCCAATCCTGGATATCGATCTTTCCGTCATTGTTATAATCGACGCTGAAAGCGGTCAGCGGGGAAACCAGAAAATTCCTGGTTAAAGAGCGGTCTCCTTCCAGCCCGCTATCATGGTCAGTCTGCCAAACTACAACGCTATGATTGCCATAAGGCAGCGCGGCGGTGTTGATTAAAATCTGATAAGCGCCGGAAACGCCGGCTTTAATGCTATACGTCTTGCCATTATCCAATTGCGCCGTTACTTCGTTATTGGGAGCGGCAAAACCGATAACTTTGATAAAATCTCCGCGGGTCAACACTGAACGGAGCAAATCAATGGTCGGCGGAACGACAACATTGTCAATCTCCACCGGCGTAATGCTGAAACTGAAATTATATATCTTGGCCTGGGTCTGGAAGCCGTTTTTATCTTGGACTATCAAGCTGAAAGTATATCCGCCGGAAGAAAAACCGGTAGTGCTGATGCTAAAGCCGCCATCAGCCGAAGCCGTTCCCGCGTCTTTCACTAAACTGATTCCCTGAGAGCTTATTTGCGAAAGGAAAATTTTCGCTCCGGGGAACGCCTGTCCGGAAATAGTGAAGGCCAGCGGCTTGCTAACCAATCCTCCGCCCGCGGTCGGAGGCACTGAAGGCGGATTCACCGGCGGCGGTCCGCCCGCGGCGGCAAAAATAACATTTTGCGCCGAGCTGACATTGAGGCCGGTGCTCTGCGAGTCGGAGAGCGTCAGATTTACCGTCTCCGCGACCGCATCAGTGATAATTTTCGCGCCCACACCGTTAACTATATTAACCAATCCCCCGCCGGTTGCCGAACCGCTGGTGATCAGGGTTACATCTTGCTGATATGAAGTGTCAATGTTGCCTGAATTATCCTGCGCTTCGACCGTCACGGTAATATTATCGCCGACCGTGCCATTGACCGGATTTAAAATGACAAACTTAGCGGCCGTGATCGGCGCCGTGCTGACGGTTACCGAATCCGACCCGTCGATTATTCCGGCCGCGCCGTCCGGGGCGATTGAATTATCCGAAGCGCTAATCGTCCAGGTGCCGGGCGTATCGTCGAAATACCAAAAATCAGCCGCCGAGCTTCCGCTGCTCAAAGCCGTTGAAGTTATTTGATTGCCGTTGCTGGCCGCGTCGAAAAATTTGGTCGTGGTGCCGGTGGAGTTGGAATAAAGGTATATGATATTGCTGCCGGCGGTTACCGGATTGGCAAACTGATCTTGCCGCATTGCCTGATAACCGAGCCTGGTGCCAGCCGACATATCGCCGGGATTATTTAAAACGAATCGCGCCGCCGCGTCGGGCGAAACCGCCAGAACATCCGAGGCGTCGGCAATACCGGCCGATCCGTCCGGAGTGACGGCGTTATCGGAAACCGTAATCGTCCAGTTACCGGCTTTGTCATCGTAATACCAAACATGCGCTCCGGAATTTCCCGGCGGAATATTGATCAAACTTATCGCGCTGCCGCCGCTGGCCATGTCATAAAATTTCTTGTTGACGCCGCTGGAATCTGAATAAAGATAAACAGTAGTATTCCCGGTTAATACGGTATTGCCGTATTGGTCTTCTCTGGTGATCGTGTAGCCAGCTCTCGTTCCCGCCGTAATGCCGGACGGATTGTTTAGAATAAATTTATCAACCGGACCGGTGGCAAAAATCAAATCTTGCGCTGAACTTACATTCAAGCCGGTTGACTGCGTATCAGAGAGCGAAAGGTCCACCGTCTCGGCCACGATATCGGTAATCACTTTCGTGCCAACGCCGTTGACGATATTAACCAGACCGGCGCCGCTGGCCGAACCGTCGGCTGATAAAGTCACATCGTTTTGATAAGTGGTGTCGATATTATTGCTGTTATCAACCGCCTCGATGGTAACGCTGATATGGTCGCCGACCGTGCCGTCGACCGGATTGATAATGATAAATTTAGTCGCCATGATCGGCGCGGCGACAACATTAACCGTATCCGTGCCGTCGATTATTCCGGCCGCGCCGTCCGGGGTGGAAGAATTATCCGAACCGGTTATGGTCCAGCTGCCGGCATTTTTATCAGAGTACCAAAAATCTGCGGTGGAATTGCCATTGGTTATCGCCACCGAGTTGATCGGACTGCTGGTCGCGTCAGTCGCGTAAAAAATCGGCGTTACCGGCGAGGAGTTGGAATAAAGATAAACTAAGTCGTTGCCCGAGGCGACTGAATTGCCGAATTGATCCGCCCGGTTCACCGTGTAGCCCAATAAAGTTCCGGCTGTCATGTCGCCAGGATGGTTCAGCGTATATATATTGGTAACCGCCGCATTCACCAATACCGAAACCGCGGCGTCGTTGATTCCGGTTATGCCGTCCGGGGCGGAAGAGTTATCGGAAACGGTGACGTCCCAGTTGCCGGCTTTGTCATCGTAATACCAAAAATCGGTTGATGAAGCGCCGCTGCCGATGTCGGCCGAAGTTATAACGCTGCCGCCGCTGGCCGCGTTATAAAATTTCTTATTGGCTCCGGCTGAATCGGAATAAAGATAAACCGTCTCACTGCCGGAAGTTACTCCGTTGCCATATTGGTCTTGGCGGCCGACAAGATATCCAAGCCTTGTCCCGGCAGTCATGCCGCCCGGATTATTCAAGGTGAATTGGGAAGTCGGTCCGGGAGAAACCGCAATCGCGTCGCTAGCATCATCGATTCCGGCATTGCCGTCGGGAGCGATCGAATTATCAGAAACGGTAATCATCCAATTTCCCGCCTTCTCGTCATAATACCAGAAATCGGCGCTGGAATTTCCGCTGCTGATAATTAACGAGGTAATGACGCTGCCGTTAACGCTGGCATCATAAAAAGCTTTGTGGGCGCCATTGGAAGTGGAATATAAATAAACCGTGGTATTGCCTTGCGCGGTTAAGTTTCCATATTGGTCAAGGCGGGAAATGACATAGGCTGCCCTGTCGCCGGCCGAAATGTCGCCCGGATTATTGAGAGAAAATTGGGTCGGAACTCCGGCGGCAAAAATAACATTCTTGGTCGAAGAAACGATCAGACCGGTTAGTTGCGTATCGGAAAGTGAAAGATGCGCGGTTTCGGCCACCTGGTCGCTGATAGTAGTAGTGCCGATGCCATTTACAATATTAACCAGCCCGCCGCCAGTAGCCGAACCGTCAGTTGATAAAGTTACGTCCTGCTGATAGGCGGTAACCACATTATTAGAAGCGTCTTGCGCTTCGACCGTCACGGTAATGGGAGCGTCAACCGTTCCGTTAGCTGGTTGCAAAATCACAAATTTAGTTGCCGGCAGATTGTTAACGGAGAAAATCTGGGCATTGGAAGTACCGCCGCCGGGAGTTGGATTGGTAACGGTGATTTGGACAGTCGAGGTGACGACGGTCAAATCGGAAGCCGGAATAATCGCCGTAACTTGATTAGTAGAAACAAAAGTAGTGGTACGGTTACTGCTGTTGAATTTGACTTGAGAGGTGGAGACAAAATTGGAGCCGTTCACTGTCAAAGTAAACTGAGCGTCGCCGACAGTTTTCGATGTGGGAGAAATATTAGTCGTGGCCGGAACCGGGTTGTTGACCGTGAATGTCTGGGCGTTCGATGTTCCGCCGCCCGGGGTCGGATTGGTCACGGCGATCTGGACAGTGTTGGTCGCTGTAAGCATGTCGGTAGCCGGAATGATCGCCGTCAATTGGTTGGCGGAAACGTAGGTTGTCGCGCGGTTACTGCCGTTAAATTTAACTTGTGAAGTCAAGACAAAATTCGAACCGTTCACCGTCAAAATAAACTGAGCATCGCCGACTGTTTTGAATGTCGGGGAAATATCGGTTGTCGCCGGAACCGGATTATTGACCGTGAATGTCTGGGCATTAGAAGTTCCGCCGCCGGGCGTTGGATTGAAAACAGTAATTTGAGCCGTATTGGTAGCGGTCAGTAAATCAGTAGCGGGAATAACCGCGGTGAGCGAGGTAGAAGAAACAAATGCTGTCGTTCGATTTGAACCGTTGAATTTTATTTGCGAAGCAGAGACAAAGTTCGAACCGTTTACCGTGAGCGTAAACTGAGCATCGCCGACGGTTTTGAAAGTCGGGCTGATGCTGGTCGTGGCCGGAATCGGATTATTAATGGTAAAAACTTCAGCATTGGAAGTTCCGCCGCCCGGCGCGGGATTGAAAACAGTAATCTGGGTCATGGCGCTCGGCGCGGTTAAATCCGAAGCTGGAATGATTACGGTCAATTGATTATCTGAAACAAAGGCAGTGGCGCGATCGGAACCGTTAAATCTGACCACGGAACTATTTACAAAATTCGAACCGTTGACCGTCATCGTGAATTGGGCGTCGCCGACAATTTTAGCCGCCGGAAAAATATTTGTCATTGCCGGAACCGGATTGTTGACGGTGAATATCTGAGCGTTGGAAGTTCCGCCGCCCGGAGCGGGATTAGTCACTGTAATTTGAACTGTGTTAGTGGCGGTCAACAAATCAGCGGCAGGAATTGTGGCAGTAAGTTGAGTTGATGAGGCAAAAGTTGTAGTTCGATTTGAGCCGTTGAAACGAACAACGGAAGTGTTCACAAAGTTGGTGCCTTTAACGGTCATGGTGAATTGGGTATTGCCGACAATCTTGCCGGAAGGTGAAATTGAAACGGTGGTCGGGACAGGATTATTGACCGTGAATGTTTGAGAATTGGAAGTACCTCCGCCCGGGGTCGGATTGGTCACGGAGACCTGGATAGTGTTGGTCGCCGTGAGCATGTCGGTTGCGGGAATAATGGCGGTGAGTTGCGAGGCGGAAACAAATGTAGTAGTGCGATTGGAACCGTTGAATTTGACTTGCGAGGTGGAAACAAAATTCGAACCATTTACTGTCAAAGTAAACTGGGCATCACCGACTGTTTTGAATGTCGGGGAAATATCGGTTGTCGCCGGAACTGGATTGTTGACAGTGAACGTCTGGGCATTTGAAGTGCCGCCGCCGGGAGTCGGATTGAAGACAGTAAGCTGCGCCGTGCCGGTCGCCTTAAGCATATCGGCAGCGGGAATCGTGACAGTCAATTGAGTCGATGAAGAAAAAGCGGTAGTGAGATTTGAACCGTTGAAACGGACGACAGAAGTATTTACAAAATTAGTTCCTTTAATGGTCATGGTAAATTGAGCATCGCCGACGATTTTAGTATTGGGAGAAATTGAAACGGTGGTCGGGACAGGATTATTGACCGTGAATGTTTGGGCGTTGGAGGTGCCGCCGCCCGGAGTAGGATTGAATATGGTGAGCTGAACAGTGTTGGTGGCCGTGAGCATGTCGGTTGCGGGAATAATGGCGGTGAGTTGAGTGGAATTGACGAACGTCGTTGTCCGATTCGAACCGTTGAATTTGACTTGCGAGGCGGAAACAAAATTGGAGCCGTTGACTGTCAGAGTGAACTGAGCGTCACCGACTGTTTTGCTGGAAGGAGAAATGGAAACAATAGTCGGTATGGGGTTGTCGGTCGCCTGGACAAATTCGGTCGTGCCGCTGGCCAGATTGCCGGCCTTGTCATACGCCCAAATATTAAAAACGTAAGTGGTACTGGCGTTGAGACCAGTAACGGTGGTAGTGGAATGGTGGGATAAATTGGCAAATTGCAAAACAGTATCGCCCGGATTGGTTGAAGAACCAAAGGCCGTATCGGTCTGATGAACTCCGGAAACGCCGGCTTTATAGTAAATTTTATATTGATAAAAATTAGCATCGGTGGAAGTGGCGCCGAATTTGATGGTTATGGCAGAGGCATTCTTTTTACTTAAAGTCAGATTTCCCGGAGTAGTCGGCTTGGTCGTATCGATTGTTAAATTTGGCGTCACAGCATTAAAAGCGCTCCAATGAGAACAGCCGTCCGCGGTGCAGGCTAAGGCTTGCCATTTATAACTGCCGTCCGGAACCGCGGTAAATTTCATGTATTTCGGCTCGGACGAGACCGACATATCCCGCACTTCCACGGCATTAAGCGCCAAAAAATTAAAAAAGCCACTGTGAAGATCGATAGTTTCGGTAGCGCCTGTCGCGGCGAAGGTGCCGGCCACAAATTGGCCGGGCAAAGGCGCGGCCGCATTCATCGTGACTGAATTGGTGTCAGTAAATGTCTGATTGCCGAAGCTGGCGTTGCTGGCGGTGCTGGACCAAAACTGAACTTTATAAGTATGGCCGCCGGTCAGGCCGTGAAGCACTATCGGGCGATTGCCGCTGCCGGCGCTGGTGAAGGCGGCAAAATGCGCGATAATCCCGTTATAACTGGCGATAGTGGAGCCATCGGTTCCGATGGAATCCGCCGAGGTGGTAAAGGTGATGTTGCCATCGCCACTGCCGGCCAAACTGGCGGTACCGGTAAAAGAAACTCCGTTGACGGTCTGGGAAGTATTGGACCAGTCATAGGCGTACAAGGCGGTGCCGGTCGTAGTAGCGTTAGTGCCGGCGGTAATGGTTAACGGGCCTTTCCAAGTCATCGCGCCGCCTCCCCCGCCGGAGACGGAAGGACCCCAAACGCGCGAAGGGCAGCTGGCATAAGCAGTGCCCGAAGTACAAACGGTAGCCGGAGTGGAAGTTGAAGAAATAAAAGTACCGCTGGTGGTGGCCAACTGATAGTAAATTACCACTTGCTTATGATCAATACTGTCGGTCGAAGTAGCGTAAAGATTAATTTGATTCTGTTTGATAAAACTGCCGTTGGCCACCGGCGTGGAAGTGCTTGAGCCATACTGATTCATGGTTGCCGGATTCGGCGTAGACGGCCGCGCGGCTATGACAATGATAAAGCTGACGGCCAAAATCAGCCCGCTCGCCGCCAGGATCGATAAAGTTATTTTGGAATATTTATTTTTAGTTTTCTTTTTGCGCATTTGCTGAATTTTATTCGCCAATAAAAAACTGCGAAAGATCATTTCCGCAGTCAAAAATTATTTGCTTTGCCAAAGTTACCGAACAATAAATCAAGCGCCGCGAAAAAATCCGCGAACGCAAAAGATGGCGTGGGAAATAAATTTTTCTTTTCAAAAAAATTTGTCTTCCCGATCAGTTTGATATTATTCTTTTGACCCCCCATTTTATTTGAAGATTGAGCAATTTAAAAATTATTTTCCGCCATTAAAGCGGGTAAATATGCTTTCTTCTCGTCGGTTTAATTATAGCACTTATTAAAACCGGCGTTAAGGGAAAAATTGACAAGCTGGCGCCGTTCCTGTTAAGCTGAAAAGCTCAAAACCCATCTCAAAAATAGCCCCAAGTCGTTTTCGCGGATTTTTTAGGCGAAAAATACGAAAATTGAGGAGGAATAGCGGGCTATGCTGACGAAATTTTCGGATTTTGCAGCCAAAAAAGACCGAAAACGAACCGGGGATTATTTTTGAGATGGGTTTTAATAAAAGCAAATTGTTCCTTGCCAATCCAATAACCTAAACCCAAGAAAGGGGTTTGTATGAATGAACAAGCGATCAGACAAGCGATTACGGACTGTATCGTCCTGAATAATTGCCTTTCCAACACTGATTTTCTCGGTTTCCCTAACGGCAAAAAAGGCAAAGTGCGGGACATTTACGATTTAGGCGACCAGCTTCTGCTGATCACTACCGACCGACAAAGCGCCTTTGACCGCCTTCTCGCCAACGTGCCTTTCAAGGGAGCGGTGCTAAATCAAACCAGCGCTTATTGGTTCGGAGCCACGGAAGATATCGTTCCTAATCACGTCATTTCCATATCCGATCCCAACGCGATATTGGCCAAAAAATGCCGAGTCATTCCCATCGAATTCGTCATTCGCGGTTATCTGACCGGCTCGACCGACACTTCGGCCTGGACGCTTTATGCCAAAGGCGGCCGCGAGATGTGCGGCAATATTCTGCCGGACGGAATGGTGAAAAACCAAAAATTCGCCAAACCGATCATTACGCCGACCACCAAATCGGAAGAGCATGACGAAAGCATTTCTCCCGCGGAAATCGTCGCGAGAAAAATCGTCAGCCGGGAAACCTGGGACGGGCTGGAAAAAATCGCTTTCAAACTGTTTGACCGCGGCGTGGAAATCGCCGCCATGCGCGGCTTAATCCTGGTGGACACCAAATATGAATTCGGAATTGACCGCGACGGCCAGATAACTTTAATCGATGAGATTCACACGCCCGATTCCTCCCGCTATTGGCTCGCCGATTCTTATGCCGAACGTCTGGCGGCCGGAAGAGAGCCGGAAAACATCGACAAAGAATTCCTGCGGCTCTGGTTCAAACAGAACTGCGACCCGTATCACGACCAAGAGCTGCCGGAAGCGCCGGCAGATTTAGTGGAAGAACTATCTTTCCGCTATATCAAGCTCTACGAAATGATCACCGGCCGGAATTTCAACGCCGCCTCCGATTTCTCGGTTCGGGAACGGCTGAAAAAAAATTTGTCAGGCATTCTTTAACCCGCTAACTTGCAATGAAAGGAGAAAAGATGAGACGAGGATTAATAATAATCGGCTCGGAATCGGACTTGAAGCAATGCCGCGGCGGCTTGCAATGGATTTTAAAAAATCCCGAGCAGATTATCGTGGAGAAAATCCATGTCGCCAGCCAGCATCGTCATACTTTAAGAGTACAGAGAATTCTTACTGATATATGGTCGCGCCGCGAGCGGCCGGATTTCATCATCTTGGGCGCCGGCTGGGCTAATCATCTGACCGGTTGCGGCGAAGCGTTCCTGCGCTATCAGCTTAGGGATGATAAAATAACGGCAATCGGCGTCGCGTTTGAGGATTTGAAAAATCCCCTTCACACCCAAGCGGCCATTCTTAGCATCACCCAAGTGCCCGGCACGAAAGTTATTTTTGAAGACGCGGCCGGACAATTTGTCGGTTCCGCAGGCTTTACCCGAGCCTGCCAATATGCGGCAACGGGTCAATTTCCAGAAATCACCCTTAAGGATCCACCCGAAACGAAAGATTACAGCGTAGAACAGGCGATCGCGAAAGGAACCGAACTGTTGGCAGCCGAATCAGAGCATCATTAGACTGCAAACAGTTTTTTTCAAGCAAGGACTATCTTCCCGGATAGTCCTTTTTTAATTGACACTAAGCTCTTGTTTTGGTAGATTAAAAAGTCCGGAAACCGATCGCAATTTACAACAAACTATTTTAAAGGAGGAGTTATGCACGAAAGATATGCCAACGAGGAAATCGCCAAAATTTTCAGCGACGAGCACAAGGTTCGGCTCTGGCAGAAAACCGAACTGGCCGTCATCGAGGCGCGAGCCAATCTCGGAATTATTTCATCAGCGATTTTTGAGGCAATAAAAAATTTCTGGCTGAACGCGCCGATCAATATCGACTGGTGGAAAAAACGCGATAAAGAAATTCATCACGACCTCAACGCTTTCATCGACGAGCGCCTGCTCTGCCTGCCGAATAATTTCCATCAGTTTGTCCACGACAAGATCACTTCTTATGACACCGAGGAATCGGCTTTCATCAGGATGCTGATCGAAGCGCTGGAAGTCATTGACGAACTTGAAGGCGTTCTGGAACGAAATCTGAAAAAGTTCTCTCTCGCTTATCGTTTCACGATTATGAATGCCCGGACGCACGGCCAGGAAGCGGAAATGCAAAGCCTGGGCGCGCGCGGATTAACCTGGTTGAAAGACCTTTCGACAGCTTATTACGCCTTGGGAATCGCGCGGAAAAATCTGAATTTTTCCAAACTTTCCGGCGCCATCGGCAAATACGGCAGCATTCCGCCGGAAGTCGAAAAAGAAGCTCTGAGAATCCTTGGTTTTGATCCGTTTTACGGATCGACGCAGATTATGCCTCGCGTACTTTATGCGCCGATTGCCAACGCCTTATGTGACATCGCCCTGGTGATTGATAAGATCGCCAACGATGTCCGCCTGGCGGCGCGCAGCGGAAATCCGCTGATGCAAGAACCATTCGGCAAAAAGCAAAAAGGGTCATCGGCCATGCCGCAGAAAAAAAACACCATTCGCACCGAAGGTCTGGAACGTAACGGCGTGATGGCCAAAGGCTATGCGGCCATGATCACTGACTGTATCAAGACCTGGGAAGAAAGGGCGATCCATCAGTCTGGCGTAGAGCGCGTGGCCTGGCCGGATCTGTTTCATATCGTCGCTGATTCTTTGAAAGTCTTAAACGGAGTAATCAGCGGGTTGAAGGTCTATCCGGACAATATGCTGAAAGAAATCTATGAATCGCGCGGAGTCTACGCTTCCAGCGAAGTCAAAGAATTTCTTAAAAAGCACTTGTGCAATGCGAAATACAACCTGAAATACGAAGATGTTTACCGGATCGTCCAACTGGCCTGCTTCAATGTTTTTGAACCCTCAAAAGAAAGGATGGAAATAAGAACGGAAGTGGCCTACTCTTTTGAGAAGTCAGCTGAGCTTCTGGAAAAAACCGCCCAACTTCTTCGAAAAGAAACGGTTATTGTTTCAATTGAAGAATTCATTCCACTGGCAGCCTTAAGAGTTTCCGAAGATCTGGATATTCCCGAAGAACGTATGGAAAAATATAATTTAGCCCTTACTGTATTATTTCAGGATATGGATGGACGTTATAAGCGAGAAGTCATGGACGAGTGGCACGAGCTGTTCACCCCAGTCTTTCTGCTCAAAAACGAAAGCGTTCTTTATAAGGAAATTCTCGGACAGTAAACAAACCCCGCTTTGGTCATTGTGACAAAGCGGGGTTTTTTAATTCAGTGCGCTAAGAGGGATTTCCGCGTTCGCTTGGCGGCGGAAACCGCCTCCTTATCTCAAGGGGCAGTCGCATTCGCTCGGCTTCCGCCTCGCTCTCTTGTCCAGAGGCAGCCTAGTTCGAATCCCCATATCTTACAAAAATAAAAATCACCCAGAGGGTGATTTTTATTTTTGTGCGCTCAGAGGGATTCGAACCCACGACCGTCTCCTTAAGAGGGAGCTGCTCTACCAACTGAGCTATGAGCGCCTCGTCAAATTCCGAAATACGAAGTCCGAAGTGCGAATTATTATACTGCAGCCGACTTTCAAAAAAATCAAAATTCGCACTTCGCAATTTGCACTTCGCACTTTGTGATGTGGCGGGGGAGAGATTCGAACTCTCGACCTCGGCGTTATGAATGCCGTGCTCTAACCAACTGAGCTACCCAGCCCTCTTCAATTTTCGAATTACGAATTACGAAGTGCGAATTATCTATTTTATCATCTTAATTCGAACTTCGAACTTCGCAATTCGTACTTTGAATTGTGCGCCCGGCAGGAATCGAACCCGCAGCCTTCTGGTCCGAAGCCAGACGCTCTATCCGTTGAGCTACGGGCGCAAAAATTAATCGCCATCGCCTGAAATTTTCAGACTAAACTCAACTTAGCACAAAAATTCGGTAAAATCAAATGTTAAAAACGATGATTTTCGATATCCGACATCCGACTTCCGATATCTGATATCCGATATAACGCAAAAGGAAGAACGAAAAATCGCCTTCCTTTTTTGCGTTAGAATATCTGAAATTTTATTTTCCTTTCAATGAATCCTTTAATCTTTTGCCGGTGCGGAACTTGGCCACTTTCACTTCCGGAATCTGGATGCGCTCGGTCGGCTTTTGCGGATTTACTCCGCCGCGGGCATAGCGGGTCATGGTTTCAAAAGTGCCGAAGCCGGTGATGGAAACGTCGCTCCCCTTTTTCAGCTCTTCGATGATGGTGTCCACCATCGTGTTGATCATGCTCTCGGCGAGCTTCCGGTTAGCTCCGGTTTTTTCCGCAATCTTTTCGATTAAAGTTGCCTTGTTCATAGTATTAGTTTTTAATTTATGATGTTTTGTTATTTGCTAACATTATAACAAATCCAAAAAAATTGGCAAGCAACTAATTTGCGCGGTCTTAAAACCACCTTAAACCCACCCCGTCGCCGAGGCGGCGCCGCTCCTCCCGAGAGGGGACTCATTATTATCTGGCATACTCAATAACCCTGTTTTCCCTGATGACATTCACTTTGATTTCGCCCGGATATTTCAATTCGGCCTCGATTTTCTTGGCGATTTCACGGGCCAGATTCTGCATGGCCAAGTCGTCGATTTTTTCCGCATTGACGAAAACGCGCACTTCGCGGCCGGCCTGCAAGGCGTAAGATTTTTCCACGCCCTCGAAAGAATTGGTCAAGCTTTCCAGCTCTTCCAATCTCTGCAAATATCTCTCATAGGTATCGGAACGCACGCCAGGCCGAGACGCGGAAATGGCGTCGGCCACTTTGACGATGACGGAAATCAGGCCGCGCGGATGGTCATCGTGGTGAGTTTCAATCGGCGCAATAACTTCTTCGGGCAGATTGAATTTTTTGGCAATGTCGCGGCCGATTTCCGGATGCGTGCCCTGCACTTCATGATCGACGGCTTTGCCGATATCGTGGAGCAAGCCGGCTTTTTTGGCCAGCGGCACATCGGCGCCCAATTCTTCGGCAAGCAAGCCGGATAAAATAGCGACTTCCACTGAATGGCGCAAAGCGTTCTGGCCATAGCTGGTGCGATACTTAAGCCGTCCCAAAATATTAACCAATTTCGGATCGAAACCGGCGATGCCTAATTCATAAATCGCCTCCTCGCCGGCCTTCTTGATATCCAAAGCTAATTCTTTTTTAGCCTTATCGATTGCCTCTTCGATCTTGGTCGGATGGATGCGGCCGTCCTTGATCAGCGCATCAAGCGCGCGCTTGGCCACATGGCGGCGGATCGGCGAGAAAGCGGAAATGACAATCGTGTTCGGCGTATCATCGACGATGATTTCCACGCCGGCTAATTGTTCGATGACTTTAATATTGCGCCCTTCGCGGCCAATGACGCGGCCTTTCATCTCATCATTGGGCAAGTCGACATTGGTGGTGGAAATTTCCGGAGTATAGGTGGAAACGATGCGCTGCATCGAGCTGGCGATCAATTCCTTGGCTTTTTCATCGACCGCTTCGTCATTCTCCCTTTCCGCTTTGCCCATCCGGACGGCCAAATCTTCCTTGGCATCCGCTTCCACATTCTTAAACAGAACCTCCCGAGCTTCTTCCTTGGACATCTCGGCGATGGTCTTTAATTTTTCTAATTGCTCGTCGCGGATCTGGCGGATTTTTTCTTTCGCTTCTTCGACTTTATTGACGCGATCGTAAAGTTCCTGCTGTTTTTCCTGCAATTCCAGCAAGCGCTTGGAAAAAGAACTTTCACGCTGCTCCAAGCGGATTTGCAAGCCGTTCAATTCTTCGCGGCGCTTGCGTTCTTCTTCTTTGGACTCTTCAATAATTTTCAAGGCTTTGTCCTGCGCCTTGAGTAATAAATCTTTTTCTTTGGATCTGGCTTCATGCAAAATCTTCTCCGCCTTGTCTTCAGCGGCGCCTATTTGATGGGAAACTCTTTGTTTGCGCACCCAATAGCCTAACAAAAAAACTCCCGCGGCAGCAATGAGACCAAGTAAAATCTCAACAATAATCATAAATAATATGAATCTGCCTAAGGAGTTTGAGTTGTGATGAAAACCAAATCAATTAGCAATGCAAAACTCGGGGAATTATCTATCCCCTTCTTTATATATATGAAGACCTATAAAGTTTACCAGTTTAGCCGTAATCATTTTGCTAATTTTAAATGAATTTTACCGAATAATTCTCAAACTACGCGACAGAAACTTCTTTAAATAATAATAACTGAACAAAGTTTAGCATTAAAATGCCAATTTGTAAAGAGTTGCTTATTGCTGAGTCGGAGTGTTGCAAGTCGCTCCGGATGAAGCGGCGGAACCGGCGGCATAGCCGAAACCGGCGGAAGGAGTATCCGCGGAAAGGGTCGTCTGGCATTCGGCCGGCGCAGTGGTAAAGGCCGAGCAAATTGTTTTGAGCAAGCTGGCAGAATCTCTGGCCGGAGAAACGGTTTCGCCGTTGATTACCAAAGTCGGCGAGCCTTGCACGCCGTATTTGGTGTTGTCGGCCTTGAAAATATTGAATTGCGGAAACTGTCCGCTCACCCAAGTGCTCTTGTCATTATAACCGGCAGTAATGCTGTAAGTTTTATCAGTCGTCGCCACGCAAGAAGCTAATTTAGCGGCATTAACCTTAGTGCTCTTAACGCAAGCGGCGGCATCGGCCGGCTGTCCGGCGCTGCCCAAATAGCATTTTAAATAAGCCTGATAATTTTGCGGCTCATTTTTCTGGATGCAATACTGGCTCATTTCTTCATTGACTTCGCCCTGGCCGTGCATGGAATAGTCGCAGAACTTAACGGCAAAATCGATTTTTTTGCCCAAAGCGGCCACGACGGGCAAAATACCTTTTTCAATCTGTGTTCCGTATGGGCATTGGCTCATCACGAATAATTCCACCGTCGGTTTGGCGGTTTTTTTGCTCACTTCCGCGGTCGGAGCCGGCTGATTGCTGGCTGTGGAAGTGGCGACGGCTGTTTTTTTGGTCATATCAATCGCTTGCGGAAAAAATATTGTCGCGTCCTTGGTCATATAAGTGTCGATTTTCTGATTGTTGACGTCAATCGACATTTTATAAAGACCGTTGGCTTCGGAAATGCTGTCCACGGTGGCCTTGTACGGAGCTGCGGCCAAGAGCTGGGTGTTGATAAAATCAGTGATTTGCGCCTTTGCCTCATCCGGCGTAAGGATTTTGGATGCTTGCGGAACTCGGAGGCCGCAACCGGTCAAAACCAGCGCCAGCATCACGCTTAAAATAATCGCTTTTTTCATAATTTTTAGGTTTGATAATTAATAATTAACATACTTACTTTATCAAATACGATTAAAGAAGTCAAAAAGTTTCTCTCACCATGTTATTAAATAGATGAATTGTCAATGTTGCGGTAATTTATCAAAAAATATACAATTAAATATTGAGATTGGAAATTAGAAATTAGAAATTGGTTCGCCCAAATATCAAATTTCTAATTTCCAATTTCCACATTTAAACAACTATCCGCAAATTACTAATTTAAATTTATAATTTTAAAATTATGTTCGATACTATCATTATCGGCGGCGGTCCGGCAGCGCTGTCCGCGGCGATTTATGCCGCAAGAAGACAGATGAAAACTTTAATGATCGCCAAGGATTTCGGCGGCCAGATGATGTGGGCTTCGGCGATTGAAAATTATCCGGGCTATAAATCCATCGCCGCAGCTGAACTGATTGAAAAATTTTCCGAACAGGTGAAAGAGCTGGGCGTGGAAATAAAATTTAGCGAGGTCAAGGAAATAAAAAAATTAGCGGATGATAGTTTTGAAGTCTCGATTGGCAATGAAAAATTTTCCGCCAAGACGGTGATTGCCGCCATCGGCGCGGCGCACCGCCAGCTGGGCGTGCCGGGCGAAAATGAATTGGCCGGCCGCGGCGTGGCCTATTGCGCCAACTGCGACGGTCCCCTTTTCAAAAATAAAACCGTCGCCGTGGTCGGCGGCGGCAACAGCGCCCTGGACGCGGCGGAAATCCTTTCTAAAATCGCCGCCAAAGTTTATTTAATTCATCAGTTCCCTGTCTTCCAGGCTTTTGAACATTTAGAAAAGAAAGTTCGGGAAACAGCCAACATCGAAATAATTTTACAAAGTAAAGTCGAAGAAATTATCGGCGATAAAAAAGTCGCCTCAATCAAGGCGCGCAATTTAACCGACAATTCCCTGCAAGAAATTCCGGTGGACGGAATTTTCGTCGAGATCGGTTTTGAAGTAAATACCAAACTTGCCGCCGAAATAGTCAAATTAAACGAGCGGAAAGAAATCATCATCAGCGACAAGGGCGAGACTTCGCTTCCCGGACTTTTCGCCGCCGGCGACGCCACCGCCGTCCCCTATAAACAAATCATCATCGCTTCCGGCCAGGGCGCGGTCGCCGCGCTCGGCGCCTATGAATACATCCAGCTAAAATCAGGAAATGTACAAAAAGTGACAAAATAGTCTTGCCATTCCCGCGAATGCGGGGGCGGGGATGACATAATAAAAATGCTTAATCTCAATAAGGAAAATTCGCTGTTTGCTGAAGGCTTCGCGCTAATCGCCGGAGTCGATGAAGCCGGCAGAGGCCCGCTTGCCGGACCGGTCGTCGCCGCGGCCGTGGTTTTAAAACCGGAATTTTTGGCCGACGCGGCCAAGCTGGAAAAATTTAAAGACATCAAGGATTCCAAAAAACTGACCGCCAAAAAACGCGAGGAAATTTTTGATATTATCATGGAAGAATTTTTCGAAGTCGGCATCGGCGTCTGCGACCACGCCACCATCGACCGGATAAATATTTTACAGGCGACTTTTTCGGCGATGAAAATCGCTTTGGGTAATTTAAAAACCAAGCCGGAAATGCTTTTGGTCGATGGAAAATTTCCAATCCCCAACCTTAGCTTGCGCCAGGAACCCGTCATCGACGGCGATGCCTTGATTTTTTCTATCGCCGCCGCTTCGATTATCGCCAAAGTCACTCATGACCGGCTAATAGACAAACTGGCCGAACAATATCCGCAATACGGATTCTTGAACCACAAAGGCTACGGCACCAAAGAACATCTGGCCGCGCTGAAAAAATACGGTCCCTGCCCGTTTCATCGCCAAACTTTCGGCCCGGTCAAAGAATCGCTGAAAAAATAAATTGGCTACAAAAAAACCAGCCCATTTGGCTGGTTTTTAATATGGCTTAAAAATTATTTCAAGAATTTAAAACTGCTTATCACCCTATCATAATCGCTTTCACTCAAGAAATTATCCATAGCGCCAGGGGCAAAACCATCAGGAACTTTTCTAAACCCTTTATTGAAACTTTCTGTGGAAATTGTCCAAAATTTATTATTATATTTTATCACCACTCTCGTATCAAAGTTATATTGATCGGAAGATGTAAATGAATAGAAAAATGCCTCATTGCCATCAATCTCGCCTTTTTTATCAATTTTATGAGGGTCTTGAACATCTTTAAAATATTGATCGAATGTTTTATACATTTCCGAAACACTAACCCCGACAATTCCCTGACCCGGTACGATAGTTTTTTTATCACCAAAATAAACAGCAAACTCAGGATATATCTCTGGATTAGACTCTATATAAACAAAGTTTTTCGGATAATCGATTGAAAAGCCGAATTTTTCATTAACATATGTTTCCCATCCTAAAGCAACCGAAGTGCTGGTTGACCGCGTGGTTGCAGGAGTTGTTGTTGCAATTATATTTGCTGGCGTTGTAGTTGATACATTATGACTTTTGTTTTTTTCAAAAATAAAAAAAATTGGTATGAGAATCAAGAGAGCTGCAATGGTTATAACGTAAATATTTTTTTTCATAAAATTCTGCTTTATCTAAATTTTATTAAGTTAAATAGAGGGGGCGGCAAAAAATACCGCCCCAAAGACTACCGTACATGATAAACAGTGAAGCCTGCGCCGCTTGGACTCCAGCTACGAAACTGGGAAAAAGTCACATCGTGCGTGGCCACAACCATTACCCCGGCAGCATTCTTTTTAAAATTAGCGTCAACCCAGGTCATTTGGGTCGAAGTTTTGCTTACCACAATCGCAGTATGTTGTGTCCAGCCAAAGGTCGCACCTGGATAATAATACATTTGAATAATATCCATAAAGCCAACATTGGCAATGTCAGTAATGTTTCTATTTACCACGCCAAGGGGGAGCGGCGTTTTCCACATATACTGATAGGGTTTATCAGCAGTACCCGGAATTGTCACTACCCCGCCACTAGCATTAGTCACGACCGTGCTGACAAAAACCTTGCAATTATTGTTTGGCTGGCCGACATAAGACAAGGCCGCACTGAAAATAGTCAAATCTTTCTGCGACTGGGTTAGTGAATTCCAGCCGGTCGCGGCAGTTTTAGCCAAGCCGCGATTACCGGTTTCATTGGCGCTCACCGGGTTTTGCTTAGTATTGCAACCCAGGACGACAAGCAAGACGACGGGCAAGAGAACAAGACTTTTCATGTTAAACTCCTCATTTTTAAAGGTACATTGTTTTTTGATAATATTTTTTGAATGACTTTTAGCCAAAGATTTTTCTCCTTTCTTATTATACCCTGGCTGATTGGATTTTAGCAAAAAAAAACGGAATTCGTCAAATATTTTGATGCCGGAAGGCTACGGCACCAAAGAACATCTGGCCGCCTTGAAAAAATACGGCCCTTGCCCGTTTCATCGCCAAACTTTCGGCCCGGTCAAAGAACTTCTCAAAAAATAAATCAGCTACAAAAAAACCAGCCCATTTGGCTGGTTTTTAATATGGCTTGAAAATTATTTCAAAAACTTAAAACTGCTTATCACCCTGTCATAATCGCTTTCGCTTAATAAATTAGCGGCTTCGCTGGGAATAAGGTTGGATGTAACCTTTTTATAATTTTCGTTAAAACTAAAGGTGGTAATAGTCCAAAACTTATTATTATGCTTTATCACGACTCTCTTCTCATACTTATCCTCAGCGGCAAAGGTAAATGAAAAAAATATCGCTTCATTTCCGTCGATCCCACCTCGCTTATCTATTTGATACGGATCTTGAACATCCTTAAAATAAGCGTCAAAAGATAAATAGCCATCGGGACCGGAAACAGAAATTTCACCAGCACCAAGACCGATGGTTTCTTTATCCCCGAAATCGATAGAGTAATAAGACAATGCTGTATTATTGTTTTCTTTAACAATAAAATTTTTAGGATAATTAATAAAAAATCCTGCGTCCTTATTAACATACGTCGACCAGCCCAAAGCAACAGAGGTACTGGTTGAAACCCTTCTTATCGGCGAAGAAGTTGCTATTTGATTTATAATAATGCTTGTAGGCTGGTTATTTTCTACAGGCATTGGTTTTCCGCCCCAAAATATAATTCCAACTATTAAAATTAAGGCTACAATCCCGATTAAAATTATGATGTTTTTTTTCATGCAAAATTGAAATAATTTATATTTAAAAAAGATTTAAAGATTTATAGAGAGCGGTATTTTTTAAGAATACCGCTCGTTTTTTGAGGATTGCTTAATCATTTGACGTGATATACTGTGAATCCGCTCGGTTTTGGCGGCGTAACCCCGGAAGGGTTAATATAACTATTAAACTGAGCGAAGGTCACGTCATGCTTACCAACTATCGTGCCAGGGCTGACAAAATTTCCATCAATCCATGTCATCGTTGTAGCGTTTTTGCTTACCACTATTGCAGTATGGGGCTCCCACACTTTTGGACTTGTTGGCGCATAGTAAAACATTTGAATGATGTCCAAGGGGCTGACATTACTGATGTTGGAAATATTCTTATTCACAATATTAGAAGAAGGCGCCCATGATTTATCGTCTTTATTCGTTGGCGGCAGATTCACCACCCCGCCACTGGCAGTAAGCACAATAGTTCTGGCGGCATCCTTACAATTTGGCGAAAGCTTTCCGATGGATGCCAAAGCAACACTAAAGATTGTCAAGTCCTTTCCCGACTGATCCAACGAATTCCATTGATTCACGGCAAGCGCCAGACCATGTTTCTGTGTTCCGTCAACGCTGACCGGACTTTGTTTTTCACAGCATAGGACGACAAGCAAGACGACGGGCAAGAGAACAAGACTTTTCATGTTAAACTCCTCATTTTTAAAGGTACATTGTTTTTTGATAATATTTTTTGAATGACTTTTAGCCAAAGATTTTTCTCCTTTCTTATTATACCCTGGCTGATTGGATTTTAGCAAAAAAAAACGGAATTCGTCAAATATTTTGATGCCGGAGTGGATATTAATATTCAAATCGGTTATTTCCCCGCCGCCTTGACGTTGCCGAAATAATTTGTCAGTATAAAGAGTTCTTTTCAACCTTTAACCGGGAGAGGCTATGTTGAGAAAAAATACGCTGCCTTGCCGAAGATTTTTCGTTTCTTTCAATGAGGGCGACAGCATTATGCAGCAGAGCCATGTCATTATGGCCGTGTCGCAAACGGTAAAAAAAGCCGAGGAATTATTTTTTGATTATTTCCGAAAAAATAATCTGCCGGCCTTCAATTATCATACGGCCAACAAGATAATCCGCGCCGGCATGCGCTATGTCCTCTACGACAAAGATGTCCGCTTTTATTCTTCCGGCGGCAGCGAGCAAAAACAGCAGGAAAGAAAAAAGGCTCAATGGCAGGATATCCAGGATAAAATCAAGGAAACGCCGCTTAACCGCGAACAAGCGGTGAAAATTTTCTATGATAGCTGGAATTCTTAAATAAAGTTCAGCCGACGCCGTTCAAAATTTGAACGGCGCTTTTATTTAAAAAATGCCAAATCGGTTGACTCATCGGTAAAAAAGCGGTAGTATTAAAATAATTCTTAGGAATTGTTTTTATTTTACATAAAAATCATATTCGCCATAACACACCCCGTCGCCGCGGCGACGCCACCCCTCTTTTTAGAGGAGAATTAATATATTATGAACGTCACGGAACTCGCCAGAATTTTAAAGATTACGCCCAACGAACTCCGGGAAAAATTGCCCCGGATGGGTTTTGATATCGGCTATCGGGCGATCAAAGTCGATCCGAAAACCGCCCAGATGGTCATCCGCGACTGGCCGTTTTTATTGCGCAAATTGCAGGCCGAAGACGCGGAAAAAACCAAAGCCCAGCGCGAAGAAATGATCGCCGAAGGCGTGGTCAAAAAAGTCATTCCTATTCCGGCGATAATGACTGTCCGCGATTTTGCCGCGCTGTCGCATTTGCCGGTCAATAAAGTTCTGGCTGAACTGATGAAAAACGGCGTCTTCGCTTCGATGAATGAACGGATTGATTTCGATACGGCTTCGATCATCGGCCAATCTTTGGGCGTGGAAGTGACGCTTGACGAATCAGCCGGCGTTGCCGCGCAAGCCGCTGTCGGCGACAAAAAAATCGAGGAAATTTTAGGCCGCGAAAAAGACAGCAATTTGATCATCCGTCCGCCGGTTATCGTCGTGATGGGCCACGTCGATCACGGCAAAACCAAACTGCTCGACATCATCCGCAAAACCAATGTCGCAGGCGGCGAGCACGGCGGCATCACCCAGCATATCGGCGCTTACCAGGTCGTCAAAAATAACCGCTTAATCACTTTCATCGATACTCCCGGCCATGAAGCTTTCACTGCCATGCGCTCCCGCGGCGCGCGCATCGCCGATGTGGCGATTTTAGTGGTGGCCGCCGACGATGGCGTCCAGCCGCAAACCATCGAAGCTTACAAAATCATCCAAGCCGCCGGCCTTCCTTTTATCGTCGCCATCAACAAAATTGATAAACCCGGCATTGATATTACCAAGATCAAACAAGATTTGGTCAATAAATTAGGCATGCTGCCGGAAGATTGGGGCGGCAAAACCGTCTGTGCTCCGGTTTCCGCTTTAAAAGGAACGGGTATTGAAGAATTGTTGGATTTGATTTTGCTCACCGCCGATTCGGAAGCCAAAAGCATGCGCGCTAATCCGAACGCGACCGCTTTGGGCACGGTGATTGAATCGCATATTGATAAAAATTCCGGACCCTTGGCGACGATCTTAATTCAAAATGGAACTTTGCGCGTCGGCGATCAATTAATTTTGCACGGCAATATTTACGGCAAAGCCCGGGCGCTGAAAAATTACAAAGGCGAAAGCGTCCAGGAAGCCTTGCCTTCCATGCCGGTGATGATCCTTGGTTTGAAAATGGCTCCGGCGGTCGGCGATGTCTTGGAGGTGGGCGAGGGTGAGCGTATCAAAGGCAAAATCGAGAAAGTCGCGCAAAACCGCAGCGCCATCCAGATGAAAAATGAAAACGAAGACGGCGCGGAAATGAAACGCTTGAACTTGATCATCAAGAGCGACGTGCTCGGCTCGGCTGAAGCGATCGAGGAATCGCTGATGAAAATAAATACCGAGGAGGTGAAGGTCAAAATCTTAAACAAGAGCCTGGGCAATATTATTGAAGGCGATATCGCCCGCGCGGAAAATTCTAACGCGGAAATAATCGGCTTCAATGTCAAGATTTCTCCGGCTATCGAAGTCTTAGTCCGCGAGAAAGGCGTCAAAGTCCATACTTTCAATATTATTTATGATCTGATCGATTATGTGCAGGCCGAGATGAAAAAATTAGTCGTGCCCAAAGTCCAGCGCGTCGAGCTTGGCCGCGTCAAAGTGCTGAAAATTTTCCGCACCGAAAACAAAAGCCAGATTGTCGGCGGAAAAGTTTTGGATGGCCAGGCGAAAAACAACGTCCGCGTGGAGATCTTGCGCAGCAAAGTCATGGTCGCGGCCGGAAAAATCACCAAACTGCAAGCTGGAAAAATGGATGTGCCGACGGTTGACATTAACCAAGAATGCGGCCTGCAATACGAAGGCAAGCCGGTAATTCAGGAGGGCGATATCCTGCAATTCTTCGAGGAAAAAGAAATAATCAAGTAACATATATCAAGTATCAGGCAGCATAATCAACAAAATTTGATAACTGATACATGCTACCTGACAAATAAATGCCTAATATCGATCGAGTAAACGAATCATTGCGGAAAGAAATATCGATGATCATCGCCGAAAACTTGGAACTCCCCGGCGGCTTGATTACGATTACCCGCGTGGAATGCGATACCAATTTTTATTCGGCGCGCATTTTATTTTCCGTCCTGCCGGACAATCTGGTCGGCACGGCTAAAGAATTATTGAAAAAAAATTCCGGGCTGATCGGCGAAGAATTAAAGCACCGCATCCGCATCCGTAAAATCCCCCATCTGATCTGGGAATTCGACCCGACGGAAAAACAAGCCGGCGCGCTTGATAAAATATTCGCCGCCGCCGAAAAAGAAAAAGAAACTCCCGACGACGAAATCGAAGACATCAATTATAAATAATAAAAATATAATTTGGATTATCCGGATTATATTAAAAAAGACTCGCTTGGACTGCGAGTCTTTTGTTGAGAATTTTAAAATCTTGCCTCAATACTGGTAATTATCGTCTCCTGATACAGGCCGGCCAGCGCGTTTTTGACATTCCAGATGCCGAAAATTATCATCCCATAGTTAATGGTTGATGTATTTTGTTTTTGATCCCAGACAAACTCATTGTTGGCAAGCGGAAGCAGATCCCTGTCGATCAAATGAACAATGCCGTCCCCCAGCCTTCCCGTTCCGGACTCGGTAATTCTTAAATCAATAGGTTCGATATAAGAATTATTATCCGCGTTATGAAATTTTCCGCCATGGGCAAAATAAATATGAACGATGAATTCCGGAGCATTGCTATTGATCATTAAGGCGGCAATGGTTTGTTTCTCGGAATCAGCCGGATTCAAATATACAACTCCGACGCTGGTGATGTTATTGATTACGGGGATATTGCCGCCGCAGGAAACTGCTCCCGCGAAAGAAACGCCGAAAGCGAACAGCGCCACAAACAAAGCCATCAGATACTTCATAAGAACCTCCCGGAAAAATTGTTGAAGACATTATTACTGTTATTTTTATCAAAGATCAAGCTTAAACATGCTTGAAAACATAATACTACTATTTAAACTTTTTGTCAATGGTAAAAATTCGCAGCCGGCCGGCGGCATTCATAGCAAAAAAAATGCCTCGCACGAGATCGCGCGAAGCAATAGAAAAATAATTCCAAGGAAAAATCGGATTAACTCGGGAAATACCTATTTAAGAGTTTTTCATACGCATTGCCGGCCAATCCATTGGAAACAGAATGGAACATGCGCAATCTCCACAGCAGACTCCGGTAACCATCGGCGGTTTGATCGAATTTTTCACGCGCCCTGCGCATCAGCCAGTTGATTCGGCTGGCATCCTGGCGCAAAATATTTTTGACCGCTTTTCTGAATTGTTTGATGGTTTTACAGCCATCGATTATCTTGGCGTCTATTCCCCGGCAGATGTTTTGCAAAACCCGCCCGATCGACTTGGTGATCTGCAACTCTTCCGCCAGATCGCCATCGTCGCAGGCGACAAAAACTTCCATTACCGGACTTCCCGCCATCGTAGTAGGCATTGAAAACTCCTTCCTCGGTTGAATAAAAGAACATCAGTTTAAAACAATATTATTATATTTATCATATTTATATTTGGGTGTCAATGCCGAACGGGTAAAAAATGCTCGCCCTATCCCCTTTGCCCCCTTTTCATTTTCCGCCAGTTTGCTTATAATGAACAGTTATGGAAATAGCGCGATTAAAAGAAAAATTCGGCGCCGCTTATGAAAAGATCCTGACGGCGGAAAATATCCTATTGGTCACCCATGAGCGGCCGGACGGCGACGGCTTAGCAACACTTTGCGCGCTCTCGGTTTTTCTTGATAGTCTGGAAAAAAATCAAACCATTTTTTGCGCCGACGCTCCGCCGGATTTTTTTTCTTATCTTCCCAATATAAACAAGTTAATTTCGGGCAACCTTCCAATGGCGGAGCCAAAAACCCGCCCCGTCCCGCCAGGGGCGATCCACCCCTCCCAAGAGGGGAATAATTTTTCCGCTTTTGATCTGATTATCGTGCTGGACTGCGGCAGTCTTTCCCGAACCAAGCTGGCGGAGGAAATAATCGGCCGGAATAAAAATCAATTTGTCATCGAATTCGACCATCATCCCAAAACCGAAGATTATTCGGATTTGGAAATCCGCGCGCCGCTTTCTTCCGCCGCCGAAGTGCTTTATTATTTTTTTCACTTTAATCGCTTGCCGTTTTCCAAAGATATCGCCGACTGCCTGCTGACCGGAATCATGACCGACACCGGCAATCTGCTCTTCGGCGCCGTCACGCCGCAAACGATCGAAATCACTTCGATAATGATTATTAACGGCGCGACCCTCCCCAAAATCACCCGCCGCACTTCGCAGAATAAAAGCCTGGCGGCGATGAAAGCCTGGGGCAAAATTTTGGATAACTTAAAATTAAATAAAAAATATAATATCGCCTATTCGGTTTTAACTTTTGCCGAAATTGCCAATCTTAAAAAAGAATTCGGCGGCGAAAATTTATTCGACGCGGCCACCGATATTTTAAACAATATCGAAGGCGTCAAGGCGGTAATATTTTTGCGCGAAGAAGAACCGGGAAAAATCCGCGGCAGCCTGCGCACCAAAGATTCGGCAGTCAATGTCGCCCGCCTCGCGACTTATCTGGGCGGCGGCGGCCACCCCAAGGCCGCGGCCTTCCGCTTTCCGGGCAGCATCATCAAAACCGAAACCGGCTGGAAAATAGTATAAAATATTTCAAGTTTTATAAAATCTTGACTTTTTTATTAACAGGCCTAAACTTAACTCTAAACCGTTTTATCAAGGGAGGAGTTGATGAAAAAATTAATTTACGTCCTTTTAGCAATTATTTTAGTTGCCGGATTGTCTGTTTTGGGCGGCTACTGCGGCCGGGAAATTGCCGATAATCCTTTAAATTATTGGCGATACCCCCGGCTATTCACGATTATCGACGGAGTCTGGGGCGGTTTCTGCCTGGCGCTGGCATTAATTATTTGCATCAGATATCCGGTAATGTTTGCCGTAATATACGTAATCGGCCCCTTGCTCTTTTTTTTCGGAGTCATCGTCATCGACGACACATTCGTCCATGCGTTAGGACGCCCATAAAAAACACTCGCCTTTCCTGCAAAGGCGAGATTTTTTTACTCAGCTGATAAATTTATTTTCCCAAAAACCCTAAGTTGACGGCGAGCGCTTACTCCGCCATTCGGCGATTTTTTTATGATCACCGGACAAAAGCACTTCCGGAACTTTATATTTCTTCTTGCCGATTTTTAAAACTTCCGGCCGGGTGTATTGCGGATATTCCAAAACTCCTTCCTTGGAATGAGATTCGGAAATGGCGCTCTCGGCATTGCCCAAGACGCCGGGCAGAAGACGGGTGATAGAATCAATCATCACGGCCGCGCCCAATTCCCCGCCGGTTAAAACATAATCGCCGATGGAAATCTCCTCATCAACAAAATTCAAAACTCTTTCATCAACTCCTTCGTATCTTCCGCAAACGAAAATTATTTCATCAAGTTTAGAATATTCCCTCGCCATTTTCTGCGTCCACTTTTTTCCCTTGGCTGACAACAAAACAATTTTTGCTTTCTTAACTCTTCCCTTTATTTTTAATTGTTTTAGGGCTTTATAGATCGGTTCAGCTTTCATTATCATTCCGGCACCACCACCATACGGTGAATCATCAACACTACGGTGCTTATCATTCGTCCAATCGCGCAGATTATGCGTTTTTATTCTAACAATCTTTTTTCCGATCGCGCGCTTAATCATCCCCTCATTGAGATAGGAATCGAGTATTTCAGGGAAAATCGTGATGATATTAAAAAGCATTATTGGCTAATTAGTCGATTAGATGCTTGGTTGCTAATTTATATTCAGACAAAAAATAAATAAATTTTCCTTGCAGCGAGCATTGAAAAATTTCCGTAATCACACAGCGTTGAAACCGTGCAAAATCGCGTTGTCCGAAGCCCCGTTTCATTATTATAATTTTAATAAATAAAGACGGGGCAAGTATAGCGATTTTACTAGGTTTCTTAGCGGAGTGATAGGAAATTTTTCCTGCTCGCGATTTTTGCGCCACTTTTTCTAAAAAAGTGGCAAAAGATGTTTGAAAATAATGTCGGGATTGCACACTCCCCGTCTCGCACGGCGCGAGCCACCCCTCTCAAGAGGGGATTCTTTTTATTTCTTTCCCACTATCGCTTCAAATTCGTCCTTCTCCATCGTTTCTTTAATCATCAGAGCCGAGACGATCTTTTCCAGGTCGGCTTTTTTGTTATTGAGAATATCGACGGCGGTCTTGACCGCTTCATCGAATAATTTTCCGACTTCCGCGTCAATCGATTCGGAAGTCTTTTCGCTGTAGTCGCGGCCCTCGCGCATTTCCCGACCCAAGAAAACTAATTCGTCCGAAGTGCCGAAAGTGCGAAGCGGCAATTTGTCGCTCATGCCGTATTCAGTAACAATCGACTTGGCCAAGTCAGTGGCAACGCGCAAATCCGAAGACGCGCCGGTGGTGACATCGTTAAAAATGATTTTTTCCGCCATCCGTCCGGCAACCAAGACGGCCAGTTCTTCGATAAATTCTTCCTTGGAATGCAGGCGGCGGTCTTCGATCGGCGTCTTCAAAGTATAACCGGCGGCGCGGCCGCGGGAGATGATGGAAATCTTCTGCACCGGATCGATATTTTTCAAATTGTGCGCGACCAAAGCATGGCCGGCTTCGTGATAAGCGGTGATTTTCTTTTCGCGGTCGGTGATGACGCGGCTCTTTCTTTCCGGGCCGATCATCACTTTCTCGATTGAATCGAAAATAGTCTGCATCTTGATTTCTTTTTCATTCAGTTTGGCCGTGGCGATTGCCGCTTCGTTCAATAAATTCGCCAAGTCCGCGCCGGAAAATCCGGAGGTGCGCTCGGCGATCTTTTTCAAATCAACATCGGCTGACAACGGCTTCTTTTCGGAATGAACTTTCAAAATAGCTTCTCGTTCTTTCAAATCGGGAATTTCCAAAACCACTTGGCGGTCAAATCTTCCCGGCCGCAATAAAGCCGGATCCAAAACATCGGGGCGATTGGTCGCGGCAATGACGATTATTTCCGTCTCGCCGTCAAAGCCGTCCATCTCCACTAAAATCTGATTTAAAGTCTGCTCGCGCTCGTCGTGCGAACCGCCCAAACCGGCGCCGCGCCTTCTGCCGACCGCGTCGATTTCATCGATAAAAATTATGCAAGGCGCGGTTTTTTTGGCGCGATTGAATAAATCACGCACGCGGGAAGCGCCGACGCCGACAAACATTTCCACGAATTCCGAGCCGGAAATATGGAAGAATGGCACATTAGCTTCGCCGGCCACGGCTCGCGCCATCAAAGTTTTGCCGGTGCCGGGCGCGCCGAGCAGCAAGAATCCGCGCGGAATTCGCGCCCCGATTTCGCGAAATTTTTTGGGAAATTTCAAAAATTCGATCACCTCTTTCAATTCTTCCTTAGCTTCTTCCGAACCGGCCACATCCTTAAAAGTTGTTTTATTTTTGGCGTCCTCGCGGAATTCCTTGGCGCCCGACTGCCCGAACATCATCGCCTTGGCATTGGCTCCGGCCACCGACCGCATCATAAAATAAATCAAGAAGCCGATAATCAGAGTCGGCAGGACGATCGGCAGAATAACCGACAGCCAATAATTAGAGCCTGAATTATTCTTGACCGTGATATTTATCTTTTCAATCTTGTCCGGTGTTACGCCGTAATTTTTAAGTAAATCCGACAAAGATTCGTTATCTTCTTTCTGGATGATTTTCACTGATTTGTCGTTAAGCGTTTCAGTCAATTTCGCGCCCTCAACAACAATCGATGCCACGTTTCCGTTATTGATATCTTGCACCAGAGTGCCGATATCCGAATTGGCGCTCTTCGGTTTTCCGGTGAGCGTTCCGCCGCCGAACAAGCTGAAAATCCCGGCCAGAAGCAGAAAAACCGCGAAAAAAATGATAAAATTCTTAATTAAATTCTTCATAGTTTATATTCCCCTCTTAGGAGGGGTGGCCGCGCCTCGCGGACGGGGTGGGTTTACGTTGAATCCCAGCGAGACGAGACTATAAATAGTTAGTTAACTTGCGCTCATATCATAACAAAAATAAGGGTTTTGTCAAAGATTCGTATCTCGTATTTTGTATTTGGTATTTCGTATAGTTTGGCTTTAACCGAATCTCGCCAAGCGAACTTCACCTTTATTTTTGTCATCCTGAGTCGAAAGCCGCCTCGGCTGAAGACGAAGGATCTGTCTCTTCCTATTTTCAAGTTCTTGGTTACCGGAATAACCGGATCCTTCGCGTGGCGCTCAGGATGACAAAAAAAGAAAACTCGGCAATCAGCGCCGAGCCTTCTTTAATTCTATATTGAGAAACTATTATTCTTTTTCTTCCTTTTTAGTTTTCTTGACTTTTTTCGGCTTGGATTCTTTTTCCTCTTCTTTCTTTTCTGATTTTTCTTCCGCCTTTTCTTCCTTCACTTCTTCTTTTTTTTCAGTTTTGGCTTTCTTGCCGCCTTCTTTGACAACATGCAAACCAAGGCGATGCTCTTTCGGTTCGATGGAAGTGATTTCAAAATCCATCACCGTGCCGGACTTGTAAAGATCTTCGATCTTGACGCCCGAACCCAGGCCGAGCTGGGAGATATGCGCCAGGCCGTGGATGAGCTCGTCGAGCTCGACGAACAAACCGAACGGATTGACTTTGAGGATCTTGCCCTTGACGATCTGGCCGATCTTGTATTTTTCGCCCACACCGGCCCAGGGATCAGCCAATAATTTTTTGGCGGATAAGAAAATCTTCGAGCCGTTGATGTTGATGATTTCCGCCTTGATCGAATCGCCGACCTTGTATAAATCGCCCGGATTGTCGATGCGCTTCCAGGCCAATTCGGAAATATGGATCAACCCTTCCATATTATCGCCGAAAGAAACAAAGACGCCAAAATCAGTGACGGCCGTAACTTCGCCATCCACCACCGCGCCGACCTGATATTTGCTGATGACGTCTTTCTGGTTTTCGCTCCAAGCTTCTTTTTCGGAGAAAATAATCTTGTTTTCGTTTTCATCCAAGGTCATCACTTTCACTTCCATGTCCATGCCGACGAAAGATTTCAGTTTTTCCAGAATCTTGGATTTGTCGCCGCCCGAAACGCGGGGATAATTTTCCGGAGCCAATTGCGAAACCGGCAAGAAGCCGGAAATCTGGCGGAAGCGCACGAGCACGCCGCCCTTGTTGCCGTCGATGACTTTGACTTTGACGGTTTTCTTATCTTGATAAGCTTCGCGCAAAGTGTCCCAGGCTTTTTCCTGGCCGGCGATGCGGAAAGACAATTCCAGTTCGCCGTGTTCGTTTTCCAAATCAACCACCGTGGCGTCGACTTCATCGCCCGGCTTCAGGTTGGCGTATTCATCGGCCTCGCCGTAAAGTTCCGGCCCGCGGACTACGCCGACCAAAATCCCGCCGATATCCAGACGGACTTCGGCTTTCGAGGCGGCCAGCACCGTGCCGCGGACTGCTTCGCCCTGAGCCGGCACAACCAATTTATCTTTCTCCAAAAGCTTGGCAAACTGCTCCTGCTCCGGAGTCAGATTTTTCTTTTCTTCCATATATTTATAATTTTAAAATATAAATTTTAAATTTTAAAATAATTTTGCCTGAATTTTTACAATAAAAAACAGACATTAACCTTCTTTTTCGTTTTAAAAACGATAGAAAGCCCCCTGACCACCTTAAATCAAGGGTTTTGTTATAGGTGATAACAATTATAAATAACTATCCACAGATTACAGGAAATAAATATTTCCGTCAAGATAGGCCATAATGCTTAAATGCTAAATGATGAATGATAAATTTTTTAAGATAAATTTAGTATTTAGCATTCATCATTTATCATTTTATCAGCATTGCATCTCCATACGAATAAAACTGGTATTTCTTCTTAATCGCTTCAGTATAAGCGCGGTCAATATTTTTTTTGCCGGCCAGCGCCGAGACCAGCATTAATAAAGTTGATTTGGGCAGATGAAAATTTGTGATCATCGCGTCAACAATCTTAAATTTATAGCCGGGATAAATAAAAATATCAACCCACGATTTAAAATCCTTTCCGGCCGACGGCAAATTTTTCCAGCAAGCTTCCAGGCTTCGGCAAGAAGTTGTTCCCACGGCAATTATTCGTCCTTTATTCTTTTTATTTCTTAATTCTTCTTTCTTAATTCTTAATTGATTAATCGCTCTGCGATTAATTTCCACCCATTCCGCGTGCATCTTATGCTCTAAGATATTTTCCGTCTTGACCGGCGCAAAAGTTCCCATCCCGACATAAAGCGTGATTTCCAAGATTTTCACGCCTTTTTTCTTAATTTTCTTCAAAAGCTCCGGCGTAAAATGCAGACCGGCCGTCGGCGCCGCCACGCTCCCGGTCTTTTTATCATCAGCATAAATCGTTTGGTATCTTGATTTATCAAAATTATTTTTTCTTTTTTCTTTTTTATTTTTTATTTGCTTTAAGATATACGGCGGCAGCGGCACTTCGCCGATTTTTTCAATCATCTTCATTAGCGCCACGCCGGATTTATTAAATTTCAAATCCCACGTCCCGTCGTGATTATTTTTCAAAATTTTCGCGGACAACTCCCCCTTTTTTGTCATCCCGAGCCCTGCCGAGGGATCCCTTTCCTGCTCGTCAAAAGCGATTTCTCCACTCGCGCGCGGCGCACTCGGTCGAAATGACAAAACTAATCCTTCTTTTACTTTCCCGCCCAAAAGACATTGCCAAGTATTCGCGCTTAATTTCTTATGCAACAAAACTTCTACCTTCCCGCCGGTTTCTTTCTTCTTCGCCCAGAGCCGCGCCGGGATCACCTTGGAATTATTCAAAACCAAAACATCGCCCGCATGCAAATAGTCGATGATGTCATAAAAATGCTTATGCTCTATTTTGCCGGTCTTCTTATCCAGCACTAAAAGCCGCGAACTGTCTCGCGGCTCGGCCGGCTTAGTGGCAATCAAATCGTCCGGCAAATTGAAATCAAAATCCCTTAACCTATATTTCATTTTTTATATTCCTCTTTAAGCAATCCAAACATTAGCACGTCATGTATTTTTCCCATTTTATATTCATGCCGGCGCAAAATTCCTTCCAATTTAAAACCGTGTTTTTCCAAAATTCTTATCGAACCGATATTAGGTTTCATAACTTTGGCGTAGATTCGATTTAATTTCAATTTTTCAAAGCCAAAATTTAACATTATTGCCGCCGCCTCGCTGGTAATTCCCCTGCTCCAATGTTTTCTGCCCAGCCAATAACCAATTTCGGCAATTTTCGCTTTCTTATCTTTTATCCGCAACGCGGCCATACCGATAATCTCACCACTCTCGGAATCGGCCATGCCAAGGTCGTAAGATTCCCCGATCTTTAAATTTTTACAAGTTTTTTTAATGAATGATTGCGCTATTTTTAAAGTATAAGGATATGGCACAGTAGTATAGCGGCAAATCATTCGGTCATTGGCATATTTAAAAAGCGACTTATCGTCGTTCTTTTTCAGTTGGCGCAAATTTATTTTTTTACCTTTAATAAGCATCTCCTAAATTTTTAATTTTTCATTTTTAACTTTTAATTGTTTCCCGAGGTGCTCGTAGGCGTGCGGCGTGGCGATACGGCCACGGGGTGATCTGTCTAAAAATCCGAGACGAATTAAATATGGCTCGTAGACATCTTCGATTGTTTCCATTTCTTCGCCTGTGGCCGCGGCAATCGTGTTCAGGCCGACCGGGCCGCCGGCAAATTTATCAATGATGGTTTCTAAAATTTTTCTATCCACCCAATCCAAACCGAGTTCGTCGATTTCCAGCATGCCGAAAGCGTCGCGGCAAGTGTTATCGGATAAACATCCATCACCTTTGACGGCCGAATAATCGCGAACACGCTTGAGTAATCGGTTGGCAACGCGAGGCGTGCGGCGGGCGCGGGCGGCAATGGCGGCCACGGCGGCCGAATCAATTTCCACGCCCAAAATCTTGGCGCTGCGTTCCACGATTTTGGCAATATCTTTATTTTCGTAAAAATCCAAGTGATGATGATGGCCGAAGCGGTCACGCAATGGCGCGGAAAGCATGCTCACTTTGGTCGTGGCGCCGATCAAAGTGAAGCGCGGCAAATCAATGCGCACCGTGCGCGCCGCCGGACCCTTGCCCAAGATAATATCCAGCGCGTAATCTTCCATAGCCGGATACAAAATTTCTTCCACAGTTTTATTTAAGCGATGAATTTCGTCAATAAATAAAACATCGCCTTCTTCCAGATTGGATAAAATCGCCGCCAAGTCGCCGGATTTTTCAATCGCCGGACCGGTGGTGACGCGGACATTGGCACCCATTTCGCGGGCGATCAGATGCGCCAGCGTGGTTTTGCCCAGGCCGGGCGCGCCGTAAAGCAAGACGTGCTCAATCGATTCTCCGCGTCCTTTAGCCGCCTGAATAGTTATCTCTAAACTATTTTTTACTTTGTCCTGGCCGATGTAATCAGAAAATTTTTGCGGCCGCAACGTCAAATCCAGCGAATTATCCTCGCTTTCTCCCTTAGGACTGATTATTCTTCCAATTTTTTCTTCGTTCATATGTCACCTTGTCATCCTGAGCGTGTCGCGAAGGATCTATTTTGCGCGAAGCGCGCACATCATCGACAAAAATTTTTATCGTAGTAATATGGGCTTCCAAGGCAATAGATCCTTCACTCCGCTCCGCCGGCCGGCGGAGCTACGTTCAGGATGACAAAAAAAGTGTTTACAAATTTCCAATCTCTAATTTCTAATTTCGTTTTCTATCCAATTCATTATCATCTCAATAATATACCCGATTCCCTCATCATTCAAGGCCTTTATAATTTCCGATATTCACAAATCCCGCTGTAATCGCAGTATTTGCATTGCTGGCCGGGCGTGGACGGAAACTCGCCTTTTCTGATTGAGCGGATGGTCTCGGAAATTTTTTCATCAAGCTTGGCGAAATCTTTTTCCTTACCCAAGAATTCTATCTCGCTGTTGTCGTTGAGGTAGCTATAAGCCAGCGCGCCGACTTCCTGGCGGAATAATTCTTTGACGGCTTGCTGATAAATCAATAATTGCGCTTTTTCATTGAATTCCAATTTTTCTTTGGGCTTGCCGGTTTTATAATCGACGATTTTCAGTTTTCCGTCAGGCAATTCGTCGATACGGTCGATCTTACCGGCAATGGTAATCCCCTCGCCGTCGACTTTCAGCCTTAATTGGAAACCCCTTTCCAGAAATAAAACTTTCGGCCAATTATTCTTGTGCTCTTCAAAAAAAGCCTTGACTATCTCCTTGCCTTTATCGCGATATTCCTTGCGCTTGGCTTCGTTCTCATACCATTCGTCAATCCAAGATTCGTCGTAGATTTTCAGACATTCTTCCAAGGAAATAAATCCTTCAGCTTCCCCTCCGGGGCGGTTCGGCTCAGGATGACAAAAGAGCGAGTCCTGTTTTTTTTCGCCGGCCTGTTTTACGGTCTCCAAAATTTTCTGCAAGGTCGAGTGCATAGTTTTGCCGAAAGACATCTGGTAATTGCCGCGCTTAGGCACGCGCAGAATATTATCAAAACGATATTGATAGGGACAGCGCTCGTAGGCTTCGAATTGGGAATAGGAAAATCTTTCCGGCGCCTTAGGAACCCAGTTTCCTTCTGCTTCCGCGGAGCTTCGCTGAGCAGGCCGACCGACCTTTTCAGAAGAAAATTTATTTTTTAACGGCTCGACTTTTTTCTCATCGGCATTGCTGATATCCAAATCTTCCACTAATTTTGTTTCAATTAAAAACCGCGAGGCGCGGCGCTCCCGTTTGCCGCCCGCATCAGAGGACCAGGAAAAATAAACGCCTTTTTTGGCGCGGGTGATCGCCACATAAAACAAGCGCCGTTCTTCTTCCAGATGATGTTCGCCTTCCGGAATTATTTCATCAAGCAAAGCGTCAGGAATCTTGATTGATTCGCTCCGCTCCGTGGAAGGAAAACGCTTGTCGATCAGATTTATAACAAAAACATATTTGAATTCCAAGCCTTTGGCCGCATGCACGGTCATTATCTTAATCATTGCCGGATCATCTTCGTCGCTGGCCGGCAGCGTTCCCTGCTCGCCGGCTTCGATCTCGACTTCCAGTTCGGCTAAAAATTCCCGCACGGATTTGTCATCGGCTTCGCTTTCAAAATCCTTGATCCGCTTATAGAATTGATTAATCCGGCTGCTATCCAAAATCGCCTGCCGTTCTTCCTGCTTCCGCAAAAAATTTCCATAGCCGGTGTCTTCCAAAAAATCGATGAATATTTCTGAAACCGGCTTATAGCGAGCGTCGGCCGCGTGCTTTTTGAACACGGCCAAAAATTTATTTATTTTTTCCAGCGTTGCCTTGCCCAAGCCCAGCGCCGAGGCCTCGTTCAAGACTTTATAAAGCGAAATACCCTTGCGATAAACGGAATAATTCAGGCTGGCCAATTCTTCGGCGGAAAAATTAAATACCGGCAAGGTCAAAGCCTTATACAGAGCCGCGCCGTCATATTGGTCGGCAATCGCCGTCAGATAATTAATAGAATTCAAAACCGGGGCAACGGCGTAAAGTCCGCGCGAGGAAAATAATTTATAAGGAAAATGCGCCTCGTCTAGATAGGCGCAGATTTCCTTGCTCGCTTCATTGGATCTAGCCAAAACGGCAAAATCTCCCCAGCTCGCTTCTTTATCCTGCGCCTTAATTTCGGCAATTTTATTAACCACTCGCACCATCTCGTCGGCCGTGTCGGCGCCGCGGATAACCTCAACCGCGCCAGGGCCTTTTTCATTAGCCTCGAGTTTCTTGGATAATTTTTCACCATCATTTTTAAGTTGTTCTTCCAGGCGATTGGGATTATTCAATTTGATGAATTCATAAGACAAGTCCAGAATATTCTGCCGGTTGCGGTAATTTTCTATTAAAAATATTTGTTTGACGGCCGGATAATCTTTCTTGAATTCCAAGATATTGGCCATGGCCGCGCCGCGGAAGCGGTAGATCGCCTGGTCATCGTCGCCGACAACCGTAATATTATTCTGCGGAGCGGCGAGCAATTTCACCAATTCATACTGCGCCCAATTGGTATCCTGAAATTCATCGACCAGAATATATTTGAATCTGGCCTGATAGCGCGCCAGGATATTCGGCCGCTCGCGGAAAAGTTTCAGGCAATAATTTATCAAATCCCCGAAATCCAGCGAATTATTTTCCAAAAGCAAATTTTGATAAATATGGTAAGCATTGGCGGCTTCTTCGATTTTTTTCACTTCCATTTCCGCGACCTCTTGATCAAATTCGCCCTTGGCATTTTGAAAAAACTCGGAAATATCAACTTTTTTCTTTTTTCCTTTCACGCCGCTCATCATCCCATCCAGATTCTGCCGCAACTCCTCGGCATACTGCAAATATTCCAGCGGCGTAATGTCTTCGTCCTTGCAGCGGGAAAAATGCTTCAGCAGGTCGCGGATGAATTTGGTCGGATTGCCCATCGGCCGATAATAATCCAAGCCAAAACGATCCAAATGTTTTTTAAATAAAGCGTATTGCTCGTATTCATTCAATAATTTATAATCAGTCGGCAAGCCGATTTCCAAGCCGGCTTCTTTCAAAATCGTGTCGCAGAAAGAATGGAAAGTGGAAATAGACAAATCAAAAAATGCGCCGTAAGGCAGCAGCCGGTCCACCCGCTCTTCCATTTCGCCGGCGGCTTTATCGGTAAAGGTCAAAGCCAAAATTTCCTCGGACTTCGCCTTGCCCGAATTGATCAAGCCGACGATGCGCTCGGAAATAACACTGGTCTTGCCCGTCCCCGCTCCGGCTACTATCAATAACGGCCCTTCGCCGAATTTCACGGCCTCCTCCTGCTCTTTATTTAATTGGGTTTTTTTCATTTCCATATATTCAATGTTAGCTCATTAAAATCGCCATGGCAAATGGACAAAAACTATATTTTCTATTATTATAGAAGCCATGAATTTGGACAAAGTCAAAAAGCTAAATATCCCGACCGGGCCGGGGTCTTATCAGTATTATAATAAAGCCAGCACGATTATTTATGTCGGCAAGGCCGCGAATTTAAGGTCGCGGGTGCTTTCGTATTGGCGGGAAAGTTCGGATTTGGCGCCAGACAAGCGGCAGATGCTTGCGGAAATACGAGAGATAAAATGGGTCGAAACCGACACGGAAATCGAAGCGTTATTATTAGAGGCTAATCTGGTGAAAAAATATCAGCCAAAATATAATGTGATGCTCAAAGACGATAAGCGATATGCTTATATAAAAATATCTCTTGAAGATCAGTGGCCGCGAGTTTTTCTGACCAGAGAGATTGATAAGCAGGGAAAATATTTCGGGCCGTTCTTGAGCGCCGAATCAGTGAAGGAAGTCTTGAAGATCATCCGCTACATCTGGCCTTTCCGTTCGTGTTCGACTTTGCCCAGGCGGGCTTGTCTATATTACCGCATCGGCAAATGTCCGGGGATGTGCCAATATCCGATCGATCATAGCGAGTATTTAAAAACAGTAAGCGAGATTACTTCTTTTTTAGAAGGAAGAAGGCGAGAAGTGGAGAGAAATTTGAAATTGGAAATTAGAAAATTGGAAAGTTCAGCAAATCGAACCGAAATGGAAGAAAATAAATTAGCAATGTTGAATTACCGGCTGTTTAGCTTGGAAAAAGTTTTAGCCAACTCGCGCATTTTAACCGTGGGAGAAAAATACGCCGCCGACGTGATTGAATTGGCCAAGACTTTGAACCTGCCGAAAATTCCGCAAAGAATCGAGGGCTATGATATTTCCAATATTTTCGGGAAAGAAGCGGTCGGATCGATGGTGGTTTTTGCCGCCGGCGAGCCGGAAAAGAACGAATACCGGAAATTCAAAATAAAAGGGCTTACGGCTCAAGGCATAAGGCTCAAGGCTGATGACACTGGCATGTTAAAAGAAATTTTGGAACGGCGATTTCATAATGACTGGCCGCGGCCGGATTTGATCATCGTCGACGGCGGCAAGGGCCAGCTCAATGCCTGCTTATCAATTTTGAAAAAATTAAAACTTGATATTCCGATTATCGCCGTTTCCAAAGGCGAAGGCTTGCGCTCCGCCCACGCGCCGGACAAAATATTTTTCCCCGGGATGAGAACTCCCCTGCTTCTTCCGCTCGCCTCCCCTTCTCTCCATATCATCAAACGCGTCCGCGACGAAGCACACCGCTTCGCCATCGGTTTCCACCGGCAAAGACGGTCAAAAAATTGGTTAAACAAATAAAAAAGAGGATCCTGAAATGAATCCTCTTTGAATTTTTACACCCAACCTTAATGCGCCATCGGCTTGCTAAGATTGGTGCTGGAAAAAACTGCCTGACCAACATAATATGTCGTGTCAGTAGAAAAATCGTAATAATGAACTTCAAAATGATCGCTAGCGGATACGGCCGGGCTTCCAGATTCAATCATTACGATTTTTTCTTTTATCCCTCTGCCAAGATCTCCTGGCACATAGTATATGTACGCCAGAGCATCACTTAGAGTAGTTAGTATTTTTTTATTCCCCAAATAAACCTCGGCGGCACCACCATAAGATGCAACACCGCCTTCATACCAACTAAAATCAATAAGTGCGACAACAGGAGTATTTTTTACCATTCCGCCCCAACAAGAAACCCCACCTCCATTATTGTCTGACATTCGAGCTACTAGCGCAGTCTGATAATAATATTTAACAGAATCAGAAGCGCGTATGGCACTTCCGCCAAAAGACGTTATGGCAACTCCCGGAAATGCTGTGTCAGATTTTATCAGATTAAACATGGGTACTGCCGAACCTTCAAGGGCTGCCTGAGCGACAAAAAATTCCGCATTTGAGGTGGAATCAGTACTGCTGGTCGTCTGAGCGGGATTACTGTTCTTGCCACAACCGACAACCAGAACAGAAAAAAACACTATCGCTAACACCGCTATCTTTCTCATAGATAGCTCCTTTCGTTAAATTGTTTATAAAATGAACATTTTAAGACCATTTCTTTATTAAAATAGTCTTATGTATACATAGCAAACAATTATGTTTTTGTCAAGCATTGCGTAATAGCCCAATAGCTTGGAAACGTTTTGATATAATAAACAGATATCAAATTAACGTTTCTTCGTATGGCTTACACAACCAATCCCCGGATGCCCAGACTGCGGGCTAAAGCGGTTAAACTGGTC
>JAQUPS010000002.1:0-22826 GCA_028716485.1 Patescibacteria group bacterium
ATGCTAAATAATAAATTGCCTAATTACTTGGAATACTATAATGCCGAAAGATTGCATATGGGCATTGAATTCAAAACGCCAAATTATTTAATAAATCGTTTCCAAGCTATTGGATAGAAAACGTAGCTTAATTTTAAAAAAACCAGTCAGTAATTTTACTGACTGGCGAACTATTGCTTTCAGGCGGAAAACTCGGTCGCCGAGAACCTCTCACTGCCATGTGCGCTCAACAGGATTCGAACCTGTGACCATCTCCTTAAAAGGGAGTTGCTCTACCAGCTGAGCTATGAGCGCGAACTTATCGTATATTTTATTTTAAACGTTTTAAAAACCTGAGTTGCTCCCTGCCTGCCGGCAGGCAGGTACCAGCTGAGCTATGAGCGCTTTTGCGATTTGCGATTTACGATTTAAGATTTTCGATTTTTGATTTATCTATATCCGTATTATAACAAAAAATGACAAAAAATAAAACGCCTGGACAGGCTTTATTGATAAAAATCATAACAAATAACTTTAAATTTGGCAAGGGGTTGATATGAGCAAAAAAAAGGCTCTTATCGAAGTAAGAGCCAGAAATGCGCGGATTGATTTTATGATTATTTTTTAGAAAGAACGAACTGAGATGAAAGAACGAAATAATAGAGCAGGGAGAAAGCGGCACTCTCACCTTGACCGGAGGAGATCAAGAGGAGATCAAAAACAAGAGAGAAAGACCCCTAACTTACCATTACGAACTTGCCGCTTGAAGCTCCCCGCTCTGCCAAAACACCTAAACTAAAAGAGGAACTGTTTATATGATAACTCCCCTGCCAAATAACGTCAAGCGAATAAGAGAGTTGTCGACAAAAAAATAAAGCCCCTACTTTTTTTATAGTAGAGGCGCTTAACGATTGTAAGCATATGGTGGTTTTTGGGGAAGATTTTGTCTATCCCCAAAAAACCGTTCGGAAATTTGCGGTCTTTTTCTAATGACCGTTTTTCGGATAAACCACTGCAGGACCAGCTCTCGCGATGGCCATGGGTTGTTCTCCTTTGAGATGATTGGTTCTGTTATGCTGAACGCGATGACGCGACCCCGATATTTTTTTCCGGATTCCACTATTACAGGATTGGGCTGGCCAATATTATTTTGCTAATAGTCGAAATCCTTAAAACCATTGAGCTGAAAAATCAAGGATAATGACCGGGGTTAAAATCGAAATCCTTGAAATGGTTAGGCTAATCCAAGGGATTATTTTTCTCGCCGGCCCGAAGACCAAGCAGACTTTTATCCCGGACTGACCCGATCACAGAATGTTAGCAATCCCGTGAGGATGGTGAAATTGTTTAGCCTGTGACAATTCCTCCTTTCGAATATATTCACCGGACTTTATCCGGCCAGCGCGATGCAAAGAAGCGGCATATTTCTTCCGGCCGTATTACAGCCGCAATACCTTATGCCTTCATTTAAAAAGGTTAATTCTCCTTTCTTTGGTTTCCGGTGGATGTTTTTCGCTGCCGCCGAACCCGGTAAAGGGCCGGCTGAGAAATCTCCGGATAAACCGACCGGAGAAATCAATGATTTTTTTCGAAAAAATCCGAGTAGAGTCATGCACGCTCCTTCTTGGCAAAGGTTAATGCTTAATCAATAAATTCTTAAAGAACGAAATGAACAAAAAAATAAATAAATATATATTTATTCTAAAATAATGATAACAGAATAGATTTTAATGTCAACGCTATTTATCCACATGGCTATTAATTAACCGCTCTGTCAAGCAATATTTTCCCCTTTAAAAGCAAGGGTAAAATCAAAAATATCGTCAAAAAAGAGTGGATGATAAGTGGATGGCCGAAGCCTTGCTTATTCAAAAATTTTGGGCTAAAATCTATCTACTAAGTCGAGTGGTGAAAATTTATCAGAACGCGAGATATCGCGTTCCTATGATTTAATATTTGATTATGCCGGAACAGAATATCATCGGCAAATTGCCGCCGCAGAATATCGAGGCCGAGCAGTGCCTGCTCTCCTGTCTTTTGCTGGACAAAAACGCCATCGTCAAAGTCGTGGACACGCTTTCGGAAAAAGATTTTTACACGCAGGCGCATGCCACTATTTACGAAACCAGCAAAGAATTATTTTCCCGCATGCAGCCGATCGATATCCTGACGCTTTCTGACCGACTGGAATCAAAAGGCCAGCTGGCCGGCATTGGCGGACGGACTTATCTGGCTCAGCTTTCCAATTTTGTCGCTACCGCTTCCAACGTGGAAAATTATTCCAAGATCATCCGCCACAAAGCCACCCTGCGCCGCTTACAGCAAGCGGCCAGCGAAATTTCCGATTTAAGCTTTGACGAAGAACAAGATGTCGATTTGATTCTGGATGAAACCGAGCAGAAAATTTTCCAAATTTCCCAAAATTTTTCCAAGAACGCTTTTGTTTCCATCAATAATCTTTTAACCGACGCTTTCGAGCGCATCGATGAACTGCACAAACAGAGCGGAAAATTGCGCGGCTTGCCCACCGGCTTTCCCGACTTGGATAAATTGCTGGCCGGCTTGCAAAAATCCGATTTGATAATTTTGGCCGCCCGCCCTTCGGTCGGCAAGACTTCCCTGGCCTTGGATATCGCCCGGCAGGTCGCAGTCAAAAGCCGCGAACCAGTCGGCATCTTTTCCTTGGAAATGAGCAAAGAGCAATTAGTCGACAGGATGCTTTGCGCCCAGGCTGGAGTTTCGCTTTGGAAAATGCGCACCGGCAATTTATCCGACCGCGAAGATGAAAACGATTTTGCCAAAATCGGCGAAGCCATGGGCCAATTATCCGAAACGCCGATCTATATCGACGATTCGGCCGCCACTTCGATCATGGAAATCCGCGCCAAAGCTCGCCGCCTGAAAATGGATAAAGGGTTAGGTTTGATTATTATTGATTATTTACAATTAATGGAAGGCCGGGGAAAATACGGCGATAACCGCGTCCAGGAAGTTTCGGAAATCAGCCGCGGCCTGAAAGGCATTGCCCGCGAACTGAACGTGCCGGTCTTGGCTTTGTCCCAGCTTTCCCGCGCGGTTGAGCAGGAAAAACCGGCCATCCCCAAACTTTCCCATTTGCGCGAATCCGGCTCAATCGAACAAGACGCCGACGTGGTGATGTTTGTTTACCGCAAAGCCGCCGACCGGAATTATGACTTTGACAGTTTGGCGGAAGAAGATAAAAACTCGGCCAAACTTTACATTGCCAAGCACCGCAACGGCCCGACCGGCTCGGTTGATCTGGTTTTTAATCACGACAAGGTGAGCTTTATGAGCAAGGAAAAACGCGATTATGGCGAACCGCCGGTGGAATTTTAATCAGAGAAAAAAGAAAAAAGAAAAAATATTTTTTATCTTTTATTTTTTAATTTTTAATTGAATAAGTTATGTTTGAAAAATTAAAACAGCTTAAAGACTTGCGCGACAAAGCTAAAACCTTGCAGAATGCCTTGGGCGCGGAAACGATCAGCGCCGACAAAAACGGCATCAAGATCACCATGGACGGCAACATGAACGTCTCGGCCGTAGTGCTGGAAAAAGAAATGAACAAAGAGGAGCTGGAAAAAAAATTGCCCGATGCCATCAATGACGTGATCAAAAAAACCCAGCGCGTCATGGCGGAAAAAATGCGCGCGATGGGCGGACTACCCGGAATGTAATCATTCGTATTTCGTATTTGGTATATCGTATTTCGTATATTTTTTCAAAATATAATTCTGCAAAAATTATACAACTTAGATACTTTAATTATAAGCGGTAAAATTATAATGCCAGACAACACTGTTTAAAACAATATACGAAATACCAAATACGAAATACGAGATACGAAAATTATGCGTTTTCCCCAAGCCATTCAGAATTTAATCGATGATCTAAGCGAAATTCCCACTGTCGGCCCCAAGACCGCCCAGCGGTATGCTTTTTATCTGCTCAAACAGCCCAAGGAATTTTTGGTCAAAGTGGCCGGCGACATTATTAACTTGAAAAAAAATTTAAAAATTTGCTCATCTTGCCTATCGGTCGCCGAAACCGACCCTTGTCCGATTTGCGCTGACGGCGCGCGCGACGCGTCAACGCTTTGCGTCATCGCCACCCAGCCGGAAATGCTCGCCATCGAAACTACCAAAAAATATAATGGTCTGTATTTTCTCTTGGGCCGCAATCTGCGCCCGCAGGAAGGCATCAGCGTGGAAAAAACCAACATCGCCAAACTGGAAACGCGCTTGAAACAGGGAAAAATCAAAGAAATAATTTTGGCTTTATCCCCCACTCTTGAGGGCGAAACCACTTCCCTTTATCTGGCTAAAATCCTCAAGCCGCTCCATATAAAAACCACTCGCCTGGCGCGCGGCTTGCCGATGGGCTCGGATATCGAATACGCGGATGAGATAACGTTGAATAATGCCCTAAAAAATAGAAATGAAATATAGAGAAATGATGGTATTTTCCGTTTTACGAGAATGGACAAAAACTTTTAACAAGATCAACCTTAAAAAACAATCAAGGATAAATAAAAACCTTCCTGTCTAACCTCTTTAAGGCTGTAGACAGGAAGGTTATTTTTGAGATAGAAGATAAAAAATGACTAATTAAAAAAATATTCTAAAACTTTTTTAAAAATCTCTATCTTATTAACTTTTTCTATAATCATCTTACATGAAGCTGGCGTAAAAGAGAAACGAATCCACCTTCCTTCTTCAGCCCTTGCAGTGGATATTTTAGAGTAAAGAAGATCGGCCTTACTGTTTCCAATGGCAGTTGTTGCAAAAAATTCCCTACAAGAAAAACTAATTAACGCTTTTATGGCACACGCAATCATAAGCGACGTATATCTTCCTCTAAAAGCTGAATTTATTGCCAAAAAAGGAACAAAAGCTCGCCCAGTATCAACACTGTCTCCGTTGCTTGAATTAAAAAAACTTTCTCTTCTGCTAATTATTACGCCAACAACACTATCACCTTTAGCTAAAATAAAGCTTGTTCCCTGCCATTGTCTAGCAATATTCACTAGCCCTTTGTTTTCCAAAAACCTTATTTCTTCTATTAGCTCTGAAAATTGCACCCTGTCTTGAACAGGTGGAAAATTATTATTAAGAAGTTCCAGTATGGAATTCAAGTATGGCAACACCTCAACAAATGAATTAACTTTAATAATGGATAAATCTTCTTTTATAAAAATCCTGTCTGGAACATCACATTTAATAATTCTGTAGATATTTTTTTCATCATTCATGCCTTTTCTTCCTTTGTTTTATGATTTTAAAAGAGCTGAAATTTATTAAAATCTTTATAAAATTAATCTTTCTACTTTGAATAATTCTACAAAAAGTTCTTTTGTCTTTTTTCCCTTAGAAACAGAGGCGATGGTTTGTTTCTCTAAGTGTTCGTAAAAAATCACATTGGAATATTTTTTTACAACCTCAATTAATTGTCTATCAAGCTGAGTCTCAAAAAATTTTAAAGCTTTGTCTTTCTGCTCAAACTCTCGGCTTGTACCAAAGTAAAAAATATTTGGCTTGAATGAAGCATATGGGGATTTAAAATAAAAAAAATTAGGGACTGCTTTCCCGGCAATCAAGGCTTCTTCGGATGTTACTACATGATCCAAGTGCTTATCTTTGTAATAATGGGTATATAATAAATCGGGTTTTTCTTCTGCGATTATTTTTTCAAGAGTGTTTCGTATTTTTTTTCGTTGCTCAATGAATAATCCGTCTTCTATGTCAGAAAAGGAATAATTTTTTACACCCAAAACCTCGCCCGCTTTCCTTGCTTCTTCTTTTCTTATTTCACCACCCCCGGGAGGGGCTCCTTTTGTTACACAATGTATCCGAACTTCATCCCCGTTTTGTACATGATTAGCTATTCTCATCCCCATACTTATTTCAGCATCATCAGGATGAGCAGCTATAATTAAAACTTTCATATTTTTTGCGCTATTGTATCTAAAATTTCATATTTCCACTAGCGCCATATTGTCATTTCTTATTGAGCAATGGAAATAATTTTCACCTTCGTGAACGGCTGGCGGTGGCCGCGATTTCTGGTGTAGCGGGTTTTGTTTTTGAACTTGACCACGGAAATCTTGTCGTGGCGGCCTTGTTCAAGGATTTCGCCTTCGACTTTTTCGCCCAGGAAAGGCTTGCCGATCTGCAAATCCTTTTCGTCAGCGATTAATAAGGTTTCAAATTTAACCTTGTCGCCCAAATTTTTTTCCAATTTTTCAATGTTTAAAGATTGACCTTCGGCAACTTTATATTGTTTTCCACCGGTCTTGATAACAGCGATTTTGGCCATATTATTGTTAATTTTAGATAAATAAAAATAGCTCCGAGAAGCTTTCTATATAATATAACGAAAACGGCTATAAAGTCAATACTTCAGTAAATCCCGCTCAAATATCGAAATATAGGCGAAAACTTTCAGCCGATGCCAGATAATATTCAGTTTTGACCAAAGGCTCTGTAGGTGCCAATATTTCTTGAATATCAGCCGCTGATTGACGAGCGACAAACGTTTAACTTCCATGCTTTTATTTTTGCGAGCTATTATCGCCGCCGCATCGCTGGTGCCAGCTCCGGCCGCGGTACGATCGTGGTAAACAACGGCCTCGGGAACGCAGGCTGATTCCTGATGAATCAAATAAAGCCGATAATCCAAGTCGCAGTCTTCCTTATACATAAACATCCGCTCATCCAGATATTTGCCGTTTTCTTTGACGCGCTCCAGCGCCGCCATCCGGAACAAGCCGCAGGCGCCGGACGGGCCGATTATTCTCGCATAGCGGAATTTCTTGTCGTCTTTCCGACCCTGGCCGACATCGAAAAAACGCAAGCCGCTTTTCAAACCAATGCCATAGGAATCGATAATATCGGTTTTCTTATTTTCAGTAAAGTTCCATTTTAAAATTTTCGGACAAACCGAACCGAGTTCCAAATCCGCCACTAGCCTTTGAGCCAGCTTTTCCAAAACATCCGGCTCGAAAATCATATCCGGGTTGGCCATTAGAAAATAATCGGCGCGCTCGGCAAAAGTTCTCGCCATCATTCGGTTGTAAGCCGCCGAAAAGCCGAGATTCGCGCCGTCGCCCATAATTTCAATTTCCGGATAATTAGCGCGGATAAATCTTTCATTTTCATCGCCGGCAGCGCCGTTATTAAAGGTGATGATTTTAAAATCTTTAAGAGTTTGATTTTTCAAAGACGATAAAAAATACGGCAGGTACTTATAAGTATGCTGCCCGAATATTATGAAACCGACGGTTATTCTTTTATTATTTGAAAAATCCATTTTGTAGTATGCAATAAGTAGTATGCAGCAAGGTCTTCTATTCAGCCCATACTACATACTACGTACTGCTTACGCTATATTACCATTTTCCCTGCCAATTTTTCCTTGGCGAAATTCTGCGCCTCCAAAAGGCTGTCAAACGTTCCGGCATCCAGCCAGGCGCCTTTTACTTTGGCGACCTCTAATTCCCCTTTTTCCAAATACCAATTATTTATATCCGTAATTTCCAATTCTCCGCGCGCTGATGGTTTTAAACTTTTGGCGGCTTCCACCACCCGGTAATCATAAAGATAAAGTCCGGTCACGGCATAATCGCTGACAAATCGCTTGGGCTTCTCGATTATCCGCTTGGCTTGGGAGCCGGAAAATTCAACTACGCCGAAACGCTCCGGATCCGGGACTTGCCTGGCGAAAATTTTACCGCCTTTTTTAAAATTCTTAATCTCAGCCGTAAAATCATCTTCGAAAATATTGTCGCCTAAAATCATCGCCACGTTTTCCCGGTCAATAAAGTTTTCGCCGATAATGAAAGCGTCGGCCAGCCCCCGCGGCTCATCCTGAATTTCATAAGTTAATTTCGCGCCGATTTCTTTTCCTGAACCGAGCAGATTGGAATAATCGCCGGCTCGCTCCGGCGCCACGATTATCAGGATTTCCTTGATACCCGCTTTAAGCAAAGTATTCAGCGGATAATAAATCATCGGCCGGTTATAAACCGGCAGTAATTGCTTGCTGGTAATATTGGTTAGCGGGCGCAGACGCGTTCCCTGGCCGCCCGATAAAATAATTCCTCGCATTAGTAAATCTATAATTATTACTTAAATTATAATAACATAAGCAAAAAAATAAATCCAGCCAAAATCTCACAACGCATAACTCATAACACGCAACACAGCGAGTAGATGATTTTCTTCTGCTGATAGATTCTTCTTGCAATTTCTATTGCTTTTAAAAAAATTGATTTGACAAATTAATTTTTCTTTCTATATATATTGCGGCAAACAAAAAATTATGTTACGTGTTACGCAACAAAAGAGGCCGTTGCCGGCCTCCTTTGCGAATATTTAACGCCCGGTAATTATTTCTTCTTCGGGAAGGCTGCCATCAAAGCGGTTCTGGCGGTATTAACCGCGGTTTTAAAAGCTGATTCAGCGGCAGATACGGCCTGCTGGCGAGTCTTGGCCAACGGGCTGATAATTCCCTGGAATTTATTGATGCCTTGGCGGTCGGCATTGAATTTTTGCCGGGCGGCTTTTAGAGCGGCGTTCAAATTAGTTTTGACGGTCTTTTTGGCAACATTAGCTTGGCAATCAGCAAGGGCTTTAGTGTAAGCGGCTTGGACGGCAGTCTTATAATCAGCCGTAACCTGGTCAACGTTGGTTTTTCGGCCGGCCAATGCTTGATCCAAAGCGGTTCGATAAGCGGTAATGGCGGCATCAATCGCGGCGCGGCGATCGGCAACGGCCTTGTCAACCGCGGCCTGGAAAACCGCGATGGCAGCCTTTTGCGCGTCAGTGGCGTTTTTGCCTTGCAACTTAGCCAATGCCTGCGCCCGCTTCTGATCAGCAGACAAACGGTTATCAGCTAATTTTTTATCATTATCGGCGCGATTATTGTTAGTTTTAGAAAGCTGATCAGCGCGTTTGGCATCAAGTTTTGCTTGATTATCGGCGGTTGTTTCAGCGAGTTTGGCGATTTTGTTCGAATAAACGCTGCAAGTTGATGCTTTGGGATTGGTTTGAGAAGTACCGCTATAAGCGGAGGTGGCCGTTGTATTGGCGAAAACTGTGGGCGCCAATAAAGACGCGCCGATTACCAGCGAAGCTACTGCCGGAGCAATCGCCTTAAAGTTGGGTTTGATCATAGTTTTGCATTAGATTATTAATCGCCGAGCTGTCCGCGTCTATCAGAGATTGGTCATCGACGTCAGTCGAAGCCGGATTCTCGTCGGACACGGAAGCTAAAATGGCGGTTACCGCTTCATCAACGTCATCAGTTGTGAGCGGTTGATTATTAATATTTTGATCCGCAATGTCGACTGCCGGATGATTGGCCGTCAGATTAACATTGGCGGATTGATGAACTTGTTTTAAATTGGCCGGCAAGGAAAAAAAGACCGCGAGCATTATCATAATCGCTCCGGCAGAAATAAATAATTTCCGGCTGAAAATAAAATTAAAATTGCCTTGCCAATTTTTATTGACTGGGGAAGACGGCTTTAGATCGACCGCGGTTTTGGCGGCGGTGATGATTTTCGCCAATAATTCGCGGGGCGGTTCAATTTTCTTTCCCGCTTCACGCAAACTTTCGGCAATTAATTTTTCCCATTGGCTGTCATTCATATATCTTTAATAATTCACCGGTTAAAATATTCGCGTAAATTTTTCAATCCCCGGCTGGCCAGCTGGCGGATTGCCGCCTCGTTTTTTTTAAGCAGCTTGGCGATTTCCGGATAGGACAACTCGTTAAGAAATTTCAGGATAACCACTTCGCGCTCGGATTCGGAAATTTTTTCCAGCGCCCGGCTTATTTCTTCTCCGGCGATAGTTCGCGAAACCATCTCCTCGGCGGTATCGGTTGTGTCGGTAATTTTACTCAAATCATTTTCCGCATCAAGCGATTCAACTCGCTTATTTTTGCGCCAATAATCAACGACTTTATTGCGCGCCACCGTAAAAAAATAAGCTAACGGCGGCCGCTGGCGATCTTGATAATCAGGCAATTTTTCAAAAACTTTCAAAAAAACCGCTTGGGTAATATCTTCGGCTACGGCAACATTTTGCACCCGAAAATAAATATAACGATAAATTTGGCTGAAATAAGCCTCGTATATTAAGCCAAAAGCTTCCGTATCGCCGGCTACCGCTTTTTGCATTAATTCCAAAGCTTCATTAATTATAATTTCTTCATTCATATATATTAACGGCGTTAGAATGATTTTGTGACACAAAAAACGAGTATCATGTACCAGATAACATGTAGCATATTTTGCTACCTGCTACACGATACCTGTTACTTGCTTTTCCATTCCGCCCCTTGGCGAACCAGCAGTTCACCGGCCCGCAGCGGATCGGCCATTAATTCTTTGACCACCTGTTCCATCCGCGCGCCCTGCGACCCTTTGATCAAGAGCAGGTCGCCTTCTTTTAGCCGATCCTGAACAAACTTTCCGGCTTCCGGATTATGAGAAAAATTAAATATCTGCTCTTCGTTTAGACCGGCCTCTTTAGCGCCCCGGCTAATATCGCGAGCTAATTCGCCAACCGTTACCAATAAATCGAATTTAGCGGCCGCTATCGCCGAGCCGACTTCGCGATGGCCTTTCTCGCTATAAGCGCCGAGTTCCAGCATATCGCCAAGAACGGCAATCTTCCGAAAAGGTTTCTCGGTTTCGATGCGCTTGATAAAATCAATGGCTGCCAAGGAAGATTGCGGCGAAGCATTATAACTGTCGTCGATTATCAGGCTATGCTTAATGCCGTCAATCAGCCTCATTCTGCCTTTTGGCGAAACAAAATTTTTCAAAACCGCGGCAATCTCCACCAAATTCATTTTAAAAGACAAGCCCGCGGCCATGGCTGCCAGAGCGGCATAAACCGCGCCCATACCGATGACCTCGGGCAAAATAACCGGCACCATCGACCCGGCAAAACTCGCCTTAAAAGTGATGCCGCGCAAATTACCCAAATCTTTGGATTCCTCGAATTTAAACTTCAAATTGTCAGCCGTCAGTTCGGCGCCGGATTTAAAACCATAGCTCAAAACTCTCACCTTGCTGGCCGCGGCCAGCGCCTTGGTTTTCTCATCATCAAAATTAAGGATTGCCCAGCCGTTCTTCGCCAGATTCTCCAGCAGTTTGCCTTTTTCCTGCTGAATCTTTTCGACCGAACCGAAATTTTCCAGATGCGCCTGGCCGATAGCGGTGATCGCGCCGACATCGCAACTGACAATGCTATTAAGATAATCCATATCGCCGGCTTTATCCGCGCCCATTTCCAAGATTAAAATTTCCGGATATTTTTTGTCAAAAAATAAAATAAGCCGCAGCGCTTGGAAAAAAACCGCCAGCCAGCCGAAAAAATTCTTCCCCGGCGAAACAGCGCCGATAATCGAGAGCGGCAAGCCGAATTCATTGTTATAATTCTTCAAGCTCTGCCGGACGCGGAACTTGGCAGACAAAACGCAAGCGATAGCCGCCCTGGCGCTGGTCTTCCCCACGCTGCCGGTGATACCGACAATTTTTGGTTTGTATTTCGTAAGTATCGCTTTGGCGAGAAATTTTAATTTGAAAATGATTATCTTTTTTAACATAAATTTATCAGGTAACAGGTATCATATAACATGCTACATGATACCTGTTACCTACTACATGCCCTATCGTGCTTTAGGCACCTGATAATATTTAAGCATAAAATCAGCGACAGTTTTAAACAAGGGGGTGGCGGTATAATCAGCATACGGGAAATCTTTGGGATTATCAAATTTTATCAGCATGGCGAATTTAGGATTGTCGGCCGGGGCAAAACCGATAAAAGTATGGATCGTCTCGTTGACAAGATAGCCTCCTTTATCCGGAATCTGCGCCGTACCCGTCTTTCCCGCGACATAATAGCCGGGAATTTTTGTTTTTTGGGAATTGCCGCTTTCCACATCGGAAATAAGCATGCCCGTCAAAAGGTTGGCTGCCTTTTCCGAAATCACCCGCCTGACCGCGACTGGTTTGGTTTCCGCTTTATTGCCGGCGGCATCGATAATATTTTTGACCACATAAGGCTTCATCAGCGTGCCGCCATTGGCGATGGCCGCGAAAGCCATCAGCATTTGCAAGGGCGTCGTGCTGATGCCTTGCCCGAAAGCGGCCGTGTCCGCGTCCAAACTGTTTATTTTTTTAACCAGAAGATTATTGATATTACCCGGACTTTCCGATTCCAATTCCACTCCGGTGCGTTCGCCAAACCCGAAACTTTGCGCATATTTGGCAAAAATCGGCGCGCCAATCTGCTGCATGGCGAAAATCGCGCCGGTATTCAATGATTTTTCCAAAACATAGGTCATGCTTACTACGCCGTGGGCGCCGGTCTCTGCATTATTAATCGGTTTTTTCCAGCCCTTTTCCATGACAAAACCTTTATCTTCATAAGTCGTATCCGGAGTAATTTTTCCTTCATTCAAAGCCGCGGCCATGGTAATGGCCTTGAAAACCGAACCAGGCTCATACTGCTGAAAGACGATGGGATTGTTGAAAATATTCAGATCTGTTTCGGCCTGATAATTATTCGGATCAAAATCCGGCCAGGAGCACATCGCGATTATCGCGCCGGTAGCCGGATCAACCGCCACTAAGCTGGCCGAATCGGATTTATGCAATTGAGCGGCTTCCTTTAATTGCTCGCAAGCGTAAAATTCGATTGAGCGGTTAATGGTCAGGATCAGGTCGCTGCCATTTATCGGTTTGACATATTCCTGGCCGTTAAGAATGCCGACATTGCTGCCGGCGCCGATATCGGATTTTATATACCCGTTGACGCCGGTCAATTCCTTATCAAAAAAACCTTCCAAGCCATAACTGCCGGAAAGCGAATTATTATCCGAGCGCGCAAATCCCAATAATTGCGAAGCCACATCGTTTTCCGGATAATAGCGATAAGTCTGCGCTGAATGATAAATCCCGTTGGGGTGAACTTCTCGCAGCGTATTATCCGGCAAAGTTTCATAAACTTTGCCATTAACGAACGATAATTTATCATAAATTATCTGCGCTCCATCTTGGTCGAGAAACAGGGAATAAAATCTTTTTAAATCTTCCTCGCTGACTTTTTTCTTCAGTGGCGCGTACACGGAGTCGGCGCGCCCCAAAATTTCCAAGTAGGCGGCAATGTCCGCTTTTCTAATATTATTGATTGCTTCGTCGCGTTTTTTCGCCCGATTGGCAAGCCAAATTTTGTCAGCGCGCAACAAATCATACTGATGAGTAATTTGATCAGTTTGGATCTTTTTCTCCACAGCCGGCAAGTTTGCGGCCGGAGCCAGCTCGGCGGCTAATTCAGTCTGATCGCTCTGTAAAAAACTATCATCCACCTGCTTAGCCGCGTCCGCCTGATCAAAGACAAAAAAAAGTTTGCCGGCGATATCGGCCGCCTCTTCCCTGTTTTTGATATTGCGCGGAATCGCGTAAAGCAAGGCGAATTGCTTGTTGGTCGCCAGCGGAAACAGAACTTCGCCGCTTGATTTGCTCTGGTCATCAACCAAATATATTTTGCCTCTTTCCGGAACCAAGGTGCTTTCGGTCTGCTGCTGATTGCTCGCTTCGGCAAGATACATTTGATGCTGGAGAACCTGGACATAAAAAAGGCGGCCGACGAGCGCCAGGCCGAATAAAAAAACAATCGCGATTAAAATATTAATGCGATTATTATAAGCGGAATCTCGGTTGTTGTCCTGTCGGCGAATATTCATTGGCTATAAATAGAAATTAGATATTGGATATTAGATATTTTTTTAAAATAGCTGGTAAGGAGGTTCCAATTTCCAAATTATCTTGCCATTGCCACGCCGGTTTCGGCTTTCACGTAATCAATATTATCAACCGCGACCATTTTTAAATTGGCGATTCTTTTCGCCAAATTATTATAAGATTTCAATGACGCGGTTCTGACGGTTAAATCCTGATTTTCTTCTTTCAATAAAGTGACTTTGGTTTTTAATTCCTGCAAAGTAAATCCTTTTACCACTAAATCATTGATGCCGGTGACATAATACAAGCCGCCGACAATTATAAAAGCCAGCAATAATCCGTTCAGGGTCTTGATATTCAGCCAAGACGAACGTTTTTTTTCAATTTTTTGGGAATAAACCCCTTCGTATTTTTGTGTCATGATTTTATTTTGATTTTTGTTTTTTATTATATAAACGTAATTATAATCGCTAATAACTCCTGATGGCGCAAGCCTACAAATCCGAAATCCTAAACAAATTCGAAATGCGAAGCACAAAATCAAAAATGTTTTGAATTTCGGATTTTGAATTTTGGGTTTGTTTAGGATTTATGATTTCGTGCTTCGGATTTTAATGTTCTTCACCCGGTTAAGCTGCTGAAAAAAATTTATTATATTTTTATATCTTTTCCGCCACTCTCATCTTGGCGCTGCGGCTGCGGGGATTGATTTTTATTTCTTCCTCGCCGGGCAGAACTATCTTTTTGGTGATTATTTTTAACGATGCCTTATGTCCGCAGCTGCAAATCGGAATTTCCGGCGGACAGAGGCAATCTTTGGCCTGCTCGCGGAAATAATCTTTCACAATTCTATCCTCTAAGCTATGGAAGGAAATTATCGCCAGTCTGCCGCCGCTTTTCAAGGCGGCCAGAGCTTGCGGCAAAACTTCTGCCAAATTTTCCAATTCTTTATTGACGACTATGCGCAGAGCTTGAAATGTTTTGGTCGCCGGATGAACTCGCTCGCTCCACAATCGGCGCGGGATGGCTTTCTTGATTATTTCCACCAAATCCCCGGTGGTTTCGATCCGGCTTAACTTCCGGCGCTCAACGATTCCTTTGGCAATCCGGCGAGCGTGTTTTTCTTCGCCGAAATTAAAAAATATTTTAGCCAAATCTTCTTCGCGGTAATTATTCACGATGTCCCTGGTTTTCTGGCTTTCGCCTGACGAATTAAAAGCCATGTCCAGCGGCGAATCTTCCCGGAAGGAAAAACCGCGCCTGATATCGGCTAATTGGAAAGATGAAAGACCCAAGTCCAGGACAAAACCGTCGAATAATTTATCTTCCTCTATATTACTTTCAATGATCGAGCTTAAATTTACAAAATTATCTTGAACTAAAACAACATTGCTTAAATTTTTTTTGGCCGTATTAGCAATCGCCTGCTCGTCCAGATCAATCGCCAAAACTTTTCCGGTCGCGCTGGCGATTTCTGATAAAGCCGAAGTGTAACCGCCGCCGCCCAGCGTGCCATCAATATAATATCCGCCCTTTTTCGGCTGTAAATATTCCAGAACCTCTTTGAGCATTACGGGGATGTGCTGATAATCCATTTTTTCGTATTTGGTATTTCGTATTTGGTATTTCGTATATTTCTCAAAATAATCTTAAAGATTATACGAAATACGAAATACTAAATACGAGATACGAATTATACGCCCATCTCCCCCAAGGCTTCGGCAATCTGTCCGCTATCTTTATCGGTGGCTGTCTTGTATTTATTCCACGCCGCTTCATCCCAGATTTCCAAACGATCGAACAAACCGGCAATTATCGTTTCTTTTTTTAAATTGGCGAATTTTCTTAAATACTCCGGCAAGTTTATTCTGCCCTGGCTGTCGAATTCCACATTCATCGCTCCGGCCAGCATATGGCGGGCAAAAGCTCTGGCCTTGGCCTGGCTGACGGGCAAATTGGCGAATTTCTGCGCTATCTCTTCCCATTTTGCCTTTGGATACAGAAAAAGACAGTTATCCAAACCTTTGGTGACAACTGCCCCTTTTTCCAGCATATTCCGGAACTTGGCTGGCACGGCAATCCTGCCTTTGCTATCTAAATTGTGGCTGTATTCGCCGATAAACATAAATATAATGATTCCCCTCTCGGGAGGGGTGGCTCGCGCCGCGCGAGACGGGGTGGGTTATCCTTGCCATTTGCATTAACCAAACTTTCACCCCTATTCCCCACTTTTCACCAATATACTATAATTGTACACCACTAAACTACCACCGTCAAACACTTAGCTATCAACAAAATATTATCACCTCTTCTTTAAAATTAGCCAATAAAAAAACCGCCCGGTAATGGCGATTGAGGTATTTTATCTTGTGTGGACAATAGTTGTGAACAGGTAATCCACAGGGATTAGTATTTCGTATCTCGTATTTGGTATTTCGTATAAAATTTAGAGGTTTATCAAAGTATTATTAGAAAAATATACGAAATACGAGATACCAAATACGAAATACGAATTAGCCGATATCAGGTTCCCTGCCATAAATCGGTTCGACAATGCTAATTTTAGAAATAATCTTGGCCGATCCGGCCGTGCCGGCAACCGGAATTCCTAAGGCAAAGCCCAAAGCGTTGGCCGTAGCTACGCCGATGCGCAAAGAAGTGAAACTGCCGCCCTGATTGGCGGCTTTGATTAATTCAATATCTTTTAATTTAAAATTTTTCTTCTTTAATAATTTGGCGATTTCGGGCAAAAGTTTTTCCGCCTGCGTCCGCTGGACGGCGATCTTTTTGGACAGCAAAACTTCTTCGCCATCTTGAAGGCGAATTTCCATCTGCTCATGACCCGTCGTGTCAATAAATAAAATCATCATCTGATATTATTATAAGATATTTTTTTTGTAAAGAAAACCCTTGGATTTTTGCACCCAAGGGTTTGACAAACTAATATCCTCTGCCAGGAGAAATAACGCCATTGCCATAAACAGTGAAAGACATAATCCGATTATCCGGATTGTAATAAGGGCACAGGCCTTGTTCGGAGGGAGTCAGCCAGCGATAGTTGCTGATATTCGAACCGCTCCAAGACAAACCGCCGCCGACATCATACCTGTTTCCGATTTGGACAATCGCTTGATAGAAATAATACTTTCCGTCAGCCGTCTTTTGCGACAAGCTATGCAAATCAGAGCTGGACCAGGCGAAATCTTGCGGGCCGAAAGAAAATGGATTGTTGCCGCGCCCGAGTTTCTGAACTAACCAATGAACTTCAACCTTGGCAAATCCGTTGGGTAAAAGTTCCATCAGCTGAACATTAAACAGCTGCGACTGGTCGTAGTTGTCTGACAAAGGACTGGCAGGATTACCATTAGAACAAACAAACAGTAAGCAAGCGAACACCGGCAGAATCAATACTAACCAGATCTTTTTCATAAATCCTCCTTTTTGTTGTTAATAATAAAGATCAAATTCCCCTGGCGGGGGCGCTTATTCAGCCTTATATTATTACGCCAAAACTCAAAAAATGTCAAATCAAATTAAAAAAGCCCTTAAATCTTTTGGATTTAAGGGCTTTGAGTCAAGTTTCGTCGGGTAATTTTACCTAACGGAAACCAAACGACCGGATGCGCCGGCTGCCTTTTTAGGGAGACTGACGCTGTAATTCTGCGCCCATTTTCCCTGAAACGCGGTAACAACGCCGTTAACCGCATACGACCAGTAATTCGAGCCGGAATTATCAGACTGGGCGCAAGTGCCCCAGGTATAATTCCAGATCAAACCGTCGGCGTTAGAAATTTCCGCTATGGCAACGATTGCGTAAGCGTAAAGTTTCCCAGCCAGCCTGGTCATATTGATTTGCGATTTTCCCGTGATGTTCGTCTGCATCAAGACCGTGCTCGTCGAGCAGGCTTCCAAACCATGCAGAGAGCAAAAGATGATTACGGAATCTAATCCACCGGCAACATTCGAATGGATAACTTCCTGAAAACGAACACGCCAGTTCGCGCCAACATCACCGTAAGTTCCGGGGTGAGTCGTGTCAATAGTAACCGGCGGAGTGACAATCGTGCCACGACCAGAATCAGCCGGAATAGAATCAAGCGGGTAAGGATACCCATTGTACCCAACATAGAAACTCATGATGTGCTTATTTGCAGCAGGATTATAATATCTATTCCCTGCCTGTTCGACCGGCGACAACCAAACTGAACTGTTGTCAGTGCCGTTCCATGTTTTTCCTAAACCGACATCATAGAATTTTCCACCTTCAAGAGATTGTGTAACCTGAAATAAGCGGCCGTTGGCTGATTTGGGCTCGTTATTAAGCAGAGCGATAACTGACCATCCTTCATATCCCTCCTGGAAAGGATTAGAAACCCCGGACGCTGGCGTTACTGCCAGGACAAGCGTACCGAAAGTAATACTGAACACATTGGTTCCCGCACCAACCGGCGTTGAAGAAAGAAACATAAAAACTGAATCTTTCGTCGTCGTGGGCTGAACAATCCGGGAGCTCACCGTTATGATATATATACCGCATTTTTGTATCACACCGCTCTTCATGTAAACATAAAGAGTGACGGTGTATTTACCCACGGAAGTGAAGCGATGCGTACCGGTAGCCAGACCCAGATGGGAATCACTCGCCGATTCATCACCGTAATCATAACTGCATGACTGCACCGAATCCTTCTTGCCGTTCTTGTCAATCGGCGAAAAAATCCAATTGTCGTTCACCAAGCCGGTGTCCGAACCGACAGTATCAGTTGCGCCATTGGGCACAACCGATGACACTTTGGCCGCCGAGAGACCGAAGTCAGCAGACTCGTAAGACGAGGATACGGGATTACTTTTGGCGCAACCGGCGAATAACATCGCTGCAACCACGCCAAAGCCGACGCACAAACACAAAACCTTGGACCGCATAGGGTCCTCCTTTCAAAAGGGTGAATGTTGATTGAAAAGAACACATATTATATCCAAACGGAATGTAATATGAGGCGGAAAGATTTTTGCAAACCATCCCGACTCATATTCCCACCGATTTTTATAAGGTGAGAATATGGATATCTTAGATATTAAAAAAACAAACTGAAAAACTTTTCCGCGAATCTTAATTTGCGAACCTGGCGAACCGGAACTTTGACAAGCTTCTTCTGCGCCGATAGATGCTGATAAATCTTCTGGATTTTTTCAACAATCCCCTCCCAATTATATTCGCTCAAGGCTCTCTTTCTTTGCATCTCGCCCATTTCGCGGACGATTTGCGGATTGCGCAATAAGCCGTTGAGCTTGCCGATCAAATCAGGAACGTTCTTGCTGCGAAAAGTATAACCGGTATAGGAAATCGCCTCGCGATTTTCCGGAATATCCGAAACCAAAGTCGCCGTGCCCGCAGCCATCGCTTCCAATAAAGCGATCGACAAACCCTCCGATTCGGACGGCTGGACGAAAAGATAAGCATTGGCGAATAATTCGCCGATGATCGAACCGCTTTGCGGACCGGTAAAAACAATCCGCTCGTCGCCGGCCGCCATTTCTTTAAGCTCTTTGACGAACTTATCGGTATGGGCGCTACCGCCGACAATCACCAATTTCTTGTCGGTTTTAACATTCTTGAAGGCTTTAATTAAATATTGCAAACCCTTGTGCTTAACGATGCGGCCCACGGCCAGAATATAACTATCTTTTTTCAAACCTAAATATTTAATTTCATTAGCGGCGGTTTTCTTGGCGGCTTCGACGCCATTGGGAATGTATTCCGGAACGCGGCCGTATTTTTTGGCAGCATATTCTTTTAAATTTTTGGAAACGGTGATGGTTTTGTCAGCCCAGCGGCAAGCGACAAATTCGCCGAATTTCAAATAAGCCTTGGCAAAAATCCCCCATTTCTGGTGTTTATAGCATTGGGAATGAAAAGTAGCCACAACTGGCACGCCTGGTTTAAGCATTTTAACCAGCCAAATCAAAGACGACGGGCCGATGGAATGAAAATGAATGACATCAACGTCCCGCTTAGCCACATCCAAGCAAGCGCGAAAAGTATGGGTAATCGCATCTAAGCGCTTGGTAGCAATCGAGGGAAGGGAGATCAATTTAACGCCCTTGAATTCCGCCAGATTTTTATCGGTATAGCTCGGACGAGTATAGACAAAAACTTCATGGCCAGCCTTAACCAAGCGGACGGATAAATCCTCCACATGTTTTTCTACGCCTCCCGAAACGCTCGGGATGCCTTTTTGTCCGATTATCGCAATTCTCATAAATAAACTTGGTTATATAATACGAATACTACGAATCAGAGGCAAATACTACGAACATTTTTCGATTTGCGGGTTCGTAGTATTTGGATATTTCGTAGGTTCGGATTATATTTTTGTTTTTAACCCGAACCTCTGCGAAAATATAAATACTTAATAAAACCGTATTACTCAATTCTAAAAGACGTGCTGTATGTGAGCTTGGAGCTTAAACCGGTAACTTTGATATCGGTGGAAAGCGGACCAGAGATTGCCGGAACCGTGATGATAGTTTCAAAGCGACCGTTAGCATCAGCCTGAACTTCGGCGACCTTGATATTATTGAATTCGATTTTCAAAGTTTCTCCCAGACCGAAACCGGTGCCATGAATGGCAACTTGCGAACCGGAGGCGGCCATATTCTTATCAAGACCGATAGTCAAAGCTTCAACCGGATTAGTATCTTTTTCCACCGACATAAAATAATCGATCGGTTTCATATTTTGGTTAAGTACCATGATATTGGAACCGTTGAAGACGACGATTTTATCGCCGGAGGCGTCAGACACGACATCCATACCCATCGCCCAGCTGCCTTGCGGCGCGGTGCGGACGGTCCAAGACCAGTCAACCGGCTTTAAAGTTTCCTTATCGACTTTGACAATGCCAAGGCCGTCGGAAAAATAAAGATAATTCGGATTGACCGCGGAATTAGCCACGTCATAACCGGCATTGGAAGCGTGCTTGAATTCCTTGACGACATCGCCCTGGGAATTGATCGCTTTCAAAGACTGATCATCAACGACATAAACCAGATTGGAATCAGAATCACTGACAATATCTCTTTTGGTTCTCACATCATTGACCGCGATGGTATATTCAGCGACTTTGCTGCGGGAAGCGATGCTGAACAAAGACACGGTATCTTCGTTGGCAATGGCTATTTCATTTCCCGAAAAACTGGCCGTGCCGTAATTCTTTTCGGTAATCTGGCTGTAACTGTCGACAATCTGATAATTATCATTCCAGATTCTGGCGCCGCGATTTGAGATAGTCACTAAGCGGCCATCGACAATTTTAATTCCCGAAGTCCAAGTGGCGGAATTGTCTTTAATCTTCATGGCCACGGTCGGAATCAACGGATTGCTGATATCGTATTTGTAAATAAACCGTCCGTTCACCAAATAAGCGAAAAGTTTGCCGCTCTCCTTGGCGAAAGCCAGATCCAAAAACTGTTTGTTTTCATAGGCCGGAGAATCAATGGTGATTTCTTTGACGATTTTACCGTCCGACAAAGTGAACAGTTCGAAACTGCCCGAATTCACGGAGCCGATAAAAAGTTGACCGTTATAACTCACGGCAGCGCCGGAATAATAAGGTTTGGTTTTGCTTTCCGAGGGGTTCATCAATAAAGAGACTCCTAAAACAGCAAACAAAACAGCAATGGCTAAAATTTTCTTCATAGATTTAATAATGTTTTTAATATTTTAAGATAATTTAAAAAATTGACATTCATCCAATGATAGCACAAAAGGAAATAAAAGTCAAGGCTTTCCAGGTAATTAAAAAATGTGGCGGATAAATAGCTTATTTTAGCTAAATATATGCCACATTTATTCAATTTTAACCGCTGCCGCAATCGCCCTTCGATAGATATTCAATAGAGAATTGTAATAGATTTTGGGGTTGTTTTTTTGAGCGATTTTCTCGGCCGCCCTCGGTCCGACCGCCATTTTCAGCTCGGGATGAGCCAAGATATATTCGATTTTTTGCTGCAACACGTCAATATTGCCGGACGGAAACAGAAAACCGGTTACGCCATCTTGAATAAGCTCGGTCAAGCCGCCGATGCTCGCCGCCAAAACTATTTTACCCAAAGCCATCGGTTCGATCGCCGAATAAGCGGCATTTTCAAACCATCTCGACGGAATCACTATCAATTCCGCCTTCGCGACTTGGCGCCAAAGCTCCTCCCCTGCCAGCCGGCCGGTAAAAATAATTTTCTTGCCGCTGGCCTTAGATTTTTTTCCCAGCTTTTCCCGCTCAGGGCCGTCACCGACGAATTTCAAAACAACATCGCTGTTTATTTTTTCATAAGCCGCCAATAAATCTTCCACCCCTTTTTCTTCGCTCAAACGGCCATAATACAAAATGTATTTCTCGCTTATAGCGGATTCATCGGCCATCTTCGGCAAGAAAAACGGATTAGGCAGATAGGAAATTTTTTCCTGAAAACCGAATTCGCGGAATTTTTTGATCAAGAAATTGCTCGGCGAAATAAAGGCGTTGATTTTTTCATAAACCCCCAGCCATTGATGGAAATAGCTTTCCAGCGCGGCAATCAAGCTTTTCGGGTAAGAATCTCCGACACAGCGATTACTGAAACAACGCCAATATTTATTCGGCTTGCTCGCCTCCCAAATTTTTCCGCGCGCGAATAAATTATAATTCGGGGAAATCAATTTATAATCGTGCAAAGTCATGACGGTGGGCACTTTATTTTCTTTCAGAGTATCGATTATCGACGGCGAGAGATGATGATAGATATTATGCAGATGCGCGACATCGGGCTGGAATTCTTTGATTAATTTTTTCAAATTACGCTTGGCCTGAAAATTATAAAAAAGGCGGAAGGTAATTTTTATCTTTTCCAGCCAGCCGATAGACGGATCAGCGAAATCCGGCGCGTCAACAAAATACTTCGACCAAACCGTCGGCAGATTTTTCGGATTTTTAGTGGAAAAAAAGGCTACCTCATTCCCCTGCTCGGCTAAAATTCTGGCCGTATCAAAATAGGCGCGCTCAGAGCCGCCGCGGAGATAATGGTA
>JAQUPS010000002.1:22926-108694 GCA_028716485.1 Patescibacteria group bacterium
AATCCACATTCCGACTTCAAACCAATGCCGGCGCATTGCCATGCGGGCAGTGCAGATCATCCAGCTATGCGAGCAAGCCTGCGTTTCATTTGGGCGCAAAGCAAAGCCTTGTTTCAGATTGCCGATTTGGCTGAGCGAAATATCGCAAGGATAGATATTGCCCCGCGGATCAATAAAACAATTATCAGCTCCGGAATAATCAGGCAAGATTCTCCGGCCGGTTTTGATAAATTCTATCAAGCCGTGGATAAAATAGGCTCTGAGCCAGCGCTTTATGTTCCAAGCGGAAAGCTCCTTCTTTAAAAGCCAGGACAACTCGGCGGTAATTGCCGGCAGAGCTTTCAGTTCGTTGGTCTTGTTGAAAAAATTATCACTGGAATGCACGGCGGCAATAGTCATTTCCACGCCTTCCTTTTGCGATAATTCATAAACTCTTTTAAGCTCGGGAATATTATAATCGCCGATAGTAAAAGCTAAGCGCAGATTTTTAACGCCCGAATCTTGCAAACCGCGCAGTGTTTTCATGGTCTTGTCATAAGCTCCGGGAATATTGCGAACCGCTTCGTGAGCGGCGCCGACGCCATCCAAGGAAAGCGCGACGGAAATTTGCGGATCGATTTTCAGAATTTCTTTTATTTTTTCTAAAATAATTTCAGTCGCAAAACCATTGGAAGAAATAGTTATCCGAACTTGCGGACATCTTTTTTTAACCACCGAAACGATTTGCGGCAAATCCATCCGCAAAAACGGCTCGCCGCCGGATAGATTGATATTTTTAAGATTACGCGGCAGATTATTAAAATCTTCCGCCGTTAATTCGCCGGAAAAATCCTTGGCCTGCCAGATATTGCACATCCGGCAGCGCGAATTGCAGCGGTAAGTCACGGCTATGACAACATCCTTGATTGCTGATTTTCTTGTAGTTGTTTTTTTCATGGATTTATGGGAAAATGTAAACATTAAAGCATTATAACATGGGAACATGACAAACTATTCCGCAGGTGATTTAAATATCCCTGCTCTCATGTTCTTATGCTCACATGCTAATATGTTCTATGTATAAGATACCTGACAATAAAATTCTACTTCTCTTCTTTGCTCCGGCAATCCTCCTGTTTATCATCTTACTCCTTTTGGGGCAAAGTTTCATCTTTTCACTGATCTTTTTGGTCATCTTTTGCGTTTTCGCCATAGCTTTTGTTGCCAACAAAACCGGCTTATTCCTTTTACTGCTCTTGCGTCCTTGCCTGGATTATTTCACCGATCAGTCATTTTCGTTGGCCGGACTAACAGTTAATTTCGCCGGAATTTTCGCCGTCTTGGCGATTATTTTTTGTCTTTTTGTTGTTATGAAAAATATCGGGCGATTCAAACGGCTGCCGCTGGCTTCTGCCTGGATTTTTTTCTTAGTTGCCTTAGCCGCCAGCTTGATCACTTCGGTCGATGTCGGCCTGGGAATAACCGAACTCCTGCGCCTGTTAAGCACGATGCTTATATTCTTTGCCAGCTTTATCTTGATCGAAAGCAACCGCGATCTGGCCGATTTGATTAAAGTGATCATCGTTTCCGCTCTTATTCCTTCGCTGGTCGCTGTTTATCAATATTTCACCAAAACCGGATTGACCGTGCCGTTTGAGGGTGTTTACAACCGCGTCTTCGGCACCTTTGCCCATCCCAACCTGCTGGCCTTTTATCTGCTCTTAGTGCTGGCGCTTTGCTTCGTGATTTTCCTGGTCAGCGATAAGAAAAAAATTTCCGTTCTGCTGTATGCCTCCGCCGCCGGATTATTTCTAATCACTTTAGCTTTCACTTACACGCGCAGCGCCTGGCTGGGCTTGCTAATCTTGGTAATCATGCTCGGCATCACCCGCTACCGGAAATTTTTAATTATCGCTCTGTTATTCTTATCATTAAGTTATTTCTCTATCGAACAGATCAACGCCAGAGTGCAGAGCTTTGCCAACAATGATCCTTCCAGCTCAATCCAATGGCGGCTGCAGTTGTGGCAGGACAGCTTTGGTTATTTTCTGCAAAAACCGCTCTTAGGTTATGGCGTCGGCACTTCCAATGAAATTATTTTACAGAACCGCGGTCCGCAAGCCGGCTCGCCTGATGCCCATAACGATTACTTGCGTATCGCTCTGGACGCCGGGCTAATCGGCTTATTCGGTTTTCTCTTTTTGATCATCGCCCTGTTATCAAGCCTGATTAAAATTTATCACCGGCAGAATAAACCGCGCCTGAAAACTCTGTCTTTTGTCGTTCTGATGCTGGCCGGCGGTTTTTATCTCATCGGCTTTGGCGACAATATTCTCGCCAACACGGCCTTGCAATGGGCGCTTTGGGCGATTCTGGGCGGATCAATGGCGGCGCAGAAAAACCTGCTATTCAGTAAATCGTAAACAATGCCTATCCCGCATCCCGCACCTTTTTTTATAATTTTGAACGAAAAAAATACGAGATTGCCTGACATAAAAAATAAAAATCTTGTCAAAAAGGTGCGGGACGGCTTTCGTATAAAAAATAAGTCCTTATTGACTGCTCAATAAGGACTTTTTAGACGGCGGAAGGAGGCGCTTAGCCGGTGACTTTCCCGACTCTTTTATTATCGGCATCGTACATCACTTTGTACCCCTCAACCCCTTGAGCGAATTGATCCTTGGGATTGATGAATACCGATTCCCCTTCGGCTTTGTTAAGCCCGGGGACTTTCGGCACAACCATCAAGGAAACAATCCCTTTCAGGTTAAGCCCGGCGGTCGTAAATACCACATGCGCCTGGTTGTTAACCCAGTCAACCGAGGCGATTATCGCCCGCTGATCGATGACAGATTTTCCGGCGGTATTTTTGCCGTTGTAATACGCATGCACTACGATCTGCGCCGAAGTGGGAAAGCGTTTGGCGCTCATCCCAGGATCATTGGGATCCGCGGGAGCATCGGAACGCTGCCAGCCGGAAAGCGGTACTGCGATAGCAATGTCGCCATTGGCCGACGGAGTCGCCGAAAAAGATTTGCCCCAGTCATAATTCTGCTGGGCGCTTATCGATAATGCGCTAAGCATTACCGCCACTACCGAACAAACAAGCACTGACGCGAGAGTTCTTTTCATAAGAACCCTCCTTTCTTGGTTAAGTTGAATGAGCTTTTTTCCTTCCCTTCCCGTCTTTATTCAAAATAGAATGTACATGTTTTTTGGCAAATTTTTGTCAAAAATCATCCAAATTCTATTTATTATCTCAAAAGGTAAATTCAGCTTAGCACAACATTTACTTTTTGTCAATGGTTTCCCTCTTCTAAACCTTTTAAAAAATATTTTCCTAAAAAATTTGGAAAAAGGGGTGTTGGTTCTGCATGAAACAGAATCAACACCCTATGTACTTACTGCCACTCGATCATGGCCGGCTTTCCGGTTACCGGATCGACGATGACAGCTTTATTCGCGCTCGAATCCGCCGGCGGGACGGAAACGAAATTTTTCACAACACGGAAAACTTGCGTCTTCGCGTCGTAATAAATTATCGTCGCCCTGCCGTCGCGATGGTAAAAGGTGTAGCGACCCTTAGCTTCGCTCTTAGAGAGGATATTCACCAACTCCAGCGAAAAAGAAAAAGTGCTGTCGCTATTCATCCAGCAGAGTTCGGTGATCCCGCTCTGCTTGGCCTTATCGCCGGCGATTGCCAGCGTCACCAAAAAAATCATTAACAGAACGGTTTTCACGAGCTCCTCCTTTCTTCAGTTTGAGCCGGGTTTTCCTCGACCTTGCCCGATGGAAAGATTAGCTAACAGCTCCACGGCGTTCCCGTTGTTATCTGCCCATCTTGAATCGGAGCGATTCTTAAAACTTAATTCCAGAATCAGACTCTCCTTCCAGAAGGCGACACCGACGCCCAGCGAATTTGATTTAGCATGATCGGCAGTGGCGTAAGCAGTCCGATAGACCAGCAACGGCTCGACCGGCGAAATATTGCGCAAGAAATAAAAGCGCAATCCGCCGTCAGCTCCGCTGTTGTTATCAGCCGGATCCATGGCCGCGGTCTGTTGAACTCCGCCAATCCGGGAATCTTTATTCGCGGCGAAAGCCCACTTCACATTTCCCCAAAGGGATAAATGCGTCGTCGGCCACATCGCGTCAAAAGTTTCGCCATGGCAGAGGAACCCGTTGGTCTGAAAAGCGTAATAATCAAAATCCGCGCTTCCCAATCCCCAGTTCCATTGCGCCCCGATGCCGATAATTTCGATCCCCCAATAAAGCGCCGGCGATAAAGAAATCAGAGCTAACGGACCGGCGGAAACTTCGAACCCCGCGTAATGGAATCCGGAACGAGACTCGCCGTCCCATCCGTCAGCCATTGCCGTGAAGCCGAAAGAACTCCGCGATTTGTTGCTGCCGAACAGACAATCCCACTTTAACCCATAAGACTGCGCACCTTGCCGCCAGGTATTGAAATCCGGACGGTCATCGCTTACCCAGACATCAAGCCGATTATTATTAATAATCGAACTCGGCTCTTGCATGGTTTCCGTGGTGCTATCCCCTGAAACTTTTTTCAAGGGTGTCAGCAACGAATCCATCCAACCGTTGGTATCAGGAGGGGCAACAACCGTATCAGGGCCGCTGACCAAGGGCGTAGTATCAGGCGTAACGGGCGGCGGACTGGAAACTTCCGGCTCTTTCGGCGCTTTAGCCCATAACCAGTTATGACAGACGTCCGGATTTTTAATAACCAGAATACTGTCTTCGCCGGTGATGGGAATATCATACCGTTGAGCCGTAACAAAAGTATCAGCCGGAAAAGCGCAAACTCCATTATTGGAAATAATGTAATTGCCGCTTGTCCATTGGCGAAATAGTTCGCCCGATTCCACCGTGCTCCTGGTAAATTCACCGCGAGCATATTTGTCTGCTAAAATCCTGACAAGCTGCGGATGCTTTTTGAAGCATTCGAGTTTTGGCCAAAGCTTCTGCGGATCGCGCTTGCCGAACGGCAAGAGATGCAAAAAACGCCAATAGGTAAAATCCCAGTCAGGAATCCAAATTTGATCACCGTTAAGCAAAGTGTCATTACTCTGCCTGTCGTTGAACCATTCAATCCTAATCAACGGACTATGGAAATCCCTGGCCACATCGGCAAAAGTTTTTCCACGAATCTCGTCATCGCCGGTGGCGTCATAAACACAGCGAACGTAATCCGCTTTGTTAAACGGCCGGTTGCCGGTTCTTTCCGAAAAACCGCCTTGGTCGCAAGGTACTGAAAAAATAACGCGGCTCTTGGCATGTTTTTTCGTTGATGCCGGTTTTGGCTGATCAAATCCCAACTCCTTTTCCAATTCCTTCTTCGCGGCAGCGATTTGCTGCGCGGCAGGAACGCGAAAGGTCAGTTTGGTATAAACCATATTCGGGTCGACCTTCATGCCTTGGAACATTTCCAGGCACTTGATCAACACCGAACAATCCAAGCCAATTTTCGGAGCCTGATCGCAGATGGTCGTGTTAGTGGCAATAACCACCTTCCCGGGCTGATAAGTCGGGTCCGGACACTCTCCGGCAACGGCAAATACCGCCGCCAGAACTACTAATACGGAAAAGATTGTCTTTCCCATGTTGAACTCCTTCTGCTCTGTGAGCAGTGTTGATTGTTAATGAGCGATGTAAAGAAAATCGATTTAGATTTTCTATCCCGGACATTTTTGAGTTCAAACGTCCGGATCAGACAATCCAAAATTATGTAAACCGTTAATATTATATTCAGCGATCAGTTCGCGGTATTCATCCCCTCTATTAAGAGGGGTGGCAGGCCGCCTCGACCTGACGGGGTGTGTTATAATTCGCGGTATTCGCGTTATATTTTATCTCTTTAAAATATTATCCATATTGCCGTTAGACTGGTAGTCGGCTGGATTGTAAACCGGAGAATTATTTTCCTCCAAATATCCTTCGTTTTCCGATTCAGAATCATCGGCCATAACCGGAGCAAAAACGCCAACTGCTTCGTCAGCTTGCTCCTCGTTAAAAGCCAGGCCGGCATATCTTTCTTTTTTCGGCCAAAGGCGAAAATCGTATTTTTCTTCCGGAAACAGATAAATGTAGCAAAGGGAGAAAATAAAAGCAAAGGCGATGGCTAAGCTGAGATTCAATGGCAAGTTCGGCTGAACCGGATAATTGGAAGTGATCGGCTGGTCGATAATTTTCAAAGTGACGCCGTCGCCAAAACCATGGTATTGCGAATTGGTGGTTTGCAAAGTATAGGAAACCGCTTTGGCGATTTCTTCGGCCTGCGCGCGATCGGTGTGATAAACATCAATGGAAATGATTCCGGTATCGGCGATGCTTTTCGCTTTGACGGTCTTATTCCATTTTTTTATCTGCTGTTTTTCGCTGCCCTGGAAATAATTGGTATCGATGTTAAAACCGGATTGCTTGATTTTTTCAAAAAAAGATCCGGAAGAAACGATGTTCGCTAAGAGATTGCTCAAATATTGGTTGGAGCGGGAAGCCGTATAAGGATCGATGTCCTGCTTGAAGCTGATGATAGTCAAAAGCTTCATATTGGAATCGTATTTGAACGGCTGGACAGCGCTAAAAATTATGGCAATCGCCAAAAAGATTATCAGCAAGGAAACAAAAGTCTGCTTTTTCTTGCCGATTAAATTCAAAAATTGATGGATATTCATAAATAAATTTAAAAAATATTTTTCTCAAAGAATGAGAATGATGATTTAACTGGTTATGATAGCATATAATCAATTTTTTGTCAATATTATCAAGACTTTGCTAAAAATAATCAAAAAACTTGACTAATCTTAGTCAAGTTTTTTGATTTTTTTCTTCGCAAGATTAATATTTCTTGATATTGCGCCAGCGATGAACCGCTCTGGTTTTGGCCAATTCATGTTCCAGCTGAGCACTAATGCGGGCGAATTCTTCCGCGTCTTCGTGGCGGACATCCTTCATCGCTTTTTCCGCGCGCGCTCTCGCCTCCTCGACTTTGGCCAAATCGATTTCGGCGGCGCGCTCGGCCGTATCGGCGAGCACCACGACTTTATTTCTCAACACTTCCAAAAATCCGCCGGCCACAAAAGCCACGTCAACCGCGCCACCCTGTTTTTTTAAAACCAAAACGCCAGGCTTGAGCATGGCGACCAGCGGCGAATGGTGCGGCAAAATCGTCAGCTCCCCTTCCTGAGTCGGCACGGTTACCTCGATTACGTCCTCTTTAAGGACGGTTTTTTCAGGGGTAACGATTTCGAATTTGATTATTTTATCCATACACTTTAAATCTAAAATCAAAATTTTAAATTTTAAAATAAATCTCAAATCTTAAATTATAATTTTTAATTTTTGATTTATTTTAAAATTGAGATTTGTGATTTTAAAATTTTATTTTCCCGCCACTTCTTCTATCCCGCCTTTCATGTAGAATTCATCTTCGCTCTTGTCATCATGCTTGCCGTCGAGAATTTCCTTGAAGCCGCGGACGGTATCGGCGAGCTTGACGTATTTACCCGGCCGGCCGGTGAAAGCTTCGGCCACCTGGAAAGGCTGGGACAGAAATTTCTGGATTTTGCGGGCGCGGGTAACAGTCTGTTTGTCTTCGTCGGACAATTCTTCCATGCCCAAGATGGCGATGATATCCTGCAAATCTTTATAGCGCTGCAAAACTTTCTGCACGCCGCGAGCGGTCTGGTAATGCTCCTCGCCGACAATGTTAGGATCCAAGATTATCGAAGAAGAATCCAGCGGATCGACGGCCGGATAAATTCCCAATTCGGTCAGGCCGCGGGACAAAACTACGGTAGAATTCAAGTGCGCGAAAGTCGTGGCCGGAGCCGGGTCGGTCAAGTCGTCGGCCGGCACGTAAACCGCCTGAATGGAAGTGATCGAACCTTTGTTGGTGGAAGTGATGCGCTCTTGCAGTTCGCCCATTTCGGTAGCGAGCGTCGGCTGATAGCCCACGGCGGAAGGCAAGCGGCCGAGCAAAGTGGAAACTTCCGAACCGGCCTGCGTAAATCTGAAAATGTTATCAACGAAGAATAGAACATCTTGATTCATCTCATCGCGGAAATATTCAGCGAGCGACAAACCGGCGAGCGCGACGCGGGCGCGGTTGCCCGGCGCTTCGTTCATCTGGCCGAAAACCATCGCCAGCTTGTCCAAAACTCCGGCGTCTTTCATCTCGTGATACAAGTCATTGCCTTCGCGAGTGCGTTCGCCGACTCCGGCAAAAACCGAATAGCCGCCGTGCGCCTTGGCGATATTATTGATCAGCTCTTGGATTACCACGGTTTTGCCCACGCCGGCGCCGCCGAACAGGCCGACTTTGCCGCCTTTGGCGATCGGGCAGATCAGATCGATGACTTTGATGCCGGTTTCCAAAATTTCCGTCTTAGTCGATTGCTCGATGAATTCCGGGGCCTTGCGGTGAATATTATATTTCTTGGCAGTCTTCGGCGTCGGATTGCCGTCCACGGCTTCACCCAAAACATTAAAAATACGGCCCAAAGTTTCCTTGCCGACCGGAACCTGGATGCCGTTACCGGTATTAACCACCTCATCCCCTCTTTTCAAACCATCGGTGGAGCCCATGGCGATACAGCGGACAACATTAAAGCCGGTGTGCTGCTGCACTTCCAAAATTAATTTCTCGCCGCTGGCCTTCTTTACTTCCAGCGCGTGATAAATTTCCGGGAGCTTGTCATTAAAGACCACATCGACGACCGCGCCGATAACCTGCTTGATTATTCCACTATGCTTTTTTGCTTCACTCATATTATTAATTTTAAATTTTTAAATCTAAATTTTAAAATAAATCTAAAATCTCAATTTTAATTTTTGATTTGGGATTTATTTTAAAATTTAAAATTGAGATTTAATTATTCATAGCCGATACTCCCGCCGATATTTCCGAAATTTCCCTGGTAATCGCCGCCTGCCGCGCTTTATTATAATACAATGTCAATTCGCTGACCAAATCTTTCGCCGCGTCGGTCGCTTTGTGCATCGAGGCCATGCGGGCGGAATGTTCGGAGGCGTTGGATTCCAACAAGGCCTGGAAAAGCTGGACTTCGATCAAACGGGGCAGCATTTCATTCAAAACTATTTCAGTGGACGGCTCGTATTTGAAAATATAAGAATTTTTTTCTTCATCGCGCAGATATTTATCTTCTTTCTGTTTGACAAAATCAACATCCAGCCCGACCCGCGGATCGCGGCCGACAATTCCCAAATGCTGGTCTTTCGCTTCGAAATCAATCGGCAAAATCTGCTTGACGCGGGGAATCTGTTTGACCGGGCTCATAAAATCCGTATAAGCGACCAGCACTTTATCGTATTTTCCGGACAGATAATCATTGATGATCATTTTGCCGATAGCCGCGACTTCCTTGGCTTCATAGGCGACATCTTCTTTGATAAAATCGGCGGCGATTTGGTGATTATAGCGCGATTTGACCGACAAGCCTTTTTTGCCGAGCAGAATAAAATCAGTTTCACGGCCGACTTGATGTTTCTTAACGGAAGCGACCGCTTTTTGGATGATAGCCGAATTAAAACTGCCGCACAAGCCGCGGTTGGAAGTGATCAGCACGATCGCTTCTTTCCTTATTTTCTTGCGCTTTTCCAGCAACGGATGCAGAAGATCGCCCGCGTTCACCGCCGAGGCGATATTCAAAACCGTCATCCAGCTTAAATTGGCGTATGACCGCGTCTTCAATACCGCCTCGATGGTTTTACGCATCTTAGCGGCCGAGACCATTTCCATCGCCTTCGTAATCTTCTTGGTATTGCCAATGGATTTTATTCGTCTTTGTATTTCCTTAGTGCTCGCCATTTTAAATAATAATAAATTTTATTTTGTCATTCCGACCAAAGCGCGCCTCGCGCGAAGCGGAGGAATCGCTTTTATTCTGAATGAAAGGGATCCCTCGACAGGACTCGGGATGACAAAGAAAAAATAAACATTCCTAATTCTTAATTCTTCTTTCCCTGCCTGCCGGCAGGCAGGTTAATTCTTAATTTCCGTAAAATCTTCAATCATCTTCTTCAACTTCGCGCTGGTTTCGTCGGATAATTCGCCAGATGTTTTGATTGTTTTCAGGACATCGGCGCCGCGAGCTTGAATATATTCAACCATCTTCGGTTCAAATTCCACAATTTTTTCCACCGGCACATCATCCATCAAGCCGGAAGTTACGGCGAAAAATATCGCCACCTGCTCTTCCACTGCCATCGGCACATACTGGCCTTGCTTCAGGATTTCCACAATGCGTTTGCCGCGCTCCAATTTCTTTTTGGTTTCCTCGTCCAAATCCGAACCGAACTGGGCGAAAGCTGCCAGCTCGCGATATTGCGCCACTTCCAAACGCATCTTGCCGGCCACTTTTTTCATGGCCTTGATCTGCGCGGCCGAACCGACGCGAGAAACGGAAATACCGGCATCCACGGCCGGACGATTGCCTTGATAAAATAAATCCGGAACCAGATAAATTTGGCCGTCGGTAATGGAAATGACATTGGTCGGAATGTAAGCGGATACATCGCCGGATTGAGTTTCAATCACGGGCAAAGCGGTGATCGAGCCGCCGCCGAAATCTTTATTCAATTTGCAAGCGCGTTCCAATAAACGGGAATGAAGATAAAACACATCGCCCGGATAAGCCTCGCGTCCCGGCGGCCTTCTCAATAATAATGATAACTCGCGGTAAGCCGCGGCGTGTTTGGTCAAATCATCATAAACGATCAAAACATCTTCGCCTTTGTCCAAGAAATATTCCGCCATCGCCGAACCGGCAAACGGAGCGATATATAAGAGAGAGGCCGGGTCAGACGCGCCCGCCAAAATAACCGTGGTATATTCCATCGCGCCCGCTTCTTTTAATTTGGCGACAATGCCGGCGATCTTCGATTCCTTTTGGCCGACCGCGACATAAATACATTTAACGTTCTGGCCTTTTTGGTTGATGATAGTGTCGATGGCAATGGCGGTTTTGCCGATTTGTCTATCGCCAATGATCAATTCGCGCTGACCACGACCAATCGGGATCATCGCGTCAATGGCTTTGATGCCGGTCTGCAAAGGTTTTTTCACCATTTCACGGGTGATGACGCCGGGCGCGACTTTTTCCACCGGATAAAATTTATCGGTTTTGATTTCTTCCTTGCCGTCCAAAGCCTTGCCTAACGGATTTAAAACGCGGCCGATAATCGCTTCGGAAACCGGAACTTCCAAAATTCTTTTCAAGGCCACCACTTCATCCCCTTCTTTAATGCCTTCGGTATCATCAAGAATAATCGCGCCGACCGAATCTTCTTCCAGGTTCAAAACCACGCCAAAACGCGAGCCGGCCGCAGACTTGAATTCCAACATTTCCGACATCATCGCGTCGCCCAAACCGGACACGCGGGCAATGCCGTCACCGACGCTAATTACACGCCCGAAAGTCTTTTCGCTGGCCTCGGACTTGAAGCCGGCTATTCTTTCTTTAAGCTGTTCGATAATAAAATCCTTCGTTGTTGACATAAAATATATTTGATTAAATTGTTAAATTGTCACATTGTTAAATTGTTGAACTTATCATTTTCATCGAATAACAATTTAGCAATGTAACAATCTGGCAATTTTACCCCAACTATTCTGTCAAATATTCGGTTAATTTATTTATTTTTGATTTAAGACTCAAATCTATCGATTTATTGCCATATCTCAAAACCACGCCGCCTAACAAACTTGGGTCGATTTTTTCTGAAAGCTCAACCGTATCGCTGCCAGCGCGGGCTTTGATGAATTTTTCCAATTCGGTAATGGTATTTTTACTAATCTCTCTCGCGGTAACTATTTCCGCTTCAACAGTATTATTCTTTTTATCCCAAGCTTCATTAAAAAATCTGATAATGCCACCCAGCAAGGATAAATTATTATTGGCGCGCAAAACATCGGAAAAATTCTTGATAATTTCCCCAGTCTGTTTTTCGCTCTTGCCTTCCAGGCTAGTGAGCAGAGCGGCGGCGTATTGTTTGGCGGTAATTTTCATTACAATTGGTCATTCCCGACATAGTCCGCCCTCGCGCAGGTCGGGAGTGGGAATGACGTAAAAAAATTATTTTAACTTGCTAATAGCTTTTTTGATTAACTCCTCGTCTTTTTGTCCGGACATTTTTTCCTCAATGACTTTCTCCACGGTGAGAGCGACCAGCTCAGCGACTTCGCGATTAATACTGGCGAGCACTTCCGCCTTTTCCAGCCGCATATTTTCTTTTTCCTGATTGATCAGCTGGCCGATTTCTTCCTTGGTTTTTTCAATCTGTTTTTTCCGGCTTTCCTCGGCTTCTTTCTTGGCTTCTTCCATAAATTTCGCCGCTTCTTTTTTGGCCGCCACCATCGTTTTCTTCTCCTCTTCGCCGATTTCTTTCAATTTTTCCTCGGCGCGAGCGGCATAATTCAGCCCGGTTTCGATTTTTTTCTTCCGCTCATCCAAAATTTTGAACATCGGCTTATAAGCGAACTTCCACAAAATAAAAAACAGTATCGCGAAATTTATCAACTGAGCGATAAGAATCCTCCAATCAAGGCCGAAAGCTTCAAAAATTTTCATAAAATTGGCAATTGCAAATTAATTATACCTTATATAATCCGAACCTACGAAATATCCGAATACTACGAACATTTATTTACGAACAGTTTTTCGGTTCGCGGAGTTCGTAGTATTCGGGCGCAATTCGTAGTATTCGGATTATATTTTGTCCAAAATCAACTTAACTGACGCCCCCTTAGAAGCTGAACAGGATGATAAAGGCGATGACCAAAGCGTAAATGGCCAAAGATTCGACGATCGCCAAACCGATAAACATCAACGGGGTGATTTTGCCGTTGGCTTCCGGATTGCGACCGATCGCTTCCAAAGCTTTGGCGCCGATCAATCCCTGACCGATGGCGGGTCCGATCACGCCCACGCCGATAGCGAAAGCGGCGGCTAATAACTTGACTGCGGCTGTGTCCATAGTATTCTTGTTAGTTAATTATTTAAAACCTCAAATCTAAATTTTAAATTTTAAAATAAATCTCAAATCAGAAATTTAATTTTGATATTTTAAATTTGTTTTAAAATTTAAAATTTAGATTTATAATTTTAGTTCAATGTCCTTCCGCTTTTTCCCCGGCCATCTTGATGAATACCAAAGTCAAAACGGAAAAGACGAACGCTTGAATCAATGCCGTGCCTAATTCCAGAACCATAAACGGCAAAGGCAAAATGAACGGAAACAGGAATAAAAAGACTGACAGCAGAACTTCGCCGGCGAAAATATTGCCGAACAACCGGAATGACAGGGAAAGGATTTTGGCGAACTCGCCGACCAATTCCAGGATGCCGACGAAAAAATTCATCGGATTGGAAAAATTGATAAACTTCCCCAAATGGCCGAACGGCCCAAAGGACATTATGCCGACCACCTGGACAGTGACAAAAGAAATGATCGTCAGCACGAGAACCATGCCGTAATCAGCCATCACGCCGCGCAAAACCGGCACGAATTTTCCGCCCTCATTGATCGTCAGAGCCGCCTGGCCGGGAATAAAATTGACCAGATTGGCAACCAAAATATAAATAAACAGCGAAAACACGAATGGAAAAACTTTTCTGGTTTTATCTTTATCGTTCATTATCGTGTCGACAAAATCCAAAGCGCCTTCAAAAATCAGCTCGACCGCATTCTGAAAACCTTTCGGCGCCAATTTCACGTTCCGGCTAAGCCAAATCGCGCCGACGATCAAAAACAAAGTTACAAAAATCATCAGCAAAAAAGAATTGGTTATCGGCAAAGAACCAAGATGGAAAACCGCTTCCGGAGATAGGGAAATATCGAGCTTCATAAATATTCAATGCTAAATGATGAATGCTAAATTGTCGATTATATAAGCTTAGAACTTTGAAATAAAACTAATTTAGCATTTAGCATTAATCATTTAGCATTTTATCTTCTTCATTATAACCATTCTTGCCGTTGCCGTGAAAATTTTTCAATTCAGCCATGACCGCGAAGGCCTTGCGGAAGATCAAAATATTGGTGATGATGAAAGCGACAAAAATACCGCCCAAAAGAATCAAATTACGGCCATGATAAGCCTTGTCCAAAAAATAACCGATAACACCGAAAAAGATCAGCGGACCAAGCACCGAAGCGCTGCTGTAAACGGCCATTCCCAGAGCGAAATCCCTCATCCCTTTTTCAGATTTCTTATCCTCTGCCATATTATTCCTTGTAAATAAAATAAAATCCATTGCCTTTTACGGCCGGATTAAATTTTATTACCGAGACATTATTATATCAAACCATTTCCGACCAGTCAATAACGAATTTTTTTCTTTCTTCTTTATTATCTCTTATTTAACCCTTAGCTAATGCCGATTTCGTCGATAACGATGATTTTTTCCTTTTCCAGAAGATTGTAGAGAAAAATATCGGCGATATCCCGGCGGTATTTGAATTCGGAGGCGGCCAATAAAGTGAAATTGACTTCACGGCCCAAATCCTTTTCCAAATTGCGGATGATTTTCAACAGCCGCTCTTTATTGATCTTGCCGACAATCAGCATATCGGTCGGCGCCTTGAAATCATTGACGAAAGCGCCGGTTAAGACCAGCAATTTGATGCTGCCGGCTTTCAGTAAATCCTTGGACAAATCATCTTTATGCAAAAGCTGGGACTTGATGATCAGACCTTTCACATCTTCAAATAAGGGAAAATCCCGATTGACGCGAAAATATTTTTTCTCCTGCTTGTCCGCCGAAGCCTTAGCGAAGGCGGGCCGGTCGGAATTTTTTTCTTCAATCAGCCCTTCCCGGTTTTCCGCGCCGCTTTCCGCCCCGGAAAGCAACAGGCCGAATTCTTCCAGATTTTCCAGCTCGCGGCGCACTGAATTAACCTGCAAACTCAAATCACGGCTAAGCTGCCGGATATAATATCTTTCCTCGGGATGGAATAAAAAAGCTTTTAATATCTTGACTCGCGAATGAGAGCCGAATAATTTGGAAAGCATAATTATCTTGAGATTAGAAATTTGAAATTAGAGATTTGGAAGCAACCATGTTATTATCCTTAAAAAACAAATCTCAAATCTCAAATATCCTGAAATCGTTTTTATTAATATAGTGAAGACGGTTAGCTGCCGTTTTTCGCCCCTTCACTAAACGGCATGCATATAGTATAATATATAAAGAATGCCGCCGTCAATTATCAAGCGGTTAATTTTTAGTTGAAATGTATTACAAAATAGCTTCGATTTTACTGAATAACGAACAGAAATCCGGAATTGCCAGCGATATCTTCATCGCCCAGCCCGACAACCAGAAAGAGGCTTTGGTCGGCAAGCTTTTTGTTTTGGCGGAAATCCAATCACAGGGCTCTGACGCGCCCAAGGTTTTGGAATTTTTGATCAAAAATATCAACTTCAATTATTACCAGAACGAAAAAGTAATCCTCAAAGAACGGATCGAATCGATTTCGGTAGAAAGCATCTTTGAAAGCGCTTTGTCTAAAACCAACAAAGACTTGATGGAATTCATAACTCAGGAAAAAATAAAAATCAGCCCTTACGCTTTCAACGTCAGCATCTGTGTGCTTTGCAAAAATGAAATTTATTTTTCCGGCACTGGCAAAAATAAAAGCCTCTTGATCTACAGAGAAAAAACAACTCTCAAACAAAAAGGGCGCCAAGAGCCGGAAATGGAAAAAATCGAATACAAGATTTCCGACGTTGGCGAAACCCCGGAAACCGAAGCCCTGAATATCACCAAGCTTTTTTCCAATGTCATCAGCGGCAAAATTCCCATCGGCGGCTACTTCTTGGTGATCAACGAAGCGCTTTCCGAATATCTGTCCAACAAGCAATTAATCAGGATCGTCACGAAATTATCGCCCACCGGCGCGGCCGAACAGATCCGCAGCCTATTGGAACAGATAAATTCTTATGTTTCCTTTTTAGGCATCATCATTAAAAACACCGTGGCCACGACTTTTTCCGGTGAAGAGCTGAAAATCCGGCTGGAAGATGAAATAAAAATCGAAGATTATAAGCCGGAAATAACGCGCACCGAAGAAAAAACCGAGGAAATCATGACCCCGGCCGGCATTGTCAATCTGAAAAAATGGACCAAAACAATCAGCGATAAAATTAAAACCGTTCAGCCGGCAGCCGCCGCGGGCGCGGTCAAATCATCCCGCGGGATGTTCCTTTTGAAGGAAAAAATATTTTTCAAAAAAAGAAGCGGAATCGTTTCTCCGGAAAAAGCCAAAGACTTCCTGAAAAAATTAGGCAAGTTGATGGCCGCCGTCCTTTCTTTTATCGCCCGTATTTTCAGCCGCGACCGGGACAATGAGCCGCGCTTCGACGCGGCCGAATCATCGCCGCGGACGGAAAATAAAGCTCCGCTGGTCATCAGCGGGAAAAAGATAAAAATAATTTTGGCGGTGGCGCTAATCTGCATCGCCGGCTTTTTCATCAATCTGGCCATCACCAATCAGCGGAATAAAGACGCCGCCAAACTGAAAGATTTCAACGCGCTAATTTCTTCGATTGCCAAAAATCAGGACAAGATTGAGGGCGATTTCATTTACGGCAACAAAACCGAGGCCAAGCAGCTTTACAATCTGGACAATGATTTATTGGCGCAGATACCGGCTGCCGAAATCAGCAAGCGGCAATCCGTGCAAGCGCTATTCGACAAGCAAAAACAGCAACTGGAAAAAATCCGCAATATCAATAAAGTTTCCGGCCTGCCTAAAATCGCCGACTTCGCCAATCTGACCGCCTCAGCCAATCCGCAAAATTTGATCTTGAACAATAATATCGTTTACGCGGCCGATTCCGGAAATAACGCCATTTTTAAAATTGACATCAAGCAAAACATAGTGACCGCGGATTATAATTTGGGCATCGCTACCTCCGGGCCGATCAGTTTCCCTTCTCCCGGCCAAGATGGCAATGTTTTTTATTTGGCGAGCGCCGGCATCTTCCAGCTTGACAAAACCGACCAGCCGAGCTTGCTGAAAATAATCCTGCCTTCGACTTCGGCAAATATCAGCGGCGTCCAGTCTTACAGCGACAAGCTCTACATCTTGGACAAAAGCCTGGGACAGATTTTCCGCTATACCAAGAGCGCCGATTCTTTTGTCGCGCAGACCAAATGGCTTAATCAGCCGGCCAACTTAGCTTCTTCGACCGGCATATTTATCGACGGCAATGTCTATGTTTTATACGGCAACGGCCAAGTGGAAGAATATCTCAAAGGCAAAAAACAGGATTTGGCTTTGGAGACAGTCGATCCGGCTATTATTGGCGCGTCCAAGCTGATCGTTACGGCCGATTATTTCTATGTTCTGGAACCGGCCGCCCAGCGGCTGATTCTTTGGAGCAACAAGGGCGTTTATCTCGCTCAATATATCTTCACCGACTTGAATAATCTCAAAGATTTCGCGGTCAATGATCAGGCCAAACAAATTTATCTTCTGGCCGGCAGTTCGGTCTATCAGATGGCAATCCCAATTATCAAGTAAGAATTAAGAAATAAGAATTAAAAAAATCAATCAACTGTAAAAAATTAATTATTAATTCTTCTTTCTTAATTCTTAATTGATTCCGGACAATAAAAAAACATCCTCAACTTGAGGACGTTTTTTATATTAGAGGAGTTTACTTCAAAGTAACCTTGGCGCCGGCCGCTTCCAGAGTCTTCTTGATGGATTCGGCTTCGTCTTTCTTCGCGCCTTCCTTCACGATTTTCGGAGCGCCGTCCACCAGATCCTTGGCTTCCTTCAACCCAAGAGTGGTGACGGTGCGGACGGCCTTGATGACGGCAATCTTGTTCGCGCCGGCTTCGGTCAATTCAACGTTGAAAGAATCTTTTTCTTCTTCTGGCGCAGCCGCGGCCGCGCCTCCGGCAGCCGCCATCATCGGGGCGGAAGCGGAAACGCCGAACTTTTCTTCTAAAATTTTGACCAATTCGGCCAAATCCAAAACGCTCATCTTTTCGATTTCCGCAACCAATTTTTCAAACTTGGCCGGAACTTCGATTTTCTTGTCTTCCATAGTTTTAATATTAGGCAGCATGCAGTATATAGTATGCGGCATGGCCCGATTTTTTATTAATAAATAATTAATTCTAAAATTTTAAACTTTTTTCTCGCCAATCGCTTTGAGGCAAGTGACTAATCCGCGCAGATTGCCGGCTAAGACATTGACGAAGCCGGAAATCGGAGCATTTAATGAACCGACCAATTTGGCGTATAATTCCTTCTTGGAAGGAAGCTTGGCCAAGCTTTCCACCATTTCTTTGGAAATAAATTTGTTCTCCAGAATTCCGCCCAGGAAGAAAATTTTCGGTTCTTCCATTTCCTTGCGGAAAGTATCGACGATTTTGGCCGGAGCCGCCTCGTCCTGATAACCGAATACGGCGGCGACTTGGCCATCCATATTCTTGAAATCAACTTCTTGATTATTGTCCTTGAAAGCGAGATTGAGCAAGGTTTTTTTGGCGACATAATATTCGCCGCCTTCGGCTTTGAGGCGTTTGCGCAAATCTTCGTTTTCCTTGGCGCCCAATTTGGCGAACTTCGCGAAAACGACGGATTTGGCGCTCTTCACCTTCTCGCCCAAACCTTCCAAAATCACCTGCTTCTGCGCTCTTGTTTTTGGCATATTTTTATCAATTAAAAATTAAAAGTTAAAAATTAAAAATATTCTTTTAATATTGATACTTTAGCATTAAATAAAAAAATCTCTGGCCAAAACCACAGACTGCAAAAAGCTTAATATTAAGCTAAATTTTTGCCTCGGCAGGTCTTATTGGAGCTTTCGCCCTCGCCTACTGTCTATGGCTGATCGGATATCGGATCATTTAATTGATTTCAATCATAACACGCCCGTAAATTATGTCAAGCGGCTGCATTATGCCGTAATTTACAATTTCCAATATCAAATTTCCCTTTCCCTTTCTCGTGATACGTGCTATAATTCAACATAGCCAATTTTAAGCCTTACTAACTCATAATCAACCAATATGATTATCAAAGTTGACCGGGATAAATGCATCGGCTGCGGCCGTTGCACCGAAGTTTGCCCCGATACTTTCAAATTGGATGAGACGGGCAAGTCCACCGTTATCGGCGCCAACCACGAATGCGCGATGAGCGCCGCCGACCAATGCCCGGTGGAAGCGATTTTTGTGGAAGAATAGCTATTTACTTTTAAAAAACGTCTTCGATAAAGAAGGCGTTTTTTATTTTACAGCAGGAAATTTGAAATTAGAAATTTAAAACTTGGCGCCCCAATATCAAATCTCCAATTTTTAATTTCAAATTTCATCATCTTTTTCCGGCATCATCTTTTCAAACTGCCGCAATAAGCTCGAGCCGGTCATCTCGCTATTTTTTTCCAGGCCCAATAAATCCAAAATCGTCGGCGCCAAATCGACCAGCAATCCTCCGGCTTCGATTTTTTTAGCGCTATCCGTTTTCTCGATCCGGCTGCCGGCGCTCACATACCAGCAGGGCACGACATTTTTCGAATGCTGGGTATCCGGTTCGCCGGTATAGATATTCAACAGCTCCTCGACATTGCCGTGGTCGGCCGTGATGATCAATTCCCCGCCTTTGGCGACCACCGCCGAGATTAATTTTTCCAAACAGCCGTCCACGTGTTCCAGCGCCCTGACGGAGGCGGCGTAATTTCCGGTGTGGCCGACCATATCCGAGTTAGCGTAATTAACTAAAATAAAGTCATAATTGTTTTTCCCCATCGCCGCGATCAATTTTTCCGTAATTTCCGTAGCGCTCATTTCCGGCGCGTCGGCATAAGTTCTCACCTGCTTCGACGGAATTAAAATCCGGTCTTCATAGAAAAACGGCTCTTCCATTCCGCCGTTGAAAAAATAAGTGACATGGGCGTATTTTTCCGTCTCGGAAATACGCAATTGCCTTTTCCAATTTTTTGCCAATATTTCCCCCAAACGCACGGTAATTTGCTGCTCGACAAAAGCCACTTCCACCGGCAAGCCTTCCTCATAAGGCGCGAAGCAGACAAATTTTATATTCTGCGGCCGCTTCGCCCGCTTAAATTCTTTAAAATCCGCCTTGACGAAAGCCTTAGTGATCTGCCGCGAACGATCCCGGCGAAAATTAAAACAAATCACCGCGTCATTTTCCTTAATCAAAGCGACCGGCTCGCCGTTATCCGCGGTTAAAATCACCGGCTCCAGATACTCATCGAAAATTCCCCGCTCATATTGGCTGTCGATCGCTTCATGGGCGTTTTTTTCCGTGATGCCGATGCCGGCGGTCAGGGCTAAGAATGATTTCTCGATTCTATCCCAATTATTATTGCGATCCATGGTGAAATACCGGCCGCTGATAGTGGCGATTTTGCCAAGGCCGATTTCTTTGATTTTATTTTCCAGCATCGTCAAAAATTTCTTGGCGCTTTGCGGGTGCGTGTCGCGGCCGTCGGTAATGGCATGGATAAAAACCTCCTTAACCTTATTATTTTTAGCCATTTCCAAAAGCGCGAACAAATGTTCAATGTGGGAATGCACGGCGCCATCGGAAAGCAAGCCAAGAACATGCAGATTGGAATTGTTTTTTTTCGCCCATTCAAAAGCGGCGAGCAGCGCCTCGTTCTTGAAAAAAGAACCATCGGAAACGGCGGAAGAGATTGTCGGCAAAAATTGAAAAACAATCTGACCCGAACCGATAGTCTGGTGTCCAACTTCGGAATTGCCCCGCACGCCCCAAGGCAAACCGACCGCCATGCCGGAAGCCTGCAGATAGATTTTCGGGTAATGAGCGTTGAGCTCCTCAATTACCGGCAATTTTGCCTTCACGAATGGATTGCCCTTTTCAATGTCCCACTCGCCCCAGCCATCAAGGATAACCAAAACGATCGGCTTCTTTTTTTTAACATTATCCATACAAATATATTAATCAATCTTAGCAATCGCTACATTATTAAATTGTTATATGGCTAAATTGTTAGGCGACAAAGATATCAACTTTCAGCAATGTAACAATTTAACAATTCAACAATTTATCTGTTTGTGCTATAATACTAACATTAACTTCCTTTATATTTTATCACATAATAATCTTATTTAAAAATCGTTATGCAAAAAGTCCACATTCCCTATACCGTGCCCCGCTCCAAGCGCGCCGAATATTTAAAGAATTGGAAAATCGCCACCCGCGGCACGGGAAAACTGTTCATGTTCGCCTGCGACCAAAAAGTCGAACACTTGAATGACGACTTCGTCGGACCGGGTATCAGTCCCGAAGTCGCGGATCCGGCGCATTATTTCGAGATTGCCAAAAAAGCGCAGATCGGCGTTTTAGGCTCCCAACTCGGCTTAATCGCCAAATACGCCGACCTCTGCCCGGGAGTTCCTCTGATCATCAAGGCTAATTCCAAAACCAACCTGATCAAGAAAACAGCGCGCGATCCGTTCAGCAACCGCTGGCTGGCGGTGGAAGATATCGTTAACTTCAAAAAAACCTCCGGCTTGAATATCGTCGGCATCGGCTACACGGTTTATATCGGCAGCGAATTCGAATCCGAGTCTTTCGGCCAGGCAGCTCGTATCATCTATAAGGCTCATCAGGAGGGCATGCTGGCAGTCGTTTGGATGTACCCCCGCGGCAAGGCCGTTAAGAATGAAACAGATGCCCATTTATTGGCCGGCGGCGCCGGAGTCGCGGTATGTTTAGGCGCGGACTTCGTGAAAATCAATTATCCTTATGATAAACCGACTGCCGAAACCGCCAAAAAATTCCGCGAAGTGGTGGCGGCGGCGGGACGGACGAAAGTCATTCCCATCGGCGGCGCGAAAATGCCGGAAAAGAAATTCCTCCAGCAGATCCATAATCAAATCCATCTTGCCGGCACCTCGGGCGTCGCCATCGGCCGCAATATTTTCCAGCGCCCGACCGACGAAGCCATCCGGATGGCCGATGCCATCGCCGCTGTCGCGCTCTATGATTATTCCGTGGAAAACGCTCATAAAATATTCCTTGGCAAAGCGAAGCTGAACGGCAAGCCCCGGCCAAGCAGCTCAACACTCAAATCGTTTTTGTCGTTATCGTTCTAAAAATTATTTATAAAGGCTTCTCTGCTTGGGGAAGCCTTTTTTTGTTGAAAAAAATTTTAGGCGCAAGGCTTATGGCTCAAGGTCTAAAAGATCAGCAATCTTAGAAATCTTATTAAAAAATTTTCAAATATCTTTGCCACTTTTTTTAGAAAAAAGTGGCGCAAAAAATCGCGCGCCGGACAAATTTCCTATCACTCCGCTAAGAAACCTAGCAAAATTGCTATACTTGCCTCTCACCAATTTTGTTTGATAACAAAATTGGTGAGAGGCTTCGGACAACGCAATTTTGCACGGTTTCCACGCTACGTGATTACGGAAATTTTCCAATGCGCGCTATAAGGAAAAAATAATCCAATTAGACCTCCAAGTATCAAAAGAGCTGAAGCGCATTATCGCCTCAGCTCTTTAATAATTTATATGAATTTTTACTTTTTACTTTCGACTTTAATTTTCAGATGCGCCCCTTTTCGTAACGGGGCTCCGCCACTAAAATTCGCATGTCCCGCATTCGTAGCGCGGATCCGCCCCAGGCGGATAACGTTACTTCATCTTCTTCCGAATAAATGCCGGGATGCCCAATTCCCCTTCTTCCGATTCTTCGTCCGGCAGTTCTTCCTGCGCCATTTTCACCGGGGAAATTTTGCTTTTCCGCGGCGCGTCGGCCGTTGAATCCGTCTTGTTCCCGAACCAACCGCGGCTTTTTTCTTCTTTCTCCGCGATAAAACTGTTCGGGGTGTAGGCGGGACGCAGCTGTTTGCCGGCAAGATCGTGCGCCTGGCCGTCAAAACCGGTGGCCACCACCGTAACTTTTATTTCATCTTTCAATTTATCGTCTATCACCGCGCCGAAAATAATCTTGGCTTCGGCATCGGCGGAAGCGGTAATAACTTTGGCGGCTTCGGAAACTTCGGTCATACCCAAACTGGGACCGCCGGTGATGGTAAAGACAATGCCGCGGGCCCCATCAATCGACATATCTAAAAGCGAAGAATTGATCGCCGCCTTGGCCGCTTCAATGGCGCGATTTTCTCCCGAAGCCTGGCCGATACCCATCAAAGCCGAGCCGGCATTCTGCATCACCGCCCGGACATCGGCGAAATCCACATTGATCAAGCCGGGAATGGTGATAATTTCGGCAATACCCTGCACGCCCTGGCGCAAGACATCGTCCGCCACCGAGAAAGCTTCCATCAGGGAAGTTTTTTTATCGATAATCTGCAATAATTTATCATTGTTGATAGTGATGATCGTATCAACCTTGTCGGCCAGTTCGGCAAAACCGCGTTCAGCAATCGCCTTTCTTTGTCCACCTTCAAAAGAAAAAGGCCGGGTGACGACCGCAACGGTAAGCGCGCCCAAATCACGGGCGATTTCCGCCACCACCGGCGAAGCTCCCGTGCCGGTGCCGCCGCCCATGCCGCAAGTGATGAAAACCATATCCGAACCTTTCAAAATATCCCTGATTTCGTTCTGCGATTCTTCCGCCGCCTGGCGCCCCAATTCCGGATTCATGCCCGCGCCCAAACCCCTGGTAACCGATTTGCCGATATGCAATTTGTCGCCGGCTTTATTGTAATGCAAAGCCTGCACATCGGTATTAATGGCGACAAATTCCACGCCCCTGATTCCTTTGTCGATCATTCTTTGGATGGCGCTTCCGCCGCCGCCGCCGACCCCGACAACTTTTATCTTGGCGAATGTTTCGGCCAATGGTTTTATTTCGGCCATAAAATTGAAGATGATTTATGACGCCAAGCATGGCGTATAAATTAATTGCACACTAAAAATATTATACTATAAGTTTATCCTATTGTAAAAAAAATATCAAGCCTGTTTAAGGCTTAATAGCTTACAAATTTTTATGCTTATTTTAGCCTATTTTAAGATGTATAAATTTAGCCGGAAAGCTGCTGAATAAAAAACTTGTACAATCGATAATTATTATCAGGGGGCGAAGCGGGAAAAAATATCCCTGATTTTTTTATTGGCATCATCCAAAAAATTTCCCAAACCTCTCAAGGCGCCTTTGCCGGATCTTTTAGCCATGAAAGAATTTCCCCAGATGACCAATCCCAGAGCGGTTAAGTATTTGGAATCATTCACTTTATCAAAAATAATTTCCGCGTTGCGGCAAATGCCCACACTGGCCGGCAAACGTAATTTATCTTTGGCAACCTCGATTAATCCCGCCAATTTAGCGCCGCCGCCCGCCAAAACAATGCCGGCCGGCAGCAATCCGGAACGGTCAATCTTTTTCAGCTGCTCGTCGATGCGCTCAAAAATTTCCTCGGCCCGAGCTTCGATTATTTCCGCGACATATTTTTTGGAGATGATTTTAATATCATCTTCCACCTCTTCTTCGCGGGCCAGTTCAGTGATATCAACCTCTTCCTTGCCGGAAAAATTCTTGGGCACGGCATTGCCATGCTCGATCTTCACCCGCTCGGCCAAATTGATCGGGCAGCGCAAACCGATGGCGATATCCGAAGTGATATGTTCCGAACCGATGGGGATAACTGCGGCATGAATCAACTTCCCTTCTTCATAAACCGCCAAAGTCGTGGTCGAAGCGCCAATACCGGCCACCGCCACGCCCAAATCTTTCTGCTTGGCGCTCAAAACCGCTTCGCCCAAAGCGAGCGAAGATAAAACCAGATCATCGATATTCAAACCCGTGCGATAAATCGCCTTGGTCAGATTCTTTATCTGGCTGGTCATTCCCTGCACAATCAAAGCCTCGACTTCCAAACGAATCCCGCTCATCCCGATCGGGTCTTTGACGTCTTCCTGGTTATCCACAGTGAACTTTATCGGAATGACGTGCAAAATTTCGTAATTCGGCGGCATGCTCAAGGTCCGCGCCGCTTCAATCGCCCTTTCCACGTCTTCCTGGCTGATTTCGCCGTTATTCTTGCTCACCGCCACCACCCCCTTGCTTTTCTCGCACTTGATATACGGGTCATTAACGCTCACGTAAACATTGCCAATCGGCAGACCGATCAAACGCTCGGCCTTTTCCAAAAGCGAAGAAATCGAAGACGTGGTGTCATCGATGCTTTTGACCATTCCCTTGGTAATACCTTCGGATGGCGACGAAATCGCCCCGATTATCTGCAATCGGCCGTCATTTTGCTCTATTCTCTGCCCCACCACCAATCTAACCTCCGTCGAGCCGATATCCAAACCGACAATTGAATCATCTTTCATAAAAACATTTAGTGAAAATTGATAAATTTGTTAATATAATGCTGATATTATAAATTATACGCTAATAATGCGCGTTCCACAAGTCAAATTAATTTTTTGATTATGATGTAATTCTTCTTTTTGCAAACAAAATTGCCTCCCCTAAAATAATTGCGATGAGAGAGGCACAGGCATCCACTATTAGGGGTCCGAAAGATTGTATTACTAAAAGTAATAATGATTCCAATCCTATAACTATGGCAAAAATCCAATATCTGAATTTACCGGCAAAAAGAATTATCCCCAAAGTTAAAATAAATGCCGAGCTTAAAAAGAATCCTTCAAAATATTCAGGATGCCCAAAACCAACATCCGCCCAGCTACCAGATCTTATATTAGTTCCTGTAATCATTTCATACAGAGTCGCGAAAGATGGGGTTAAAAAAAAAGTTAAAACAACAAATAAAAATAAAATTAAAACATTTCCTTTTTTAAGCATAAAATTATAAATTACTTAATAAATAATTAATATCTGCTTTTATCATATCATAACCGGCCTGGTTTATCCCATTCTTTTCTTTTATTTTATCCAGAGTTTTCAAAATAAAATCTAAATTTAGCACTATTGCTTTTTGCTTTGCCTCGCTATTTTTATCCAGTAATTTATTTAAAGCGTCAATAATTTTTTTCTTGGCTGTGGGATTTATTTTTTGGTTATTTTCAGCCTCTTTGACCAACTTTTTAATTACTTCTCTCCCTTTCGCGAGCAGTTCAAGCCAGAAACCAAAATAGCTGAATTAAAACAAATAACCCGGCTTTTTTAACCCAAAGGAATTAAATTGGTGTTACCATTATATAAATTTATTATAGCGAAAACTAATAAAATAAAATAAAATAAATGGCGTTTTTTATCGCCTAACTTAATCAGCAAAAATGGAAATATGAAAATAAAATAAACAATGTAGATAAAAATATCAAACAAATGAAAGACAAATAACAAAAGAAAAGGAATTAAAAATAACAAGAAAATTATAACTTCTTTGTACTTTTTCATAAATTTATATTTTACTTAATAAATATTTTATATCCTCCCTAATTATATTATACCCTGCCTGATTAATCCATTTTACCCGCAAGAATACATCCAGCTTGGTTAAAACCAAGTTATATTTTAATTTGATTACGACTTGATTAATTTTGTTCAGTCTATATTCGAACCTGTCAAATGTTTTTCCGATTTTGGCATCGCACCAGGCCCGATTTTTATGCTTCAAACATTGCGCCATTGCCTTGTCCCGCATTATTTTTTCTTTATCGATTCTCTGGCCGTATTTTTCCTGGAAATTTTTAATATCAGTCAGATCGTTGATTAAGCTATTCTTTGCTTCAACCTTTGTGATCATTTTCTCGTCGTAGGCGCGACTGACATCAGCGATTGTTCCGTTAACGTCGGTGATAAAAGAAAAATTTACTATTTGCTCGGCTTGATCGCCGGCTGAATAATTTTTACCGTGCTTAGCTATTGTATTTTTTATCAACCAAATGGTATAAAATTTGTTTTCTCGCTAAAAAACATTGAAATAACATACATAAATAGGCTCAGATAAAAAAATATAAACAAAAATATATTTACCGTTTTTGAAGCTTTATTTTTTTTGTAAAAAAAGATAAAAATAATCGGAAAAATAAAAATAAAGTAAAAGAAGTAAAAAGCTATGTCTATAAAAGTAGTAAACACCAAAAGCGAAACAGGCAATAAAAATAATATTGCCCAAAAGCTGAATATCTTAAATACCAATTTTTTTTTCTCTGTCATACTTTTTATATTTTATTTAATAAATATTTTATATCCTCCCTAATTATATTATACCCTGCCTGATTAATCCATTTTACCCGCAAGAATACATCCAGCTTGGTTAAAATCAGATTATATTTTAATTTGATTAGAGCTTGATTAACTTTATTTAGCTGATATTCGAATCTATCGAATATTTTTCCGATTTTGGCATCGCACCAAGCTTGATTTTTATGCTTCAAACATTGCGCCATGGCCTTGTCCCGCATTATTTTTTCTTTATCGATTCTCTGGCCGTATTTTTCCTGGAAATTTTTAATATCAGTCAGATTGTTGATTAAGCTATTCTTTGCTTCAACCTTTGTGATCATTTTCTCGTCGTAGGCGCGGTTAACATCGGCAATTGTACCGTCAATATCGGTAATTATGGAAAAATTAACTGTTTGCTCGGCTTGATCGCCGGCCAAATCTTGAATGGTGATTTTAACCTGATGCGAGCCAAGGCCTTGTAGGAATAGATCAATTAAATTTGTATTGACAAGATTGCCATCCAAATAAATTTTGGCGGTAGCTGTGTCAACGCCGGAAAAATTATCAACGGCAAAATACTCGACATCCAGCGTGTCGTTGCGCAATATTTCTTGCCCTTCCTGCGGCAATAAAACGCTGATGGTTGGTTTGGTTTTATCTATCGCGAAAGTTATTTCCTTATTTTCTTCGCGATTTCCAGCTCGATCAGTCGAGGAATATAAAATAGTCGCAGTTCCATCTTGGGAAACCGTAAATTCTCCCGTATAATTAGTCCAAATTTTTCCGCCATCCAAACTGTATTCCGTTTTCAGAACGCCGGAATTATCATCGGCGGCCGCGAGATTAATTTTCACAGCAGAAACGTAATAATCATTGTTCCCTTTTATCCCGACAATATTTATAGTTGTGGCTGGCTTAACCAGATCGTTCATCTCATTGCCAGCCAAAACGGCATCGGGGGTTTTATTTTCCTCAAAAACTCCATCGCCATTTTCATCAACTTTTACAACTTGACTTTCTTGACCGGGAATTAAATTAATTTGTGTTCTGGTTAGATCGGATTGGAGCGGAATGCTGTTAAAATATTCCGTATTGGTGTATTGGTTGTTTTCTACTGTTTTTATCGCCACTTCCAGAGTGCCTGTTCCGACCGCCTCGCCGGTTATCCGATAATTACCGCTCGCGGGCAAAAAAGCAAATTTATTGCCGTCAACAATATCATACTGAACGCCGGGGACATTGTTTTCGATATCGCCATTGGCGGTCGGCCCGGTATGATTGCCTTGATCGTCATAAATATTCATCTCCACCGGGCAATGATATTCAATGACTTTTCCGGAAATTCCGCAAATACTGTCATCGGCCTTGAAATTTTGGGATTGCGCAAACGGATATTCCGCTTCCTGATTATTTAAAACCAAATAAACAAAATCTTTCACTTCCTGCGCGCCGGGAATCTGCGAATGGTCTTTTCCAGAAAGATAATATTTTTTATCGCCAAAATAATCAGCGCTCTTCAAGGGTACTGTGCCGTCGCCGTCAACATATTCTAAGCCGTATTCATCCCATAAAAATGCTTTTTTGCCTAAATTATCAATTTTGCCGATAGTAGGTGTGCCGCACCCGGAAATGGTATAGGAATTATTGATTTTCACATCATCTATCTGTGAATGTAAAAGCGAATTTTTATTTATGAAATATGATGATATTCCATTATTACTGGCAATAAGATACGAGAGCGAATCATTATAATTTAATTCTCCTTGCAAACTCGTGCCGCCGATATTTGAATTATTGTATAAATAATGTCCATAGCCGTCGCCAATGAGATTAAAATATTCTGGGCTAGGCAGCAGTTGATAGATCGAGGGCATTTGCAGGGAAATTTCTTGAATTTTACTTGGACTTAAAAAATAATAGCCTTTTAAATTTATGCCCAAATTATCCCCATATTCCAAAATCTTTGCCGCTTTTGGCGCGCCCAAATTCGGTGTGGCAATGTCGATAAATTTATCAATAGAATCCTGCCCGAATTTGGCGGCATAATCTTTTACCACCAGTCCGCCCATACTGTGAGCGACAATATCAACTTTATCCGAATTTGTTTTTTGTTTAACCTCTTCTATTAAGCATTTTAAGGTTGTGGTTGATTCGCAGGACGTATTATCACCAGCAACTTGATCTAAATCCAAACGCCAATCATATGGAAAAACAAATAAATCTTTATTTTCTTCATAACCGTTGGCTTTTAGATAATTAATCAGTCCGCCATAAAAATCCATATAGAAACCTAATCCCCCAACCTTTCTTATGACGTCGGTAGTAAAAATATTTTTTATGGAATTACCACTCCCATCCATTTTTAATTCATTCAACTGCTCATCAACGGGGTCGGCGATATAAGTTGCCGGATCCGGCCAAATTTCTTTATTAAGCAATAATTCCTTTTCATCAAGAGAGCTCCCCAAAATCCCCGGCACGATGATTACCGGATTATGCGCGAGCGGTGGCGGGCCATAGGTGATATAAAGGTCGGGGTTTTTTACTCCCAGGTAACCCTGCTTGTTATAAGGTTCGGTCTGATCATAATCATATTGATCGCGCATGACCAAAGAAAAATTATTTCCGATCTGGGAATTAAGCCAGGAAACTCCGGAAGAATTAAAATTGAAAGTAAGGGTATTGGAACCGCCGTAAAAATAATAACTTACGTCTGAAAGGGAGGAGGCGGAGCCTTGATAACCGCCGAAAGAATCATCGGCATTGGATTGAGGAAATAATTCGCGATCAATATGAGGTGGATTGTCATTATCATCATTAGTTTCAGCCCGCAAATAAGCGCTTTTGACAACATTGCCGGCAGGAATCAAATCGGCCAGATTGAACAAATAAGACGGACGAAATATTCTTCCCCCGCTCCCCTGATATTGCGAGTTCGAGAAACAATTACCTGCTTCTCCGTTAAACGCGCAATCATCGGTATCGGCTTTCCAGTAGCAATAATTATCATTTCCAGTATGGTTTAATTGCGTAGCGCGCGGCCAAGTGACTGACTTATACCAGCTGCAGGAAAGAAAAAAATTCAAATTTTTCATTTCATCCGGGCGGATTAGGATTTGATGATCGGCTGAAGCCAGAATCACAAAATCAGTATTTATGGCGGGGTCGCTTATTGTTTTCCACACCGAGGCGTTGCCTTGCGAATCCATTGCCCTGGCCTGCCAGTGATACCGGCCGGGTAAGAGATTTGATACATTAACCGAAGCCATCTGGCCGGAAGCGAAGAAACTGCTGAATGCGGTGGGCGTGCCGGTGAACGAATTTTCTGACGGCTGAACTTCAACCTGCAACTGCGCTTGATCGCCCGTCGGGCTTGTTGGCATCGCCCGAAATACGACGGCGTTGTCCGTAATATTAACCCCCTCATCTATGATTGTTGCCCCGCCTGATTTGAACTGCCCGAGATTTGAAAGAGCTGGAATCGGATTTGGGGCGCTGTCATCAAAAAATTTCAGATCGTCAAAATACAATGATACGGCAGACGCTTCCAGATAGACGCTATTGAATGGTTGCGTTGCCGGATTTAAGCCGGAAAGATGCCATCCTGAATCAAATGAACCTCCAATGTCGCCATTAATAACAATACGGCACGTATTATCGGTTTGATTCCAGTATAAATTCATAACATACCATTCATCTTGATTATAATGGCCCAAATCGAGCGAAGGAGCGCCAGCAGGATTGCTTGAATCAAAAAAGAAATTCAAGTGGTGCTTTGCGGGCCAATCCGAAACCAAAAAACATCCCAAAGGACCAGGGTGGCCAACAGACTCCTGATACATTATGCCAATCTCTTGATAAGGATTAGAACCGGAACCAATTTTAAAAGTAATCTCAAAATGCCCTAAATCAGGAATACCGCCCCAAGGCGACGAAAACATATAATACATCGCGTACATTGAATCATTGGGCGGAACAATATCGCCACCATAAGGAGGGCTGATGTATTCCGATCCTTGCGTATGCGAATAAATAGTGCCACGCCAATAATTCGTCAAAAAATTCAACGAGGAATGTCCCGAATAGAAATCAAAATTTTCATCAACTGGCGTTGATGCTAAAACAGGTTTTTGAGAAGTGAAAAAGGCGACGGAGAGAGAAAGAAAAAATAGAATAAAAAATTTATTTTTCATAGCGGCAAAAGGGCGAAAAACCCTTTTTAATCGGGTTATATTCCATCTTTATCATACCATATTCTTATCCTCTTACCAACGTCGAATCCGCTTAAAACATCCCCGTATACCAGCCGATAATCCGCTGGCCCCAGAATAAAGTAATCAGCAGAGCCGGGGCTAAAAAAACGCCGAGGGGGACTTTGGAGGACCAGTCTTTTTTGCCGAAAATTACCAGACCGACGCCGATTATCGAGCCGATAAAATAGGTCAGCAGGATGGCTAAAATCAATTCATCATAACGGCCGGTGGCGAATCCCAGGAGGATTCCCAGGCGGATATCGCCGCCGCCGACCCACTTGCCTTGCGAAACTAAAAATTGCAGGAGAAAAAAACCGCCGCCGATTATGGCGCAGATTAATAATGTCAGCCAATTATAGCCTAAAAATATATTGAGTAAAAAAATCAGCAAAGCGGCAGGCAGAGCGACTTTATCAGGAATGAGATACCAGCGCAGATCATAAATAAAAATTGTGGTTAAAGCGAAAATTATCAGCCAATCCTTGATTAAAGATAAAATAAATTTATTATCGGCGATAAGGTAAAGATTGTCGGACAGGCTTGCTTCACCGAGCAAATTTTTGGCCAGCAGATAAAAAGACAGGGCAAAAAGGCAGGCAGTGGAAAATTCCACCAGCGGATATTGCCAAGAGATTTTTTTACCGCAACAGCGCCCGCGTCCGCGCAAAAAAAGAAAGCTTAGGACGGGAATATTATCGAACCAGGCGATCAGCTTGCGACATTTAGGGCAATAAGACCTGTCCCACAAGGTCTCGTTTTCATGCAGACGCCAGACAAAACAATTGGTAAAACTGCCGATGATGGCGCCGAACAAAAACGAAACGAAGATAAAATAATAAATCATAAAAACTTGTAATTACCGTATCCTTTTAGAGCCAAGATATACCGCATCTTTCTGGATTACCGCCTTTGCGGGAATGACTTAAAAATCTATTTAATCTTGTTCTTCAAGCCATCAAGCAAGCTTTGCGCTTCCTGATTACCCGGATTCAGTTCCAAGACTTGATTAAAATAATCGATGGCCGACGCGCTATCCCCTTTCTCTTTATACAATAAACCGATAGCCAGCGGCCAGGAATAATCTTGCGGAGCAAGCTGATAGCCCTTTTTATTATACCATATGGCTTTGTCCAGATCTTTCCGCTGATAATAAATATCGGCGATTTTTTTATACGCCTGCGGATAGCTGGAATTCACGGCAACGATCTTTTCATAATAGCTTAGCGCGCTGTCCGCCTCATTTTTTTGCGCATAGGCCGTTCCTAAAAGATTATAATAGCTGATGAGCTGGGTCTCGATTTCCGGACGATGCGAAAAATAACCGCGGCTGGCCATTGCGGCTAAGGGCAAAGTTTCGAGTCCCTGATTGGCAATATCGATGGCCGCGTCATTACGCCCCATTTTAAGCTCAAAATCGGCCCAATCCTCGTAGACAAGGCTGATTTGCGGATATTTTTCCGCTAAGGCGGTGAAGTCCTTTTCCGCCGCCGCGACATAAGCCTTATCAGAGCCTTGCGCCAGCAGCGCTTCCACATCAGCTTTGCTTTTAGCGAAAGAAAATAAATTTTCCGCGGGTATCGACTCTAAATAAAGCAGCATGTTGCCCTTCAATTGATCCTGTTCATTCTTGGGCAATTTATCAAAACAAAGCAAGCCGCCGGCAAGATATTCGCCCTGATAAAACAAGCTGTTTCCCCCACTCCAGGCAATGGCCTTGGAAATATCATTAAGCGCGTCCGGACAATCGCCATTAATGGAAATAACCGCCCGCATAAAATAACGATCCGCCAACAACGGCCGGAGGTTGAAATAAAAAATAAAAATGGCGATAAAAATAAAAAAAGAAATAAAAATGGCGGCGCGGGAAAAAACGGTCAGAGATATTTTTATCTCCTTTCGCGGAGCGGCGCGGGAAAGCGAAAAAATCAACAAACCGAGAATCAGATAAAAATATAAATACTCGGGAATGTCCGAAAAATTAAATAAATTATTGACAAAATATCCGGCCAAAGCAAGGACACAGGCGGCGGCCAGCCAATAATTTTCATCGCGCATAGCAGTTTTGAAAAAACGCCGGGCCAAGACAGCCAAATAAATAAATAACACGAGATAAATGGCCAGGCCGACAAGGCCGAAAGACAAAACAATATCCAAGAATACATTATGCGCCCGATCCGGCCAGGTGTTTATTTTTTCATCAAGCGGCCAGCTGGTTTGATAATGCCGGGCGAAAACGTCCGAAAGAGAATCCGGCCCGTAGCCGAAAAACAGGCGGAAAGAGCTTTCCTCTTTTATTTCGCTTGCCGCATATTGCCAGATATTCAACCGAGCTCTAATCGACCCCTGGCTAAAATCAAAAACAGATTCCAGCCGGGATTTTAAAGAGTAGTCAAGCTGAGCCGGCCGGGGAGAAAAGGAAAAAAAGGAAGAGGCGAAAATACCCGCCGCGATAGAAAAAATCAGCAAGCCGAACGCGATTTTCTTCCGCCCTTTTAAAAACAGAAAAAACAGCAGGGCTAAAAATATTTCCGCGGCCAAGCCCAGCCAAGCCGAACGGCTATAAGTGAGGAGTAGGCAAAAAATCTGCCCCGCCAGCAGAATGGCAATTAATGACCTGGTCAAAACGCGGCGCGCCCCAAAAACCAGCGCGTAAACCGAAAAAGGGATAATTAATATCAGCCAATGAGCGAAAAAATTCGGCTGTCCCAAAGTGGAAAAAATCCGGCCGGTTTCGGCCCATTTTATCAGATCAAGCCCGAAAAACTGGATTAAGCCATAGCCGCAGGCGAGCAAGGAAGAAAAAATCATGGCATAGACAAAACGCTTAGCGATAGAAAGACTTTGCAGATTGAAGATCAATAACAAAAAAAATAACAAATAAAAAATCAGGGTGAAAAATCCGTTTTGGCGCTCATAATTGCCCCAGAAACTAAAGGCCGGAATCGGCGCAAAGATAGCGGAAACGAGCCAGGAACAGGCTAACAAGGCAAAAATTACCAAAAAATAACGGTTATAGCGGTATTCCAGCTGGCCAGCCAAAAATATCTTCGCCAGAAAAAACAGGCCGGCAAGGGAAACGAAAATCCGGATGATTATTACCTTATCCAGCGCGAAAACATTGTAAGTTCCATGGAAAAAAGCGAAAACCAGCGGAATCCAAAAAACTAAAAACAAAAAAATCCAGTCAATGGCTGTCTGGCAAAAATTAATGATCTTTTCCCGATTGAATGAATAAAGCATAGTCAATTATTATACCACTCAACTAAACAAAAATAAAATTCCCCCCTCGCCATTTTTTAAAAATACTTTAAAAAAATAGTGAGGGGGGAATTTTTACAATAGTTTTTCCAATTAATCAAACTGAACGAATCTCAATCCTTCACGGCCAGACACCATCGGCAGTTCCGTTCGGAGTAGCTATGTGCCCTCCTGCCACAATTCCTCCGGTATTTCCGGCTAAACAATACTTTATGCTATAAGATGTCAGAGAGTCTCGAGTATAAGCAAAATCAGCCGCGTCAGTACCACTGCATTTGCCATCAATCCAAGGTTTCGGACTAGACGGAACAATGCCCATATAAGTAGCCGTGCCAGACGCTATTTTTCCACCAATGGCAACGGTTGTCGGATAAGCACCGGTATCGCTGTAGTAGAGTTCGAGCGCGGTCATCATCTGCTTGATATCAGCGGCGCGCACGGCGTCTCTTGATTTCTGCCGGGCATTATTAAGGGCCACGATTGACAAGGTTGAGAGCAGGCCGATGATGGCGATAACCACCAACAACTCAACCAGGGTGAAGCCTTCGCTTCGTTTGTTTTTTTGAAGCATAATTATTCTTCCGCCTTGCTTTGCCGGCTCTATCGTCCGGCTGAAAAGCGAGTCAGTTATTTATATTTAATTAATTAAATTGTAGCACAAACACAAAACTCCAACAATGTTTACTTATCCACACCCTACCTATATTATACAATGTTTAGAGAAAGTTGGTAAGGGGCGATTGGTTAATATCCAATATCCAATAACCAATACTTAAAACAATAGAAAAATATTAAATAATTAAGGATTGGTTATTGGTTATTTGATATTGGATATTAAATTATATCTGTCCGGCCAGATTATACATCGGCATGATTATCGCGGCCACCATCACGCCGACTGCCACGCCCATCACTACCATTATTGAAGGCTCAAGCAGGGCGACCAGATTGGCCAAAATATTCTGGATTTCCCGCGCGTAAAAATCAGTGACTTTCCGAAAAACCAAATCCAGCTTGCCGGTTTTTTCGCCGACCACGATCATTTGCGGCACCATTTTCGGCACCGTGTCGCTGGCCAAGAAAACTTTGGCTAATGAACCGCCTTCTTCCACGCTGCGGCGGCTTTTGTCGATCAAATCTTTATAAACGGTATTCCCTACCACTCCGGCCACCACTTCCAAACTTTTAGAAATGGTCACGCCGCCGACAATCAGAGTATTCATCGATCTGGTAAAACGCACAATGTAGATCAGCTGAAAAAGATTGCCGAAAACCGGCAGCTTCAATTTGATCAGATCAAAAACCCTTTTCCCCGCTTCAGTATTCAGAAAAACACGGATAAGAATAGCGGTAACGATGAGTAAAATAACCAACAGCCACCAATAAGCGATCATAAAGCTGGAAATGGCCATCACGATTCTGGTGGATAAAGGCAAAGTGCCGCCGGTCTCTTTAAGAATACTGGTTAATTGAGGCACTACCACTACCATCATTAAAATTCCGACCGCGACCAAACCCACCAGCACAAAGGCCGGATAGATCATCGCCCCCTTGATCTTGGAAGTCATGTCATAATCTTTTTCCATTTCATCAGCCAGGTAATTCAATACCTCGTCCAGGCGGCCGGAAGTCTCGCCGGATTTGACCACGTTAGTGTAAAAAGCCGTAAAAATTTTCGGCCGCTTGATCATGGCCGCCGACAGAGTCGAGCCTCCCTCCACTTCATAGGCTATTTCGGAAATATTCATCTTCAGGGAAACGTTGGTTGTCTGTTCGGCCGCGATCCGCAAAGATTGCACCAGAGCCAGATTGGCGGAGATCATCACGGAAAATTGCCGCGAAAAAACCACCAAATCCCTGGTCTTGACCGGCTGAAAAAAAGTCGTCAGCTTTAATTCCAAGCTGTCCGTCTTATCCTTAAGGCTGATGTCGGTCAATGTCAATTCTTCCAATCTTTCATTGGCGGCGCGGCGATTATAAGCGTTCAGCAAACCGTTGACTTTCTTGCCTTGCGCGTTAATGGCATCATAGCGATAGATGGGCATATTAGGTTGGTATTTAGTATGAAGTATTAAGTATATGTTTTGCAAAATGATTTTCTTGTGCGCCCAGAAAACAAAGTAATAATCATTTATTTAATAAACTTTTATTCCGGAAATATACTAAATACTTGATACTATATTTCGATATCCCCTGCTTCGGTTCGATCCACTTCCCCGGACAAAACCAGATCCTTGATTGATTTATTCATGCTGATCATCCCCTCTTCGGTCGAATTCTGGATAATTCCTTCCAATTGATAAATATTGCCCTCCCTGATCAATGATTTGACGGCAAAATTGGACAAGAGCACTTCCAGCGCCAAAGAAAGGCTGCCTTCCCGGTTAGGGATCAGCCTTTGCACGATCACTCCGAAAAACACGTCAGCCAGCATAAAATGGACCGCCTCCCTGGTTAGGCTCTGGCTGGAAGTGTTAAGAATTTTTTCCAACGCGCGGATCGAATTTTCCGCGTTGACTTCCAGGATAACCAAAGTGTTGCCGGAGGCTAATTCCAGAATATACGGCAGCGCCTGCTCGAAATCCACTCTGATCTCGTCAATATAAACGACATCGACGTCTTCTTCCAGGCAATGCCGCAGGCCATCCAGAAAATTATTGACGTCGCGGCCGACTTGGCGCTGATCGATCAGGCTTTTTTTGTTGACGAAAATTTTCTCGATCGGGTCTTCAAGCGTAATGACATACTTTTTCTTTTCTTTATTGATCCGTTCGATAACGGAAGCGATGGTGGAAGTTTTTCCCGCGGCCGGCGGACCGGCGACGATCAGCAGGCCGGTGGCGTTAAGCAGATTTTTTTTGAAAGTATTGGGAAATCCCAGGTCATCCAAATCGGCGATCACTTCGGAAATATAAGACAGGGAAATTGCCGGGCTGTCTTTTTGATAAAAGATATTGACGCGAAAACGAAAATTTTCCCCGAAATCCCGGACAAAAAGCAATTCTTTTTTTTCCGCCAGAATATTCAGCTCGGCTTCGGAGAGGAAAGAGCGGACGATCTTTTCCAAATCTTCCTTCACGAGCACTTCCTCGCCGGCAGCTGAAAGCCGCCCGTAAATTCGCAGCATGGGGGCGCTGCCAACCGACAAATGCAAACCCGAGGCGTTTTTTTTGGCCAAGTCAAGCAGCATCTTTTTGAAAAATTCAACGGGAGAATCCATACGATAAGTTAAAAGTTAAAAGTTAAAAGTTAAAAATATTTTTTAATTTTTATTTTTTAATTGCCCTTTCTATCACTTCCTTTATCTTATCAATTACTTCGGCAAAGGTGAAATTATCGCGGACAATATATTCGGCGGCGCCGGCGGCCTGGCCGGCGGCGATATCATTCTCGGACGACAAATCGGTCAAAATCACCGCCGGGGTTGCCGCTATTTCCGGATGCTTTTTCATCTCCTTGATAAAACCGAAATCTTCGGCTTTGGGCAAACTGATATCCAGAACGATCAAATCCGGCTTTTCTTTTAAGGCCATCTCCAAACCATGATCCTCGTCGCTCTCCACGATCACCTCAAAACCGGCTTCCTTCAGTTTGGTAACATAAAACTCGATAAAATCCGGATAATCTTCCAGAAGCAGAATCTTTAATTTGCCTTCATTGCCATTCATTTCTTTAATCATAATTAATATATTGTGGATACTGCTAACTTCAAAAATCCGAAGCATGAAATCCTAAATCCTAAACAAGCACGAAATTAAAATGTTCGAAATCTAAAATTTTTTCCTGATTTTATGATGTTTGTCTAAAAAAGTTTTGAACATTTGAATTTTGATAATTCGGATTTGTTTTGGATTTAGAGCTTAGGATTTCGGATTTAATCCCTTATTCCTGGATCACACGGTAAACCTCCTCCAATGTCGTCAGGCCTTGCAAAGCTTTAATGATGCCGTCTTCCTTAATGGTAATGAATTCCTGGCTGGCCCGGATGGCGTCTTCGCGGATGATTACTTTGGGATTTAAGATCATTTCCTGAATCTTCTCATTGACGTCGATAATTTCCAAAATGGCAAGACGACCCTGATAGCCGGTATTCTTGCAATGCACGCAGCCCTGGCCTTTATAAAAAAAGGACTGGTCGATATCTTTGAGAGTTTTAATGCCTTTCAGCCTTTCTTGCAACATATAGGGAGGAACTTTGGCCAGTTCGCTTTTCACCTGTTCGATAACTTCCGGCGCGACCTTGATGTTTTGCTTGCAGTTCAGACAGATTCTGCGAGCCAATCTTTGCGCCACCATTGATTTGAGCGTCGAGGCCAGCAAAAACGGCTCGACTTTCATATCCACCAAACGCGGCACGACATCCATCGCGCTGTTGGTATGCAGAGTGGATAAAACGAAGTGGCCGGTCAAGCCGGCATTGACGCAGAGCTCGGCCGATTCATTATCTCTGATTTCGCCGACCATCACCACGTCCGGATCCTGGCGCAAAATTGAGCGCAAGCCGTTGGCGAAAGTGTAGCCGATATCCGGCTTGATCTGCGATTGATTGGTGCCTTTGACGAAATATTCAATCGGGTCTTCCAGCGTGACAATATTGATTTCTTCGCGGTTAAGAATATTCAAAACGGCGGCCAGCGTCGTGGATTTTCCCGAGCCGGTCGGACCGGTTATCAGAAACAGCCCAAAAGTTTTCTTGATGGTTTTTAGGATGATCCCCATGGCGTGATCGTCGTAGCCCAGCTCTTCCAGAGTCGGAATTCCCCGGCCCAAATCCAAGACTCTCATCACCACTTTCTCTTCGCCCAAGAGCGGCATGACGGAAATGCGGAAGTCGATCTCTTTTTTATTGATCAGCAGGCGGATGCGGCCGTCCTGGGGAATTCTGGTTTCGTCCAATTTTAATTTGGCCAGAACTTTTATTCTGCCCACCACCGCGTTATGGATGCTTTTGGGCAAAATCAGCGAAGTTCTCAATAAGCCGTCGATGCGGTATCTGACTCTGGTTTCCTGCGGCAGCGGCTCGATGTGGATATCGCTGGCCTTTTCCTCGACCGCGTGCCTGATGATCACCGAAACAATCTTGGCCACCGGCGCGCTGCTGACGCTTTCTTCCATCAGCTCCTCGGTTTGGCCTTCCTCGATTTGCTCCAATTCGCCGGCCTCCCTGGCTTTGCTTTCCAGCGCCGTGGAAATTTCTTTCTGCAAATTCCGGTACTGATTGAAAATGTTATTCAAATTCTCCTCGGAAATAAGGTAAAACTCGACCGTCAGATTCTGCTCATTGGCCAAGAAATTCACCGCCTCAATGGCCCGCGAATTATAAGGGTCGATCAGGCCGACCTTGATCTTCTTGCCGGTTTTTTCAAAACAAGCGATTCTATAATTCTGCGCCGCTTCAAAAGGAATTATACTCAAGGCCTCTTCGGTAACCGAAACATTCTTGATATCGCGATAGGTCATTCCGGCCAATTCGGCTTTAAGAGCGACAATTTCCTCGGCGCTTAAAATTTTTCCTTCAATCAATAAATCATCCGGAGTTTTCTCCGTCTCCGCCAGCGCGCTCTCCAGCTCAGCCTCTTTGCCCCCGGTAATAATTTTTTTGGCGACTAATAAATCCAGAAATTCTTTTCCTTTCTCATTTAGCATAATTTAAAAAAATGGGCGATTAACGCCTTGCTGAGGCTTTCGCCGACCCTGATTTTATTGCGGCTCGAAAGGATTTCTTTTTCCGCTTTGAAAACTTTGCGTCGGCGCCACTTCCGATCTCAGATTTAAAAATTTATCATTGCTGAATAGATCAAGATTCATGTTTATCGCGCCATTATTCAAAAAAACGCTTTTGGATTGCCCGGTAATCACGTTCATTTCGCTCAAATCAAACGGTGTTATCGATGCCTGGCGAAAAAAATAAAAAAAGAAAATAACCACCAGGGCAAGGATTGCCGAATAAATGATTATTTGATAATTGCGGGGAATTTTTATAATTACCATATTAATATTTCGAATAATAAGTATTAATAGTGAAGCTGGTGCTGCCGGCATTCGGCGTGAAGCTGATGTTCAAGACATCCATCAAGCGCAGATTATTCTCTAAAGCGGTCAGAAAATTCTTATAGGTCTCGTAGTTTTTTATTCCCGCGACCGACAAAGTGACAGTTACCGTTTGCAGGCTGTCGGCGATCTTCTGCTGTTCCGGAGAAATTGGCAGCAAGCCAAAATCCTGATAACCGTCGTTGACGCTCAAGCTGACTGATTGCAGAAAAAGCTGATTGACCGAAACCAAATAATTCAATTCCGAAAATAATTCTTCTTTGTTTTGGACGGCCGGAGCGATTGCGTTGACTTTATCAACATATTTTTTATCGATGTTTTTGTAGGCGGCGATCAGCTGCTCGGTTTTATTCAGCTCGTCGAGCTTGGCCGAAGTATCTGAAACCTGCTGCTGATTGACAATTCTGATATAATTAACGGCTTGTTCGTATTTCGGCAGCAGCAAAGCAAAGAAGCCGAAAAGAAAAACCACGGCCACAATACCGGCGACAATCCAATTGAAATAATCGCTGAGAAATATATTGAACTGCTTGGTGCGGATCTTTTTTTCTTCAATATCCTCTTCGATTTCTTCGCTGTTTTTTCGCGCCATATTATTTCAGGAAACAGGTATCAAGTATCCATGCTACCTGCTATCTGTTCTAATGTTCACTTTAAAAATATTTTCGGGTCAATGGCGAACGACAGGTTGAAGGTGATGACCGGTTTGCCGCTTTCCCCGCCCACTGTCCCGGAATTGACTTCGGCTTTTTCAATATACGGATTAACCAGAAGTTTTTTTATTTGCGCGTCAATCGCGTCAAGGCTGTTGGTGGTCGCCGACAAGCCATAAGTGCCGTTAACCGTGCCGCTAAAGGAAGAAAAATAGACATTGGATAAAGTATTATCTTCCAGGAAACTGAAAAAATTAGTCCAATAGATGTGCCGCTCAAGCAAAAAATTCACCTGGTCAAGCTTGGTTTTGAAAACCAAAACCTCGTTAACTTGCGGACTGAGATCTTTTATCTGCTTGCTGATTTTGTAATATTGCTGGAGATAATTGCTGCCTTGCGCGTTCTGATTATTAGATCCCCACCAGGATATCCCCCAATATATTCCGCTCAAAACCGCCAGAGTGATAAAAACGGCGATCAAGAGAACCAAGATCCCCCTCTGCCAATCGAAATATTTGACTATCTCGCCTTTAACCAGATTAACTTCCAAAACCCGGGAAGGATTTTTGTCGATCGCCGTCCTCGCGCCGGACTTGAAAAAATCGGCGAGCCGGCTGATCAGGTTCGATTTTTTCTTCGTTACCGATTCTATCGGGGGGGTATTCCTATCTTGCGGCGTTGCTTCATCCGCCATTTTTACCGCCGCCTTTTCGCCCGGCTTCCTCGGCTCCAAATTTTTAAAAAAATCAAAATTACCGCCTTTGCCGGCTTCCTCGCCTTCAACGTCGCTGACGGGCAGCTTGCGCGCGAACTCAATCTTCTTTTCCGCTTCCGCATCCTGCCCGTTGTTTTGATCATTCTTTTGTCCGAAAGAAAAAATCGCCATAAAATATAATAAATCCTAAATTCTAAACTCTAAATCCGAAACAAATCTAAAATTCTAAGCATTAAATTCAAAACAGATCCTAATAAAAAAATAGGACATTAATTTGGGGACTCCGACTGTTTTGGATTTTGGATTTCATATTTCGAATTTGTTTAGGATTTAGCCTGCCGGCAGGCAAGGATTTCGTGCTTCGAATTTAATTATTTTGTCGTCAGCCGGCTGATTCACGAACGCCAAATATCTTACTTCTAAAATAATCAGGATAACTCTCGCAGCGCCGCGCCGATGGCTACCGCGAAACCCGGTCCGATTTCCGCCAAGATCGGCTTTAATTCCGGCTGATAAGAAATTCTCGCCCAAGGATCGCCGGCAATGACGTTCAAATTAAGCTTTTCCGACAAATAGGAAGTAAAATTGGGAAGTAGGGCCGAACCGCCTGATAAAATAATTTTTTCCACCTTGGCCTCGTTCTTGTTCTGATATAAATTCACCAGATATTTGATTTCCTCGATCATCGGCGCCGTGGCGCTGGCGATCGTTTTGGGGATAACATCGCCGCTGCTCTGGCTGCCGGCAATCCCCATATCGCGTTTGAATTGCTCCGCTCGCTCCAAGCTGATATTCAGCGCGGTCGCGATCGCCTTGCTGATCGTCTTGCCACCGATATCCAGACTGCGCGACAGCACCGGAATGCCTTCTTTTATTATAAAGATGTCGGTGTTAACCGCGCCGATCTCGGCTATCATCAGGGTTGATTTATCCGCGCCGACCAGAGCCCTGATCAGGGCGAAAGTTTCCGGCTCCAGATTGGTCAGATTGACCATGGTCTTGCGGAAAATATTCACGTATCTTTTCACCAAATTTTTCGGCGAACCGGTGAGCAGGATCATCGTGTTATTTTTTTCCTTATCCTTGCTGCTGCCGATAATTTTCCAATCCAGGATCATTTCTTCCAGGGGCAAGGGAATGAATTTTTTCGCTTCCCATTCCACGGCCGCGGCCATTCCATTCTTGTCCACGTTGCGCAAAGTGATGATGGAAGAAAAAACCGAAAAGGCCGGCAAAGTCGCCACCGCCATATCGGTGGTGGCTTCCATTTTTTTATAAATTTTATCGATTACTTTGACGACGTATTCGGTGTTTTTAGTCCAACCGTCTCCGGCAGCCTCTTTGATATTTTCGCTATACCCGTAAGAAACCAGTTCGATCCTGCCCTGTCTTTTTTCCAGCTCCACCATCTTGATCGCCGAAGCTCCGATATCCACGCCGATGAAAGCGTTGTTTGATGAAAATAATGCCATATTTAAATTTTTTGAAAAATTGATATAACAGCGAATATGCCGTATAATGTATTATAGCATAGTCCTCTTAAAATTATAACATAAAAAAAAGAATCTTGATAATCGGGCATTGGGGAAAAGCCGGGCCGCAAACATATTCCAATGTTCTAATGCTTCAAGATTCAAATATTTAATAATATGATGAACTTTTTCGCTAAATACCAACGCGTCTTTATTATTATCGGATTTCTGATTTTGGTCGCTGCTTTGGGCTATCTGCTTTATTTTCTTTTTGTCAAACCGACTCTGGCTCCGGCTCCGGCGCCAGGCCCGACTGCTACTACCACTACCGGAAAACTTCCCCCGTCCGGCACTGGCGCGCCGGTTACTCCGATTGCCACTACCGGCCCGGGCATTATCCCAAGCGCGGCGAATAAGCCGGCCGCCATTGCTTCGGGCGGCATCACCCGAGCGCCGGCCATCAATGACAACACAGCGGTTAATCCGACTTTAAGCGCCAACGGTTCCGGCATCCAATATTATAATCAAAACGACGGAAAATTTTATCGGGTTGACGCCAGCGGCAATGCCAGCGCGCTTTCCGACCAGGTGTTTTACAACGTCAGCAATGTAGTTTGGGCTCCGCAAAAAGACAAAGCGATTATTGAATATCCAGACAACTCCAAGATTCTTTATAATTTCGATACTGAAAAACAAATCACCTTGCCCAGCCATTGGCAGGATTTTGATTTTTCCGCCAACGGTTCCCAAATCGTGCTGAAGAGCATGAATGTCGACACGGAAAATAATTATCTGGCCGTGGCCAATGATGACGGCACGGGCGGTAAATTAATCGAGCAGATCGGCGCCAATGCCGACACAGTTTACGATTCCTGGTCGCCCAATAACCAGACCATCGCCATGTACACGCAGGGGGTGGATTTGGACCGCCAGGAAGTTTTCTTTGTCGGCCAAAACGGCGAAAATTTCAAATCAACGATTGTGGAAGGCCGCGGCTTCGAACCGCAATGGTCAACGGCCGGCGATCAGCTGGCCTACAGCGTTTATTCCACGGCCACTGATTTGAAGCCGGAATTATGGGCGGTTGACGCGCAAGGCGATTCGATCGGCGCCAACCGGCGGGATCTGGGAATACAAACCTGGGCTTCCAAATGCGTTTTCGCCAATGACACGACGATGTATTGCGGCGTGCCGCAGAGCCTGGACACCGGCGCCGGCCTTTTCCCGGAAATGGCGCAAAATACCGCGGACAATCTTTATCAAATCAACATCCAGACCGGAGAGAAAAAATTGATCGCCGTTCCGGACGGCAATTATAATATGTCCAATCTCGTGGTTGCCAACAACGGCAACTCGCTGTATTTCCAGGACAGCAATACGAAACTTGTGCATAAAGTTCAATTGAAATAGACAGTTATCATATAGCAGGTAACAGGTATCATGCTACTTGCTACCTGTTACCTGCCATGAATTATGAACTTTTAAAACGTAAATTATTAAATGTTCTTTTTCCCATCGACTGCGCCGGCTGCGGCAAGGAAGACGAATGGCTCTGCCAAGATTGCCTGTTAAAACTGCCGCTGGGAAGAAAGGCGGATTGCTTTTTCTGCGAAAAAGAAAATCAATCGGGAATGACCTGCCCGGCCTGCGCCGCCAATCATAATTTGGACGGTGTTTTTGTTTGCGCCGATTATTCCGACCGGATTGTCAGCGGACTGATCAAAAAACTTAAATATTCTTTTGCCCGCGAATTAGGCGAAGTACTCGCTGAAATAGCTTGCCGCTATTGGAAGAAAATAGCTGATGAAGATAGGTTTGGCAAATTATCTCCGCAAAAATTCATCATAACGCCAATCCCCTTGCATAAGAAAAGATACAATTGGCGCGGCTTCAACCAGGCGGAAATAATCGCGCGCTATTTCGCCGATCGCCAAAATTTTGCTTATCAAGACGCGCTCGTCCGCGTCAAACATAAAACCCCGCAAGCCAGATTGGGCGGCGCGGAGCGAAGAGAAAATATCGCCGGCTGCTTTGCCGCCCACGGCGAAAATCTGACCGGCAAAAAAATTTTATTAATCGACGATGTTGCCACCACCGGCTCCACTCTCGACGAAGCCGCCCGCGTTTTGAAATCCGCCGGCGCCTCCAAAGTCTGGGGTTTGGTCATTGCCAAAGGCTGAAAATTCCAAAATTTCTCAACAAAAAATATCCGCTTCTGGCGGATATTTTATTTTCAGCACGGGGAGAGCTCTTCGAACCGAAATATTTTATTTAAAATTAGCTAATTTAAATATTGACTAACTAATAATAAACTTATTAAAATGCTCTAGGATTTTTCTTGATACATTATTCCATAAATATTGATTAAAATCAACAAATTTGACATTTTTATTCTCGTTAATTACTAATATTTTTTCCAATGAATCTTTAATAGCTTCGATCGATCCGGGACAAATTACTGTTAAGCCATCATAATCCCGCAATACGTCAATTGATCCAGTGACATCTGTGGTGACAACCGTCTTGCCTAAAAAAGCTGCCTGTAAATTCACCATGCCAAAAGGCTCATATAAAGAAGGGGTTACAACACAGTCAGCAATATTAAAAACGGAGGACATATCCATCTGATTAACGTGTCCTAAAAAATAAAACGATTTTTTATGAATATTATTTTCTAAAAGCGTATTTATTGAACGCCAATAATTTTTATCTTCTAGAGAACCTGCGATAACAACAATAAAATCGTAATTTCCCAGCAATTGTAAGGCTGCATTGACTAAATAAATCAATCCTTTTTGAGGAACAATCCTACCGGCATAAAGAACAATTTTGGCGGATAACGGAATCGATAATCGTTTCTTAAGATTATCATTGGCAATTGCGTTATCAATTTTAAAATTTTCTTTATCTATGCCTCCCGTTATAGTAACAATTTTTTCGGAGTTTATATGATAAAGACTGCGAACTTCCATGGCCATAACGCTAGATTTTACAAATATCAATTTAGCATATTGCATGCAGCGTTTTTCAAGGTAAACAAGAATAAAATGAATTATATTATTAAAAAATGATTTCTTAATTCCCTCCTCCCGCAAAGTTTTTCGCAGGCCGATCATCGTGCTTCTGGCAAAATAAAAGATTGGTATCTTAATTTTTTTCATGTCAATCAAGCCAAACTCCAGAGACTGGATGTAAATCAAATCAAATTCTTGTAACCTAAATTTTTCTTTAATAAATCTTTTGAGTTTAAAATAATAAACAAAAAAACCAATGAGAGGAATTTTCATTATTGGCAAATAAATTGTTTTGATTCTCGAGTCGTAAAACTCGGCAATTTCAGGATTACTATAACAATGTACTACGGTAACCGAATTGCCAAAATCCGCAAAAAACGTTGCCTCTTTGTAAGCGGCGTATCCCATGCCGTAACCAAAACCATACCGAGATGTGAGCATTAATATTCTCATGGCTTTACAAAATGATCATAAACACAAAGAACGAATGATTCGGCTATTTCCGAAAGATTTTTAATAGGTAGTTGTTTTTTTGAAAGAAGTTTAGCTCTTCTAAGTTCAGGGAATGATTTGCAAAGCTTTTCGCCACATACCTTAGAATCTAACTCGAGATCACCGTGAAGATATAATATTCCATATTGCAACTCACGCAGCCATCTGCTGTATTTTATTTCCCAAAATTCCACATCTTTATCGTTTAAATATACGGCCCTGCAACCCTGTGCTAAATCAACGGCACGCTTGTAAATAGAATTTACAGTTATTTTTTCTTCTTTGATATTGCGCAGACAATCTTCGCCCCAGAGTAAAGCATTTCGCTGTTTAATCCAGACAAAAAATGTCGGCGGCCTGAAAATGTGCCAGAGATTAAGAAACTCACTCTTAAAAACAATATTAATATCAAGCTTAAATTTTCTTTCCTTGGTACGAATTATTTTAATTTTTTTAAAAAAGGCTTGACGATCTTTAATATCCTTAACTATAAATAAAACATCAATGTCACTTTTCTTATGAAAATTATTCGTTAGTATGCTTCCGTAAAGATAGGCTGATTTTATGCACTTAAATTTTTTAAAATTAACGCACAAATTTTTCTTAACATCTTCAATTAATAAAGTGTTGGGCATATTTTTATTAACTATTTAGACTTGCTTTATAATTTGCCAGATAAAAACTAGGAACAAAGCTGGCGGGACCATACTGACCTATGGGAGTATCTGTTTTTTTTCCATGAAAATCAGAACCCCCAGTGTAATGGACCAATTTATCCATAGCTATTCTTTTTAATAAATCGATTTGCTCGGCGGCGGTATTATTGTGATAAACTTCGATGCCGGTTAGCCCAATTCTGAGCAAATCATTAATCTCTGGCTCATTAAGCGGCCTAGTAACAACGCTTACAGAAACGAACGGATGAGCAATAATAAGATCTTGCGCAATGCCCTTAAATTTTTGTATCAGCCATTCAACCGTAACACCGCTTCTTTCTACTGCGCAAGATTTCCCCGGTGCCTGATATTCATAATAAACATCTTCCGGAATAAACTGCTTGCCATATTTATTTAAAAAAAGGTTCTGATTAGCGCTGTTAGCGCAAACATCGAGGGCGACCGTCAGACTCACAGGTTGCTTTTCATTCGGACTTAATTCTGTAGAGACATTAAGTCCGGCCTCGCGAGAAAGATTAATTGTAACCTCCATTTCTTTTACTTTTTGGGAGCGCACAATCTCGTTGCGCTCTTTTATTATTTCCGCGACTAAATCAATTTTAAAATCATATGCCAAAACATGCACCTCGTTATCATTATATTTTGCAGTAAGCTCGGCAGCCGGAATAACTTTAATTCCAGAGCCTTTAAGAGCGTTTATCAGTTCTTGTATGCCATCAACACTATTATGATCGGCCAAGGCGCAGTATTCTAATTTTTTTTCTTTAATGATCAAAGCTATTTCTGGTACTGATAATTTGCCATCCGAATGAGCGGAGTGCAGATGTAAATCGAATCCGGACATAAATTTATTTATGATAAATATTTTTTAAGCGCTTCGAGCTCTTTGTCTAGATTATTTTTAACGCGGATATGAAATTGCTCTTCATTTATAGACGATGCTTTTAACGGCACGTCTTTCAACGCTCGTAATCTCCACAAGATCGAATTAACCAGCACCAAGGGCTCGAAAACTTCTATCCTGCTTTCAAAATATTCGTCTTTTTTAGAAAGTTTTTTCTCATATTCAACAAGAAAATCCTTCTTTTGTTCTTCATTAAAATTTAATTTTAGAAACATCTTGGCAATATCCATGGCATTATCCCCCGCGGAAGCCTGCTCCCAATCAATAATAACAATTTGATCGTTCGTTGAACGCAAAATATTATTACTATTTAAATCAAAATGGATGAGAGTAAAATTATTATCTTGAAAAGCCTCCGGTTTTTTATTGGCCTTATTTTCCGTCTTATTAATAGCCTGCTCGACGGACGATATTATTTCTGATTGTTCTGACGATAAAGTCAAATCTGTACGCAATCTATCAAACTCATCATTAAGAAAATCCATTTTAGTGCCTTTCGTCCTTCTTGTTAGCGGCTTGCCATAGGCATTAAGTTCTATTGAGTGAATTTTCGCCAAAGTTTCTGCCAATTGATCAATAGTACTTTTATCGAAACTCTCTATAGGTTTTCCTTCAATTTTTTCCTCAAAAAGAATAGTGGCTGATTTTAAAAACCCCCTTGATTGAGGCGTTTCTTGTGGGTTCCGCATTCTTAATAAACGCAAGACGGCGTTTTCGTGTTCCGCTCTTTCCGAATCTTGCTTAGGATTTTTCCAAACTTTTGCAATAGCTTTTTGTTTATCATCCGGCAATTCAAAAATTAAAGCATAGCTGCCTTCCGCAAAAGACGGACCATCAAGCAACTTCTGTAAATCCTCAAACGTCAAACCAAGGTTGTTAATAGTTTTCATCTCTCTGTCGCTAAATTCTAGTTGATCAACTGGTTTTCTCGATTCTGCGAATTTATATTGCTCGTTCATATAAAACAATGGAATTATTTATTTTTTTTCAGAATCATGGTGTAGCCATTTTTACGATACCTTTTTATCTTGAATATTTTAGTCAATAATTTAATAATAAAATCTACGGGAAAAAACTCCGAACCCAAAACAGTTTCATCTTGATCGGTATAACGAAAAATTAATTTTTCCTCGGTATAATTGCGAGATATATTATCCCTGGTTAAGCACTCGTTTGCACAACATAAATACTTTCTGATTACGCTGGGATTATAAGGTTTAATGTGGCTTAAATCTGAATAAAAACTATTCCACAACATCGGCGCGCTTATTACCAGTGTTCCGCCGGGTTTTAAAACCTTATCGATTTGTTTTAAAAAATCATACAAATCTTGCGGTTGTAAGTGTTCAATTAAATGCCCGCAATGAATTAAATCAACTTGATCGATGGGAATAGTATTCGGGGCATGATATTTTATAGCCTTTGCGTTTTTAATTTTATTCAAGGTGGCGTCGTTGTCATCCAGGCAATAAACATCATAGCCCTTGTTTTCAAGGTACTTATAAAAAGTATTTTCACCACCTCCCCCGCCGATATCTAAAATTTTTGAACCTTTTTCAGGCAAGTCTATTATGTCATAAAACGGCTTACGACTCATAGTAGTATGCCGTTTTTTTTCTTGAAATTCTTTTAAACTATTTTTGAGCATGCTGGATGCATTTAAATTTTATGCGATAATTTAAACGCGAAAAAATGCCTTATTTAAAGACTCCTCTTTTCGATTCCCGCCAAGGTGCTGACTGGGCTGCGGGAATCGAACCTCGAAAACACTGGGCCTTCGGGTCACTTTGCACGCTTTCGTAAGAGCACGGGGTGTAGGAATCGAACCCACGCTAAAGGTTTTGGAGACCCTTGTACTACCACTATACGAACCCCGCAGATTAAAATTATAAATCAAAAATAAAAAATTCAAAAAATATTCAACATTCTAAATTCCATATTCTATATTCCGACTTTACTTCTCTAAAACATTCTTATATTCCAGCTCGTAAATGTGGAAAATAGTGATGGTGACCGCGACGATCAGCGGGCCGATGATCAGGCCCCAGAAACCGAACATGACGATGCCGCCCAAAATGGAAAATAACAAGAATATCGGATGGACTTCGGCTTTCTTGCGCATAATCAGCGGCTTGACGATATTATCAATCGGATGAATGATCAGCAAGCCCCAAAGCGTTAAGAAAACCGCCGCCCAAACATGGCCGGTGAAAAAAAGATAGATGGCTCCAGGCAGCCAAATCAGCCAGGCTCCCAAGAAAGGGATTAGCGAAAGAAAAGCGGCGGCAATGCCCGCAAAAAAAGCCGGCAAGGGAATATTGAAAAAATAGGGCAAAGTGATGATGAAAAACGCGAGCCAGCAGGCAAACCCCTGCATAATCGCCGTCACGAAAGTCGAGACGATGAATGAAAGGCTGACATCCTGAAATTTCTTGAAAATGGCGCGATCATATTTATTAGGCAGCGGAGTTAGGCGCATCAGGGTTTCCAGCATCTTCTGGCCGTCAACGAAAAAGAAAAACATCGTCACGATGATCAGTAAAATGGAAACCACGAAATTGGTCGTGCCTTTGATAAAGCCGGCGGCGCCGCCCACCAGCCAATTGCTGGATTTCTGGATGAAATCCATGACAAAATTCTGGATGCTGCCGTTGCTTAAATTAATGCCGTCGATTTTAGACAGCGGACTGGACTTGATCATGGCGCTCCAATCGGTCTTGCTGAAAAAATCAGCGGCCTGGCCGTAAGACACCACCGATTCTTTGGCCGCCAAAATTATGATATTGACCAGCGGAACGATAACCACCGCCACAATCAAGATGCACATGATCAGCGCGGCGATTTTTTTCCGCCCGCCGATTTTTCGGGCCAGCCATTCGAATGGCCGGTAAAAAATCGTCGCCAAAATTGCCGCCACTAAAATTTCCGCCAGAAACGGACGGAAAACAAAATAACAGGCGACCAGCGAGGCGATCACTAATGTAATGAGAAAACCGCGGCTAAGCAAATTGTTGTTCATATTTTAATTTTGAGGGGGAGCCCCTGATTATTCGAACGCAAGATATTGCGTTCCTATGATTTATTTGCCTTCTTTGATTAAATTCAAAATATCGGGAAATTTGTTGAGAATATAATCATAGCGTTCGATGGATTTTCCGGTCGCTTCGTTAAAAAGCGGGGTGCCGCCGGTATAAACCGCGTTGCCGGCATCGCCATAGCGATTTAATCCCTTTTTTGTCAGCCAATCGTCGATCGCTTGTTTATTGGCCGCGGATAAATCAGCGGAAGTCATCGCGCTATTTTTAGTAGAAGCGCCATTTTGAGAAAAAAAATTGAAAGTCGAGCTGGCTTGATTTTCAGACAGATTATTCAAGGCCTTGCCCAGATTATCGTTTAGAATATTAAGTCCGTTCGCCACGCTAAGCTGGCAACCTGAAAAAATAAAAATTAAAAAAGAAAAAGGAAAAAATTTTAACGCTCTAAGATTTTTCATAAAAATCCAAAAATGAAAATCCTGCCGATTTCCATATTCCTTATTCTATATTCCGCATTCCGGTTATTTCGTTTCTTTGTGCAGAGTATGTTTTTTGCAATTCTTGCAATATTTTTGCAATTCCAATCTTTCCTTCAAGATTTTCTTGTTTTTGTGGGAAAAATGAGTGATTTTTTTGCATTCAGTGCATTCAAACTTGATCAAATTGTCTTGAGACATATCGTTGCTGTTATAATGTTTAATTGGTTAATTATATCTGTATATTATTGAATTTTTAGGGAAAAGTCAAGCACTTTGAATTTTTAATTTTTAAATTTTTATAATTTTTAAATAGCTAAGATTTTCTAATTTTTAAAAATTAATGCTTAAAAATTCTTTAAAAATTATAAAATTAAAAATTTACACAATTTTTTTAACCAGCAATCTCTATTCGCAGTTAATTAAATAATTATTTTTGACAAAATGGGCAATAATACGCGCCGCGGCCGGATATTTTCAAACTTTTTATCGTTCCGCCGCAGACAGAGCATTTCTCCCCTTCCCGCTCATAAACTTTTAAGAGCTTCGAAAAATTTCCCTTTTTGCCGCTCGTATCGACGTAATCGCTGAAAGTCGTGCCCCGATGCTTGATGGCGTTTCTTAAAACCGCCTTGGTTGCCTGATAAATTTTGGCGACTTCTGGGGCAGTCAGGCTGCCGGCCGGGCGGGTTGGTTTGACTCGGGCGGCATAGAGTATTTCCGAGGCGTAAATATTGCCGATGCCGGCGATATTTTGCTGATCCATCAGCGCGGCCTTGATATTGATTTTCTTGCCGGCCAAAATTTTCTTCAAGTTGGCCAAAGTAAATTCGGGCTTAAGCGGTTCGATACCGTATTTATTTTTAATTTCGGCCAATTCTTTTTGGTCGACGATTTTCACATAGCCGAAACGGCGCGTGTCGTTAAAAAATAATTTCCGGCCGCCGGCAAAATTCAAAATAAACCGGGTGTATTTGTTGGGCAATTTCCCGCCGATTTCTTCCAGAAACACACCCCGTCCGCGCGGCGCGGCCACCCCTCTTTTTAGAAGGGAATTATTTATAAATTGGTGGCCGCCGGCCAGCAATTTTTCCCGGTCTTCATAGACCAGCTGGCCAGTCATTTTCAAATGGATCAATAAAAATTTTCCTCCGGCTAATTTTAAAATCAATAATTTGCCGATTCGTTCGGCGGCGCTGATTTTATTGCCGACTAAAACCCGGGAAAAATTTTTAGTTTCGCCTAATTTTTTATCTTTGACTTCGACGGAAATTATTTTCTTGCCCACGATTTTTTTCGTTAGATCGCGGCGGATTGTTTCGACTTCGGGCAATTCGGGCATAGCCTTGAATTATAAAACTTTAAGCAAAGTAAAAACGACGATCAAGCCGACAAGCTCAACCGCGAATATTTTTAAAAAGGTTATTTCCATTCGATCGGGATCGACGAACATATTTATAAATCGATATTAATGGTTGCCGGACCGTTATTAATTATTCATTTCAAAGCTTGAACGGCAAAAACAACTATAGTGATCACGCCAAGCCAGCCGAGTGTGTAGAAAAACAGCTTAACCGCTTCAATTTTGCGATTTTCCAAATATAAAACAGCCGGGCGGCCGAGCGTCAGAGCTCCGGTAATTGCGGCCGACAGGACGAAAAGCAGGAGAAAAGCCACTGGCCCCAAAAAATTATCCATTTTGCCGAATATCCTTTCGCCGTTCCGGAGAATAAAAGACACGCCGACGATATAAAGCGCGACTCCCAGCGCGTTTAAAAAACTGTTGACGATTAATGTTGAATTTTTCATAGATATATTTATTAAACGTAAAAAAATATAAAATACGGCGGGGTGCCGTATTTTAATTATAGCCAATCTTGTTGAAAAAGTCTATTTTTAGCGGTGAAATCTGCTATCATGGCGTACCTTGCCGGGACGATTTCTGCCGCGGCCAAAACTCGGGCGATCATCGCCTTCCCGCAGGCTGGCGCGGAATCTTTCACGATCGGTCATCACTCTGGTTTCCGGACGGTCGGAAAAATATCGCACCGGGTCAAAGCCGCCTTTGCTTTCGCTCTTGGTCTTAAATTTATCATAACCGGACGCGGGACGGAATCCTTCTTTCTTATGGCCGAATCGGGAAGGCTGAAAATCGGCGCGAAAACCGGTATTTTTGGATTTGAATTTGGCAAATCCTGGTTGCGGACGGCCGGCTGCCGGCTTGAATTTATTAAAACCTGATTTCTTGAAGCCATGGCCGGCAAAACTGAAGCTTTTCTTCCGGAAATGCTTGATGTTTTTCCTTACCGGTGTATTCATCGTAATCGATTCGTTATATTCGGCCAGCTTAGTCAGCGGAATCGCCTTCTTGATCAGGCGTTCGATCTGTCGGACATCGCGGATCTGATCGGGCGAAGCGAAAGAGATCGCTTTACCGGTTTTTCCAGCGCGGCCGGTGCGGCCGATACGGTGCACATAATCGCCGGGATCATCGGGCAGATCAAAATTGATCACCAATTCGATGTCTTTGACGTCAATGCCGCGAGCGGCAATATCAGTCGCCACCAGCACGCGGTATTTGCGGGATTTAAAACCGGCCAGAGCCTTGCGGCGCTGTTCAAGCGAGCGGTTAGAATGGATTTCCGCGGCGCGGTGGCCCATCATTTCCACTTGTTCGGTAAGTCTTTTAACTCCGTGCTTGGTGCGGCAAAAAATCAAGACTGAACCAGGCGTTTCCTGCAAAAGTTTTTCCAATTGCGCGACGCGGGCATCTTTATGGATGATCATAATTTCCTGATTGATCTCATCGACAGTCTGCCCGGACGGCGCCACTTCCACTCTGACCGGTTCGGCCATATGCCTGGCGGCCAATCTGATGATTTCATTGGGCATGGTTGCGGAAAAAAGCATGGTCTGCCGTTCTTTGGGAATTTTTCTGATGATGGTTTCAATCTGCGGGGCAAAACCCATGTCTAACATCATATCGGCTTCATCCAGAACCAAAACTTTCACATCATCCAATCTGATCCAGCCGCGCATAATAAAATCATTCATTCTGCCCGGCGTGGCAATTAAAACATGCGGGTTGCGGCGAAGCATTTCGCGCTGGCGGTTGATCGATTCGCCGCCGATTATCAGAGCGGTGCGCAAACCGATTGACGCTCCGAAAACGCGCAAATTTTCATCGACTTGCTGAGCCAATTCGCGGGTCGGCAAAAGCACCAAGCCCTTTCCTTTATATAGAGCCAAGCGCTGAATCATCGGGATGCAAAAGGCCAAAGTCTTGCCTGTGCCTGTTTGGGCAATGCCGATAATATCTTTGCCTTCGACAGCCACTGGAATGGATTTAAGCTGAATCGGCGTGGGCTGTTGCAAACCCATCTTGTTGATAGTTTCCAAAAGTTTCTCGGCAATACCGAGATCATTGAAACCTAAACCTTCATTTTTTTGTTCTGACATAGTCTAATAGACGGCTTTAAGCCGTTTTCATTAATTTTCCTTAAAAAAAGGAAAAGCGACCCGAGTTCAACAATGGTCGCTTAACAAAATTAATGACACAAAGAGATTCGAATCTTGGCTGACTTAAAAATCAGCCTTATTTATTTAGTAATATCATTGTAGCACGGAAAAAATATTCTGTCAAACGAACGGAGAATAATGAGCAAAGATTAAAGAGCAAGGAGCGTTAAATATGCTCTTTGTTTTTTGTTCGATGTTCTATTAATAATATGCCAATACCGGCAATTATTACGGAAAATGCCCATGCCAAAAATGTCAAAAATTCCAGCGATCCGGCGCGATTTTCCACCTCCCGCAACGAACGGCCGGCCAAAGCAAAACCTCCGCCGTTCCCGCTATAATAGGCCAAAACCATGGCGATACGTACGTTTGGAGCCGGCTGCCAGGTTAATTTATCAAGACCATGCGCCTTGGCATAAACGAAAACTCCGGCTGGCGGAACGGGAATCTTTCCATTTAGCATTGCAGTAGAAACTAAAGTCTGGCCGATACTGTCAAAGGTGATCAAAAACGGAGCCAAACTTTTATTAAGGTCGATCGTACCATAAGCATTGGCGCGCAAAAAATCCGGCTGCTCGCCTTTCGCCAAAACGGCGGCGGAATCTTCGGCAATCTGGATTTGCGGATCATAAGCGCTCTGCCGCATAACCTGCTGAGCCAGCGTATAAGCGAAGCCGAAAACCAAGGCCAGAATAATCGCGATAAAAAATATTTTCTTTAAAATAATTATTTTCATAAAATATAAAATCAATAATTATGCCATTGATAATAAAATAATCGCGGCAACTGCCAAAATTATTCCGGAAACTCCCGCCCAGTTCAACCTTTCACCAAAAATAAAAATAATTGACTGACAAAAAAAACTTTGATCATATTGGGCATAAATTATTTCTTTAAAAAAACGGCAAAAAGTAATTTTGAAAATTATGCGGTGGGAGTGAGATTTGAACTCACGATGGGCTTTTGACCCATGCCGGTTTTCAAAACCGGTACATTAAACCGCTCTGTCATCCCACCTTAAACATGGTTATAGCTTAACAATTACCGCCTTGACGGTCAAATCAGCGCGTAAAAAAAGTTTGACTTATTTTTGTTTGACTTATTTTCAAAAAATAAATATAATGATTTTTCGGGGTGATTTATTTTTTTAACTTTCAATCAATCGCAAGGAGGAAGTTTTGAAAAAAAATATTGTTCTTTTTTCTTTCGGGCATCGTCATGGCGCTTATTATCCCAAAGCTCCCGGGGAACGCGCTTATCAAACAATAATCGACCTGCGAATGCTTTATGAGCCTTACCGGGACGGATTCGTTAAATCAGGACTGGATGAAGAAATTCAAAAAATGGTAAAGTCTAAAAACATTAATTTCTTCGCCGCGCTCCGGCCGGCGCTGGAAGAATTAATCATCCGCTTCCGAAAAAACCGCAAATACCGGACTTTCAACATTTATTTCGGCTGTGCCGGCGGCTGGCAAAGGTCGGTCGCTACAGTTGAATATTTCAAAGACTGGCTGAAAGATAATTTTCCGAAAATTACGGTAACCACCAAGCATTTAACCATGCATAAACGCTAATTTAAAACCCCTCTTTTTTTGGAAGAGGGGTATTTTTTTCGGAAAAAATTATTCCGTCAGGGGAGGAATGAACGCGTCGAAGCTAACCCGGTCGCCGTAAGAATGCTTCAGCTCGGCAAGCTCCTGTTGCATTTCCGCCAGCTGCTGTTCATCCCAGGCAACAGCGGCGATGACGAACGGATTTTCCACCGTCAAAAATTCTTTGCCAAAACCATGATCGCCGAAAATAATGTCCAGTGCCGCGCGAACTTCGTTAAGACAGTTCTCTTTATTCATATAGGCGCGGCTGATGACAAAGCCTTCGGGCAAACCGCTATCCGGGTCGTTATTTATTCTTCCGGTAGCGTCCCAATAACAAACGCGGGCGTCATGGAATTTTCTGCCCATTTCTTCCGCCGTGATATGGCGATGGGGTAAATCGAATTTTACCGCCATCTGCTCCGCCCAATCGCGGGCGATTTGGTCGGAATTTTCTTCCGGCAAACCGTGCGCCCGGCAATAAAGTTTTCCCGCGCCGCAGCCGTCATGGCTGGAAATGGCATCGGGCTGAACGACTTTCATATAAGTGGCAAAGTCTGCCTCTGATAAAAGAATGCCTGACCCGGCGGAATGGACTCCATAAGGCGTGCGCTCATCCATGCAGCAAACGCAATTCTCAAAATCATCAAGCTGATGCTTTTTCAAATCAAAAGCTTCAGCCAAGCGCGGCAAATTTTCGGCATAACGGGCAAAACCGATTGTTTTAATCTTGTCCATTATCCTTTGCTGTTCGGCAAAAGCCTCTTTTTTTCCAGCATCATGTTTTTCATGAAGCGTCATTGTCTGCTCTTGGCTCATGGCGTTCCTTTCCATTTGTTTAGTTGATTTTTTTAATAATTATATATTCTTAAAAAAATTTGTCATCCGCCGGCTGGCGGAATTATTTATTTATGGCTGGTCCGGATTGAAAAGTTTTCAGCCAGGCGGCGCTTACCGTGTTCACCGCCTCCCATTTCCAATGATGATTCACGAAAACGCTCGGCGCCGTGATATATTGCCAAATATTATCATGCAGATAATAAATCCTCGGGCTGCCGGCAACCTTGACTAATTTCGGATAGGTAAAAATCGCGCGCGCCGGACCGTTGGCTTTCTTGGTTTTATAGCTATAATCGTGAATCGTGCCCATAAATAAATCATAACCATATCGATAACCCTGGCCGTCAACCGTATCGCCCGGATCATTAACGATGAATTGCCGCGCCGCATCGTCATAGCCGGTGATGACCATCATATGATACGAGGTGCCGGTGCGCAAAAAAGGAATATTCGGGTTATGCAAATCAAAACCGTAATGGGGCGTGATCACCGGCCGGCCGGCGTCAATTTCGCTTTTAATTTGAGCGATAGTCGGATTGTCAATAATTTTGGCATTGTAATCGGTGTAAGTATTGATTAAATATTTGCTTTGCGCCGTATCAGAATTGACGTTCGAGCCGTATAAAATATTTTCTTTATTAAAAAACATCGTCATCATCGCTTTGCCTTCGGCCAAATTCATCACTTTTTTGCCAGTATAATATTTTTCCAGCATCGTGAAGCTCGCCTCTTCGCAGGCGTTTTTCCACGGCCCGCCCGAAGTTCCGGCCGGAACTTCCTTGATATATGGCACGGTCAAATTAACCGCGGCCGACGCTGAATCAGGCATCCCGATGATTGCCAAAAAAATAAATGCGCCGAGCGCGCAAAATATAAATTTATTCTTCATCTTTGTATATTTTATCACAAAAAATAATCTTCCCTCAAATAATAACACGAAAACTTGACCGTTGCAAGTGTCTGCCGTAAGATTAGGATAGCGCTAAACAATTTTAGTATTATTAGTTGTGAAAAAAAACATTAAAACATCAATCTTGATCGTCATTATTCTGCTGGTTATCAGCGGTTTGTTTTTCTGGGCAAGCCGAGCGGTCAGACAAATATCGAATCCATCGGGGAAAATTCCGGTGGCCGCCAGTTTTTATCCGCTCTATTTTTTCGCCGCGGAAATCGGCGGCGACAAGGCAGCTGTAATAAATATCACTCCATCAGGCACTGAGCCGCATGATTACGAACTGACCGCGCAAGATATCGCCAAAATAGAACAAAGCAAATTATTAATTTTAAACGGTATGGGACTGGAAGCGTGGTCGGAAAATATTCAAAAAAATATCGATCCGAAAAAAACTTCGGTGCTTACGGCCAACTTGGGAATGGATCAAGTCTGCTCAATTGACGCAAAAGCTCATCCCCTGCCCCTGACTGAGAAACAAAAAGAAAGCATTTGCCAGAGACAGGCCGACCCGCATATCTGGGTCGCGCCATTTATGGCGGAAAATATCGTACAAAATATTTTAGACGGATATATAAAAATCGATCCGGCCAATGCCGCGTATTATCAGGCCAATGCCGCGGTTTTAAAAAATAAATTGTCGGAATTGGATTTGCAATATCAAAAAGGTCTGGCGAACTGCCAATTAAAAACTTTTATCACTTCTCATGCCGCTTTCGGCTATCTGGCCGCGGCATACGGATTAAATCAACTTTCGATTGCCGGACTTTCGCCCGACGCCGAGCCATCGCCCGCGCAATTGGCTGACATCGCTAAACAGGCGAAAGCTGATAATATCAAATATATTTTCTTTGAAAGCTTGGCCAGTCCGAAATTATCCCAGACGATTGCCGCGGAAATCGGCGCGCAAACTTTGGTGCTTGATCCGCTGGAAGGCCTGACTAAAGAGGATATCACGGCGGGAAAAAATTATTTTACCGTGGAAGAAAATAATCTAAAAAATTTACAAACCGCATTGCAATGCCAATGATAGATCACGATAAGAATATCATCGAAGTAAAAAACATCTCCTTCGCTTACGGCGCGGAAGAAGTTTTGTCAAATATCTCCATCAATGTCCATCAGGGAGATTACTTGGCTTTCGTCGGGCCGAACGGCGCGGGCAAGACGACTTTGCTGAAAATAATTCTCGGATTGCTGTTGCCGAAAAAGGGTTCGATAAGATTATTCGGCCGTGATATCAAGGATTTCAAGGACTGGCGAAAAATCAGCTACGTCGCCCAGGGCGTCAATAATTTTGACCATAATTTTCCGGCCACGGTCTTGGAAATCGTTTTAATGGGACGCTATAGCAGAAAAGGATTATTAAAAAATATAAATTCCAGCGACAAAAAAATAGCGGAAAAAGCGATTGAGCAGGTTGGATTGAGCGGATTTAAAAACCGGCTGATCGGCGATTTGTCCGGCGGACAGAAACAGCGCGTCTTCATCGCCCGGGCTTTATGCGCCGAGCCGGAAGTTATTTTTCTCGATGAGCCGACGGCCGGCGTTGACCGCCAGAGCCAGGACAATTTTTACATGCTCTTAAAAAAAATGAATGCCGAACTCGGCATCACTTTGGTTTTAATTTCCCACGACGTGGAAAGGATGTTAAAAGAAGCGATGCATATCGCCTGCATCGATCATACTTTGACCTGCCATACTTCGCCGGAAGAATTCTTGCGCGAAAGCGCGGCCGCCGATATTATGGGAGAAAAAGTCCGCCTCATCGCCCATCACCATAACAATTAAAAATTAAGAATGAAGAATTAAGAATATTCCAATGTTCATAAATATTCTCCAATATGGCTTTATCGTCCGCGGGCTGGAGGCCGGCGTAATTGTCGCTCTCATCGCGCCGCTCATCGGAATTTTTTTGGTTTTGCGCCGCTATTCCTTGATCGCCGATACGCTGGCGCATGTTTCGCTGGCCGGCATTGCCATTGGTTTGTTTTTCGGCATCAATCCGGTTATGACGGCTTTGGGCACTGCCGTCGTCGCTTCGCTCGGCATAGAAAAATTACGCGTTTCTAAAAAAATTTATGGCGAATCGGCTTTGGCGCTTTTTCTTTCCGGCAGTTTGGCCCTGGCGATAGTCATTTTAAGCTTGGCTCGCGGCTTCAATGCCAATCTTTTTAATTATCTGTTCGGCAGTATCGTCACCGTAACGCCGGCCGATGTCTGGACGATCGCGATTCTGGCTCTGGTCACGATAATTATTCTTTTCGCCTTTTTCAAGGAATTGGTTTTTATTTCTTTCGACGAAGAAGCGGCGCGCGTCGCCGGCATTCCGGTTCGCTTCATCAACGCGATTCTGATAATTCTCGCCGCCCTAACTGTTTCTTTGTCCATTCCGATCGTCGGCGTGCTTTTGATTTCCGCCTTGATCGTCATTCCGGTCGTCACGGCTTTGCAATTAAAATTAAGCTTTATTAAAACAATAATTTGGGCGGAAATATTTTCCGTCGCTTCGGTCATCGCCGGAATTTTTACTTCGTTCTATTTCAATCTTTCCACCGGCGGCGCGATCGTTCTGATAATGCTGGCGATTTTTATTATTATTTATCTATTTAAAAAAAACTCAAATTAATCTTGCGGCTTCTGACATAAAAAAATAAAAGCGGTTTGAGTTTAACCCATACCGCTTTTTGGTAATCGCTTCGCGAATTATCGCCTGGCCGCCTCGTTCGCGACATCGCGTTCATAGGTGGCAACTCCGCGCTTAACCAGACTTATCAGCTGCTCGGTCGGAGTCTGTTCGCTATGCGCCGGAATTATTTTATCCCAATTCGCGACTGCGAATATTGCTATCGCGCAAACCACGATAGCAATCAAATAAAATTTTTCATCCATTGACAGCCTTCTCATCTTCCGCCTCCTTTGTTTAAAAAATATTTATAAAAAACGATGTAATTTCGATATAATCATAATAGCATAAATGATACAATCTGTCAACGGTTTTATTGTCCAGTAAAAAAAGCTCCCGTAATTGTTTACAGGAGCTTGAAGAAGGAACAAATTATTCGATTACTTTCGCAAGACAATCTTGGTTGTCAGGTTTTCAGTCCCAGCTTTTAGCTTAAAAATGAAAGTTCCGGCAGAAAGACCGGACGCCTCAATGTTGAAAGAGGAATTATGGCCGATAATGGCTTCTCTAACCATTCTGCCCCGCAAGTCGAAAATCTTCAGCGACGCGCCCTTCTCGACATCGCCGACGAAAATTCTTTCGCCGTTAACGCGGAAAAGCTGTCCCCTGCCTTGCGTCAAGAACGGTGATTTAACCCCGGCGGCGAATCTCCACGGCATTAAATACTTATACAAAGCCGAAGGCTTGGTCATGGTATAGTCGTAGAAATAGGAAATATCATTAAAGAACATGAAATAACCGTACTTCGCCCTGGCTTTCCGGAAAGCCAAATAGGTAGACATGTTCGGGCTGTTTGAACTACCATCAAACGAATTAATACCCATGTTTATCATCAGCTTTTTTCCTGGCAATTTAGCCTGGAAATTACCAATCAAGCTATCAACATAATGATCGATGTTGGTTATTCCGCTAAAATAATAGGAGCCTAAAAACGTTTCCAACATCACACCATCATAGCTCTTTAAAATCTCTGGGTATTTTAACAGAGAATCAGCGTAAGCGGTGTTAGCAGTAGTGACGTAAGCGCCGACAAAAACCGAATCGCCGGGCAAACTCTGCCGCAACACCGAAATATTATGGCGGATATTATCTAAAGTTCGCTGACGAGCCAGCGAATCGCTCCTGCCATAATCCCCAAGCTGGGACTCAATGTTGGAAAAAATCATCCTTGAAGAAAGGCTTGTGGCGTCCGCCTTCTTCACGCCTGGCTCTAAAACAGTCTTGTCAAACAAACCGACACTGTTACCGTTATCGCTAAAGATCTTGACGAGCTGACCGTTCGCCGCGGAAAGATCTCCGGAATTAAAAATAGTATACTTGGCGATCTCTTTGAGCGTGTCGGCCCAATAACCGATTTGCTTTTCCAGGGCCGGTAAGGAAATGCCGCTGGCATAGCCGAAACTCCTATGGTCATAAACAATCCCGTCAAGCCTTAACGTATCGGTCGGGAAAAAATTGGAAAGATTTAGCAAGCCCGAACTGCTGTCTAAAAAAAGTTTAGGCTGGCGCAAATCGGTAACCAAGCCATAGCTGGCCGCTGTCCCGCCCTTCCAATTCTCATCGGTGAACTCGAACAAAAAATAATCGAAAGTCGCATTAGCAGTCAGACTTTCCAAAAATAATTTCTGCTCGCTTTCGCAGGACGCGCTGGTCGCCCAGCCAACCGAGGTTACCTTCACTTCCTTGTTGGGAAAATGGCTTTTCACCGAATCATAGCATTGCTGAACATAAGCGGCCGCGATACTCGCTTTGATGCCGTCATCTTGGGGCATTATCCGGATCGAAACAAAGTCCAAACTGTCGGCCAAATCCGGATGACGGCAATAAACGTCCCAATTTTCTTCATGCGTCAGCTTCACTTTGAATGGCCGGATGGCCGCCTTGCAAGTGTTGATATAAGTCTTGAGCGACGCAACCACAGCAGCTTCCGAAGTATAACTGTTGTCAAAGCTATTGTCATAACCGTACATCACCGCTTCGCAATGGGAATACTTTAAAGAATCGGCCTTTTTCAAAAATGCCGCTAAATCGTTTTGCGCCTGAGCCCAGGTATTGGAATAGCTGAACGAAGTCCAGCCCGACACGATATAGTTGACCGACAGGCTTTCGCAGATCGCCGGGATACGCTTAAGATAATCAGTGTCGATGCCGAAAGTCCTGATCCGTGGCACGATTGTTTTGACCTTGACTATGTCCGCGACCATTTGGCTGTCAGCCGGACTCGCGCCATTAGGAGATTGCCCAGAATGGAAAGGGCTGTAACACAGACCTTTAATGCCGGCGGCGCAGATTGCCGAAGTAAAAACAGCCAGAATCAAAAACGACTTGATTGCGCGTTCCATAAAATCCTCCTTTGCCTTGACGGCAGTTTAAACCGATTGTTTGATTAACTGATTGTTGGATTAACTTGCGGAATGGAAAGCAACAGCACGCAAAAAAACTTGGTTACAGCCAAATACAGCTCCTTTGCCTTTACGGCAGTTGGCAAATTATATATACCAGATTTAAGCTTGGCTCTAATAATTTTCGCTTAAAAAAGCCTAAACCGCTATAAATCATCAACTAAAAATTTCTCCCCCTTTCAAGGAGATTGAATTGTCAAAGAACGGAAAGAACCAAGCTATAAAAAGTGCATTTTGAAAACATCTTAGCACTAAGAGGATTTTTGTTCAATAGGCAAGCTTTTCCCGATATAGTCAAGAAAATGGAGTCAAAAAACCATTGTATTTGCATTCTATTAAAATAACCTGACGCAAGTCAGGTTATTTTAGTTCTCTCCTTCGCGGCCTACTGGCGGACTGCGTCCGCTGTAGCCCGATTCGGCGAGCGAAGGCGGGGAGTGAGCGATTTGAACCACTCGGGTTTGCGCGATAAAAAGTTGTCACTCCTTCCATTGAATTTGGCTAACAATTGTTAAGTTTTCTAGACATCCCAAGCAATATTATTTTTATTCAATGTTAATGATTAAACAATTCATTACAAATCTCTCTGTGCTTACTAATAAATAAAAAGCCCTCACATAGTTGTTACTAAATGAGGGCCACGCTAGAAGCTAAAGCCGTGTCTAGTCACACGTGCAGCAGATAGTGAGCGCGGAAATCGTCACTTTTTGATATTCAGTCAAATCAGCGTCAGCTTCTGATGCTGATTTGAAGAATTGCAACGATTCTTTCGTGGCGCAAACCATCTTGGTGTTTTTAACCAATGTGGCTACCATTCGCTCCTCCTTTCTATGTTGGAATTGTAACAAGAGCTTTCGCCTTGTCAAGCTTGTTTAAAAATAAATTAAACTTTTCTGAATTTAAGCCATAATCCTTAACAATTTGCCCGGGGTTAAAGGATTGCATAGAATAAAGATGCTGAAAAAATTCAAATTCCTGAAAATTAAGAATGGCGAATTTTTCCGCTCTAAGAATAAAAGTGTCCTCTGAATCCTTTCTCCATTTGATACTTTCTCTAATGGCAAAAATTTTCCCGTCCAGCAAGTTCGCATTAGTCATAACCTTCATGAATAATGTATAATCTTTCTGAACATTCTTCTTGTATCGACTCCTCATTTTAATATTTTTCCCCATCGCCATTGCTTCAGTCTTACATCCGCCTTTACAGACATCCAAGATGGCGCATTTTAGGCAATCATCAGGAACAACTTTCAAAAATGATTCTCGATCACTGCCGTCATACATTGCCATTTTTGACATAACTGTTTTCAAGGAGTCTTCAAAGACATTGGCAATAGGAAAACTCATCACTGGGCAACACTTAAGATTACCATTCAAATCGACAGTCATACCATTAACAACCCCAATCGTGCACCCCCTGAACAAATCATGCTTGGCAAATTTTTCATTCATTCCTTCCAAAAAGCAAATTGGCAGAGGCCGAGAATTTCTAATATCAACTCCGAACTCTTCATGCACTTTAACCATTTGCTCAAATATAGTTTCAATGTCTGAAATAGAAACTATATGAGCTTCTTGCTCTTTGTAGCGAGGACTAATCGGGGCCGCACAAAAACGCAGAATACCAAACCTTTCGACGAGCATTTTGGCCGTGTCATAAACAAGATCAATATTGTTAACCGGATTTTTTACGACCACCATATTCGCTGAAGTTCTTATTCCTTCCCTGGCAAGATTTTCAAATCCGACAAGGGCTCTTTCATAAGAACCTTCCGTTCTAGTCATGGCCTCAAAAATATTTTTGTCAATACAAGGAAAAGAGGCGAAGACGCTGGCAACGCCAAGATCCTTTAATCTTCTGGCGTCTTCCCTGGTGATTAACGTCGCGTTCGTATTGATTCCGAAATCCATTTCCGTTTCTTTGACCGCTGAAATACCTTCATACAAAACTTCCTTGCGCAGAAACGGCTCCCCTCCGGTAAACGTAACGTCGAAGGTTCCCCAGCCATTAATAATCCCGACAAGTCGCCGAATCCTTTTTTTTGCCTCAATAATCGATAACTCTTCCGCGTCAAGAGGATTGTAACAGTAGGGACAGTCATGATTGCAAAGCATCGTGCTTTCAATGCGAACCACTAACGGATTAATTATTTTGACCATGATTCACTCTCCTTCTTTAACAATGTTATTGGATTTACTCCCCATTTCAACTTCCTGAGCAACATCTGCCTTCGTTTCTTTTTCAAGGAGTTGAATGTGTTCAAGAATCTTCTTAGCCCTCTCTCCCGCGTTTTCCAAATATTCTATGCGCTGGATTTTAAAACCAAGTTCGCGAATAACATCTTCTGTTATTTTGTGATAACGCAAAGACTCCTCAAAACTAAAATGTTTTCTTGGCCAACCGAGTCGATGTTTTTTTAAAGGAATAGGGTCGACTAAAAAAACTGTCGGACAAATATTAACATTCTTTGCCAAATCATAATACCTACCAGGAACGCTTAGACCAAGAAATTTTCGCAAAATAATCGGAGCAAAAATAACTCTATCAAAAAAACCAAGCTTCACGTCTGATTGCAGAGCACTCTTAAGTTGATCTTCCTTTAGGGAAAGAAATAAATTCGTAAAATCTTCCGCCTCAACCCTTGGAGAATACGCTTCCCCTTTTGCTCGATAAATATCTGGTACAACACTCTTATAGGCCTGAAAACCCATTTTACCAATCTCCCGGAGAATACTAGTTTTTCCGGCAGCCCACGCGCCCTCCAAGCTGTATATTTTTAGCATTATAGACCTCTTTCTGGTTTAGTTTACAATGGTTTTTTTGCAATCATGGAAACCATTCCGTGCTTATGCAACTTTTCATCTCCATGCTTATGTATTTTTGACATATATTCCGAATACTCAAGAATTTTCCAATCACTAAAAAAATTCCGCATCTCCCCTTTCTTGAAGAGATAATATTCACAATAAGATCCGTCCGGCGATGGATAAGGACATTTCTCGAGAGGATTATCTACTGTAAATGATGAAATCGCAACAAGCCCGCCCGAGGTAACATTTTCTTTTATCGCAGCAATAACCTTTTCAATATCTTCTATACTGAAAAGCTGTAAAACACCTAAACAAATAACAGCATCGTAATTATGCTGAAATTTAAAACGCCTCGCATCCCCTTCGCTAACTTTTATTTTAAGTCCGTGCTCACTGGCGATTGAGATCGTCTTTTTTAAGGCGGAAGATGAAATATCCACTCCCTCCACGGAAAAACCCGATGAAGCCAAAAAAATTGCATCTCTTCCTTCGCCCATACCCAAATCCAACACCGACCCGTGCTTTATGTAACGTAAGAGTCGAGGAATGATTTTGTTTGGTGAAGATCCCCAAAATGAACCAAAACCGGAATACAGTTTTTCGAACATTTTATAATTTTTCATTTTTTCTCCTCAATTGTTAAAGTGCTAACCGTTTATATAAATCATTACTGGATATTTACATTAACTTTTTAAGTGCTTCCAAAAGTAAATTAATACTGCTCAACTTATCCGCAACCACCTCTCTCGCTTCTTTTAAAGTTAATTTATCATTACAATCTCTGTCCATTTTTTTTATCACCCAATCATATGCTTCCATAAAGTCTTTGCCATTAGATCCGCAATGAAAGAAAAAATAAGGCATAACGTCAAAATGAGCCATGGCATCAGCATTCGCGATTATCTCCGCCTCTATCGTTTTGGGCTTATTTTCACCTTTAACTTCATGGGCCTCCACACAATGAACAATTTCTTCAATAATTTTATCTTCAAAAGAAAAATCTTTTAAAATTTTTCTTGCTTCTATTGCTCCCGTTGACGCATGATCTTTTGGCCCAAATTTAAATTTTCCAATATCATGAAGAATTGCAGCAAGCTCAACAATTTCTAAATTGGCATTCATTTTTTTTGCTAAAAAAACAGCGTTATTAATTACGGGCTGAAAATGAAATTTTCGCTCATATTCATTTGCTTCGTCGAAAACTATTTTTTTAATTTGCTCTATTTTTGTCATTTTATTTAAAAAAATTAAGCGGAAAATAACGCTTATTACAAGTTGTTTAAACCCCAATTTTAATGATTAAAGTTTACTATATAATTAAAGAACTGTCAACTGCCAAAACGTACCCATAAAATATCTTTTTTCAACACGATCCCCTTCAAAAAAGAAATGGGATTAGAACTAATATTTTTCATATTTTATAGCCTTTTTGACTTAAACAGAAAATCCTAGCACAAGCCAGGATTTTCTGTTTTTTTGCGAACATTCCCAAGGATCTCGGGTATGCACGATACTAAATTGTCTCTGCGGAGAGTGAGGGATTTGAACCACTCGGGTTTGCGCGATAAAAAGTTGTCACTCCTTCTCTGATTTTACTTAAATTTATTATTTATCCGTAAAACACGCAAAAGCAAAGACTCCTTTAAACGCCAAAAAAATATTTTGCCTGACCACTTTTCTTCAAAACAAAACCTATAAAAGGCGGCCTAATAGGAAATAATCCTCTAGTAAAACAATATATTGTTTCTAAAACTTTATTTTTGAAACAAAAACCGAAAGTTTCCAAGCATTCAGCGCCCGAGTCATTAATTATTTTTTTCCAAAATTTTACACTTAAAAATCTTTCATCTCCGTGTATTCTTTGGCTATTAGAAAAATAATTAGTCGGCACAGAAATAATTACTGTTTCTGATTTGGATAGACAATACTGTATTGCTTCCACTATTCTTTCGTTGGAAAAATGCTCGAGTACGCCATTACTAAAAACTAAATCTTGAAAACCAATTTCGTCTGGCCAGTTAAATAAATCACCAACCCTTATATCAACTTTATTGTTGGAAAATCCTACAACTTCTTTAGCGATCCTAATCATATTAACATCTGAGTCAATCCCGGAAACTGAATACCCCAGTGACCCTAAAAAAGCCAGAGAGGCGCCGGATCCGCAACCGATTTCTAATATTCTCCCTGATTTGCTGGCATGTTTGCATATAGCCTTTATCAGCCTCTTCTTATAACTAATCCTGCTAAAAACAAAACTCTCGACTGAACCAGCCTTTGCAATTTCTTCACCATAGACATACGACCATTTACTCATAAACTTACTTGTTAAAAAAAATTTTACTAGTCAGATTAATGATACTCTTGGATGACATTTTTTTACCACCCTCATTCTTCAGTCGCACTATCTTCTGCGCCAATTTATTACAACCGCTATTATTCGATTTAACCACGCAGCCATTAACTATCTCTTTTTGCCATAATGAATTAAATTTTACAACTGCAGAAAAATATTTCTTTTCAATAAACATTTTCGGGGTGCCTCGTAAAAATGCACTCTGGCCAGCGGAGAATCTTTTTTGGGCAATCTTTCTGTCACAGGAAACAAAAACATAAAAATCAGGAATTACAGTCTTCTTTTGCCTTAAAAGACTCTTTAGCGACTGTAAATGTTTTTCCCTCAAATCGATGCCGGAAAAAAAATATAAGGCATAAATATGCGCGGAAAGCGAAACAAAGCTTCTGTCAAGCATAACAATCCCCTTGCCCACTGCCTTCTGACGCAGATTGTCCACTTGCAAATAGCGTAAGTGCTCGTTGAACTCCGGAGAATATTTTTTTTCTCTCCTTATCTGGTCGACAAAAAATGTATGCTCGGCTATGCGTCGGCAGCCAATCTTTTCTGCCAGACAATTAACCAAGGTTGTTTTACCGGCAAAAACATTGCCATCGAATGCAACAATCATAAAGACAATTTACATTTTTTACAAATATTCGGAAATTTTTTTCCTCCTCCATTAATCATTCTTCTTAAATCATTAAATCTCTTAGACTCCCAAACTTCTCCAATAGTTTGTATAGACAGATCACCAACAATGCATTCACGCCGCCAATCCATACTACAAAGAACTACCTTGCCGTCAAAAAGAATGTGCATTCTTTCTGTGTCTCTGTTTTGCTCGCAACCGCAAACATAATGGTTGTTGACTTTATTGTCATAAGCAGATACATTTCCTCCCCTGTCTAAAAATCCCCAGAATTCAAATTTTATAAAATTATCCTGACAATATTTCTTTGCCAAAGCAATATCTTTCGCACTTATCCCAGGATAATCAACCATGATCAAACTTATCTGGCCAATCTTTGACCGCAATTTTTTATTAGCGCATAAAAGATCTAAATTATTTTTCGTATTCTCCCATCTTAAGCCAGTCATAGCTTTCTGATAAGTCTTCTCTGTAAAACCAAACACGCTCAATCTTAATTCCTTAATACTGCACAATGACAACTCTTTCTGTTTCTTGCCATCAAGAATGGACAAATTGGTAGAAATTTCGACTTCAGCTGCCGGGCACTTCTCATTTATATATTTAACCCGATCGATAAAAAATTTATCCAAAAATGGTTCATTGTTCAAATAAGGAATAATCCTGATACCCCAACAATTGTTACTGCTTATCTGTTCAATAATTTTTTCAAAAAGATCTTGATTCATAGATCCGCATGGCATCAGGCGCGAGACATCTTCATAAGGACAAACAACACAACCGCCATTGCAATATGAAGCTGTTTGAATTTCAAAAAATTTCGGGTAATCCAAATATTTTTTCATTATTTTCTGAAAGTTATTATTGATTTAATATTCTTGCCAGACCAAGCATCTTTATAAGCTTGCTGATAGTTATCCATACTATAAACGCTGCTTGAGTCTATAAACGTTTCTGCTTTTAGCCGTCCAGATAAGACGCCTTCTATCACTTCTTCATGAACCGAACCCTCATCATAGTCCAAGCCATCAAAAAAACATATACCACTTCTTACACCAGGAGTAAAAAAAGCTTGATCTTTTTCTTTGTTTAAGCCATAAAGGCCAACTCTCGATCCAGCTTTCAGTGTTGTCACTAACTTGTTTAACATCCGATAATCCCCGCAAGCATCTATCACCCCTCTTACACCGAAAACAACCAAAGACTTAAGAATATTGTTCCAATCTTTTTCTTTATAAGAAATAAAGGCTTCGGCTCCGCAAGACAAAAATTTATCCCTCCGACCAGGATTACCGATAATAACCGTCCTTATCTTTAGATTATGAAGGTGGCATACAAACGACAATGCAACCGCTCCTGAACTAATAATTACTACATTATCTCCGGCAACAAAATTTAATCTTTTTAAAAAAGCTAAAGTTTCGCGCCAAGTAATAATCATTGTACTGGCAATCGGATCAAAATTTTTCGGCAAAACGCGATTGGCTGTAAATTTTTTCCATAAATCTTCTTTGCAGCCGTCTTCTTTCATAGCGCGCCAATCAACCGCTGTCCCGAATTCCGCCATTCCACCCCAGACCAAATCAATTCCGCAACCTTCTGGCAGGTGATTATTAATCCTTGAAATCAAATCACCTGGTTTAAAATACTTAACCTTGCTTCCACGAGCCACAACAAGACCGACGGCTTCATGGCCGATGATGGCAGGGAGTTTAACTTTGAAACGATTGTGATTGCAAAAAATCTCATGATCGGTCCCGCTGCAAATCGCCGAAGCCTCAATCGAACAAAGAACCTCATATTCCCCCAAAATTGGGTCAGGAACATCTTTCAATTCCAACTTTTTAGGTAATTTAAGAACAATTGCCTTCATAATACTATGGTTAGTTTATCCTATCAAGACCGGTATAGATACAATCAATGATATCAGCTCCTCCGCTCAATCCAATCTTATTTACAATCTCGGCATGCTTAACCTTGATCGCCAAATGATATTTTTTAAATTCAGAAAAAAAATCAATTTTCCGATAGCCAAAACTGTCAATTTTTAGATGGCCAGCAAGAATCAGGTCGATGTAGCCGAGCAAAAAATCAAGCAAACTGTCCATAGCCTTATCCGCCGTCTTCTCTAAAATTGAAAAGTCTTTATCAACTTCTAAAAATATTTTATTATTATCTTGCTTGAGCAAGCTCTTCAGCAGAAATGCCGTGGTGCAAAAATATTCAAACTCATAAACCTCGTCTTTTATCTCTTCAAAAATCGACTTAATTCCTTTTATGAATCTAGCCGTCTTGCGATCTTTATATCTATAACCGTAAGTTATACCGTTAAAATCGGCTTTGGCCTCAAGTAAACCGTCTTCGACCAGCTTTTTATGAAAACCTGATCCGGGAATCACTCTGACTGGCTCGAGAATAGTCCCCAATCTAAAGAGCTTATCAATCTTTCTCAGGTGCTTCAAATTTTCAGCAACTGCCGAAAGCCTTGAATATGGTTCAACAACTATATAGCCAATGTGAATATTTATATCGAATTTATCGAATTTGGTTTTTGCCTTTTCATAAGCATGAAGTGCAATTTTTTTATTCAAAACATCTTGGCTTTGCGAAGAAATATTCTCTATCCCTAAAAAAACTCTAACCAACCCGGCCTGATGCAAAGCCGACAAAATATCTTCCGGCATTTCTGGCTTAACTTTCAAATAGACATAAAATTTTACAGACAATTTCCTCTTTTTAATTTCTTTGCAAAAATCAATAATCCGAGCATTGTCTGCCTTGCCGCGCCAAAAACAGCTATCATTAAAAATAAATAGTTTTTTTCCCAACGAACCGTTAAGCTTCTCCATTTCGTCAACCACCAGCCTTGGTGATCGATAATCAATCTTTTCCTGACCGGAAATTTTTGAAACCAAGGGAATGTGGCAAAAACTGCATCCGCCATTGCAACCCCGCGAAGCCTCAATATTTATAAAGCTTCCTTTCTCTATTTTTTCTACATCTCGAGCTGGGAAAGGCAGGCCATTTAATCCGAGCCTTGAATTCCGAAAAGTAAAATCAGAAAAGAAATCTCCTCCTGATTTGCGCCAAACTCCGCCTGAACAATTTTGCGGCGTAAGTTTTTTACCAGCAGATATCAATCTTGCCAAATCCAAAGAAGTTTCTTCAGCATCACCAATCAATATTCCATCCAACCATGGCAGCTTTTTCATTATTGAATGATAATTCAAGCAAGCAAAAGGCCCGCAAAAAAAGACACTATCAACCTCCCGTTGCTTCTTTAACTCGGCAAGTAACGGCAATAGCAGGGAATAATCCTTAAAATTTGGTTTAGCGATAACGATCTTTCTTCCCTCTCCTTGCAATATCTTTTCCGCGTTATGCAATCCTTGTCTTTCCATTAGACATAAATCGCAAACAAACCCGTTTTGACGCAGAAAAGCGGCAACAGACCCCATGGTCAAGGAGGCAGCCGATTGAGAAAAAAGGGTGCGGTAAAAAACTAATTTGAAAGTAATTTTTTTATTTTTCATGCCTTTACTTTAATAATACTCTTGTTATAATATGCTATATAACGATTATAAATTATAATAATAACTCTATATGGAAAAAGGTTTAATTGTCCACGCCGCTATCCTCAATAATGATGAATTGCTAATCCTTAAAAGAGCCCCTGGAACTTATTTGGAAAAACTGTGGGATATTCCAGGAGGCACACTTGAAGATGGCGAGGAACCAGAAGAAGGCACTATCCGCGAAGTCATGGAAGAAACCGGCTTAAATCTAAGCAAGGCGGCAATTTTTTATTGCCACTCTAACGTGGACCAAAAAAAGAACAAACAATTCGTGACCCTCATCTTCTTGGGCAAAACCGACCAAAAAGAAATAAAAATAAATCCTTCAGAACACAACGAATATGCATGGGTTAAGTTAGCTGAAATAAAAAAATATGAAACAGTTGATTATCTTCTTTCCTGTATTGAATATTTAGCAGAAAAAAAGAGCGGACTCAGCTCCTTAATATCTTAGTTTTATATTTATCAACTTCTCCGTTCGTAATTTTTGCTTTAGCGGCCAAAAAAATTGAATAGTACGCCGACGCGCCATGCATAACATAGGCAAAAAAAGATCCGAACAATAAAAAAATTAAAGCCTCACCGGCTTTAATTTTTTTATCAGGAAATAACAAATATACCAGAAACCCTGGCAAAACCAAAAAGGTAAAATAGGCTAACAGAAAAGGCTCAAAATTTAAGGTTGCCAAGGAATATAAAAAAATAAATAACAAGCAAGTCGGCCCTATGACCCAAAAAATAGCATGAAAAAAAAGTTTGCTGGATAGAAAAAACAATCTTGCCCCATCAACCTCCGGAATCATGCCTTTCAATTTTTTAAAGTATAAAGGAGCCTGAAACGGCCCAAAAAACCAAGTAGCCTTCTGAAAAAATAAACTCTTAACCGTATTGGGGGCGTCCGCAACATCAAAAAAAGGTATAGGAAAAATTGTTTTTTTCGCATAACTAAGTCCTAGGCCAAAAATCGCATCTTCATTGTGCGTATCCTCGAAAAAATGATATTTTTCATAAATATCTCTGGTAAAAAACAAACCGTGGCCGATACAATAATTTAAGGGGTGCAAAAACCTCTCGCCGATAATCTTTTTTTTAAGAAAAATAAATTGCTTCAAACTGTTGAACATCTCAAAACCGACGCTCCATCTATTTTGCCAAATACACGATGAAATAAGAATCGCCCTGCTAATAAAATCACTCTTTAAAATCGATTCGGTATTTCCAAAATATTTTCCGTACTGCTGAAAAACCAAGCTGGAACCATTGCTTCTTTGATTCAACCAAAAAAATGTTTCCGAGTCAGGACGAGAATCAGCATTGTAAATTCCTAAAAGTTCGTTATGCCAAAATCCTTTATTAATCAATAATTTCAAACAATAATTAAGCTGATGCGCCATCTTCCCCGAAATAAAAGGATAATTAATCACCATCACCCCTTCCCGGTGGCAATCCTTCAAAACATCGATGGTATTTTTATACTCACTAATCACTTCTAGCGCTTTGTTCTTTAAAATTTCAATATCTTTAAAACCGCTCAGGTCTGCACCGAAATCAGATTTAATAAGAGAAACGATTTCATTCCTTACTCCCTTAGACGCTAAAACCTTAACAGCCTCTTTGTTCTTTTTACAAATCTCATCTTCCTTTGCCGTAGTGACAATAATTAATTTTGATCCAGGAAACGGCTTAATCAAATTTAAAAAATAATCTATAGTGGCAAAAATAATATCTTTTTCTTCTATGACTGGAATGACCACAAAAAAAGGACGATTAGCTTTTCTCTCGCCACCATAAAAAGCTCTCTCGCTTCTTTTCATCCAAAAAAAAGAAACTAATATTTTAACCAACCAATAAACCGATAACAAAATAAATAAATATAAAATTATTTTCATGTTTATAAAAAAGGCATTGAATAAAAATCAATGCCTTATTCAGAGTAACCAACTTTGGCAGCAAGTTCTTCTTGCTTAAAAAACATCAACGATTCCCTGATTGCATCTTCTTTACTGTCTGCACAATGAATCAGGTTGTAAACAGGGTGCTTCTTCTTTTCGTCTTCATACTTGAACCGGACGTGATTTCTCAAATTCAGAAGCTCTCTGAAAATATCCGAGCCAGAAACCAACAAGCAGAGCGACGGTCCAGAAGTCAAATAGTTTAAAAAATGAGCCTCCCATATTCTTTCAAAGAAGTAAGGATAAAGGCGGAAAGCCATTTGCTGATCAAGCACTATTGTCTTTTCTGCAAGAATCTTAAAAGAACTGGCGACAATAGATCTTATTTCTTTGACCAATCCGCGCTCCCCGCAATCGGGCTTCAGGATACAGAGGCTAAAATCTTTGAGCAAAAAAAGCTCATCCGGAAACGACATGGAAATCCCCCTCCAATACCGTTTCTCGTTTTGAACCATAATGTATTCACCATCGCTGTCGGTTTCAATAAACCCTTGAATGGTTGAACCAACATAATACCAGCGATCCTTACCGCCCAAAAAAACCTTACGTACTAGACGCCCTTTTTCATCGACAAGATATTTGCATTCGCTTTCCATATTCACCCCCCTCCTTGATTTTTTGGTTATTATTAATGGGAGACTCTTTTAAGGAGCTAATTTTGTTTCTATTAATTTACGTATCTTATACATACCACGTATTATCTATTTATGTCAAGTCTACAACAAAAACAATAACATCCGTAAAAAACTTGATTATATCGCGCTATTTGTTTAATATGGTTAAGAGAAGCTGAACATTAACATTTTACAAAAGAGGTTTAACATGGAAAAAGGAATAATAGTCCATTCCTTAATCATAAATCAAGGAAAAATTCTAATTCTAAAAAGGGCAAAACAAGAAGATCCTCTTAAAAATCACTGGGATTTCCCCGGTGGTACGTTAGAGGATGGTGAACAACCAATTTTGGGCGCAAAAAGAGAAATACGGGAAGAAACCGGCCTGGTAGTAAAAGATTTACAACTGTTTTATTGCGTTTCCAATATTGATGCTAAAAAGAAAAAACAGTTCATTACCCTAATATTCTTAGGGAAAACAAAGGCTAACCCAAAAAAAATTAAGTTAAGCAAGCGCGAACACGGAGAATTCAAATGGATTGAATTAGATGAATTCCAAAATTATCAGGTTGTTGATTTCGTGAAAGGATGCGTGTCCTATCTAAAAAGTCACGATTATGCAATTTAATAAAGTTGGATATTATTGCACAAAGGCCGTCACCGAACAGACGGCTTTTTTATTAGCGTTAACTAACCATTGCGGCTACAAAAAAATGGCTATTTTTCTACAATTACTAAAAATGTTGATTTTTGAAGCACACGGGATTCGAACCAAAATTACACATATTTTTCACATCTTTGACTAAATCTTTGACTAAATCTTTGACTAAATCTTTGACTAAATCTTTGACTAAATCAAAAAAATCTGACATAAATCAGATTTTCTCTATTGACTAACAATAGCCAACCAATCGGGTCTGCACGATACTAAATTGTCTTGGCGGGACACTCGGGTTAAGTGCCCCAGTTATACAATCATTATAAGGGTTTTATGCGCCTTAGTCCAGAGGCAAAATTGAAGCACTCGGGTCGGGGGTCTAAAAGCAAAATGAGACAAATGAGACACTATAAGGGGCTTTTTGGATTGTCTCATTTTGGGGCATAATGCAAATGGATAAAAGATAAGGCTATAGACTAGATATCTAGTCTATAGCCAAGATAATTAAGTGTAACGTTTTCCTGTTTTCATCGTATAATTAAGTATAAGCAGTTAAAGCAATCTGTTGCTTTTTTTGCTATTGCTTTTTTCTATATAAATGCTATAATTATAATCATAAAAGTACCATTAAAATTCATAAAATCAAGCCTCTCGGGAGAGATCTGCGAGAGGGGGAGTATCGGGATTATTAGATGCTGATTCAATTCTCGGGCCTTCAATGTCTTTGAAACAAGGCGAAAAAACGGCAATATTTGCTATTCCCTTGCGCGGGGTTAAAGCGCGGCAAATATCAGGCATTTCGCTTACTGAGTAAGTTTCCGGGGGATTATCCCCCCGCCCTGCAGGAGAAATTCTGCAAGGAGAGCCATTGAAATCAGCAAAAAATAATTAATTCACCAGTTAATCCGATATTTTTGAAACAAAACCTTGACTATTAAAATTGCTCATCTGCTTTTTCTTATAGCAGTAAAACAATAAGTAGGGCAAAATTAATATTCCGGTATCTGGGTAGTTTCCAAGATCGCTTATTTATTTGAGCGTTTTTGGAATTTACCCTGATAGGGTAAAAAAGAACGCCTCAATAAGCGTTCTTTTTTTCATTTATAAACTAAAAATTAAAAAATATGTTGAATAAAAACAATCTTAACATCGTTTATGTTTCTATAAGTTCATTGCGCCCATCAGAGTATAATCCGCGTAAATGGGGCAAGGAAGCAAAAGAACAATTGAAACAAAGTATTAGCCGATTCGGGCTGGTTGATCCGCTTCTCGTCAATTCCGCCAAAGGCCGGGAGGGCGTGGTCATCGGCGGCCATTTCCGTCTATTCATAGCCAAAGAATTGGGATACGTCAAAGTACCTGTTGTTTATATTTGTATTGACGACCTAGAAAAAGAAAAAGAACTGAATATTAGGCTTAATAAAAACTTGGGGGAATTTGATTGGGATATGCTGGCTGATTTCGGCAATTCCCTGCTAACTGATATCGGATTTTCCAGCGAAGAATTGGATAATATCTTTGGTATTGATGAAAGCCCGGAAATGTTTAATTTGGACAAAGAATTGAAAAAATTAAACATCAAAAAAATCTAAATCCAAAAAGGAGATGTTTGGCAATTGGGAAAAAATCGCTTAATGTGTGGCAATTCGACTATGGAAAACGATGTTTTAAAACTCATGGGCGATGAAAAAGCCGATATGTGCCTGACTGATCCGCCATACCTTTTAGACTATCTAAAAGGTAAAAAAAAGAAAAATGGCGAAGTGACCAAGGGTTTCGGATTAAAACGTGACCGCGTTTATCTCGGCACCGAAACTTTGCCGGATAATTTCACTGAATTATGGATGAATAATGTCGCTAAAATTCAAAAACCGGACTTCTCCATAATTGTCTATGAAAATCCAAAAAATCTAAGAACGATTTGGAATGAATTAGAAAAGCATTGGAAATATCGCAATACGATTATTTGGCACATTCCCAACCGGGTCCAAGGATTTAGCGCGAAATATAAATTATTCAATAAGCATGATTTTGCAATTGTCGGAACTTCGGGGAAGATTGGGCTGAATACCGAATCGGAATCAGACGAATTGCTGCAAACCGAATATGAAACGGCCCTATTCGCCACTTCTGGCTCTCCACAGTGGGAAAGCTACGGCAAGGGAAAAAAATACTGCCCAACCGATTTTATTGAGCATATCGCGGCCGATGAAAAATCTTCGGGACAAGGCATTATTTTCGGAACCAAGCCTTTAGAAATTCTAATCCCCTACATAAAAGTAATGACCAGGCGCGATGCCCTTATTGTGGAACCATTCGGCGGAAGCGGATCAACCCTGATTGCCGCCCAAAAAATGAACCGGCGCTGTTTTCTAATGGAAAAATCGCCAGTCTATGCCGAAGTGATTAAAAAACGCTGGGAAAATTTAACCAACCTTAAAGCTGAAAAAATATGAAAACAGACAAAGAAAAGCAATTGTTTCTTGAACAGCTAAAAAAAACTCCGATTGTCCAGATCGCCTGCGAAAAAACTAGTTTGAGCCGGGCCACCTATTACCGCTGGAGGCAAGCTGATTCGGAATTTACCAAAGCGACTGATGAAGCTATTTTTGAAGGCGGACTGTTAATTAATGATATGGCCGAATCCCAGTTAATTTCCGCCATTAGAGATAAGAATTTTTCGGCGATCGTTTATTGGCTCAAGCATCACCATCCCACTTATGCCAATCGCTTAGAAATAACTGCCCAGCTGAAACAATCAGAAGAATTAACGCCAGAGCAAGCAACGATAGTGCGCGAGGCTCTGCGCCGATCTTCTCTATTGATTGATCAGGAAACTGCGGGCAACCAAGAATATGAAAAATAATGAAATAAAGGCGTTGGATGATCAAAAATTAATGGAAGAAATTGCTAAGGATCAAAAAATCCGCACGGCCATTAGCCGCAAGGATCACTTTTGGTTCTTTAATATTTATTTTTCTCACTATCTAATTTATCCTCCGGCCTTGTTCCACAAAGAAATGTTTGAACTCTCGCAAAGGGATGATCTTCGACTTATTGCTATCATGGCCTTTCGTGGCTCGGGTAAATCAACCATCATGAATTTATCCTATGCTCTATGGTCAATCTTGGGAAAATTTGAAAGAAAGTTTGTTCTAATTGTCAGCGAAACTCAGAGTCAAGCCGAAGTACATTTCTCCGACATCCTTCATGAGCTAAAAACTAATGAACTATTAAGTGCTGATCTTGGACCATTTGAAGAAACAAGAGAACCTTACTCCGTACTGCTAAAGAATCTCAATGCCAAAATCATGTTCGTCTATCGCGGACAAACGATTCGGGGCATGCGCCACGGACCACATCGACCAGACTTAATTATCATTGATGATATTGAAGACAGTTGGTCTGCACAACCAGGACTAACGCGTGATACTACTTTTGAATGGTTCGAAACTGAAATTATTCCAGCGGGAAACTCCGACACGACCATTGTAATTCTTGGAAACCTATTGCATGAAGATTCGTTCCTAATGCGCATTAGAGAAAACGTTAACGATGGAAAGATGCTCGGCGTATTCAGGGCCTACCCCTTGCTTGATGATTTAAATCAGAATCTCTGGCCGGAAAAATTCACCGAAGAAAATGTTGAACAGCTCAAGAAGAACAATTCGGCCTGGAAAAAAGAATATCTCTTGGAACTTAAAAAACCAATAACCACGATTATCGATTTGCTTGATCTAACAGAGCAAGGATCTTCAGATAAAAAAAACGGTCAAACAAAAAAGGCTGTCCGCTTAGGAAAATATGTAATCAGCGCGCCGATTACAGGATGTTATGACTTAGGCAAGATTGATAAAATATTAGATGAGATTGAAAATAAAAATCACTCTAAGGAAAATCACCCTCCCTAAAACTTAATTAATTATTTTGTAATACTTATAATATCAATATTAGGTGCGCAACCAAACCCCCACCCACAATCGATACCCTCAACCTTGCCCACTATTGTATATAATTTATTATAATAATCATCCTTTTCATTAAACGGCACCTTATAATAGTTTAATATGTCGGTAACAAAACCGTTTTTATACGTTGGATCATTTGAAACATCGTTCGAGTCTGCCCAAAACCAATCACAAGGCTTATTATTGTCTACGTTTTGATGATCTTTATCAATAATACAAAATTTAATTCCACCAGCCTGGGAATAGGCGTTACTAATCTTTCCTTGCCATTTAATAACTTTGCCGTCGTATTTGCTGTTATAACCCCCTCCATCCGATGTTCCTTCTTTGGAACCAATAACTTGATTATAGGTTAAGTCTGTCAATATAGACGTTGGAGGAAGACAAATGTCCCCAACTAAATCCGAATAAGGGACGAAAGCTTCAACCACTCCGGCAGCGCCAGATGACACGGTATAGGGCTGGAAATAAACGCTAATCCCCAAGCCCCCTATTCCAATAATTTTATAATTTTCACTAGAGGGTGCGGCATACTCATCAATCTCATTGTCCCAATTATCGGTTGGGCCCCAGTGCTGAGCATACACTTCAGCTCTTACTATCGGAGCTATTTTATTTAAATAGTCTTCCCCGCAAAACAACTTATCGTTTTTTACTTCTTGATTATTTTTTAAATCGTAGTTTATAACAACAACGTGGTCATGGTTGCCATTTCCTCCGCCGGTATAATCCGAGAAAATTATTTTAATGCTGACAATATCATTGGTAATGGAATTGATTTCGTAACTCGAGCTCAAATTAACACTACATTGGTAGTCGTATTCTTTAGCATCTCGGCATTCCCACTTATCGGCATCGGAATCATCGTAGTATTGCTTGTTGCCGTTGCCGTCTATGGTATAAAATCCGTTATCAATCCAGCCTTTAACTTCAGCCCGATCATCCGCTAAAATTTTATCAACAGTGCTTTTTATCAGTTCGTTCAATTTTTGCACTTCGACACCGCCAATAAATTTTGGGTATGCAATATTAACATCCGCATAAGTATTCTCTTCTTTAGTAATTTCATTTTGCCATTTTAGAGATTGGTATTTATTTGATTTAGAAAGCTCTTTATGAAGCCCCTCGTTTTGATTATAAAATTCTATATTTTTAGACATGTCTAAACTATCGAGGTAGGTGCCATATTGCTCTAAGTTATCCAATAGCCATTTATTTGCTAGCTGCTCGGCTTCTTGGTCGTTGCTTGCTTCCAGATTTTGACTGAAAATTAAGGAATAAGTTGATTTGTTATCTTCAAAAACTTTAATTACATTAATAGTAACGTCGGCTATATTAGTTCCGCTCGAAGTAGCATAAGAAGTAATACAATATGATTCTCTTTTTTGGGAATCTGGAGCGACAAAAGGCTGAAAGACCTTAGAGCCATCTCGTTTGTTCTGCTCAACAATTCCATCCGCTAAATTTTTGGCTGAAATGTTGTTTCCGTATTGATTGATAATTAATTGTGCCTTAGCACTAAAATTCAATTCGTCTGCTGAATAATACATTGCCAACCCCTCATTGATTGGGGTTATATAATATGGAGTAAAATCTTTGCCGGCAAATTTTAATACACCGCTACTTAAAATTATTGCCGACCGCTCCTTTTCCTCGTCGCTTGTTGAAGTTGCGTTCATCCCTGCAACTCTAGCGTCAAACATAGCGGCTCCCTTGTTAACTTTAGCCCAATCGATTTTATTACTTTCAGGCAACTGTTTTTTTTGAGAAACTGTATATATAAATCCCGCGATAAAAACAAAATAACAAAGCAGGGATATTGTTAAAATATAACGATAAAATATTTTCTTAAATTTAATGATACTCATATTCAATATTTCTTTGGAAAATACTTTTTTCCAGCTTGCCATAGATATTTATCAATTTGCTTTAAATCAAACATCTCAAGCTCGTAAAATTTCCTAAAATTTTCGAGTATCTTTTTATATTGCACATACACTTTTAAATCTTCTTTTGAAAAAAAGTCAAAATTATCTTTATTTTTACAATACACAAGCATTTGATCTACATAAGAATCATATATGGGATAAACTGCTGGTTTATGGTGGCTACAGTATTTTGTTGCAAATGAATAAAAATTCTTTGTATTTCCCCCGTTCATTTCAATCCTTGCAATTTTATTTACTATGGTTAAATCGTTTTGTTTTAAATTATCATCAATTTTCAATTTTACAATATGCTTGGCAACAGTAAAAGGCGAGAAAATATTTGTGCTATAAAAATCATTTAATGAACATACTTTAATAAGCACATCATCAAGATCGTTATTCGAGGGATATGTTTTTGTAAACAATTTTCTCAAGCTACTTTCTTGTAAAGTATAATTCTCAAGAGAATCCCATAGCTTGAGATAATATTCAACCTCTTCTTGCGATGGCTTGATTATTTTTAAATCTTTTTTCATATTTTCTTAACCCCAAAAAACTTTTATCACATTATTCAAGCCGTTTTTGCGAAACATCTCGTGCTTCAGCAATCGTCTTGCACGTAAATAAAGTATCTAGCATTACCCAGTTTCGACCAATAGGAAATATTCCGCCAGCTTCAACAACATTTACTGGCTTAAATGCCTTTCCTAAAAAATATGCAAAATGTGGCCTGCCCCAATTAGTGCTTGGCACTTCTTTTATTATTTTGTGCGGATCGGTAAAAACTTCGTAGCCTTCTACGTGATGTATTGATTGTAGCTCACCATTATAGCGGAAAGCAATATAATTTGGCGGTTCAGAAGGGGCTCCATCGCCAATTTTATGCCAATATCTCAATTTTTTATTTACAATATCCATGTTTGTTATTGTCGCGCCAGGAACCGGAAATTGATTATTTAAAGCAACAACATATACCCAATTTGAATCTTTATTTTGCATAGTCATAATATTTTCTAAATATTTATTTAATTCAATTAGTAATCTTTTTTCGGCATGGGAACAATTAATCATTGCCTTTTTTGCGTATTTATAAATATCTTTCCATGATATATTTTTCACTTTAATATTATTAATCTGTTTAATATTAAAATGGGCATTAGCAAAATCTTCGCTTGATTCAGATAATACTAATATCTTTTTAATCTTTACGGTTGAGTGTTTAAAACTGTCTCTTTTAACATATTTTTCTAATTGTTCCGCTGTTGGAAAATTCCAGCCTCGTTTAGCTTCAATAATCAGATGAAAATATCCAGGGTATTCAATTTCAAAATCAGTAAAACCACCGCCATCTTCATGTTTTTGCAAAATTACTTTTACATCATCTGGCAGATATTTTTCTTGCCAATTAATTGTTTCTTTTAAAAAAATATCTAAAAATTTATGAGAATTGGCTAACGCCCAGCCAACACTAAAGCTAATATCATTTTCCTTCTCGCCAAGGAGCTGAAATATGCTGGTTATTTTTTTGTTATATATAAATATTTCAGACATAATGAAATTATTTAATTATTGGGAAAACAAAAACGGACACCCGCCCTGCTTCTTATATGTTAGTTACAATGAGTACCCCCTAGACTATCTTTAGTACAGCTAAGACTATTTCCGGCGTTATCCGTGTAATGGATTTCCCCAAGACTATCGGTATAAGAGGATCCTGAAAATCCAGCGCTACCGTTATAATGGGTCGCCCCTAAACTATCGGTATACGACGACGTCTGAGAACCCCCATTACCATAACAGTTTGTACCTATGGTATTAGTAATACAATTTCCAGAGTTTCCATAATTATCGCTGTAGTGAACAGAGCCCAGGCTATCAACACTGGCTGTGCCAGAATAACCATTGGGACCAGTATAATGGGTAATGCCTAGGCTATCAGTGTAAAACGTACCTCTGCCAAGTATAACAACAGGTGTATCAGAATTAATTTTTTGAGTGTCGGTCTTTTGAGGTATAGACGCCTGATAGTTGGCGGCGGGATAGCTCGGGGTATGTCCAGAACCAGTTGAAACATGCGTCATTTTATATTCCAACCACTGGGCATCTAATTGATCTTTGGTAGCTTGGGCTTGTTGTTTTTTTGCCAAATCATTTATAACAACCCTTAATCCGGCATTAGAATAATATGCTTCAAAAAAAGATTCTTTATTACAAACATTTTTACCTTCTCCTATCGTGCAATACCAACGCAACCTTGATATATCTTCACTAGAAACATCCGCCGTTGTTTGAAGTGTGTCGATAGTAATGGGGGTATTTTCAGAAACCGCGGCTAAACTAGCCGCAACATCACGATCTACTTTTTTAAATATAGCGATTAATTGTTCTGGGGTTTTAGCGTAAATATCATATTTACCAGATTGAATTATTTTTTCAAATTTATTCCAAAGAAGACCATTGGGATCATTTTCTTTTTTATATTTTGGATTTTGTGTGAGAAATATACCTAAAGACTGATTTATAACATCTTGATATGTTTGTCGATTTATAGTAGAGCTTGCTTTTGTATCATTTGGTACTTTTTGTAGAGGATCTATTTTTTGTTTAGTAGTGGATGTTGCAACATTCACAGGTAACTGATTTCCCCTTATTTCAACAGTGGATATTTTGGGTGTTTTATGAAAAATACCCCACGTAAAAGGATTCCACCACGCAGCAAATGCTACTCGTGGAATAATTAAAAAGCAGACAATTAAAATTAATAAAAATTTAAAATACTTATTCATATATTTTTATAAAAACAAAAACGGACACCCGACCTAGTTGCAAAACTACATTTTGGGTATCCGTGAGGATGCCTACTCATGCTGGTCGGGATGTCCGTTCCTGTGCATGAATAGGCGAATAAACCAAAAAATTGGTCAAAATCCTCACGTATATAAAATGTAGTTTTGCACCTTAAATATAGCTTAAAAGAGACCGAAAGTAAAGCAAAGTTATCTACATTTTGTCTACTCCAAATTAAATTACACACCGGCTTCGCCGGTGGAATTAGTTAGGTAACGGGCTTCGCCCTGCGTATCTTCCCATTTGTTCAAAAATTCCCGCTCATCCGCTTGCCGCTGGTCATCGATGTACTTTTTTAT
>JAQUPS010000003.1 GCA_028716485.1 Patescibacteria group bacterium
CAAGTTAATCTGCCCCAAATCCCTGGGTTCTATTTTAACCATTGGTGTCTTCCCCAGTTTTTCTAAAATATTTCTATACAGCATACTATCAAAAAATGATTACTCCATGCCCCCTGTATTGCGATAAGTATATAGTTTATTTTTAAATGTTTTCAATGTTATACTCTTCTTATTCTTATTTTTACAAAAATCCGGGACTACCCTAACTTTTCCTTGACCTCCCTTGCAATCAAAAACAAAATTTGGCACAGCTAAACCGCTTACATTTCCGATAAGAGCTTTCATGATTTTAAATATCGCCTGATAATCAGTCCAAAAATGCTCAGTGCCCAAAACCTCATCGCATTGATAAAGATAATATGGCCGAACGCTCGCTTCCACGCATTTATAAAATAGTTTTTTTATAATATCGCTCGAATCATTTACTCCTTTAAGGAGTACTGATTGACTGCCGAGGACGATTCCGGCATCAGATAATTTTCTTAAACATTCAAAAACTTCAGGAGTAACCTCGTCCGGATGATTCAAATGGACGTTAACATATAACGGTTTAAACCTTTTAAGTAAATTTACTAATTGATCAGTTATTCTGTCTGGGCACGAAAAAGGTGCCCGAGTTCCTATTCTAATAATTTTTACACTTTTTATGTTCCTAATCTTAGTAAGGATAATATTTAATTCAGAGTCATCCAAAATTAAAGGATCTCCGCCTGAGATTATCACATCTTTTATTTGCGTATTTTTAGCAATATACTTACAAGCATCATTTAATTCTTTCTGCGAAATTTTCTGATACGCTTTTTTTATTCTTTTTCTAGTACAGAAGCGACAAGAACTGAAACATATATCGGTCACAAGAAGCAATACCCTGTCAGGATACATGTGAATTAATTTTTTCATTGGCTTCCTACTATCTTCTTTTAAGGGGTCATTTGTTCCTTTAAAATTTACGAGCTCGTTCTTATCAGGAACAAACTGTTTATATATAGCTTTTGACTTTAAGCATTGTTTAAAAGTATAGGGTGAAATTTTTAAAGGAAACAATTTGGCAATCTTATTAATCTCTTGATAAAATTTTTCTGACTTTTTAATATTCACGTGCGCAAAAGCTTTCCTTAACTGTTCAGTCGAGGATATTCCGCTTTCAAGCTGATGTTTCCAATTATTTTTGTTAATTTTACCCATTTGATTAATAATATTTCAATTAATACATCATGTTAACATACAATACTTTATCGATTAAGTCAATGGGTGCTTACCGTTTTTAACAGGAATCGGATTCGAACCGACATTCCCCTTTGTTTTCAGTGTTTTTGACTAAAACAAAAGAACTCAGCACAACTGAGTTCTTTTGTTTTTTGGCCAAGTTTACGGTCTTTAGCACAAAACCTGTGTTTGCTCGGGGACTTGGATTCGAACCAAGATAAACAGGTCCAGAACCTGTTGTCCTACCATTGGACGATCCCCGACTGCGACCGCCGACTTGTCCTCCGCAGCTTTAGTGGAGGGGGAAGCCTTGGCGAAGGCGGAATGGCGATTTTTGATTTATCCTGAATACCTGTCTGACAATAAAAGCACCGTTTAGGCGCTGAAAAAATGATAAATTATTTTTAATCTTTTGTCAAAAAAATTTATCATTTATCATTTAGCCGATGATTTTCCCGCCGAAAGTTTTTAGGAAATTATTCATCATATCGTTATTTTCGGCAGGCGCGGAATCATCGGCCGAAGTTGGCGGAATTATCCCCGGGTTGCTGGTTTCAGTTCCGCCATTGGTGCTGCCGTTTTCTTCAACTTCAATTTTTTCGTCAATCACTGCTTCGATTATTATTTGCGCGCCGTAAACTTCAAGCAAAACATTTTGCACGATTTCTTTCATCTTAGCTTCATTGATCCGGTCTTTATGGAATTTGTATTTGAAAGCCAGGCAAAGGCGGTTGCCGGATAATTCCCGCGGCAAGCATTGGTGCAGGATAAACGACAAGGAATGATTGTATTTTTTTATCTTGGCTAAAACCTCGCTCCAGCGGGACATGATTTGTTCCTGATCCGGCAAAGACGCCGAAGCAAATTGAGCCGGTTCGGCAGAACCTGATTTTTTTTCAGCCGCCAAACCCGAACTGGCCGGCTGGCTTTTCGGCGCTCCGCCCGAAACTGAACCGACCGGCGCTTTGGCTGACGCTGATTTTTCCAAACATAGTTCGGCGATCGCCAATTCCACCGGCAATTGGATGATAAAACTATTTTTCATCTCAAATTTAGCCGTGATAAATTTCTCTAAAATTAAAATAAGGTAGCCGGTTTCCAGATTTTTTTTTAGGTCATTAATCTTTATTTCAAAACTCTCACCCACGTCCAGCCCGAGGCGCTCGCCAAGATTAGGATTTATTTTCGACAACAAGATTTTTCTTAAAATTTCAATGAAATCGCCGGCGAATTTTTCCACATCAACTCCGTCGTCGATCAATTTATTCACCAAGGCGATGGCGCCGGAAGCGTCTTTCTTGGCTAAAAATTCCGTCAGCCTGACAATTTCGGCAATATCGCTGCGCGGTATAACCAAATCCGCTTCGGCGCGGGTGATCTCTTTGCCGGCAATCGCCACCAACTGCCCCAAGAGGCTTTCCGCGTCGCGCAGATGCCCTTCGGCCTGGCGGGCGATGGCTTCCAAAATTTCCCGCTCCACTTTAATCCCCTCTTCTTTGATGATATAAGATAATTTTTTGACCGTGTCCTCAATGCTGATGCGGCGGAAATCAAACCGTTCGCAGCGCGAAATAATCGTCGCCGGAACTTTGTGGATTTCCGTGGTGCAGAGAATAAAAATTATATGCGCCGGCGGCTCTTCGATTAATTTCAGCAAAGCATTAAAAGCCGAAATCGAAAGCATATGCACTTCATCGATGATGAAAACTTTATATTTATATTTAGCCGGCGTGACGCGCGCCGAAGCGATGATGTTTTCGCGCACATTGTCCACGCCGGTATGCGATGCGGCATCGATTTCTACGATATCCATACTGCGGCCGGCCATAGTTTCCAGACAAGAAGAACATTTATCGCACGGCTCAAACTCTCCGTCTTTGCGGTTCAGGCAATTCACGGCCTTGGCCATCAGGCGGGCGAAGGTCGTTTTGCCGACGGCGCGCGGGCCGCAAAAAAGATAGGCATGGGCGATCTTGCCCGTGCCGATCTCGTTTTGCAGAGTGATTTTAATATGATTCTGCCCCACCGCTTCCTTGAAAGTCTGCGGCCGATATTTTCTATATAATGTCGCCATATTTTATTTTGTCATCCTGAGCTGACGCCGCAGGCGGCGAGCGAAGGATCTATTTTGAAGAGCCTGGTCAATTTTAAGTATTTATTTTTTAAATTATCGTTAATTTATTCAAAACATTCGTTCTAATTCGTGATGATTTGAAAAAAACCGCATCGGAAAATAGATCCTTCGTCATCCCGCGAGGCGGGATTCCTCAGGATGACAAAAATTTTTTATTCTTTCTTCTTTCTTATTTCTTAATTCTTATTTGGATTTTATGACGTTCTCCACCGCTCCCCAGGCGCTGTCGCCCGCGACCGGAATCAATAAGACGACCTTGTCGCCGGGAATGCCTTTGTAATAAGTGATGCTCGCGGTAATGACGCGGAATTTTTTATGCTCGGCCTTCACTTGATAATTGCCATTAGAATCTTTTTCCAATTTGCCGATGACGCGTTTTCGCTCAATCGGCTTGGTTTGCTTATAGACAAAGGTGCCGCGGTCAGTGATGGTTAATTTCAGCATATCACCTTCCACCAGTTTTGATTTGGAAGCATAATTGGCAGGCACGCTATATTCCTTGCCGTCCGGGCCGATCATATTTTCGCCGTTGAACACGCCCTCGACGATATGACCATAATCATCTTCTTCTTCGGCATCAAACCCGTCGCTGATTTCGGCAATACTGATGCGCTCTTCGTCATTCTCGCTTAAAAAACTCCCGAACAAAGAAGACAGCTTGGCGGAACACTTCTGGATATTTTCCAAAAGCTGCTCGGCCATTATTATCTTGGCTTTGGAAATCAAAACACTGTCTTCGCCGATATTTTCCTCCTCGTCATCATCATCTAAATCTTCCTCTTCGATTAATTCTTCATCCTCGTCCGCCGACTTGTCCTCCGTAGCTTCAGCAAAGGGGGAAGCCTTAGCGTAGGCGGGCTCGTCCGCCGCCGATTCTTCTTCATCTTCGATAACTGCGGAAACGGCAGTCGGCGCGCAAACATCAGCCTCATCATCCGCGTCTAAATCAAAATCCTCAGCTTCATCCTCGGCTGGCTTAATGTCAGCATCTTCCCTTAAATCATCCTCATTTTCATCAGCGGCATGAAACCCCAAAGCGGAAAGATTATCCTCGCCCGCCGAAGCTTTAGCGAAGGCGGGCTCGCCCGCGCTTCCCTCTTCAGGTTCAAAACCGGCGTTAAAATTCAAATTTGGCATATTTTTGTTTTTATTTTCACCCAAAGGGTGATCACCCCTTGGGTGAAATTTTTATATTTATTTCTACCTTTATACTATATTAAAAAAGCCCTTTGTTCAAGGGCTTGCTTATAATTCCCGACCTTTTGTCATCCTGAGGAGCGAGCCGCCTCGGCAAGCGACGAAGGATCTGTTTTCCGATGCGGTTTTTCCAAATCATCAAGAATCAGAACGAACATTTTGAATTTAACGGCTCGATAAAAATTTTCCTCGCAGAATTGGCTCGGCATACTAAATAGATCCTTCGCGCGGCGCTCAGGATGACAAAAAAATAAATGACTAAAAAAAGAGCCGGGAACGATTTGTTCGTTCTCGGCTCATCTTGTTTCGGCAATCGCTTTTTAGCGAAGCCGGTTAGTGTTAAGGTTCATGTTTTTCGCCATTGTTCCGTTCGACAGACGGACGATACTTAGTCCGCAAGCCACCCGGTTGGCGTTGGCGATTCTCCGGCCCATTATGTCGTAGGAAATAACATTCTGGGCGGAAAATTTTTGCAAAGGCGTTTTCATTGCCGGTTTAAGCGCTGGCTTGACCGAAGTTAAATTACTCCGATGCCAGACAGTCAAACCGCCGGCCGTCCCAAACCAAACCGCATTTGTAGCCGAATCTACGTAAACACAATGCGCGTAATCATCGGCGATAGTGTGGCCGACTGAAGTCCGCAACGGTACAGCTTGCCAAAGATTGATTGGATCTTTATAGTAAACTCCGCTATCAGTACAAACCCAAACGGTAGTATGCAGATCAACATAAATACTGTTAATCTTTCGGTCAGCGTAAGGCCAAGACGAAGTAGTGAATGATGAATTGACGTTAATATATTTAACGTCGGATTTACCATCTTGATACCCGGCATCAGCCACCCAAACCGCGCCATCAACCATAATATCGCCTGCCACCTGCCTGGTCGCTGAATACTGGAGTTTCTTATACGTCCAATTCCCGTGAAAATCATATGAATACAGAGAGCTGTCCGTACCAATCCATAGCCGCTTGCCGGTTGAACTGACGGAAAGAATCTTCTCTTTCGCCAATTGCGACGGAAAGTCCATTTTGTTCGCCCAAGAACCACTCCCAGCATACGACGCAATCAAAACAGGAACTGCGCAAACTAGCCAAACATTCTTTCCGCTGTCGCCTACCAGCCAATATGGATGATTAAGCGGCCCATCGATAATACCAATACCAAACGCCGAATCGCCTTTCTCAATATGATCGTTCTTGCCCAACCACAACGCCCCGTTCTTATCCACGAAAGAAGTGTTAACCGCGCCGTAGATATTTTCAGCACTACTATTGAGAGATGGGGCATCTGAACCAACATCATAACGATATCCGTCGCTGGCACCGCCGACTAATATCCGACCGGTGTTAGCAGTATTAATAAGTGTTATGTTGTTGTCGTGGGGATAATGAATTCCCGTAACCGACATCTGGCTAAAATTTGCTCCGTCATAAACCCACATTTTATTATTGGTTCCTACATAGAGCTTTTCGCCATCTGTCGCCAGACAATTTATCAACCCACCAAACGCTTCTAACTCGGAAGGTGTTAACGATTCGTTTTCGGAAGAAGGCATTGATTGCTTCCAGCCGGAAAAAGGATTTATACTACAATACCAAAGGTCACCATCTCTCTGCCCGACATAATATCGGCCTTTGAAATAAGCAACCGCGCCAGCATTGTTCTGCGGCATAGCAGGATCATAGGCAATAACCGTAAAAGAAGATGCGGTGCCAGAAAGGAAAACGTAAATTCCCGTTTCTCCTGAGGCCACCACCGTATCGCCCCAAACTGAAATATTCAGCGGCGAACCGGCAATCAATTGATCGCCAACTTTCCAGAATGTCTCATGACCGGCAGTGTCTAAATAGAAAATTCCCTGCGACCAAGTTCCCCAGATTGTGCCATCGTTACCGGCAGCAATCCGATAGACATCGTGCGTTAAGGGAATTTTTTCCCACATTCCGCCGCCATTCAAATACAAACCGTCGGTCAAGGCCGCGTAAACGCCTTTTTGCGTAATTGCTAAGTCGTAACCGATGCTTGAACGGTCCGGAGTTTTTTTGACCATCCTATCTTGCCAACTCTTATATTCAGTCGGCAACCAAGACAGCCAATTATAACCCATGGCAAAAATGTATCCGTCCGGCCTGACCGCAATTGAATAAACATCGTTAGCCGGTAAATTATTGCTAACGGTGGTTTGAATCTGCCACGGCAAACTTTCGCCGGGAAGATTCGTGCCATCTTTGCTAAAGACCTCTATCCCGCCGTTCGTAGCGGTATAGATCTTGTTGCCGACGATGGAGATGTCATTGACGACATTGTCGTAAATGGCGCTCCGCCATTCGGCGGCAAAAACGGAAACAACGGAAAACAAAACGACAGACAAAATACCGATAAGCTTTTTCATGGCTTATCCTCCTTTTAGTTAGGGTTTAATTGAATTGTCAAACAACTTTCTGGATTCATAATTGTGCTAAAATATTAGCATAGCTTATTATTTTTGTCAATCTTTGCCAATAAAAAATCGCCAAAATTGGCTAATTTTTAATAAACTTAATTAGTAAATCCAATTACTTTTTTTAAATTGATATTAGACCCTATTCCGCCGATATGCGATGAAAATATTCTTCGGTAAAACTCGGGTCAATATTATTTTTGTAAAAATTAATCACATAATCAACCTTGCTTTTCAAGATCGGATATTGGCTGACGGTATTCCAAAAATCTTTAAGCGCATTGGTCTTGTCAATCTTAAACATATTCTGGGCTATCGTAGAAAAATCTTCATCTTCATTGGCTCGGCAATAATAAGTCAAAAATCCGGCCTTCCATAATTCAACGGAAGTGTAATCACTATCATTAGCAACAACTTCCGACCTAATGCTGTTATCATAAGAAAGTCCGCCGGTATTTAAACGATCTAAATCCTCTTGATAAAAATTTACGGTGTAATGAAGGCTCTTGATAATATTGTGGGCGATTTCGTGATGTATACCCTGTTCAAAACGATCTGAATCTGAATTATAAGCCACAAAAATTTTCACGTTCCAGGGATCGGCCATGCCGCCGACATTTACGCCCTTTTCGTATACATTATTTAAGATATAAATTTTGTATATAAACTTTTTTAAGACTTCGAGCGGATATTTATCCAGAGCCTTCTTCACAATCGCCAAGCTCGCATCAACCCTATCTTCAGACAAATTCGTTCCGCTAACATCCCGAGTCGGCTGATCGGCAACTCCGGCCGGATTCAAATGGGCACTATTATTGTTATCTTTCGACCAGGTAATCTCAACACCGCGATATTTTATACATTTATCGGGGATGGCGCACGTCGTACTTTCCGATACCGGCGCGACCGGCGTTACTGGCTTATTGACCGGACTGCCGGAAGTAACCGGCGCTGATAATTTGTCGCCAACTCCAATTTTATTAATATTACTATCGGTTATTCCTAATCCAAGATTTTTCAGAACATTCAAGGCATTTGCGGGATTGCCAAGAAAATATCTTCTATTATTGCTCGGGTTTACATACCAAGCCTCCCCTTTTGATTGAACTTGCAGTAAAATTTTTCCTCTTTGTTTGACGGCAAAGGCCGTATTTAATTTTAATTTTCCCGCGCCGTTGGGATTATAGCCGTTTTGCAATTCGGTTTTGTCGGAATACCCATCTTTATCGGAATCTTGCGCGACATTCATTGCCCCCAAACTATCCACGGCTACCGGAATTTTATTGATGTCAGTATTGGTAATGCCAACTCCCCGGCTAATAATGACGTTCTTAATATTGGACAAGTTTAAAGAATATTTTTTATAAGTTTTCGGGTCGACATACCAAGCGGCTCCGCCGGATTGCACTTGCAATAAAATTTTTCCGCTCAATCTTTTTGATAAATTTAAATCAATATTATTCGAAAGTGTATTCTGTTTGGGAGTAATAATAACTACTTTATCACCCTGGCTATTCTGGCTTGTACTAGACAGAGGGTTAACTGCCTCGGGGGTTGTATTAAACGATGGCTTGGCCGCCTCAGAAATTGATTGATTCGTTCGCGGATTAACGGTAATTGTTTTTGTACTGGGAGAAAGATCCGTTCCTCCGATATAGGCTTGGATTACGTATTTTTTGGCAGGATTAAATTGAAATGCGAAATCCCAAGTTTTGGTTTCATTTAGCTTGAGCGGACTTCCGGCGATAGATGAGCCGATGGGAATATTAAAATGCTTATCTTGTTTAGAAACAAGATTGCCGCTAGTACTGTTTTCATAAATCAAAATTCCGTATGTATAATCATAAATATCATAAACACCGGTATTTTTAACTATCTCGCTCACGCCAGCCGACGAAGTTGTGATATCAGTAATAGCCATCGAGTTAGTGCCAGATACGTTGGCCGTAGTGAATTCGCCGATATCGGATTTAGTCTCCTGGGTAAAATTGTAAGTGGAATCTATATAATATTGGTAAGTTGTAGCCTGTTTCAAATTTGGAATTGTCGTTGAATGATCAACCGCAAAGCCAGGCTCACCCGCTTGAGCCCAATTCGTTGATCCCTTTTCCGCATACTTAACAATGCTGTCCGTATTCTTGCTTGTTTTCCAACTGATGATAGCGCTATTTGATCTGATTGTCTCTGCGGGGATAGTAATGCCACTTATTACATTAGGTAATGAGTCATCAAGAATCGTAAGCTTCTTCTCGAAAGTATTATCAGTCTCATTTGATTCGGCAATAACATTATCACTATCAATAGTGACAACTAAGTCATAAGTACCAGGGTCCAGGACAAAACTTATTCTTTGCCTGTAGGGTTGAGTCACATCAAAATACTTGGTAAGGCCGCTAATTTTATCATATACCTTTATCTTGTATGGCGAAGGAAAATAATTACAAATGTCCGAAAAAACTTGATCGCCGGAATAATTAATATCAACTTTATCTTGTTTTTCATTGTCATAATTTAGCGAAACATCATCAATTTTTAAATTAGTCAAGGGGCAATTCGATGACGGATACACGAAGTGAGCAAGCCCGGTAATATTGAAATTATTGCTTTCAGTCCCACTGCTGCCAGCACCATATGCTTCAAGATAAATCGTATAGCTGCCAGTGACTAAATCCGATGGGGTTTTCCAGCTATACGAACCGGTGGGACTATTAATATCCTCCGTATTACTAGTGATAAAGATGGAATTGCCGTGTTTATAGCTAAGTCTGACCCCGCTGACATTAGACTGATTCCATTTAATCGTCACTGTGTCGCCAGCGTTAAAGGTTTCCCCTCCGGCCGGAAATGTTATAGAAGCGCTGGGTATGGCGTTTATGTCAAAAGCTGAAACATTTACCGGACAAAAAATCGCCAATAAAAATATAAAACTGAAAAAAAGCATCAACCCACGCTTATTGACAAAATCCTGTTTTTGCATAAAAGTTATATTTAAAAAATTAATTAAAATAATGTCAGCCGCTTGTTGATTTCCGCTTCAATCAAGGCGCGGTCGCGGCCGTATTTCAGGCGACTCAGAGTTTTTATTTTATCGACAATCTCCGGACGTTCTAGGCCGGCCGGCGGCCAGATTGTTTTCATCGAGAATGGGCGCGAGGCGGTATTGTCGATTAATAATTTTACGTAGGCGGTGTAAGCTTCGATATTTATCAAATCATATTCGTTGAAAACCGGGGAATATTCTTTGGCCAGAACTTCAGCGTCTTCCGAGCCGATTTTGAAAGTGAACCAAGAGCCGACATTGCCGAACACGGCCGAGCGGATCGCCTCGCCTTCCTTGCCCAGCTGGCCGAGATATTGATGAGCGATGATCAGATTCAAACCGTATTTGCGGGCTTCGGATAAAATAGTGTTGATAGAGTCAGTGGTGAAATTCTGGAATTCGTCGATGTATAAATAAAAATCTTTGCGCGCGGTGTCCGGCATATCGGCGCGGGAAAGCGCAGCCATTAAAATTTTGCCGACAATTATCAAACCGAGCAGATAAGCGTTCATATCGCCGATTTTTCCTTTGGACAAATCAACCAAAAGGATTTTCTGTTTGTCCATCACGTCGCGCAGATTGAACGAGCTTTTTTGCTGGCCGATGATCGGGCGCATCGTGTCGTTGGAAACGAATTGAGTCAGCTTGGAAGTGATATAAGGCACGATGTTGGCCAGCGCCGCTTCGCCGCCGGCTTTTTCCGCCTGCTTCTGCCAAAAATCCACCACCGTAATATCCGAACAATTTTTTAATTTTATCTGGCGGAAATCCGGATCGGACAAAACCCGCGGCACCTCCATTAAGGTCGAACCGGATTCCGTGTGCGCCATAATCAAAAGCAAAGCGTTGCGCATATACTGCTCGAACATCGGGCCGCCGGTGGTTTTTAGATCATATAATTTATCAAAAATCTTGATCAGTTCGTTGATGACGAAAGTTTTCTGCTCCGGATAACGCTCGTCGAATTCGATTAAGTTCAAACCCATCGGCCGCTCGATATCGGCCGGTGAAAACAAGATCACGTCTTCGGCGCGTTCCGGCGGAATCCTTTTCATGATATCCTCGATCAGATCACCGTGCGGATCCATCACACAGACGCCTTCGCCGTTTAAAATATCCTGGATCGCCAAGCTGGCGATGAATTTTGACTTGCCCGTGCCGGACTTGCCGATGACATAGCAATGGCGGCGGCGGTCGGCGCGCTTAATGCGGATTTCTTTATCAACGCCGCGATAAACATTTTTCCCCAAAACAATTCCTTCGCTGGGAATATTAGATGGCGCCGGCGCCTGCCGCGCGGTGAGCCAGGCGATATTCGGCGTTTCCAGATTTTTCAGCGGAAAATGATAAATGCTGTCCAACTCTTCGGTGTTCAAGAGAAAACCAATTCCTTCGTCAAAACGGCGATAGATAAAATCGTGGATGACGCCGCTATTGAACTGATAATTTTTTTGCTGGAAAATATTACCGTATTCGTAATAATTATATTCGGCAAAGGCGTTGGCCATATTCAGAAGATAGGCTTTGCCGTTGTGTTCGTTTTTCGTACTGACCACGATGCGGATATTAACATCCAATCCGGCTTTGGAATTCTTGTCTTCCATATTTTTAAGCATCTCCTCCTCCATCGCTGATAATTTTTTCGGTTCTTTGGCTTCTTTTTCCCGCTCGCTTTTCGGCTTAGCCTCTTTGGCCACGCTGCCTAAAAATGCCATGGTTTTATTGAACGCCCCGTTGCCGACAGCTTCGCCGACTTTCTTGCCGCGATTTACTTCCCGAACCACGGAAGAAATTTTCCGATGCCAGGAAGATTTCGCGCTGCGGACTAACACCTGCAAAGCCATTGATTCGTCTTTTTCCAATTTGCTCATCACGTTGACGAGCGAATTCATCGGATCGATTTCCATTTTATTGTAAGTGCGGATGGGAAAAACGAAACTTTTTTTCGTCTTGATTACGCTCGCGAAAACTTTAGCGCCCGGGTTGAAAATATTATAGTCAGGAACCTCCTCAACCAGCGCGTCCGGAAAATTGGCATGGATCTGCTGTTCGATATAGCGCGCCATTTCCGCCGGCGTGACTACGTAAAAATAAATTTTCTTGTCAGTGGCGACGATTTCAAAAGAAAAATGATCGGCTCGGCCGAACAGCCAAGCCTTCAAGCCTCTTTGCGCCCGCGAGCCTCCGATACTGTTGAAAATCGCCTCGCCAACCGCGATCTGTTCGCGCAAATCCTGCACGGTCGGTTCTTTGTTTTCCTCGCCCGGCTTTTCCTTGGGCAGGCGAACCATAAAAACCGTCTGGGTAAGATATTGATTGCGCGCGAAATAGCCGCGCAAAATCCGCAGTGCGATCAAAACAATAATCAAAAAAACAACCGCGATCGCGGCATAAAAAACGATCAAAGACCAGTCGATCGCGGAATTTATCGACGACGCGGGAAAAATATTAGTATAATCGATGCCGTAATTCATATTTTTTGTCATCCTGAGCCGTCCGCTCCGAGCGGATGGCGAAGGATCTATATTGGTAGCATAGCATTATCTTTTGAAAATATTTCCAAAACATTGTCGGTAAATTTTAAATATTCGTTCTAATCCGTGAGTAATGCATTAAAATGGTTTACAATCACAGATCCTTCGCCAGGGGCTCAGGATGACAAATAGTTATTAATTTTTCTTTTTTAATTTAATAATTTCGTCCGCTTTAATTTTGGCTTCCTGCTCCAAAAAAAATTTATTGACTCCGGGGAGCCGCGCCAGCCATTTTCTGATCAAATCGACGATCTTGCCGATATTTATTTTGGTTTTCTCCAAGAGTTTGTTGATTTTTTTGGCAGTCTCTTCCCCTTCCCGGCGGAATTCCGCCTGCTTTTCAAGCGGCAAACCCAAATAAATTTCTTCCAAATCGCGCGCCAAAAAATTCTCGATCTGCTTTTCCCGCTCTTCGTATTCCGAAATCACGCTTTTAATCGGCCGCGCCGGCGTGATGACCGCGGCGCCCGGCCTCTCGATCGCTTTTTCCGCCGGCTTCTCTGTTTTTTCAACGCCAAATTCCGGCCGCTCATTCAGAGCGCCGGCCTCGGTTTCGATTTTCTTCGGCGCTTCAATATTCGCGCCAATCTTTAATTCGCCGGGCATAAATGAAGCCTGTTAATCTTGATTAATTATAGCACGAAAAACAGTAAGTTTAAATTGTCATCTGCGAAAAATGCGATTCCGCCCGTAAACAATATGGCAATTTGGCAATTTAACCATCTGAAATTTCAAACTGAATAAATTTGTGCTACAATATAATCATAACGACAAGGAGAACATGCCAGACTACAAAAAAATATCCAACAACATCCAGCAGCTGACGATTGCCGGAGCCGGAGGCGAAAAGATCAAATGGCTGAACATCGCCAATCCTGGCAAGGACGAGCTGTCTTTTTTGCGCAAGATCAAGATTTATGATTTTGATTTCAAGCAGCTACGCGCCTCCTCGGCGAAAATCACCGCCCAGCGTCCGATTTTCGAACAGCGGGAAAAATATTTTTTCCTGATTTTGCAATTTCCGGTTTTGCGCAACGGCGAAATCATCCCGGCCGAAATCGATTTTTTCATCAGCCACGGATTGTTGGTAACCCTGCACGCCAACAACCAGCCGGCGCTCAACGATTTTTTCAATACGGCCAAAAAAGACGATTCGGTTTTGATGGCCAAAAAGATGCCCTCGGCGGCCATCTTGCTCTGCGAACTGTTTTCCAAGCTTATTTATCACTGTTATGATTTGATGGATAAAAATAGCGAGAGAATAAACGAGATCGAAAAAATAATTTTCGCCAACCAGCAGAAAAAAGCGGCATCGGCCATTCTGGAATTGCGGCGCAACATCATCGGCATCCGGCGCATCATGCAAAGCCACAAAAATATTTTAAAAAAAATAACCCACACCAAAAGCAAGGTGATCTCTTCCGCGAAATTAAATCATTACTACTACGAATTAATCGATCATACCAAAAGAATCTGGGAACTTTCCGAAAATCAGAAAGAAGCGGTCGAGGCGCTCAACGACACCAACGAATCCCTGCTCAACGACAAGATAAGCAATATCATGAAAACGCTGACCATCTTTTCGGTGATCGTTTTTCCCCTGACGCTGTTCGCCGCCATCTTCGGGATGAACACTACCGACGGCATGCCATTTCTCGATAACCCTAACGGTTTCTGGATCGTCTTGAGCTTTATGGGCGTCGGCTGCCTGGGGATGATCTTCTTCTTCGTCAGGAAAAAATGGCTCTGAATCAATTAAAAATTACAAATTAAGAATTAAGAATCATTTTTAAAATAAAAAGGAGGCGCTTTATTCAATGCGCCTCTTTCGTTTTAGGCTATCAGCCCGGGATATTTCTCGAAAAATTCCGCCTCTCTTTTCCTCATTTTTTTTATCTCCCTAAGCTGCGAGAGGAACAAATGGATCCAAAAGAGAAAACTACCGGCATAATCTTTTTTTCCAAACAAGACTTCATATTTTTCCAGCAGTTCATCCTCCACCGCCGGGGCGATGATCAAGAGAATATCCTTGGCGATTAGCGACGACCAAGAAAGATCTCCGGTATTTTTTCCGTCCTCGAACTCTCGCTCGATAATCTGGAAAAGTTTTCCCCGGTCAAACGACATAAGAAAGTTCGGGGGAAATTTTCCGATTATCTCCCTGATAGTGCTGCCCTCCCTAATCAGGGCCAATAAATCCGGCCACCAGGCCATGTTTTCGGGATCAATTCCCGGAACAACTCTCATAAATCCTCCTTTGAAAAGGTACGAAATTATTTTAACAATTTCTTTATATCCGCCAAGGTTTCAACTTTAACCAATTCTTTCCGCATTTCCGCCGCGTCAGGCATTCCCTTTACATACCAGCACAAATGTTTGCGCATTTCAAGTATCCCCCGCTTGCCCTTCAATTTTTCCATCAATTTGGCGTGCTCGTAAGCAATTTTAAAAACAATCCCCTCCTCGGGAGGGGTGGCTCGCGCCGCGCGAGACGGGGAGGGTATATTATTAATTCCTTTTTTACTTGTCCTCCGAAGCTTTAGCGAAGGAGGATTTTTTATTTCCTCAAAGATTTGCGGGTGCCCGCAAGACCCTTGCGCGATGCCGACGCCGTCCGCGTTGGTTTTTTTAAGCATGATTTCCGCGTCTTCCGGAGTATTTATTCCGCCATTGGCAATAATAACTCCGGAAAAAATTTTCTTCAGCCGATTAATCGCTCCGTAATCAATCTCGCCGGCAAAGCCTTGCGCCAAAGTCCGACCGTGAACCATAATCGCCGCGATATCCAGTCCTTTCATCTTTTCCACAAAGTCAAAAATACTAATTCCCCTCTTGGGAGGGGTGGATCCGCCCCTGGCGGAGACGGGGTGGGTCGATATGCGCGCTTTAACCGAGACCGGCAACTTGGTATTTTTTAAAACCGCTTCCAAAACCCGCCGCGATTGCTCCAAATCCTTGAACAAAGCTGTGCCGGCGCCCGACTTTACTATTTTAGCCACCGGACAGCCGAAATTAATATCAATCCCGTCCGGCTTGATTTTCTGCTCGACTATCTTTACGGCTTTGGCGAAATGTTCCGGATTATTACCGAAAAGCTGGACGACAAATTTCGCCCCGCCATTTTTTTTGTAAGAGTCCAAAAGTCCGCTAGTCCGCTCGCTGTCAAAAAACAAACCGGCGGCCGAAACCATCTCGCTGTAAACAACATCCGCGCCGAACTTGCCGCACAAATACCGAAAAGCCGCGTCGGTTATTCCCGCCATCGGCGCTAAACAAAAAATAGGCTTTTTCAATTTTTGCCAAAAATTACCCATACTTCATTTGTCATCCCGAGCAGAGGCCGCCGCGGCCGCAGTCGAGGGATCCCTTTTATCTACGATAACGCCATTATGCAAAATAAAAGCGATTCCTCCCTGCCTACCGGCAGGCAGGCGCTTCGCGCGAGGCGCGCTTCGGTCGGAATGACAAGTTTGTGTGACAAGTTTGTGTTGACTTATATCATAGATAAATATAACATTATTGTAAATGATGGGGCGGCTGATCGAACCTTAACAAAAAACCAACCAAACGCCGGCAGTGCGCCGGAATTCTTCAGTGCGAAGGAGAAAATATGGAAACGGAAACTGAAACAATCAGACGGATAAAAGCCTATTATCTGCATGAGTTGCCTTATTTTACCAAAGTAAAATTGGGCACGAAAAGGATTGATAATGTAAAATTTGATGAATCCAAATTCGTTATCAGGTATGACCTGAATCACCATCACCTTTCACACTCGAAATACCTTACATTAGGCGATATGTGCGGGTTTAACCAAAAATTCCGGCAGGAATTATATCATATCGGCAACCTCCCCGATTTCTCTAACGATAAATTCGTAATAATCGCTTTTATCGAAATGAGCTGTCGAAACCATCAGGGAATTTTTTGCGCGATTGCCAGGGACGTCGATGCTCTCGGAACTTTTAATGATATTTCTTGCTCTGGCACGACTTTATGGCTTTATTGGCCGGAGGAATTGGAAAAAGTGTAAAATAAAAAACAGCTGGCCGCCCCATCTGTTTTTTTATTTTTTGTCATCCTGGATGACAAAAATATTAGACTTTTTTCTTATCCTTGGAAATTTCCATCGCGCTGGTGAGCTGCTGCATCAAGTCCGAAGTCTTGTTGACGTTTGTGTCGAGAAAGATGACTTTGCTATTATCAGCCGTGCCGATAGTTTTCAAAGTGTCCAGATATTGGGTTAAAGTTAACAAGGCTAAAATTTCCGAAGACGATTGGTTGGTCGAGCCGCGGACAATATCGATCGATTCTTTCAAGCCCTTGGCAATCGCCTCGCGTTCCATGGCAATGCCTTCACCCTGCAAACGTTTGCGTTCTCTTTCTCCTTCCGCTTCCTTGACGGCCTGAATTTTTGTTGCCTCGCCTTTGTTCATGGCTGCTTTTTTCAGCTGCTCGCTCGCCACCACTTCGGACATCGCCTGCGTGATGGTCGCCGGAAAACTGACGCCGGTAATCTGAAAACTGTAAATAATCATCCCCCATTCGGAAAATTGCTTTTCCATATCGCCGCGGATATGCGCCGCCAATTCCTCTTTCTTTTCCAAAATCCCCTCATGCGTTTCTTTGGCGATATAAGTGCGCAAAGAATTCTCGACCACCGCGCCGATCGATTGCGCGCGATTTGTCAAAGAATAAACGTATTTTTTCACGCCGTCCAAGGCGCTGTCCACGGAAAAAATCAAGTTAGTGGAAACATCGATGATGACTTTATCATTGGACGGATAAAGCCCCTTGATGGCAAAATTCTGCTGTCTTAAAGAAACGTTTTCTGCTACGCGTTCCAATAACGGAATTTTATAATTCAATCCCGCGACCATCGTCCGGCGGAATTTTCCCAAGAATTCGATCACCAAAACCGTATTCTGTCCGACGATCCTGATGCCGAAAAGAAAAATCAGCGCGATAAATCCCAAAATAATCCAAAAAATTTCCATAAAATTATTGCTAAATTAATTAATTATGATTTGATATTAGCATAATTTCGGTAAAATTAAAAGAGCCGGCAATCTTGCCAACAAAAAATCTCCCACATTAGCGATTTATATATTCTTGTCATCCTGAGCCCCTGGCGAAGGATCTATTAGCTGAGAGATAAATTTAAAATATTATAAAATATCAGAAAGATTGTTTGGTGAAAAAGCTATCAATAAAAAATTTGGTCACTTAAATCCCGATTTCCTGCAAAATAGATCCTTCGTCGTTCGCCGAGGCGGCTCGCTCCTCAGGATGACAAAAAAAGACGGCAATTCTTATATTTTCACTTCTTACTTCTTGCTTACTTTCATCCCCTCTTTCGTATCTTCGACAGAAAAACCTTTGGCTTCGATTTCGGCGCGCAAGCGGTCGGACTCGGGCCAATTTTTTTCCGCGCGGGCTTTTTTTCTTTGCTCAATCAAGGAAATAACTTCGACAGGGATTTCTTCTTTATTATTTAAAGTTCTTTCAAAATCCAAACCAAGCACTCGGTCAAAATCTAATAATGTTGCAAGTTTATCTTCCGACGATATATTTAATTTTATTACTTCCTGCAAAACCGATAAGGCACCGGGAGTATTAAAATCATCGTTGACGAATGTGGAAAATTTATCTTTATATTCGACGTTCACCGCGCCCTTTTTATCACCCAGCTCTTTTATCTTGTGATAGATACCGCTTAAACCGTTCTGCGCGGCTTGCAGGGCTTCCCAAGTGAAATTTTGCGGCGAACGGTAATTGGCCGACAGAAAATAATAGCGCAAAGCGAGCGGATTAAATTTTTTCTCTTTGAGTTCGGCCAATGTCAGGCTGGTGCCGGAAGACTTGGCCATTTTTTCTTCGTTAGCCAAAAGATGTTCGTTGTGCAGCCAATAATTCACATATTTCACACCGTTGGCCGCTTCCGATTGGGCAATCTCGTTGGTGTGATGAACCGGAATATGCTCGATACCACCCATGTGAACATCAAGAGTATTACCTAAATATTTTTTGCTCATCGCCGAACATTCGATATGCCAGCCGGGAAAACCTTCGCCTGATTTTACCAGCAAAGATTTAAATGGCGATTTCCAAAATTGTAAAGCATTAACATGAATGCCGGCGCGGAAAAACCAGAGCGCGAAATCGCGGGCATTTTTTTTGGCCGGGTCGCTGACATCGCCGCTCCCCTCCCCGATGATATTTTTTTCCAGATTCTGCCGGGAAAGTTCGGTGTAATTGGAAAATTTAGAAACGTCAAAATAAATCGCCAGCGGCGTAGCGTAGGCAAAACCTTTTTGCAAAAGCTTTTCTACCATTGTTTGCATTTCTTTGATATGCCGGGTGGCGCGCGGTTTTTTCCACGGCTCTTTGATGTTCAAATCGGCCGCGTCTTGCTCGTAAATATTGATATATTTTTGAGCGATTTCTTCCGGGGACAAGCCTTCGCGCTTAGCGCCTTTTTCCATCTTATCTTCGCCAGCGTCTTCATCGGAAGTCAAATGTCCGACATCGGTATAATTTTTTACATATTTGACTTTATAGCCGTCATACTCGAAAACGCGGCGGATGATATCGCCCAGCACGGCCGCGCGCAGATTGCCCAGATGCTGAACCCAATAAACCGTCGGCCCGCATTGGTAAAAAGAAACAATGCCCTTCTTTAAAGGCTTAAATTCTTCTTTTTTTCGCGTCAGAGTATTGTATAAAAATATCTTGTTCATATAAGCTTATTTTAAAGAAAATCCAAGGAAAAAGCAAATGATTGCCGCATTGCTACATTGTTAAATTGTTAGACAATGATTTTAAAGATAGTTTAACAATGTAACAATTCGGCAATAAAAAACAGCCTCCTCGCGGGAAACTGCGCCGGAACCAAATTTTTTCCAAATCTCAAATCTCTAATTTCCAATCTCACCGTAATCCGTCAACGTCATCAATTCTGACTTTGTGCCGGCGGCCGGAATTGTCGCGGTAGCGGACGTAATATTCGATGGCATTGGGATTTTTCTTGATCTGCTCCAAGAATTTTTCGTTGAAGGCGACGAAATAATCCAAATCGATTTTTTCAAAGCCGCCGCCGGGGATGATCACGGTGCGCCGCGCCGCGCCGATGCGCTCGGAAGTCGGCCGCACTTCCAATTCAAAATTGCTATGCTGGAATTTTATCAGCAGCTTGGGCTGATCAATTGCGCCCGAACCATAAGAGACATTGACGAAATCGGCGAACATTCTGAAAACAAAAGTTATTTCTTTGAGCGAGCCGTAAGGCCGGCGGATCAATTCTTTCAGCGCGGAAATTTTAAACCCATCGCGCTTGCCTTCGGCCGAGACGCGCAAATGGATTTTGGCGACGCGGATATCGGCAGTGACTTGCCGGCGCATAATCTTCACCGTCACAAAAGTCATATACGCGTAGATCGCGGTGATCACCACCAAAATCAAATTAGCGTATTGATTTAAAATTTCTAAAATTTCATTCATAACGATTAGCATAAAATGACAATTATATTATACCACAAACCGACCAAGATGAATATCGTTACGTTTGCTTACAAGGACGGCTCGTCGCTTGAATTATAAAAAAACCGCTATTTGTATTAGCGGTTTTTGAAACAATCAATCGATTGGCTCAATGTAGTCTTTGGTGACCCTTATTCTTTTATTGCCGTTATTTGCCAAAAAGGAAACTTTATAAGGCATGTCGATTTCCAAGCTTTTGGCTTTTTTTATTGCCTTGGAAAATGACCGGGATGAATCGTCGAAAGGATTGATGCAGATATCAACTTCTTCGCCGGAATCCTTTTTAATTCTTAACAATTTCCCCAGACTATCAGAGCTGACGACAGTCCCTTTGAAATCGGGAAAATCCTTTGTGATTAAACCTATCCTTGGTTCTGTGTTTTTTTCAGAGACCATCGTTCACCTCCTTCTGGTAAAAAAAGTTCAAACAATATTTATAATTTTATTTTTATCTTTTATTTCCTGATTGTCAAGGGTTTTTTGATAATTTGCGGTGTGGTGGTCGCGGGCGCGGAATAAATTTCCAATTTATATAAAGTAAAAACATCGTCAGTTTGTTTGATTTTTTTTAAAACCAGGCCGGCGTTTTTTAATTTGCCGGCGTTCAGATAATCAAAATCTTTCTCGGGAAAAGTAAAATTAAAATAATAAACCGGGATTAATTTGGCTAATTTTTGATAACGAATGTTCATTGAGTCGTCGATGAGCGTGTTGACGATAACTTTCCGTTCCGGAAAAAAGATCTTGTCATGATAGCGGGTAATGATGACTGCCGACGGTTCGGTCAGCTTCAGCACCTGGTCATATTCCGATTTCAAAACTTGATTGTTAGTTTCGGTGTAAATCAACCCTTCCTTTGAGCCGCCGAGTAAAAAATTGGCGGAAAAGAAAAAAATGATGATAATAATAATGGCTTGCGCCGCGCCGATGGAAAAATGCCGGGACGGCCAGCGGGGTATAAAAAAATTCCAAAATTTATTTTGCCCGACATTGACCATGACCTCGCTGCCTTCTTTCTCGCGGGCGAAAATCGCCCAGGATAAACGGGAGATGAAAAATGCGGCAAAGGGCATCGCGAAAAGATAAACCGGCAGCCAATAACGAGTGTAAGAATTGCCGATGGTGATTTCGTTGATGTTCGGATTATCGTTAAAAACCCAGCTGCCGTAATATAAGATCAAGATCGCGCTGGCGGCAAAATAAGCAAAAACGTACGCCCAATATTTTTTCTTCCATTTCCAAACACGGGAAACAAAAAGGATAAAACCGAGAAAGGCCGGCCAAAAAAGCAGCGGAAACATTTTCAGGAAATAACTCTTAAAATTTATTTCGGATTGATTATAATTCAAGCCGAAATAAAAAATAGTGTCTTTGATTTTATTGAGCGGTTCGGGGAGAAAAGAAAATTGCCGGCTGACGACGGTTTTGGTCAAAGCAACGCTGGCGGTCGCGACGGTCGTGATCGATTTATTGATTTCCGTATAACCGCCGTTGAGATATCCGCCGTAAAGAACTTCGTTCCAGCTCATAATCGGCGCAAACGGCAGAGCAATGAAAAAAATAAAGATAATTAATTTTAAAAATCCGATTTTTTTCAAATTAAACAGCCAGAGGATGGTCAGCGCCGGTATCAGCCAAATGGCTTCGGAAGTGCGGGTGATCAACGCGCCGCCGATAAATAATCCGCCCATGGCTGCCAAAAATAAATTTAACCAATCCATCTGCCAAAACCGCCAGGAAAAAAATTTATTCTTCTTGGACGCCCGGGATGCGGCTAAAATAATAAAATACATTCCGATAATTAAGAGTGAAACAAATAATACGTTATGAAACATGCTGCGTACGGTATAAAAATACCAAACCGGAAAACTTAGCAGAAGAAAGGCGCTTAAAAAAGCGATTTTAGGAGTGAATATTTTCTTAATCAAGAGATAATAGAAAAAAATCGCCAGCGCCGCGAAAAATGGCGTCAGGAACGGTAAGACGCTCACTGAAGATATTTTGGCGATTGTACCATAAATTAAAATAATACCTAAAAAACTGACTGGCTTAAGCGAGCCATTGTCGCTGCGGAAACTGCGCGGCTGCATAATCTCATCGACGAACGGATTATATTTTTCATAAATTGTCAGCTGGCCGGTTTGGGCGTAAAGTTTGGCAAAAATATAATTGGCTGTTTCGTCCGGCGAACCCCATTTAATGAAATTATCCCGCTGGACAAAACCGACAAAACCGCAGCTGGCCGCGAAAAAACCGGCCGCCAATAAAGCAACGCAAATCTCACGCCAATAATTCTTTAAAAATGCCTTTATCCTATTCATATCTTTGCCCATAACTTAACAAAAAATGCGGATTTTAGCAAGAAAAGCCTACAATCTGAAAAAGACCGATCATCTCGCTTAATCAAATTTATTCTGCTAAAATGTAATTATTATGAAAATCAGCCTAAAAATACAATTATTTTATTTGGCATTAGCCGCTATTTGCCTTGTTTCCATCAGCGGCGCGGCGATTTATTATTTCTACGCCTTGAATTGGCTGGGAATTTCTTTGACTTTGCTTTTGACCGGCGCCGGACTTTGGCTATTTGGCAGAATAATTTTTGAGCGAAAATCTGATTCGCTTGGTACTAACGACATTGCCAAAAATTTTATTGTCAATAAAACCAAAATTGACTGGAAAAACTTAGCTTTAACTTTCGCCTGGCTACTCCCCTATTTTTTCTTTTTTCTTTTTTCTTTTTTCTTTTTATTCAAGGCTCGTACCGATGCGGCCTTAACCTCGCCCTGGCAAGTTGTTTCCGCTAAATTTTTTATAGTTTATATTTTGGCTACGGCTTATTTATTTTGGCTGGCCTTAAAAAATTTCAAATACTCGCTTTGGCTGATTATCGCTCATTATTTTTTATCTTTTTCTGTTTTGTGGATTGTTTTTCAGATCGGCTACGGCTATGATCCGTTCATCCATCAGGCAACGGCCGGCTTAATCGATAAGCAGGGATTTGTTCTGCCCAAGACGCCATATTACTTGGGACAATATTCTTTAATTCTAATCGCCCATAAATTATTTTTCATCCCGATCGTCTGGCTGGATAAGCTGCTCGTTCCGCTTTTAGCCGCCTTAACCATACCTCTCACTGTTAAATTATTTCTTAAAAAATTTACTTCTAATTTAGTATTTAGCATTCATCATTTAGCATTGCTGCTTTTACTTATTTTGCCTTTTTCTATTCTTACGCTTACAGTGCCGCAGAATCTGGCTTATTTATTTTTATTGCTCGCGATATTTTTCGCGCTTTTCGCCAGCTCGCGCGCGGAAATCATTTTAAGTTTTCTACTGGCGCTCGCAGCAATGGCGGTTCATCCGGTGGCCGGCATTCCGGCTCTGCTTTTTGCCATCGCGATATTGATTTATCGCCAGCCGGGCAACCGTTTTTGTTTTGCGCCGAAAAATAATGGCGAAAGCGGTGAAATATGCCTGGATAAACCGCGCGAGGGAATTCTGCGCATTAAAACCATAAAGATTGTCGAAGAAAAAACTTTCAAATTTTCCGGCAAATCAGTCACGGATTTATTTTTAAGCAAAAAAAATATTTATGTATTGATTTATCTGCTCGCCGCCGGAGTTCTGCCAATTCTCTTTTATCTGACCGGCAAAAATTCTTCGACTGTCGCGGGCGATGCGGTCGCGGCAAGCGTCTCTCTACCGGAAATTATTTTTCCCCGGCGGGAAAATATTTTATTAAATTTTATTTATTTCTTTATCAGTAATAAATGGCTTATTTTGATTATTTTGGCCGTGGCGGCCGCTTATTTGATTTACCGCTGGCGAAAAATATTTCCAAAATTTATCCTTTCGGGCGGAATAGCAGCCAGTTTATTGGCGGCCTATTTTATCACCCGGCAGCTTAATTTCAGCTTTCTGATAAACTATGAGCGCAACGACTACGCGCAAAGAATTTTATTCGACGCTTTTATTTTTATTATTCCGATTTTGGCGATCGCGGCGGCCAAATTTATCGACTTAATTCTATCCGCCAGGCCTTTTGTTAAATATTCTTGGCTAACGCTGGCAATAATTTTAATCGCGGTTTCGCTTTATGGCTCTTATCCGCGGCTGGATAATTATTATAATTCTCACAGCTTTTCAGTCGGCGCCGATGACCTGGCCGCGGTAAATTGGATTGCCCAAGATGCCGGCAATACGCCCTATGCCGTCTTGGCCGACCAGCAAGTTTCGGTCGGCGCGCTCTGGACTTTCGGCTTCAGCCATTATTACAAAAACGATATCTATTTTTATCCTATCCCGACCGGCGGACCGCTTTATCAAATTTATCTAAATATGGTTTACCAAAAGCCTGACCGCGCCACCGCTCTCTCGGCTACTGATTTAACCGGCGTCGATACCGTTTATTTCGTTATCAATAAATACTGGACCGGCTTTGACAAAGTCGTCGAACAGGCTAAAATAGATTCCGGTTCTTTTGCCAATATCAATAACGGACAAATATACATTTTCAAGTACCTTAAATAGGAGGATGCCGTGGAACAAAAAAAGTTAGAGAAAAAAATTGCCGCGGAGAAAAAATCCGGGCAAGAAAAACAAAAAAGGCCAGTCAAAGATTTTCCCCCCGACAAAGACTTTCCTCTTTTTGATCATTGGGGCATTGCCAACCGCATTATCGAAAATTTTCTCAGCATCTAAAGCCGAGGCAAACAAAATACCGTTCGGGATTAACTTCCGAACGGCTTTTTTATTCATAATAGCAAGCGTTGTTGAGTTTAAGGATAGGCGCAAATGGCAAAAAATATACGAAATACGAAAATACCAAATACGAAATACTAGATTCGTTTCAGCCATTTGAGAATCGCCCAGGCGATCGCGCCACCGGCTAAAGCCGTGGCGAATTGCGGCCAGGAAACGATTTGAATTACGGCCGAGGCCAAATCTTTTTTCAGAATCAGGCTGATCATCAGATTGGCGTTGAACCAGATAAACAAATATTTCAGCGCCGCTCCGACGGCCACGCCGATCCAATAGCCGTTGAGCTGTTTTTGGGCGGCGCGATAAAAATAATCGATGCTTAAAATAAAAATAACATTGCCGATCATGATAAACGGCACGACCGGCGCCAAAACCGCGGGCAAAAGTCCGCCAGCCAAAGCCATTACGCTCGGCACCAAGCTCATCAGTAAAGCGGCGCGGATGCCGGCAATGAATAAAATCAAAATCAGCAGCGCGTTAATGATCGGGCCGGTGATCCATTGGATATGGATGAGAAACGGCAAAAAAGTGGCGACTGCCGCCAACGATAAAAATTGGGCGATAGCGGCAACATCAACTTTCACCGCGGCTTGTTCTTGAATATAATTCATAATAAACAACAAATCTCAATTTTAAATTATAAAATAAATTATAAATAAAAAATTTGAATTTGATATTTTAAAATTTAAAATTAATCGCTTATCACCAAACTTTTGGCTTTTACCGATTTGATCTTGTTGAATTTACCGACCAAGCTCTTAATATCAGTTAGGCTTCCTTCAACGACCAAAACTATTATTCCCGTGCATTGCGCGAAGCAGGCGGGAACCAAATTCACTCCCAAGCGGGCGTGAATCAGGCGGCTTTCATCGGTCATTACTTTTTGCATAGCGGCCGCGTTGACATGCCGGTCATCGCTCAAAATCGTGATCGTGGCGAGATGTTTCATATAATTATGATGCAAATCTACGAATTGATGCGAATGTTGTGAATACCGCGAATAATATTTATTCGCATTATTTGCGGCATTCGCGACCCATTCGCGTCATTCGCATTAATTTAATAATTTCTCTTGTGATACTTGGTAAACAAAACTTTCTTTTCTAATTTGTTTTTTTTGATCCAATCGATCACTTCCAAGACGCCCTTATTTTCATAAGAGCGGCGAAAGCCTTTTTTGGCAAAATCTATCTGATACAATGTTTGCTGCCGCTGGGCGCGGATCTCGTCGGTGGTCGGGATGGGCTGGCCGCCGCCGCCGATACAGCCGCCGCGGCAAGCCATCACTTCAATATAATCGAATTTATTCAGATCGGCGATAATCGGATCGATATTGCCAATGCCGTTGACTACCGCGATCCTCACTTTACTGCCGGCAATGTCCACTACGGCCGTTTTTATGCCGGCCAATCCCCTCGCCTCGTTATAATCTATCTTAGCGCGGCACAATTTTGCCTTTGGCCCGCAAGCCAAAAAATCCGCAGTGCGCAAGGCCGATTCCATCACGCCGCCCGAGCCGCCGAATAAAGCGGCCGCGCCGGAAAACCTGCCCAGCGGATCGTCGGTTTCCCGCGGTTTTAATCTGGCCAAATCAATATTATTTTTCTTCAACAAAAAAGATAATTCTCTGGTAGTTAAAACTTGATCAATCACCTGCCGCCCGTCGACTTTCATTTCCGGCCGGACTGCTTCATATTTTTTGGCCGTACAGGGCATAATCGAAACCAGTTTGATATTTTTCGGGTCGATCTTCATTTTCTTGGCCCAAAAAGTTTTTACCGCGCCGGCCAGATGGATATGCGGCGAGCGGGTCGTGGCCAGATGCGGAATAAGCTCCGGATGCAGCAGCTCGACGTAATTCACCCAGCCAGGACAGCAGGAAGTGAACATCGGTCGAGTAGCCTTCTTATCTTTAATCCGTTCTAATAATTCCTCGGCTTCGATTATCGTCGTTAAATCAGCGCCAAAATTTATATCAAAAACATAATCAAAGCCCAATTGGCGCAAAGCGGCGGTGATTTTTCCCGAAGTGTCTTTGCCATACGGCATCTTAAAATCCTCGCCGATCGTCACCCTGACCGACGGCGCAAACTGTGCCACCAAAATTTCCTTATCTTTATAAGCGGCGGCTTCGCCTCGCCGAAGCCCCTGGCGAAGGCGGGGGTGGGTTGCGCGGTTTACTTTTTTTCTTGCCAACAACTTTTCCACCGCCGCGATTTCAGATTGCTCCTGCGCCGCCGACACCGGACAATGCAGGGCGCACTGGCCGCACAAAATGCATTTGAATCCTTCATTCTGCCGCGGCACAATTTCCTGCCGGCTCCCCTTGCCGGCGAATTTCAAATAATGGATATTCTGCTGCATGGCGCAGGCCTCGACGCAATTCTTGCAGTCAATGCACTGCGAACCGTCAATCTCCACGGCATTGCGGAATTTATAGATCTTGCGCGCGCCTTTGCGGTCGCGGAATCTTGTTAATTTTACGCCATATTTTTTCACCGCGCCAAGCAAAGGACATTGGAAGCGCCAGATGCAATTCGGACATTTTTCAATATGCTCGGCAAAAATCAATTCTAAATTCATATTGCGCGCCTTTTTCACCCGTTCGGTTTCAGTCCGCACTTCCATGCAATCACAGACGGTCGTCGCGCACGACGGCACTAATCTTTTATAGCCCTTAACTTCCACGGAACAGACGCGGCAATTTCCTTTCACCGGAAAATCCGGATGGAAACACAAAGCCGGAATATCAATCCCGTTCTTCTTGGCAACTTCCAAGACGGTCTGGCCCGGATCGGTCAGATAATCTTTACCGTTGATCTTTATCTTCAGCTTCTTCATAAAATACTTTTAGAATCTCAAATCTAAATTTTAAATTTTAAAATTGAGATTTTTGATTTTTTCCTTATCCGCATCCTTTATATTTAATTCTGCGTTCAATAATACATTTTTAATGTATGATTTGATCGCCGTCGGCACGGAAAGGCCGAGGCCACAGAAAGATGTTTCCGATAAATCATCGAGTAGGTCAAAAAATAATTTCCAGTCGGGATTTTTGACATTGATTGTTTCATAGAGCCGGTAAGTTCCTTCGCGGCAAGGCACGCATTGGCCACAAGATTCGATGAGGAAAAAACCGATCCAATGGCGGAACAATTCCCGCGCCGTCCACTCGCTTGTCCGATAAAGCGTCAAAGACATCGCGCCGGTCGGCGTTGCGCTTAACTGATGCTGATTCAAAATTTCTCCCGCCGAACCGCCGCCGACTTGCACGAAAAAATCGAACTTCGGCCAATTTTTAGTAATCGCGATGATTTCTTTGATCGTCCGGTCAGCGCGATGCTTGTAAACTCCGGGATTTTTACAATCGCCGTTGACGCTGTAAAATCTGACTGTTTCGTAAGTCCCCTCGGCAATCTTGGCGACGTGATAAAAAGTTTCGACATTATTGATTATCGTCGGTTCGCCCCAAAGACCTTTTTGCGTGGGAAACGGCGGTCTTAGTCTGGGCTCTGATTTATTTCCCTCGATAGTATTTAAAATCGCCGATTCTTCGCCGCAGATATAGCCGCCTTCCTCTGGTTTTACATACAAAGAAATCGGCGCGTTTCTTTTTTGGATTTCGTTCGCTAAAAATCGGCCGAACTTCTTGGCATATTCCGGATTGATAAAAATATATCCTTCAACCTCCACTCCATGCTCTTTAAGAAAATCAATAGCAACAATTATTCCGTCCACGACTTTGGCCGGCCAATTTTTCAAGATATAGCCGTCCTTAAAAACCATCGGCTCGCCCTCGCTGGCGTTGCAGATGACATATTTTCTCGGCCCAAAAGCATCCTTGACCGCCTGCCATTTGTCAGCCGTCGGGTAAGCGGCCCCGCCGCAACCCTTCAAATCAGCCGCTCTAATTTTACTAAGGATATCCATAAATAATTTCAAATTTTAAAATCTCAATTTTAAAATAACTCTAAAAAATAAATTTTAAATTTCTGATTTTTAATTTATTTTAAAATTTAAAATTGTGATTTACCGATCAAACTAAATTGTTCTTCCTGATATACTCGGCAATGTCGGCTAACCGATTCGAGTAGCCCCACTCATTGTCATACCAGGAAACGACCTTAACCATATCCCCTTCCACAACTTTAGTTAAGGATAAATCGACGATGGAAGAATACGGATTGCCGATGAAGTCGGTCGAAACGAGCGGCTCATCGGTGTAAGTCAAAATTCCTTTTAATCTGTCGGTTTCTGACGCGGCGATAATCGCTTTGTTGATAGTTTCGGCATCGACTTTTTTCTTCAAAAGATAAACCGTGTCGCAGATGGAAACAACGATCGTCGGCACGCGCAATGATAAGCCGTCGAATTTTCCTTTCAGCGCCGGAATGGTGAGGGCGGCGGCGAGTGCCGCGCCGGTCGTGGTCGGAATGATATTGGCGGCGGCGGCGCGGGCGCGGCGCAGATCCTTGTGCGGGCCGTCCACCAGAACCTGGTCGGCGGTATAGGAATGAGTCGTGGTCATCATCGCTTTCTCGATGCCGAATTCTTTTTCGATTACGGCGGTCATCGGCGCCAGGCAATTCGTGGTGCAGGAAGCCATAGAAAAAACCTTATCTTCCGCTTTCAATTCTTCTTCATTGACGCCCAAGACGATCGTCTTCATCTCGCCTTCGCCCTTGCAGGGCGCGGTCAGGACGACTTTTTTGGCGCCGGCCGATAGATGCATACTGGCCTTCTCGATGCTGGTAAAAAGTCCGGTCGACTCGATGACCAGATCGACATTCAAATCTTTCCAGGGCAAAGCCGAAGGATCTTTGATGGCGAAAACCGGATATTCCACGCCATCGACCACCACGGCTTTATCCGTATGGCTGACGCTTTTGGCATAATTGCCGTAAGCGCTATCATATTTCAAAAGATGCGCCAAAGTTTTGGTGTCGACTAAATCGTTAATCGCGACGATCTTATTTTCCGGATGATTTTTGTCCAAAATGGCCTTGAAAGCCGAGCGGCCGATGCGGCCAAAGCCGTTGATTGCGATATTCATAGATTAGTTAGTTAATTGGTTAATTAGTTGATTGGTTAAATTATAGCATGAAATAAAACATTGGCTAAACAGATCCCTCGCGCGGCGCTCGGGATGACAAACAAAAGGAGGATTTTTTATTTCTTACTTCTTACTCATTATTTCCTTAACAGCTTTCTCGCCTTTTCATTGGTCACCGGCGCGCCTTTCGGAATTTTTTTATCGATCAGCTCAAGCAATTCGAACGGCTTGGCGTGCAGAAAATTTCCGGCAATGTTCATTTTAATTCGCTTAGCCATCGCCTTAGGCAATGATTCGGCCAGCATCGTGTGGATAAATGCCGGCGCGAAAAGATAAATCGGCAAACCTTTTTTGCCAGCTTCGGCTTCCGCTATTTTTTCTTCGAATTTCTTGGCGAATTTATTGAACAGATATTCTTTATTTACTTCATGGTCGGGATTGCCCATCCGGCTCAGCTTGCCGCCTTTTTTGCCGCCGAAAAATCCTTCATTATCCTCATACTTCGGGACCAGCTCCTCGATTTCGGCCACTTCATTAATAACGCCATCGCCCGCCACAAAAAATTTGGCGCGCCGGTCGCCAGCCACCGCCAATAAAACCTTTTCGTTCTTGAATTGATTCAATCCGTCTTTGATTTGCATAAGATAATTTTAATAGTTAATCTCCCTCTCTTATTTTAACATTTAACCGGCAAATTTAAAACCCTTTAACCGCGCAGCTAAAGGGTTTATTGTTTAGGCTCCGAAAGCCCTGGCTAATGGCGCAGGAGCCTGTCTGATAAGTTCATTTCTGCTGCGGCTGGCAAATTTCGGCATAATTTTTTCTAAATTTTCTCGCCTATATGGCCATATAAGCTCAAAAATTTATAAAAAATTCTGCTCGAAATTTTCCAGCCTCGCTACGAAAGCGACTTATCAGTCAGGCTCCGAGATAGACGGCGATGAAGCCGGCAATTACGCACAGGCCGAAGACCAGCCAGATTACGGCCGCGTGTTCTTCATTCATTTCTCGTTCATCAATCGCTTTTCTTTTTCAAGAAAGAGCTTTTGTTTTAAAAACAAAATCCCTTCCGCAAAGGGATTTTTCTATAAGACTGATTCTATTTTATCACAACATCTGAAATCGTCAAATAAAAAACAGTGGACAAAAACCATTAAACGCGCTATAACCTAACCAGTTCTTTATTTCTAATTTGAAAGCCGAAAAAGGAGTTATTGTGAAAAAAATCATCCTCATTGTCGATGACGATAATTATTGGCGGTCAGCGATTATTTCATTGATCAAAAGAGAACCGGATCTTGCCGGCTTCAAACTGCTGGATGTCGCAAGCGCGTCATTTGCCGCCGAAAAAATAAAAGAAGCCGGCGCGGCAAATATTGCCCTGATAATTACCGATGGCCGGCTGATGGGAGACGAAACCGCTTTCGAAGTTTATGATGAGTGCGTTTTGGCCGGCTATTTGGGAAAATTTATCCTTTTTTCCTGCGATCCGGACGCTATCGGCAAACTCGCTCTGGCCAAAAATCATTCTCCGGCAGACATGTTCTTTGATCAAATTTGTAAAAGCAAGGGGTTCGAACTTCTCCGGGTCATCCTTGAAGCTTTAACCGAATAACTAACAGCCCGCGCTCATCAAGAGGCGGGCTTTTTTATATGAAATGATTATGGATAATCTTCGCGGCTTGCCCGGAGGGGTGGGCGCACCGCGAAGCCAGGCTACCCAACAGGCTTGCATATATGAATACGCGAGCCCGGTTAAAGCGCCTTTTTATTTAACGAGAAAATTTCAATTTAGTGACAGCTTTGATTAGTAGCGCAAATTTTTCACGGTCTTTCCCTGTTTTTTGCGATGTTTTTTCAAAGCGATTTTTTTCTTCTTATACATAAATTTTATATCAAGCTGATGACATTGTAGTACAGAATCGGAAATTTAAAAAGGCGGCATACTAAATGCCGCCCAATATGTTTTTCTACGTTCCGCTCATTAAGCGCTTTGCCGCGTGTTCCGACAATTCTTCAGCGGTGCGAATCGCCAAAGCCGCGCTTTCAATGTCATAGCCGACCCGCCGCAACCAATATCTTTTCCGGCTGCCGTTGATGTCCAAAATTCCGTAGGCCGCGTATCGATTGCCATCGCGCGGCTGGCCGACACTGCCGACATTTATGACATACTTGTCATCAGCGCTTAATTCGCGCGGGTGGTTGGGAGCGCAATACATTTGCTTTTTCTTGCCGCCGAAAAAAAACGGCTTATGCGTATGGCCGAGAAAGCAAATTTTAGTCGGCGACCGGGATAACTCTTCCTGAGCCTCGCAAAATTCATTCACATACTTCCAGGGATGATCACCGGAAACCGCGCCATGCGCCAAAGTTATGCCCAACTCAGGGATAGTAAGCAATTCCGGCCAATCCGCGAATTGCTTGATTTTAGTTTCGCCGATCTGATTATAAGTATGCTTAATCCCCAACCAGGCGCTTTCATTCACCGTCGACTTGAGACTTTCATCCTTATCGACGATCATTCGCGCTAATTTTTCGTGGTTTCCTTGCAATTTTACGGTAATTTTCTGGTTAACCAATATCAGCCCCAAACAATCCCAGGGATCGGCGCCATAACCGATAATATCACCCAGACAAAAAATCTGATCAACCTCGTGCTTTTTAATATCCTCGAGTACGGCCTCTAAGGCTTGCAAATTGCTGTGGATATCAGACATTATCGCAATCTTCATGATTTGCCTCCTAATGTAACAAATAATTATTAAAGATCAAGTAACAGATTATTAAAGCAAATTAAACAGAATATGTCAAATCGAATGGATTTCCATCTGGCAATTGCCGCAATCAAAATTTAAGAGATATTTCTTGCCTTGATTGACTAAAAATAACGGCTCGGCAAAATTAGCTTTCCGCGCCGGCTTCCCTTTCGGGCAGGCGTTCAGCCAATATTTCAGACAATGTTTGCAGGTCATTAATTTTTTGCCGCGGTAATCTTTTTGCAATTCAAAAGCCGGTTCGACGACCTTGGCGCCGTGCCGGGCGTAAAATGATTTGGCCAATTTATTGGCGACATTGAATGAATAGTCCAAATTTTTATGAAAATACGGCTGAGCGGGATTTTGATGCTCGATTTTAATCCGCGGATAATTTTTCAATCTTTTTTTAAGCAGCGCGGCGGCCGATTTGCGGCGCCATTCGTTTAAAACCGAAAGCGGAATGAAATACGGCTTATCCCAATCAAAAATTATTTCACGCGCGGAAAATATCGTTTCGCCCAGTTTGCTCAATTGTTCCTGCCAATTTTTTATAGCGAGTTCCGGCTTTTCGGCCGGCTTCTTTTCCGTTTTGAATTCCAAGGCAGCGGAATTATTATCTTCATCAATCGCTTCAATCTTAAAACCGTTCTTGGTTTCCTTAATGATATAATCAAGCGCGATGCGGCGACTGACTCCCCTTTCCACCGCTTTTTCAAAAGCCGGATTTTCATTGCGGTAGATTTCCGTGCCGACCGTGAGCGGCAGAACTTTATTCGGATAAATTTTTCCGTCTTTCACCATATTTATATTCGTGCCGACCAGTTCGCCTTCGCGGTCAAACCAGCAGATGCCGTCGCCGTTCTGCAAATCGTGCTTTTTTTCCAAGCTGAAATGCGAACAAGCGGCGCTCTCGACTTTGCCGATTAATTCTCCCAAGGATTTTTGCGTGCGCGGCGAGATAATTTCACCCTTGCGGCCGCGCAGAAAATATTCGCTATAACCGCGGTTAAAAGTTTTATTCTGGTCGGGCGCAAAATTTATTTCGGTTTTTCCCGAGGAAGCGCGGGCATATTTTCCGCCGCTCGCTTCGATAATTTTATCAAGCTCCTGGCGATATTCGGCTGTGACATTGGCGACATAAGCGCAATCTTTCAGCCGGCCTTCGATTTTAAAAGAAGTGACTCCCGCCTCAACCAATTCGTTCAGCGCGCCGGATAAATTCAAATCTTTCAGGGATAATAAATATTTATCTTTGGCTAAAATTTTCCCTTCGCTGTCGATCAAATCAAACTGCTGGCGGCAGACCTGCGCGCATTTTCCCCGATTGGCGCTGCTGCCGCATTGAGCTTGGGAAAAATAACAGCGGCCGGAGGCGGAAACGCAGAGCGCTCCGTGGACAAAAACTTCCAAATCCATTTTATTCCCCTCTTGGGAGGGGTGGCCGCTTCCCCTCTTGGGAGGGGTGCCGAGCCCGGCGAGGCGGGGTGGGTTGGCGAGACGGGGTGGGTTTTCGCGCGAAATTGGCCGAGCTGTTTGTTCACAAATATTTTTTATCTCCTTGATATTTAGCTCGCGAGCCAAAATGACCCGGGATAATCCGGCGGCGGCCAAAAATTTCACCTGCTCGACGCTGGAATTATCGCATTGCGTCGAGGCGAACAAAGGAATGGGCGGCAAATCCATTTCCAAAATTCCCATATCCTGGATTATCAAAGCGTCGGCGCCGATTTCATAAGCCCGGTCGATAAACTTTTTCACTTCGTCGATTTCATTATCAAAAAATATCGTATTCAAGGCGACATAAATCCGCCCATAATATTGATGCGCGAACTCAATCAGCAATTCGATATCTTCCCAGGAATTGCCGGCCGCCGAGCGCGCGCCAAAATCCGGCCCGCCGATATAAACCGCGTCCGCGCCCGCCAGAATCGCCAGCTTGCCGGTTGCCAAATTTTTAGCCGGAGCCAAAAGCTCAAGCTTGATAGTTTTTTCCATATTATTTTAGCTGTCCTAAATCCAAATAATCGTCGAATTTTATTTTCGCGACAAAATCGGGCATATGAGAAACCATAATCACCGCGCCTTCAAAATTATTTATCGCCTCGGCGATCAAAGGAATGTGGCGGAAATTAATATGATTGGTCGGTTCATCCAGAATCAGCAAGCCGGGCTGCAGCAAAACCAAGCGGGCGAAAGACAAAAGGCCTTTCTGCCCTTCGGACAGATCGGAAACTTTGTGACCCATCAGATCGCCGGTGATCAAAAAGCTGGCAGCCACGGAACGCATCAGCTGTTCGTCGTTTTCCAAATCCATCGCGCTTTTCAGGGATTCAAAAACCGTCTGATTGAAATCAAGATTGGAAAAATCCTGGCTATAATAACCGACGCGGACGTCAGCCATGATTTTCGCGCCTTTATGTTCTGGGGAAACCAGCGCACGCAATAAAGTGCTTTTGCCCACGCCGTTGGGGCCGGAAACCAAAAGATGCGTCCGCTTGTATAAAATTTTGTTAACTTTTTTGGTTTCTGGCTGATGGTTATGAATGACTTTTACCGAGCCGATTTCGACGATATTGCCGGAAATATTCTGCGCCGGGATGGTGAACGGCCGGATAGTTTTGTCTTCGCGCCTGACATCGACTTTTTCTTCTTCCATCTCTTCGGTTTCCTCGCGCATTTTTTTAGCCAGCTTGCGCATCTTGCCGCCCTTATTGGCGAAAAAATTAACTTTTTCCTTGCGGTCGCGGATAATTTTTTCTAATTGGGCATTCTTTCTTTCTTCTCTTTCAATCCGCGCGGAAATTTCTTCCACCACGTCGTAATAGTTGCCGACGTACATTTCGACTTTCTTGGTAAAAGCGTTCAAATAAATAACGCCCTCGGTAAACAAATTCAAAAAATCCGCGTCATGAGAAATTACGATGACGGTTTTGTCATACATGATTAAAAATTGGATCAAGTGATCAATGCCGGCTTGATCAAGATTGTTGGTCGGCTCGTCTAACAATAAAATATCCGGCTTCTGGATTAAGGCAAAAGCCAAAAGCAGGCGGGCTTGCTGGCCGCCGGAAAGATCGCCGATCTTGCGGTCGGTCGGCACATCGGAATTAACCGCTTCCATCGCCTTGGCGATCTGGCTTTTGATATTCACCGGCACGATTTCAAAGGCGCTGCCGAAATATTCTTCCACGGTCAAATCCCAAAATTCTCTAGCCATTGTCTGGCTGGCCGTGCCGATGGTCGCGTTATTGGTAATGGAAACCTTGCCTGATTTCGGCTTTATTTCGCCTTTGATCAGGGCAAAAATCGTGCTTTTCCCCGCGCCATTCTGGCCCATCAAGGTTATTTTCGAACCTTGGCGGACGCTGAAATCCGCCTCGTCCAAAAGCGGTTTGTTTTCTTTATATTCAAAACTTACTTCTTTGAAACTTAAAATTACCTGTTCGGCCATTAGATTTTATGATTATTTAAAAAATGTCCGCCCCGGATTTTGAGGACGGACTTAGTAAAATTTACTTTATCACGGAAAAACGATAATGTCAAATAAAAAGGCGTTTAGATTGGCTAAACGCCCGTATTCTTCTTATTCATCAACCTTAGCGGTGCGGTATTCTTTCTGAATGCTGAACGCGCTGAACAGATCAGCGATTTTACTGGATTGCAAAAGCTCATCAAGAGGAAATATCCAAACATTCGTCGGAAAATTAAAAGAAATCTTTGACTCAGGATCCGGTATATAGATAAACCAGCAAGCGCTATGGTCAACGCTGCTGACGAAAGTCTTGCCAACCTCGTCAACAATAAATAAGTCAGCCACCCAAATATTATCGACAACATCGATAAGCCGCGATACTTTGCCGATTGACTTCCTCAATAATTCATTCCTTTCCGCCGTTCCGCATGTAATATACACTTTAATCCGTGCCGGTTCTTTAAGCAAATTATCATCCATAATATCCCCTTTCTGTTAAGGAACGTTTATTGACCTTATATTAAAGCACAGCTAACGATTTTTGTAAATAGTCTGGATTAATTCATCTCTAAGTTATGCAGAAATTCCCGCAATTCCGGGCCGATGATTTGGCGGTATTTTCCAGCGATCAGTCCGTTGAGCGCGATATTCATAATCCGCAGGCGGCGCAGATCCACGACTTTCTGCCCCAGAGCTTCGCACATCCGGCGGATCTGGTGCTTTTTGCCCTCGGTCAAGATTATCAAAAAAGTCTTGGCGCGGATTTTTTTGACGCGGCATTTTTTGGTCACATAGCCGTCATCAAGCTCGACGCCTTGCGTCATCTTTTTTAAGAATTCCGGAGTGAGCGGCCGGTCAACATCGACTTCGTATTCCTTTTCGTGAAAAAAATTCGGGTTTAATAATTTATCGGTGATGCGGCCGTCGTTGGTCAAGATAATCAAACCCGAGGACATCTTGTCCAAACGCCCGATCGGAAAAACTTGTTGATGGAAGCGCAAAATATCGGCAATACTCCGCTCCCCTGCTTGCGGACTGTGGGTGATGATGCCGCGCGGTTTGTTGAAAGCCAGATAGACTAAATTTTTATTGCCCAAATCAACCTCGACTTTATCGCCGGCGATAATCATCTGCCCGGGTTCGGCTAATCTGCCGTTGACCATGATCTTTCCCGCGCGCAAAAGACGGTCAGCTTCTTTGCGGCTGGAAATTTTCTTCAAAGCCAGATATTTATTGACGATCACCGGATATTCGATTTTTTCACTGTCATTTGTCATAATGATTAATACTAACAAGATTATGCCGACTAATCAAATACAGGCTAAAGGTTTATGGCGTAAGACTCAAGGTCTGAACTAAATCCTTGAGCCATAAGCCTAAAGCCTGAATAGCGATACGGGCTCTTATCAAAATTAACTAAAAGTTATAGAATAGATAGCAGCGGCAATTTTTTAAATATTAATTTATGAGCTACCTAATTTTAATCCGCCACGGCCAGTCCAGATGGAATCTGACCAATAAATTCACCGGCTGGGTCGATGTGCCTTTGAGCCGCTTGGGGGTAAAAGAAGCGATTTTGAACGCCAAAGAATTGCGGCAACTGAAAATCGATGTGGCCTATACCTCGGAACTTTCGCGGGCGCAGGAAACTTTGCTGATTATTTTATCCGGCCAAAACCGCACCGGAATCTTTCTGCATCGCGGCAAAAAAGACGGCGACCACGACCGTTATGCCACCAAATTGGATAAAAACGAAATTCCGATTTATTCTTCGCCGATTTTGAATGAACGCTATTACGGACGCCTGCAAGGAATGGACAAAGCGCAAGTGAGGGAAAAATACGGCGAAAAAAAAGTTATGGAATGGCGCCGCAGCTACAAAGGACGGCCGCCCGGCGGCGAAAGTTTGCAAGATGTTTATGGAAAAGTAATTCCTTACTTTCACCGCGAAATCCAACCCTGGTTAGAGAAGAATAAAAATGTAATTATTTCCAGCCACGGCAATACTTTGCGCGCTATCATCAAGCATCTGGAAAATATTTCCGACCATGATATTTCTCATTTGGAAATATCCAACAGTCAGCCGATCGTTTACCGTTTTAGCGGCGGAAAAATCCAAAGAGCCAAGGGCGAATTATCTTTTGAGCGCAAAGTTTATTGGCGCGCGCCGAAACGAGCGCGCCTCAAACAAGGCCGGTTAAAATTTTAAAAAATTAAGCAAAGCAAAAATCAGCCGGAAAGGGCTGATTTTTATAATCCGTTATTTTTTCGGCCGATTTCCCAAACAGACCGAATTAATGCAGTAATGCTGGCCGGTCGGCTGATCGGGCGCGTCATTGAAGACGTGGCCCAGATGCATGCCGCATCGGGCGCAAACAACCTCTGTCCGTTTCATTCCGCCGCTTTGGGTCTGCCGCCAAATGTTCTTTGAGAATAAATTTTTCAATGCTCGCAGTTTGTTTTGAAAAAAATTCTAAAAAGACATCGATGTTAATCAAAAAGCTAACTTGTTGCACCTTCACCCGCGGCGTAGCCGGTGCTCCAGCAAACTTGCAGATTAAAGCCGCCAGTCGGGCCGTGCAAGTCTAAAATTTCCCCGGCCAAAAATAAATTACTGATGATTTTAGAACACATCGTCCGCGGATCGACTTCATTCAAGGCGACCCCGCCGGCCGTGATTATCGCCTGATCATAACCGCCCAAACCGGTAATTTCCAAGGAAAATTCTTTCAGCAGATGAAGCAATTTTTTCCGCTCATCTTTATAAATCGAATTTACTTTTTTATTTTGATCGATTCCGGAAAGCTTGATGATCACCGGAATCATTTTTTGCGGCAGCAGATCATCCAGGCTATTCTTGAATATTTTCTTATTCATCGCCAAAAAATCTTTTTGCAGGCGCAAATCAAGTTCAGGATAATCAATCGCCGGCTTGAAATCAACGGATAATTTGAGCTTGCCCGGCAGACGCTCGCCGACGGTCCGGCTCAAATCGATGACGATCGGCCCGGACATTCCGTCGGCGGTAAAGATCGCCTCGCCAAAACGCGAGTCGATTCTTTTGTTATTTTCATACAAGCTTATTTCAACATTTCTCAAGCTCAAGCCTTCCAATTCTTTGACGATTTTTTCTTTGACGATTATCGATACGAGCGCCGGAGATAATTTATTGATAGTATGGCCCATTCTGGCAAGCCATTCATAGCCGTCGCCGGTCGAACCGGTAGCCGGATAGGATTTCCCGCCCGTGGCAACAATAAATTTGTCAGCGATAATTTCCCGCCCGCCGAACAAAACAATTTTTTCTATTTTATTATTTTTAACAATTATTTCTTTAACGGCCGAATTTAATTTTATTTCCACTTTTACTTTATTAAGACGTTCAATCAGCGCGTCCAAAACATCGCGCGACGCGTCACTGACAGGAAAAACCCGATTGCCGCGCTCGACTTTGGTGGGCACGCCGGCTGAAGCGAAAAAATCAATCACCTCGCTCGTCCCGAATTTTTTCAAGGCCGGATATAAAAATTTGCCGTTCCTGCCGAAAGCCTCGATCATTTCGCGCTCCGAATCGGTTTGATTGGTGATATTGCAGCGCCCCTTGCCCGTAATCAGCAATTTCGCGCCCAGCCGCTTGTTTTTTTCCAACAAAACAACGCGCGCGCCCGATTCGCCCGCCCTAATGGCCGCCATCATTCCCGCCGGCCCGCCACCGATTATCGCTACGCCATATTTCATAATTAAATTATATCACGCATCCGCTTCCTAAATAAACTATATCAACCGCAAGAAAAACCGCCATCAATTTTTTCAAAAGGCATCTTCGCCGCAGGCGACTTAGGCCTTTATCATCGCTCGCTCGGAAATAATCACCGCGAGGCGCGGGATTATTTCGCTCGCTTCGCTTGATAATAAAAACTGCGGCCTTGTTCAAAGAACCGCAGTGAATTTAATTCCCCATTTCCCGATATCAATGAGCTTGGAAAATTTTCTCATCGACTTCCTCGGCAGTGTCGGCGTAACTGATATCTATCATATTCATCCTGGCTCCGGCGCGAGAAAAAATCATTTTAACGTCTTTAAGAAAATCTTCCCCATAGGCCGGCCGAAAAAAATAGACATAACCGTCCTTTTCTTCTTTTTTCCCGAGCAGAAGAAACAACGCTTCGTCAAGCTGAGCATATCCGCTCCTTTTTCTGATAACAGTTGTTACTTGCTGGGTGCTTCCGCCCGTGGTGTCGCAATAAAAGACAAAATCAAAACCCTTTTCCAAAGGACGGCAAACAAACTCTAAATAATTGGCGGTAATTATCAAATGAGCAGCTTTCATTCTATCCTCCTGTTTTGGTGTTTATCCTTATATAGCATTAAATCAATATTCCGTCAATCTTTCCGATAAATATAAATATCGCCCTCCTGCTTTACCGGTTGCCAAGCCGGGAAATAAAAATGATTGCAGACGACTATCGCGCCCGGATTAAGCTCGGCCAATAATTTCTTTTCCAGTCTTTCCATAATATAAAAAACACCGAACAAGACGACCACGTCATATTTAGAAAAATCTTCCTGCCAAAAATTAGCGCGCTTAATAAAGGCCTTGCCGCGCAGTCCCGCTAATTTGATTTTCAGCCGCGAAAACCAAACCAAGAACGGATTGATTTCCAAGCCATAAGCGATAAATCCGTTTTGCGCCAAAGCGATGACGATCCGCCCGTCGCCCGAACCCAAATCCGCCGCCGTTAAACCTTTCCGTCCGGCAACCGCCGCCAGAATAAAAGGCAGCATCTTATTTATTTTATAGCGCGAAGAAACGGCAAAGGGCGCGCCGGTGAACATCGGCGCGCCGAAAGTTACGATGAAAATTATCAGCGCCAGGGCGAGCAGGGATGAAAAGATAAGGTAGAGGAAAAAAAGCATATATTTCCAATCTAAATCAAAAAAATGATTTTAAAATAAATCTCAAATCGCAATTTTAAAATTTAGATTTATGATTTATTTTAAAATTTAAAATTGAGATTTAAATCGGTGATTGACATCAACCGCCGCCCTGCGGTAATATTTTATCAATAACGTTCTTTCCCAAAACCTTAATCGAAAAGGGGTTTTATGCCGCGTTATAACGTTTTTCTTGCCAAACCCGCCGTTCCCGTCCATCTAACCAGCATCAGGCTCGATTGCCAGCTGGAAAAAGACGACTTAATCTCCGGCCGATTATTACTGATCCGATCCGGCGACAATTATACGTTCTATTACAAAGTCGTCGATCTTCGCGGCGATTCCGATGTCTTCATCGCTAAAACAAGGATGACGGTAGGCAAGAATTACCGGCGCAAGAAAAAAATCGCCGCCACCAATCCATTCTGTTCCTGCTGGGTATTGCGACCCATGAAGAAATTCAATGACGAAACGAAAACTCGTCCGGCCATGCGGCGCCAGCCCTGCCATTATCCGGCCGCCCGCTGAACATCATTACAGGCCCAAGCCTCGCTCTAAACCAGCGAGGCGCTTTTTTAAAAGAAATTCAATTGAGGATAATTCCGCTCTTCAGTGAAAAGTTATAAAGTTAAAAGAAATTCACTATGCGACTTTCAACTTTATAACTTTTTTACTGTATATTTTTTTATCTCCAATAAGCCGATGAAGGCTGTCGCCGAGGCCGCGATAATAATCAGCAGCGGCGGATTGAGCGGTTCAAGATCAAGCAGACGGTCGAATATCGGCGTATAGACAGCTACCAGAAGAAAGGCGATGGCGGCAATCCCCCAAAGATTGATAATCTTATTGCTGAAAACTCCCAGCGAAGCGAGCGTTTCATTTCTAGCCCGCGATACGAAAGCCAGGGCGATATGGCCGATAATCCAGGCGGAAAAAGCCATGGTCTGCGCTTCCAAAACCGGAAAATGATTTTGCAGAGCGTAAAAATAAACGCCGATGACCGCGACGAAAAGAAAAACTCCTTTGACGAAAAGATCGAAAATTTCATCATTGCTGAACATATTTTTCTTCGGGTCGCGCGGCGGCCGGGTATAAATATTTTTTTCCGCCGGTTCGGAAACGAATCCGGACGAGGCGGCCAAATCCATAAATAATTCCAAAATAATAATTTGGATCGGCGCGAAGGGCAGCGGAATTCCCAGCACGGCCGGCAGCAGAAAAATCATAATCAAGGCGGCCTTCACTGATAAATAATACTTAATCCCTTTCTGCAGATTATCAAAGAATTTCCGGCCTTCAAAAATCCCCTGCGCGATGGTGACGTAATTATCATCGGCCAAAACTACTTCGGCCGCTTCCTTGGCCACATCAGTTCCCCTGATGCCCATGGCAATGCCGATGTCCGCGCCTTTCAGCGCCAGCGCGTCATTGATGCCGTCGCCGGTGACGGCCACCACTTCGCCGTTTTTCTGCAGCGCTTGCACCAGACGATATTTATGCTCTGGCGTGGCGCGAGCGAAGACGGAAACTGTTTTGACGGCGTTCTGCAATTTTTCATCTGACAAATCGTCCAATTCCTGTCCGGTCAAAACTTGATTGCCGTCAGAGCTTATGCCAACCTCCGCGGCGACAAAGGCGGCGGTCAGCGGATGATCGCCGGTCACCATGATCGTGCGGATGCCGGCGCGAGCGGCCTGAGCGATGGTTTTTTTAACTCCGGCTCGCGGCGGATCTTCAAAGCCTATTAAACCGATAAATTCCAGATTTTTTTCCCATTCCGGCCAATCAGCCTTATCAGCTGTTGCTAATTTTTTAACGGCAATGGCGATCACCCGCCGCCCTTTGCCTGTTTCGCGCCATAATTCATCGATAACCGCTTGCTCAACCTTGGCGCATGATGAAAAAATTTCTTCCGGCGCGCCAGTCATCAACAATTCAAAACCGGCGGCTGTTTGGCGGACAATACTCCGCGTCTTGCGGCCATCGCCGAAACTGCGCTGTAATTTGATAGTTCCGGCAACGCTGACTTTTTCTTCTTTAGCGCGATTGATTATTTCCAAATCCAAAGCTGATAAGGCATAAGCCGGCAAAGCGGCATAAGCCTGCTTGATTATTTCGCCGGAACGGTCAGTCGGATAAAGCGAGACGATTTTCATCTTGCTTTCGGTAATCGTTCCGGTTTTATCGGTAACGATTACCGTGGCATTGCCCAAAGTTTCCGCCGCTTTTAATTTTTTCACCAAAAAATTATGGCGCGACAGAGTGTAAGACCCAAGACCCAGAACCATCGTGATGACAATCGGCAATTCTTCGGGAATGACGGCGAAGGCCAAAGACAAACCGACCAGAATCATCATTTTCAAATCCTGTCCGCGGGCCACGCCGATGACCGGAATCAAGATTGAAAAAAAGATGGCCACATATACTAATTTCCCCGCCAATGACCGCATTGCCAGCTGCAAAGGCGTGCGCGGGGCTTTCACTTGCGTGGCCAGGCTGGCAATCTTGCCGATCTTGGTATTTTTTCCCGTGTTAAAAACCTGCGCCAGACCTTCGCCGGACATAACAGTCGTGCCGGCATAAATTTCCTCGCCATTTTTTTTCTCAACCGAGAAAGATTCGCCGGTCAGAGCCGATTCATCGATTTCCAAATCCGGCGTTTCCAAAATTTTCGCATCAGCCGCGATTTTCGTTCCGGTAACTAAAATCAGCAAATCGCCGGGAACGACAAACTCCGAATCGATTTCGATAATAATGCCATCGCGCCGGACCTTGGTTTTGGGCGCGGCGATTTTCCCCAAAGCGGAAATAGCTTTTTTCGCCCGGAACTCATTATAAACTTCCACGAAAACCAAGGCGAAGATTACCGTAAAAATCGTAATCGCGTCGCCCAATTTTCCCCAGACGCTGTAAACGATGCCGACGACCAGCAATAATAAAATCATTGGTTCGGTCACTTCGTGCCGCGCAATGCCGAAAAAACTGATTTTTTCCGGCTGGTAAATTTGATTTGGTCCGGCTTCGGCCAATATTTTTTTCGCCTCGCTTGAGCTTAGCCCCGAATTACTGTTCATATATTTATTTTATTTAATAATCTTTTTAAAAAATTTACTTCTAAGAATTACAATAAAAATATCCAATATCAAATAACCAATATTTAAATATTTTTTGGATATTTATTATTGGTTATTGGATATTTAATCGGCCGGTCGAGGTGGCTATCTTCAAACCTCGATTGCGCGCCTCCAGATCTTTCAAAAAGCCGATCACGTTCATTCCCGGCCAGACGCTGGCGCGATCAATCGCGAACATATCTTCCGAATCTTGCAGCGGATGGTGATTGTAAGTAAAACCAAAGCTATAGCCGACCCTTTGGGCGATTCTCTCCACCGCCGCATTATAATCGCCATAGGGATAGCAAATCAGGGTGATATCTTCGCGCAATAATTTTTCCAAATAAGCCTTGCTGTCGCTTAGTTCCGCCGATTGCCGCTCCGGTGAAAGCTTGGCCAGCATCGGATGCGTGACCGAGTGCGAACCGATTTCCACCAAACCGCTTTGATCGATTTCCTTAATCTGCTCCGGTGTCAAATAAGCCGATCCCTTAACGCCAGTTATGATAAAAATCGTCGCTTTGGCCTGATATTTTTCCAGCAAGGGCAAAGCATGGGTATAAAAATCCCGATAGCCGTCATCAAAAGTCAAGACCACCCAATTATCCGGCGGCCGCGCGCCGCGCTTAAGATAGGCAGCCATTTCTCCGGCAAAAACCGTCTGATATTTATTCGCCCGCAAACTTTTCAAAATCTTTTCGAATTCCGCCGAACCGACATGCAGGCCGATGGCGACGCTGCTTGTTTCCGAAGTCGTCGCGATATAATGAAAAGTTAAAATCGGCGCGAAATAAAACAACGGTTTCCGCTCGATTGCCGCCGCCTGAACTTTTTGCGCCTTGGTTGTTTCCGCAACGGTTAACCGATCTATCGTTTGCCTCGGCAAGATCGTCTCGGCCGGCGCGGACGGAGCCACAGCTGATTTGATCAGAATAAAAAAAATTGCGGCGCCCGCCAGCGGAATACCCGCCGCGATAATCAGAATTTTTTTATTAGTCATGAAAATATATCTTTTCTTTAATTTTACCGCTTTTTTATTATTTTATAAAGGCGTCAAAAAGCGCTTAAATAAGCAAAAAATTAATAATAATTTTTCAACCCGCGCAAAATCTGCTAATATTTAATTGTGTTCCTTTTTCAACCGCCTTTAATAAAGGTCGAAAGGAGGGTGATAATTTAAAAAATTAAAAAAACTATCCTACTATGATGACGAAGTTAAATTTCTGGGATTGGTTAGCTTTTATTTTGGTGATTATCGGGGCCTTGAATTGGGGCCTGGTCGGTTTTTTGAATTGGGATTTAGTCGCGGCGATCTTCGGCGCGATGTCTACGATATCGCGCATCGTTTACGCCTTAGTCGGTTTGGCCGGCATCTATATGCTATTCGCCATGCCGATGTATATGAGGAAAGAAAAACAATAATCATTTCTTTAAAAAAGGCCGGAATTTTTCCGGCCTTTTTTATATTTTTATTTGAGAGATTTTGATTATCTGGTCGCGCCGGAATAAGCGATGGCGCGGACGATGTTCCAGGCCAAGGCGCTGACCGGGGAGTGTCCGTAATAATACCGGAAAGTTTGGATGGCGACTTTTTCGCTGGCCAAATTACGCAAGGACGGTATTAAACCATAAGCCATAACCGTTACCGCGTTTTGATCAAAGCCATTGGTAACCGCCGAATTGCGACCATAAACTTTTTTAAACTGAGCTTTGGCAATATTTTCCGCAGCTTGATTTAATTCGCCCGGCCAGCGGCCATTGGCGATTTTTATCACGTCAGACCATTCCGCTTCGGAGTTGGGCAGCTTGCCGAAAGCCTGGAAATAAGAGTTAACGACTCCCGCCCGTTCGCCCGCGCCTAAACGCAGGGTAGTCGGCGTTCCATAAACTATAAAATCATTGATGGCTGTTTTTTCGGCAGCGGTAATTTTGCTGTCTTGGCCCAAAACCGCCTTATATTTTATTAAGCTGGCCGCTTCAGCGGTGGGATTAGCCGCAACACTCAAATATGCTTGCAAGCTTCCGGCGTTATTAGCGCTGACAATTCCGGCTTCATTCGCGATATTATCCAAGACATTGCCGGTCGGGACAGTCGGAGTTGTAACGATTGGCGTGCTTGGAATAATCGGATTAGCGGCGCCGCAAACCTTTGTTCTGGCCGCCTGTTGCGCCGCGGTTAGCGAGCAATAATTCGGAGATTGGCTAAGGATATCACGAGACTGATAGCCGGCCGCGCACGTTTTCCAGTCGCCATATACAACGCTGGAGCAATACGAAACGCCACCAACGCTGCCGCTGCCCGAAGAAGTGATATTGGCGGTAGTCGTGGCAGTACTGTTAACGCTGTAATTTCCGGCATCGGTGCCGGCTAAACTTAAGCCGGTGGCGGTAACTTTTTTACTGTTAGCCACATTAGGATCGCTAAAGGTCGCTGTTCCGCCGGAATAGCTTACAACATCCGAACCAAGAACTCCGCTCAAAGAACGGCTGGCAATAGTCGCCGCCGTAGTGCCGTCATAGGTTTTGTTGCTGGCCGTAATGCTACCGACCAGAGTTACGGCAGTGATGGCGCCGGTGGAAATTGTGGCAAAAGTAATGGTGTAGTTGCCGGTCATATTAGCGGAAAGAGCGTCGGCAATCGTTCCGGCCGGGGTCAAAACATGGCTGGTGCCGACAGTTTTATCGTCATAAGTTTCCGTAAAAGTTCCGGTGTCGCCCGAAATCAAGCTGCCCGAGGTAACTGTCGGAACGCCGGCGGCAGTCGTTAAAGTATCATAGGCTTTAGTATTGGCCGCGGCGGTAACCGTAATTGATACTGGCGTAATAGTGGCCGTAGTGCTTGGCTGAGTAAGAGAATAGTTAGTGTTGGTGGCGGTACTGAAAGTAATTCCGGTAATACTCACTGTTTTGGCGGCACCGACGTTTTTATTGGCAAAAGCGCCGATCATGCTGGTGGTGGCGAAGGTAATCGTATCGCCGGAAACTGCGCCGACGAGCGCGGTATTATGACCGCCCAAAGCGGCCGTTGAGGTGCCATTATAGGCTCGGTTAGCAACGGTAATACCGGTAATGGTTAATGGTTTCGCGGTAATATTGGCCGTAGGGATTGGCTGAGTAAGCGAGTAGTTGCTGGAGGTGGCCGTACCGTTGCCAAGAGTAAAAGGAGTGACGGTTACCGCTATACCGGTGTCAACGCCTCTGGTAGCAAAAGTTCCGGTGCTGGTAGTGGCCAAGGTTACACCGTCTCCATTTATAATGCCCACGAGAACCGCGCTTTTGGCATTGATTGTCGCCGTAAGCGTCTTGTCGTAGACTTTATTGCTGGCGGTAACTCCGCTGACAGTGAGCGGCGCCGCGCTGATCGTTAAAGATGTTGAGCTGGCGGTACCATGATAATGCCCATCGGCGGTGGAAGAAGCCGTAAAACCCGTGGCGTAAGTACCGGCATCAATCGGGTATATATTTACATTATGCCAGGTGGCAAAACCGCTGCTATCGGTGGTGGTCGCTGCCGCAAGCGTCATACCGGCAAGTTTGAAGGTCACTGTTCTACCGACAATAGGAGTACTGCTGGCGCGCAGCATTGCTCTAACAGTCACTGTCCCGCCATAAGTTCCGGATACGGCGGTTAGGGTGAAAGAAGTGGTGCTGGCCGAAGCTAAGGCCTGATGAGGAAGCGCGATGCCGATGACCATGGCAATGGCCAAAAAGAAAAGCGCGGAAAAAACTTTTTTAAAAATTGGTGCCATAAATTTTTTAGTTTTTAAATTTTATTTAAATTTTTTAATGATTTTACCGCTTCTAACGACCGCTTCACAAATCTAAAATAATCAGTCTGTCAGATAGTTTATCCACAGACGTCTTTATTAATTAATTATAACATTTTTAAAACAAGTCGACAACTAAACCCGCGGCATGAAAACCGGCTTTTAAGTCCTTAAAAATCCTTATTTTATCGCGATTTTAAGCGAAAAATTTGATAATTTACGCTTTTCGCCCCTATTTTTCTTTTGCAAGGATAAAACCGAAACACCGAGCAACTCCCTCTTTTCCACAGCCTGCTTAATCAAAAAAATTATTTTTTCTGATTACATACAGCGGGCGATAAGCGACTTGGCCATGGATATCGGCAATATACAGAGCTATCAAGCCCAGCGACATTAAAATTATGCCGACCAAAAAAATAATTAAAATGGCCAGTTGCGCCGGCCCGCTAAAGCTGGAAGCGTAATTTAAATGAAAAATATACTTACCGACCAGAATATAAAGTCCGAGAACGCCAGAGAAAAAAACAATCAGCATTCCCAAATATCCGGCCAACTTCAAAGGCAGCAGACTTAACGAAACAAAACTGGAAACCGCCAGCCGGAAAAGCTTCCAAAAACCATATTTAGCTTTCCCGTCCCGGCGAGGATTGGCGTTGAAATAAATATAATCACGCTTGAATCCCAGCCAATCAATGAGGGCCCGGGTCATCCGGTTATTTTCGGTAAAACGGTTGAATTCATCAATCACCGCTCGGTCAATCAGGCGGAAATCCGTGGCCTGCGGAATAATTTTAACTTCAGCGATGCGATTGATGATGTTATAGAAAAGCCCGGAGCCGATTTTTTTTACCAATCCCTCGCCTTGGTTGGTTTTGCGCACACCGACAACCACTTCGGCGCCGCTCTGCCATTTGGCGATAAATTCAGGGATTAATTCGACCGGATGCTGCAAATCCGCGTCAATCATTATCGCCGCATCGCCGCGCGCGTTATTCAATCCGGCGGTCGTGGCGATTTCCTTGCCAAAGTTGCGGGAAAATTCCAGATATTTTATCCTGTCATCGGCGCGAGCCAATTGTTCGATAAGCGCCGCGCTTTGGTCGGCCGAGCCGTCATTGACAAAAATCATTTCGTAATCGAAACCGGCCGAATTAGCCAAAATTACGGTTAAAGCCTGATAAAAATTATTAATATTTTTTTCCTCGTTATAGATCGGGACGATCAAGGAAATAGTCCTTTTTCCATTCATAAATCTTAGAAAACGTTAACCTGTGTTTGCTATTTAGTATACTATCTACAAGCCATTTGCGCAAAAGATAACGAAAAAAATAGCCGATTTTCAACCAAATATTCCTGCGTTTATGCGGCTTATTTCGTATCGGCCGCGAAATTTTCTTCCAGCTTCTTGATTTTCGGGGCGATGACGGCTTGCGAATAACCCTCGTCCGGATGGAGAGCGAAATAATCGCGATGATAATATCTTCGGCCGGATAAAAATTAGAGAACGGCTCGATGGCGGTGACGATCGGCTTCTTGCAAATTTTGTTCTGGCATAAATTTAAATTGACTAAAATCTGGCAAAAAGGTATCTTGAAAATGGATTAAATTATTTATCTCTATGAAATTTTCCGTAGTTGTTCCGGCTTATAACGAGGCAAAAAGCATCGCGGCGGCTGTTCAGGCTCTGCTGGCGCAAACCGCGCCCAGAAATGAATTTGAAATCATCGTCGTTGATAATAATTCGATCGACAACACTTTTGAAATCGCCCGGCAATCCGGCGCCGATTTAGTGATTAAAGAAACAAAGCAGGGCACGAATATGGCTCGCCAAGCCGGCTTGGCCAAAGCAAAAGGGGAAATCGTCGCTTTCCTGGACGCTGATTCTGTTCCGCCGCCGGATTGGCTGGAAAAAATCGAGGCTGATCTTGGCGATGGAAAAATCATGGCTGTTTCCGGACCCCTGGATTACGGCTTTGTCGGCATTAAAAAATTTTTAGACTTGCTCTACGAAAAATATTTTCTGCCCAAGGCCGGAATATTTTTAAAGCTCTTGTTCGGAAAAAAATCCGGCGTAATCATCGGCGGCAATTTTGCCGCCCGCCGCGTTGCTCTGGATGCCATCGGCGGTTTGCCCGCGCTTGATTTTTGGGGAGATGACGCCGCCATCGCCATGCTGATTGCCCGCCGCGTCGGGCCGGTTTTATTCGACTCGGGATTGATCATCAGAAGTTCGCCGCGCCGGTTCGAACGAAGCGGATTTTTCAAATTGGCCGTCCGCTATCTTATCTCTTATTTAAAAATATATTTCAACAAAAAATATTCCTGATTCCGGCTTTTAATCTTTGGTTAAAACCAGTTCGACCGGATCATGATCGGATAAAGTCGGCTCCAGGATGATCGGCCGATGATCCTTCACGGCAAAACCCCAGCGTTCCAATCCCCTGGTAAAAATATAATCCAGCCGGTGGGAAAACGGCACGCGATTCGGCCACATATCGACGAACGGATTTTCCCGCCGGTAAGTCGGGGCGGAAAACAGCGATTCTTCGCCGGCCGGGATATTAAAATTATTATTAGCGAGCATGGCGGCAAAAAGTTCATGGCCCAAAATATCATGCTGATTAAAGTCGCCGGCCAAGATCACGGGTAAATCATTCGCCTCCAAACGGCTCATTATCTTCCGTAGCTGTTTGAGGCGGAATTTTTTTCCCCAAAAAATCCAAGAATGCAGATGCGTATCGATCATGCGCAATTTTCCCCAGGGCGTTTCCAGCACGGCTTCCAAGAAACCTTTGTGGCCGCACATCTCGGTAAACGAATAATTCAGGCGCGGAAAAGGGAAAAAATTTTCCTCGCTGACGGGAAATTTGGAAAAAATCATCAAGCCGCCGCAAAAATTGGAAAAATTTTTCAACCAATGCTTCTGTGATTTTTTCTCGCCGAACGCGCAAAAATAATCCGGCCCCATCATCTTTTGCAGTAAATTTTGATTCTCGGCATCCCAAGTTTCCTGCAGACAGACGATATCCGCATTTTGCTTTTTCAAAAATTCGGCGACTTTGGCAATGCGCGCCTGCCGCTCTTTATTGAACCAAAGCGGCAAATCCCAGATATTATAGGTGATAATCTTCAAATCTTGTTTTTCCATAAGCTTATTCTATAACTTTACGCGAAAAAAGCCAACTTTATAAAAATATCTAATATCAAATAGCCAATATTAAAAATTGGTTCCAACTCCGTTTTAAAATATTTATATATTGTTTTGATATTTGATATTTATTATTGGATATTTAAATCAATTATGTTATAATATCCCCATGCCGATTATTGAAATCAAAAATCTAACCAAAAAATACCGCGATATCACCGCCGTCGACCAGCTCAATCTTCAAATCGAGGAAGGGGAAATTTTCGGCTTGCTCGGTCCGAACGGCGCGGGCAAGACCACGACGCTGATGATGCTCACCACTTTGATCAAACCCAGCTCGGGCACGGCCAAAGTCAACGGTTTTGATATTGTTAAAAATCCTGACAAAGTCAGGTCTTCAATCGGCATGGTTTTTCAGGATCCTTCGAGCGACGATACGCTCACCGGCTATGAAAATCTCAAACTGCACGGCATGCTTTATAATATTCCGCCGGTCGAGCGCGAAAAAAGAATCAAAGAAGTTTTAGAATTGGTGGAATTGACCGGCCGCAAAAATGAACTGGTCAAAAATTATTCAGGCGGCATGCGCCGGCGGCTGGAACTTGGCCGCGGCTTGATGCATTACCCCAAAGTATTATTCCTCGACGAACCGACGCTCGGGCTTGACCCGCAAACCCGCGACCATCTTTGGCGCTATATCGAAGATTTGGCGCGCCGGATGCATATCAGCGTCATCATTACCACGCATTATATGGAAGAGGCTGATATGCTCTGCGACCGGGTGGCAATCATTGATTCGGGCAAAATTGTCGCGCTGGACGCGCCGTCCAAACTGAAAGAAATCATCGGCGGCGATGTCGTGACCATAAAAATCAAAGAGCCAAAAATCGATTTAATCAAGCAGTTGCCCTATATTTCCAAGGTTGATGTTAAAGACGGAATTGTTTCTCTGACGGTCGCCAACGCCAGCGAACATCTGGCGGAAATTTTGCAGACCATCGGCCAAGTCGATTCGGTCGAAGTGCGCCAGCCGACTTTAAGCGACGTCTTCCTGCATTATACCGGCCGGGAAATCCGCGAAGATTCGGCCGAAGGCGGCTGGGCCGACAGAGTCATAAATTTCAGATCAAAGCATTGATAAAATATCCAATATCAAATAACCAATATTTAAAAATTAACCGGTATTAAAATATTTTAATATTTTTTGGTTATTGTTTATTTGCTATTGGATATTAAATATTATGAACAGTGAAATTAGGGGCATCCTGGCCATCTGGTACCGGGAACTTAAAGTTTTCCAGCGGGAAAAATCAAGATTGGTCGGCGCGATAGTCACGCCGGTACTTTGGCTTTTGATTTTCGGCGGCGGGCTTGGTTCGGCCATTTCGATCACCGGCTTGAATTATCAGGCGTTTATTTTTCCGGGCATCCTCGCCCAATCGGTTTTATTTTCCTCGATTTTTTTCGGCATCTATATCGTCTGGGATAAAAAAATCGATTTTCTCAAAGAAGTGCTGGTCTCCCCGGTTTCGCGCACCTCGATTTTTCTGGGCAAAGTCATCGGCGGTGCCACCGACTCGATGATCCAATGCGCGATCTTGCTGGTTATCGGCTGGATTTTCGGCGCTTTTAATATTATTCCCGGCTTGCACCTCACCATCTTTTCCTTCATCTTTTCCCTAGTCGCCATTGCCTTTATGACCACGTCGCTGGTCAGTATCGGCTTGATTATCGGCTCGCAGATGGAAAGCTTTGAAGGTTTTCAATTGGTTTCCAGTTTCCTGCTTTTTCCGCTTTTCTTCCTTTCCGGCGCGCTTTTTCCGATTAATCGCCTGCCGGCATGGATCGCGCCGTTCACTTTCATCAATCCCATCACCTACGGCGTCGATGCCCTGCGCCACATAATTTTGGGAGTTTCCCAGTACGGCCTGCTCGCTGATTTCAGCGTCATTATCGGTTTGGCCGTCGCCACCATCATCGCCGGCACTTTCGCTTTTGAAAAGATGAAATTGTAATAATTTTCCGGCGTAAAAAATATAAAACCTGTTCATTGTTGAACAAGTTTTTTTATTATTATAACAAGGATTAGACGCCGGGCTTATGCCTCAAGGATTTTGAAAAATTCCTTGCGCCATAAGCCCAGGGCCATGAACCAAGAATTATTAATTCAATTGATTTTAAAAACTAATTGTCTTATGATAATAAATATAAAATAAAACATATGCGCGTACCAATCAGAAAACCGGATAAATATTTAAAAGGAAGGCCGGATCCGAAGATGACCGAGGCGAAATATCGGGTGTTATCGGCGGATTTGGAAAGGATGAAAAGAGTTCGTCCGCCTTTAGCCGCGGAAGTGAAACGCTTGGCGCTGATGGGAGATTTTTCCGAAAACGCCGCTTATCAGATCGCCAAAGGCCGGCTGCGCGGACTGAACCAGGCGATGCTGGACGTGGCAGACCAGCTGGCGCGCGCGGAAATTATTGAACCGAATAAAAATAAAACCGTGGCCGGTCTGGGCAGTTTTGTGACCATAAAAAGCGCTGGCGGCAAAAAAACTTTTCAAATTCTCGGCTCAACCGAAACCAATCCATCGGCCGGAATCATTTCCAGTTCTTCACCGCTCGGCACGGCGCTGCTCGGCCGCCGAACCGGCGAAACGATTGCCGTGAAACTGACAAACAAAACGGTTGAGTATAAAATAATCTCAATCGAGTAAATATATTTTTTAAACAAACTTCCGCGCCACACTAAATCTATCAATGCAACAAAAAAATAATTAATTTTCCTTATAGCGAGCATTGAAAAATTTCCGTTAAATCATGCAGCGTAGAAGCCGTGCAAAATCGTGTTGTCCGAAGCCCGCCCCGGGCGGGCGAGTATAACGATTTTGCTAGGCTTCTTAGCGGAGTGATAGGAAATTTTTCCTGCGAGCAATTTTTTGTGCTACTTTTTTTAAAAAAAGTAGCAAAGATAATGTCGGGAATAGACCCTCCCCGTCTCACAGAGCTCGACACCCATCCCAAGGAGTGGATTTTTTAAAATTATCCGGCTAATTTGACGCCGGATTTTTTAATGGTAAAAGAAGGCTTGTTTAATTTAAGATGAAGCGTGAAAAGGCGCAGGGAATTCAATAAAGGAAAAAAATCGGTAATAAAATTATAGGCTGAAGCGCCGACCGGACCAATAACGCCCATAAAAACCAAAGAAAAACCGATCAAGTTCATTGTGCCCCAAATCCAAAAATCTTGCCGGGAGATCTGAACTGTATATTTTCCCAACTCGATCATTTCGGGCAATTCCGACAAATCGTCTTTCATCAAGGCGATATCGGCCGCTTCAATCGCCGAATCCGAACCGATGGCGCCCATCGCCACGCCGATATCGGCCAAGGAAATCGCCGCCGCGTCATTGACGCCGTCGCCGACCATAATCGTTTTATATTTCCGGCTCAGCGATTTTTTGATAAAATCCAATTTGTCTTGCGGCAGAAGATTGGCATGATAATCCTTGATGCCGATCTGCTTGGCGATCCTGGCCGCGACCTTGCCGTTATCGCCAGTGAGCATAACTATTTTATTAATGCCCAGTTCAAAAAACTGTTTAATAATATTTTCCGTGCCCGGACGGATCACATCGGCTAAAGCCAAAAATCCCACCGGCTTTCCGTTATAGCCCACAGCCACCAGCGTATAGCCCCTGGCTTCTTCGCGGGCGATAATTTTCTTTTGTTCCCCGTCAAAGCTGACATTTTCTTTTTCCAAAAATGAAATTTTGCCGCAGACGATTTTTTTTGATTGGCCGCCGATCACGATTCCCTGACTGGTCGTTTCCTTAAAAATATCCGGCTCGGTTATTTTAATGCCGCGGAATCTGACATACTCGACGATCGATTTGGCGATCGGATGGCTGGAAACGCTTTCCGCCATTCCGGCATAAGACAATAATTCTTTCTCGGTAAAGCCGGAAAATACCAGGAAATCCTGGGCTTTGAGCCGGCCGGAGGTAATCGTGCCGGTTTTATCTAATAATACCTGTTTAGCGCGGGTCAAGCCTTCCAAAAATTCTCCGCCCTTGATAATGACGCCGCGGCGCGCCGCATAGCCGACGGCGGCCAAAAAAGCCATGGGCACGGCCACCGCAATATCGTCAGCGCAAGCGACCAGCAATAATGACAAGACCAAATTGAAGTTGCGCGTAAAAAGCAAAATGATGATCGCGCCGCCGACTGTCAAAACAATATACCAGGTAGCGAAAATTTCCGCTGTCGTGCGGATTTTTGATTTATTTTTTTGCGACTCTTCCACCATCTTGACGATTTTTTCCAAAGTCGTATCGCGGCCGACTTTATCCGCCCGCACCGTCAGGGAACCGGCGACATTGAGCGTGGAACTGTAAACCGGATCGCCGGATTTTTTGGCCACCGGCACGGACTCGCCGGTCAAAGATGATTGGTCGACTTCGGCTTCGCCTTGCGTGACAGTCCCATCGACGGAAATCCTTTCGCCCGATTCGATAATCACCAAATCACCCACTCTGATTTTTTCCGTGGCGATTTTTATTATTTTGCCGTTGCGCTTGACCCGGGCTTTTTCCGGCCGCAATTTTAACAGGCTGGCAATCGCCGAGCGCGCTTTGTTCGCCGTGTAATCGCCGAAAATTCTGGCCGATGTCAGCATCAAGTTGATAAAAACCACCGAAGTCCATTCTCCGGCGATAATCGCCGCGATCAAAGCGATGCTGGCCAGCAAATCCACGGAAACCTGGCGTTTGTTCAACGAACGGATCGCGCTCACCAAAACCGGCAATAAACCGAGATAGGAAGCGATGATAAAAATTGTCCGCAAATCGGCTGGCGGCGCGAAATGAAAATAATTAATAACCAGCAAAATCAGCAAAACAACGACAAAAATTTTATCAAAATAGGCTTCGAATTTTTTTAGCATAAACAAAAAATTATATTGCTATCTTATTCCCGAATCAAAATTCACATTGACCGAAGTGAAAACGCCGGCCTTAACTAAAACTGTTTGGGCGATGCCGCGCGGATAAACATTATTGCCCTGCGGCTCGAGCAAATAATTTCCAGGTGGCAGACCGATTTTAAACTTACCGTTTTGGTCAGTGTTAAAACGGGTGATTTCTTTTGTCCCGTCAGCTGATTTTACGATAACCAAAGCCGGATACGGCCGGGGCGCGCAAGCGGGATCGGGCGGAATCCTTTCTACCGGACAAACCGGACCGATCAGACTGACGCCGGTAATGCCGCTTTTCCCGATCGGCTCGGGCGACGGAACCGGCGGCGTGGTGGTAGGAGTTACCGAAGGACAGGCGGCGAATTCGCAATTCGGTCCGGTGCGGCCGACCGCGCTGCCGTCCGGGCAAAACTTGGCTTCCATCGTACAGGCAACGGGCTTGGGCGGCAAAGTCTTGGCTGGCAGATTGATTTGGCAGCCGGAAACAATAAAAATTATTGGCAATAAATATAAGAAGTTTTTCATAGAATTATTTTTTACGTTCCACTTTTCCCATCAGCACCGCCTCGTCGATAATATGGCCGGTCATTGCGCCGAGCAAATGCTTCACATTTGATTTATCGGGCAAATTTAATTTTTCGTCCAAGGCATAAAGGCGATAATAATAATGATGCGTGCCGGAAGGCGGACAAGGCGCGACATATTTTGTCGAACCGGAAGAATTGGCGCCGGGCACTGCGCCTTTGGGCGGATGCGAAATATCCAAAACCGCCGCGGCCGGATCGATATTCCAAGCCAGCCAGTGCGTGTAAATTCCGGCCGGCGCGTCCGGGTCATCTGCTATCAAAGCAAGCGTCACAGTGCTGGCGGGAACGTCGGCAATCTGCAAAACCGGCGCCCTCCCCTCTCCCAGACAGGATAAATCTTGCGGCAAAAAATCGCCATTATTAAAATCCGGGCTGGTAATTTTCATATATATTTTATTAGAAATAATCGGCAACGAAGAGCTGGCCTGATAATTTTTATAAACGGTAACGGGCTTAAAATTGGCCGCGGCGCAGCCGGAGAAGGCCAAAATAGCCAAAAGTATAAAAAACTTTTTCATAATTAAAAATAGGGGAAACCCTTGCTCGTCCCATAAAAATTATAACATAAAATTCGCTTATTGCCCCAAAAAAATAAGCGCCGCCAGATTGATCAACCATGGCTTAGCGCCTTAAAACAGAACAAAAAATTTAGCGCCGTTATTTTCCTCCGATTCAAACCATATTTCTCCGCCCATCTTTTTGACGAACAATTTAACCATATAAAGTCCCAGGCCGGTGCCGGGGATATTTTTGCTTTTGGCAAAATCGGTCCGGTAAAATTTGGTAAAAATTTTATCTTGCTCATCGCCCGGTATGCCATAGCCGGTATCGGCCACGGTTAAAACACAGCCGCTTTGGGGCAATTTCCTGTTACCGACCGTTTCGCCGGCTTGATAATTTTTTAATTCAACGGCTATCTTGCCGTTTTCGGGAGTATATTTTATCGCGTTGGAAATCAAATTATCAACAATCAATTTATATAAGCCGGCGTCGACATTGATGGCGCAAACGCCGCGAGCGAATAATTTTTCAATCGCGATTTTTTTCTTCTCAATCTGCGCCCTAAATTGTTCGCCTAAAATTTCCTCGATTATCGGAACGACGCTGACCGGAGCCGATTGAACGGGCGCCAATCCGTATTCGATTTTGGAAACGTTCAAGAAATCCGTGATCAAATCGGAAACTTGCCGGTTGGAGCGATAAATTTCCTCGATAACCGCCCGCTGTTCCGCGTCAAGCTTGCCGGCATATTTTTCCAAAAACATCTCAAGCTGCCAGCTGATAGCCGTCGTGGGCGTGCGCAATTGATGCGAGGCGAAGGAAACGAATTCGCTTTTCGCCTGGTCGATTTCCACCTCGCGCGAAATGTCGCGGAAAGCGTCGATGACGCCGGCGATAGCGCCGTTATGAACCACCGGCGTAACCGTGATCGCCACCGGAATCTTATGATCACCGGCCGCGTAATAATAAGGATTGCTGACGGAAGAAGTTATTTTTTTCCCGGTGATCAGAGAAATCTGCACCGGCCGGTCTTTTTTCGCCAATGTTTTGCCGTCTTTATCGTAAATCGCCCAGAGCTTGAAAATAGATTTGCCAATCGCCTGCTCCGACTTAATGCCGAACATTTTTTCCGCTTCCCAATTAAAAAGTATCACCACTCCTTGCCGATCAGTGGCGACTATTCCTTCCCCGATACTTTCCAAAAGCGCGTCATCCAAGGACTTGGCTCGGCTGACTGTTTGAAGAATTTTTTCCCGTTCCGCGTCCAAACGCTCGACGGTTAAAGAGAAGCGAATGTTGATAAATTCAAAAATTACGATATTCGCGGCTAAAACAAGGGCGAAACCCAATTGAAAATCAAAATATCCGGCATTGGCCAGACAATTTCCCGCCAAAGCCAGCAATATCGGTAAAATCAAAGTCAGCGGAACCAATCGCCGCGCGATTAAGCCGCCGCCGCTTCGGCTCAAAAAAAGCGCGGTCAGGCCGATATCGGGCCGTAAAAATAAAATTGCCAGCGCCAAAAGCATAAAATTAATGGCGCCATGCAGAGCCAGCGGACTGAAAAAAATAGCGAGGGTCCGGAAAGAAGAACCGAGCATATAGGCCAAAACCATGAACAAAGAAAAACTTCCGACAGTCAAGACCAAATATTGCGTCACACTCCGGCCGCGATACTTAAGATCAAGCAGTAAAACAGCCAGCCCGATTAAAATAAAATTAATGGCCGCGATGGGCGGCATCCGGCTCGGGGGCGTAAAATTTCCCAATTTATCGGCGAAAAAAATTTGATCAACCGGGATATTGATGCCGAAAATATCCAATAATTTAAGCGCCGCCAAGACAATAACTAAAAATCCGAGAAAAAAAGAAAACCGCCGGGCAACGGCGGATAATGTAAAGGATGCGGCGCAAACGGCCAGACCGCAAAGGATAAATTCAATCGCGGCCAGCGGATTCATCGGAGCAAAACCAATATCTACCGCCTGCAATCGGGTTATGTTAAATTGCCAGCCGATTAAGGCCAAAACGCCCACCAGCGCGACAACGATACCAAAAATCAAGGCTGCTATTTTCAACCAAAAAACAAAAATCCGCTGCGAATTAAAATTATCACGAACGACTTTTTTACCCCTCATAAATTGTCGGCATTAAATCAATATAATCCGTGCCGATGGAAACACTCGGTATATTCCTTATCAGTGTTGTTAATGTGCCAAACCCACCAGCCGTTCATAAAATCGGATAACTCATAAAGCGTTTCCTTGGCCAGCCCGGCTTTATTTTTTACTCTGAATTCCTCGACCCGGCGGCGATAATCATCATGAGCTTCAATATGACTGTCGGCTTTATCATAATCAAATTCCCGGAAATATATTTCCTCGGTGGAAAAATGCGTGTCGGCATACTCATGCAAATCTTTTAAAATTTGCTCAACGGCGGAATTTTCAATCTGATTATCCGAAATCATCTTGTAAATCCGGTTGAGGATCTCGATGATTCTTTTATGCTGGTCGTCAATTTCCTTGACGCCTACTGAAAAATTTTCTTCCCATTTGATAATCGGCATATGTTTTTACTGATAAAGATTAATTGGCGCTGATAACCAGTTATCCGCTGCTTATTCTTCTTTTTTTCTTCCAATTAGCGATGAATAAAATTCCAATCAGAAATGCCGGTCCGGCAACCGTCAGAGACCAAGACAGCATATACCACGCGAATTGATTAGCGATCGCGCTAATCAATATCATTGCAATGTATAAAATCCCGGCGAGAATAAAAACAACTCCGCCAACTATCTCATGTTTCCAGGAAATCAACGCGACAACCAGCAAAATCAGCGCCGGAATATTATGCATTAATAGCGCCAGCATTGTTTGCCAAAAACTTAATTTTGATTCAAACACATCCAGCGACATCAGCAATAAAAATCCGACGAATATCAGCGATAATATTCTCGGCGTCCAATAGGCGAATTTACCGATATTCTTTTCCATATGCTCTATTTTATCATAAAACCCGCTTCTTGTGAAAAAAAATTGGTTCGAATCCCGCTACTTCAGAGTCCAGCCGCCATCAATGATAATCGCCTGTCCGGTAATGTAGCTGGATTTATCCGAGGCCAAAAAAACAACTCCTTGGGCGATATCATCGGGCGTGCCCATTCGATTCAAAGGGATGGCCGCGATGGTTTGTTTTTTAGCCTCCTCATTCAACCCTTGGCCGGCGCCCGGAGTTTCAATCGCTCCCGGAGCAATGGCATTAACGGTAATTTGCCGGCTGGCCAGTTCTAAAGCCAGCGCTCGAATCATTCCGTTTATCCCGCCTTTGGAAGCGCAATAATGGACTAAGCCGGCGAAACCGACAAAAGCGGCAATGGAAGAAATGTTGATAATCCGGCCGCCGGCTTTCATTGCCCTGGCGGCGGCTTGCGAGCCGAGAAAAACGCTTTTCAAATTAACGGCTAAAACTTTATCCCAATCTTCTTCGGTCATGTCGGCAAAGGGCGTGAAAGGATAGATTCCGGCATTATTGACCATAATATCCAAGCCGCCGAACTCTTTGACAGTCTCGCTAATCAGATTATCCATCTCCGCCTTTTTTGAAACGTCGCATCTGATCGCCAAGCCCTTAGCGCCTGTTTTTTCAATTTCGGCCACCACTTTTTGGCAATCGGCCTGATCGATATCGCTAACCGCGACATGGCAGCCCTCTCGAGCCAGAGCCAAGGCAATCCCCTTGCCAATGCCTTGGCGGGCGCCGGTGACAATCGCGATTTTATCTTTGAGCATCATAAATTTATAATTAAAAATTATATCCGCATTATAACATATAAAACGAAAAAATACTCCCGGCTTCTCTAAGCAAACCCGGGGAAATCAAGACAACTTTCCAGCCGCATTCATGCTTTTTTAAATTTTGCCTTCCAACCATTCCCTTCGGCAAATTTTATCTGATGGCGCCGCTATAAGCAATGGCGCGGACAATATTCCAGTCGAGCGCCAGCGCCGGATTTTTGCCGTAGATATTTTTATAAATTATGATCGCTTGCTTTTCCGAATTGATATTCCTTCGCGCCGGCCTTAATCCGTAAGCGATAACGGTGACGGCGGCGTTATCCTTCGCGTTGTTCATATCCGGATTTCTTAAATATATTTTTTTGAATATTCCATTTTTGGCTTGCGCTTCAGCCGCGGCGCTCCTTTGCGCCGGCCAGCGCCCATTGCCGATTTTTATCACGTCTTGCCAATCAGCAGCGGTTTGCGGCAGGCGCGAAAAAGCCGCGGCGAACGAACTTACCACGCCGCCTCGCTCGCCCGCGCCGAGAACCTGGGTGGTTTTCGTGCCATTTTGGATGAAATAACTTATCCTTGCCTGATTTTCAGCGCTGATTGCCGCCGCGCCGGCGCTGATAATTTTGTCATAAATATTTTTAGCCGCCACGGACAAGGAAATTGTTTTAGTTTGAGAAAATACCTCGCCAGCCTCCGCCGAAGAAATTTTTTCAATCATATCTTTATCAGCGGCGGGAATAATTTCAGCTTCCGGTTTGGCCGGAGTTGAAACAGCCGATCCGATGCGCTCCGTCGAGATTATGAAATTATCATAATAACGGCTCTGGACTTTGGGCGAACCGCCGTTCCAATAAGTATCCAGCATGGCCTCGTTCCATTTATAATCGGTATTGCCGCGCAGATCAACGCCGATTCTTTCGATGACTAATTTATTATCAATCCAGAGGCGATAGAGGCCGTCTTTTTTGCCCGGAGTATTGAGTTTAACTTCCATTTCAAAATTTACCCAGCGGCCGATATTGGCCGGATCGGCAAAACTGAAACCCGAGCGGGCGATGGCCAGCCAGCCAGTACTATTCGCCTGCGAGCTGTCAGGCGCTACCACATCAAGCGCGACCTCGCCGTTAGTTTCTATCCAAGTATGAACGGCGAATCTGGTCTGCCAGGCATTCGGTCCGCTGCGCGGGCGATAGCGGATGCGCGCCATCTTCGGCGGAAATCCCTGAAAACCCGATTCAAATTTATGCGCCCAGCTCATAAAAACATGGTCGGGAAATCCGCTGTTATCGACGCGAACCACCCAGCCGGCGTCAACCTGCCCCTGGCTGTATGTCTGCCTAAGCGAATACTTGCCGCTCAAAGCATCGGCAGAGCTTACCGACATGCCGTTAGTGCTGACGTCCTGGTATTTTTCACTCAAAGTTTTTCCATCATCAAAATTATCGCTCCAAAGATAACTCGCGGCGGCATCGGCCGGCCGGCCAAAAATAATAGTCCCTAAGATTAAAAAGGCTAAAATTAAAATTATTTGTTGCTTTTTCATAAAGCAATAGTTTAACGCCTTTATTATACCACAAACAAAAATCGGAAAAATTCTCAACTCGGCGGGGCGTAAACCTATAATAATTCCGCCTCCGCCAAACCGATTGCCGGCAAGCTGAACGCAGACCAAAAACACCGCGTGAGACGGTGTTGTTGAACGGAAAAAATTTATTTCTTTTTCTTGGCCGCTTTCTTTTCCAGCATCAAGCGCTTGATTTCCAGCCGCTTTTTGGTTTTATGAGAATGTGATTTTTTTCTGGTGCCGATTGCGTTTAGTCTTGTCGCCATATGAAAAATTTTAGTGAATAATCATCAGCTTAACATCTTGCGCGAATATTATCAAGCCGCGTAAAGTGAAAAAATCAACATCCGGCCTTTCTTTCCAGCCTTTCCAGCTCTTGCCGGATAATTTTCAAATGTTTTTCAGTTTCCTGATTAAGCTTGCCAAGAACTTCATTCAAGCTCTTGTCTGTTGATTGAAAAAAATCAAAACATTTTTTTTCCAAAATCGACTGCTCAATCCGCAAGGCGGTATTTATGGCGTCAAAATTGGAAATATCCCCGCTTTCCGCCTTTTCAATTTCTTCTTTCACAAAACAGATAATATAAGCATTGTAGCGTATCTGATTATTAAAACAATTTTATTTAATGCTGAATGTAGCATCGCTCATGTCATAGACATTATTGTGATCGCTGTCTTCTATGGTAACAAGGTATTTATCAGAAACGGGCAAATCTGTCACGCCCAATACTTCCGCGTATAGGTTTTGCACGGTCCATTCATAGCTGCCGGTGTTCGGAACATTGGAAACGATGGCGGCATTAAAATTTTGGCTGTCCGGGTTTCCCGAAATTGCCAGCCTGATATTTACGGATTTTATATCTTTAGCCGCGTTCCACGATATCTGGACTGCTTGGCCTTTTGACCAGATTTCTCCGCCGTTCGGTGAAATAACTTTTATGCCTTCCTTAACGGGCACAATGCATCCCAGATAGTCTTTTTCAGCATTATTTTCCAACACCAGCGCGCCATCCCCTTTGCTCCAAAAGACAAATGATTCGTCGCTGTTGGCGTATCGTGATCCGTCGGCGGAAATGGTTTGGGACAGATCAAGCGTCCGTCCATCGCTTAAAACAATTTTTACGCTTCCCGTAGGGATAGGCGGTTCACCCGGCTTTACCGGTATTGATTCCCCTTTATAGAAAGAGGCATCAATCGTTTTGCCTTTGTTGCAAACGTAAGCGGCTTGAGCGATAAGAGATGAGGGCGAAGATGATGAAGATGGCGAAGGCGTATAAACAGAAGCGGAAGTAGCAGCGGGCGCCGAAGCAGGCGGAGAGTTATAAGAATTTATTTTAGCTCCTCCGGATAAACTGCAGCCGCTAAAGATTAACATCACCGCCAAAACCAAAGATAAACTGATAATTTTTTTCATAATTTCGTTTTAATGCCTACTTAAATATTTAATCATTAATAAATAAGCTGTGTAAAGGAATAAAAATAATGACAAGCAATCCTATGGCGACTGATACATAAACAAGAACGGACCGTTCTTTATTTTTTATTATAGTTATTATACCTAAAATAAAAGCAATGATACTGGCAAGAAATGTAATCGGGACAGTCACGTCCCACCAGTGATCATTATAAGAAAGCAGGTCGAGCTCGTTAACTAAAATAATAGAAATAGCAATTACTATCAAGAAAAAAGCGTTGAGCCATACAGACCATTTGCCTAAAATAGTTTTTGGCATAAAATATAATCTTATAAGTTTATATTATACCAAAAAAGCCTATTTGGCTATTTTTAAGAGCTCCCGGGGTCGGCGCTCCGCTATTCGAACTCTTTGGAAGGGGCTTCCGCCCCTTCCAATACCATCCCCCGAAAACAGCGGGAACCTCTCGGTTCCCCAACCCCTCCCCGTTCGAATCCGACTTCGGAAAATTATCAAACTAAAAAGACTGGTTGATACCAGTCTTTTTAGTTTGATGCTCGCCAAAAAAAATTTCAGCGAACTTTTGAAATCGTCTTACCGAATTTAATCCACAAAGCGAGGACTTGCCTGCCTAAAAAGCAGACCGTCCGGCCAAAGGCCGGACGGAAGAAAATTTAGCGGCCAATCAAGGGGGCAAAGCCCCCTTGAACCCCCAAAAAAGAGGGCGGGCAAAAAGGAAGGGGTTGGGGGGAAGGAATTTTTGCCCGCCCTCTTTTTTCCGCCCGACCGCCGAAACGCATGGCGTAATATCAAAAAATAATCTTCTTTACGATATTATTAGAATTATGTTTTATCTCATGTTCCCAAAACCGTAAAACCCTCCAACCCTCTTCAATAAGTTGTTTTTTGACATCTCTGTCTCTTCTTTGATTGGCAGCAATTTTTATTTCCCAAAATTTTTTATTAGTTTTTGGATGGATTAAACATTTTGGACAACCGTGCCAAAAACATCCGTCAACAAAAATAGCTACTTTATTTTTAGGAAAAATAAAATCAGGAGTACCAAAAATTCGACGACTATGTCGTCGCCAGCCCTTTATCCTATTTGCACGAAAAAGAGTTATCAAAGCAAGCTCGGTACTTTTGTTAAACTTCCCCCTGATAGCCGCCATGTTTCTTGATCTCTGTGCCCTTGTGTGAACATCTGTCATTTACTGGTTTATTTTCTACTCTTTAGCTATTTTTTGAAAATATTCTCTCGATGATAGTTGAGATATGCCCGTCTCGTATCGCTGGGTGGAATATTATACTTTCTGCCTTTAGCAAGATTGAGTTTCTTAAGATTCAAAGGTGATATATAGGGTGAGAGAATAATCGTTCCGTTATCCTCAAATGAAATAAATCCTTGATCAAATAGCCGATCATACGTAGGCGTGAGTGCAAGCCCGTTATTGTGATCTATTTTCTCTCTTTCGTCCGACACGCTCCATGGTTTTATATGACTTGCTATTAAAATTCTTTCATCGTTGACCCTGGTTATTATACATTCCGACGATTCTTCCATAAGTTTTTGTCGGTATGCACCCTGCCCGATTCTTGCCTCTCGAAGTTGCATTTTCTTTTCCTCGGTTAATTCCGGATCTTGCTCAATAGCTTTTTCAATTTTTTCAACTACCGCAGGATGATAATACGGATTAAAATTGTAACTTAAGGCCGGCCTGAAAAGAAATTTAATATTTCCCTGTTCGCTTTTTAGTTTTAATATAGAAACGTAAGAAATTATAGGAAGTATAATGCTTCTGAAAAAATCAAAGGCATTATCTTCTGATTTGATATAAAATCTTGTTTGATCCTGCGGCACGGCGCGACCTATGCTAAATTCTTCGCGCTCAGAAAACCCTTGTAATTTTCGGTGATATTCTTCCCATTTACCGGAAATATCCTGCCGATATTTTTGTTCTTGTTGTTCATATTCAAATTTTGCATCTCCTAAATAATCCTCAAAATCCTTTTTCAGAAATAACCCTTTGCCGCTAAAGTCACCAAAAAAAACATCAAAGTCCTTTTTTTGCTGGGCTCCGACATATAACTTAGCCTCTCCGTGACCGGTTGTACCCTGAAGCTTGTTGTTTTTAACAAAAGAATCGGCCAACGGAATATTATCTACTTCATCGAGCAAACTAAATCGTTCCCCTCCAATCTCTATGTAATTTTCTTCACTATTGTTAGGCATATTATAAATTAATTTTTGTTGAATTTATACCCATACTTCGCAAAACAGCCATAAGAACATTGACGACAATACTATTACCTGCCTGTTTGTACATTTGGGTATCACTTACAATGATTTTAAAACTATCATCAAATCCCATAAGACGCAAGCATTCCCGCGGAGATAATTTTCTTATTCTTCCGCTTCGCGTAATATAATTATCCACGCCTGCTCTATGCATTTTAGCCATCGTGGCAAGTAGTGGCCGGGCAATATTAAGATCGGTTTCGGGTTTACTGTAAAAATTCTTTGTTCCAGTTGCCAAAACATATTTAGCCACTTTATCTGAAAGAAAATATTTCTCGTCAACCTTCCCCGCAGGTTCGAAAATAAAATCGCCGTGCCAGTTAAACTGCTGATTTGCTTTTTGACAAAGCGCAATCTGTCCATTAATTTGAGTGTATCTTTTATCGATATTTTTTTGTTTGGTTACAAATTTTATTCCTTTTTCCGGGAGATAATATTTATTTTCTGTCGTATCATCAAGTAAATCATGCATTGTGATTTTCAATTCAACGGGATCGGGAAAGTTAAATTTTTTTTTCTTTCGGAAACCGACAACAAAAAGACGCTCGCGGTTTTGTGGAATCCCATAATCTTTAGCGTTCAGAACATGTGGAAAATAACTATACCCAAGCTTTTTAAAGGTACTCTGGATAACTTCCCATGTTTTTCCACTATCATGACTTAATAGCCCCTTTACATTCTCAAAAATAAAAGCCTTTGGTTTTATTTCATTAACAAGACGGGCAAATTCATAAAATAAAGTTCCGCGCGCATCTTCAAATCCACGCCGCTTTCCAACCATTGAAAATGACTGGCACGGCGTTCCTCCGACAAGTAAATCAACCTTGCCCTTAAATTTTTTTCCGTCAATATCTTGAACCAAATCAAACCAACGCGACTGATCAATGTCATAGTTAGCAAAAAAACTTTCTTTTACGTGTGGGTCATTATCGCAAGCAAAAACCAGTTCGTGCTTAACTCGCATACGTTTCAAGGCATGCTCGATTGCGCCAATTCCGCTGAATGTGGTTGCCAATTTCAACATAAATTATCTCTTTAGATTTATCATTGTCTTTATTATATCAGTATTATATCAGTTGATAAAAATTCTTACCAGACCCCCGGTATTCTCTTGGTTACGCCATGCGTTTCGGCGGTCGGGCGGAAAAAAGAGGGCGGGCAAAAATTCCTTCCCCCCAACCCCTTCCTTTTTGCCCGCCCTCTTTTTTGGGGGTTCAAGGGGGCTTTGCCCCCTTGATTGGCCGCTAAATTTTCTTCCGTCCGGCCTTTGGCCGGACGGTCTGCTTTTTAGGCAGGCAAGTCCTCGCTTTGTGGATTAAATTCGGTAAGACGATTTCAAAAGTTCGCTGAAATTTTTTTTGGGGAGCATATTCGAACCGAGATATTTTATCTAAAATTAGCTATAAAAAAAATTATTAATAAATATACTTTTTTAACTCTAAATTCTTTAAGCTAAAAGAAAAAAAGTCTTGATCAGTAATAGTCGGATTGAAATATTTATTTATAACCTTTGCTATAAAACCATGAATAACTATTAAAATTTTTTTATCTTTGTAGTGATATTTTATTTTATCCAGTGCAGCAAAAACCCTCTTCTCGACATCTAAAATCGTTTCTCCGCCAGGTGGAGCGTCGTTAAACTGTCTAGTTATGTTCTTTGAGAAATATCTGGGTATTTTCCCCTCGCTTCTTCCTTGGTTAATCCCTCATAAACCCCAACTGACCGCTCTGCAAAACCATCCTCAATTAAAATATTATCTATGTCGGTTAAAATTTTAACTGTTTCCAGGCAACGTTTTAGGGGTGAGGATATTATTAAACCAAAATTTAAGGCTTTTATATGATTTTTTAAATCTTCAATTTCTTCTTTATTAAAATCAAAAATTGCAGGCACGTCAGTTCTGCCCAAATATCTCCCCTCTTTGTTATGGACCGTTTCTCCGTGTCTTAAAATGTATATTTCTGTCATAATATAGACAAAGACTACTTTTTATGATAATTTAAAGTATAAATTAAGTAAAAATAATATGCAACAATACAACAAACCAAAGTCTTCAATCCATGTCATTTCTAGATGTTTACTTATGCAAGAAAATGATTTGATTTTTTGTCGAGCTAAGGGAGAAAAATGGCTGTTTCTGCCTGGCGGACATGTAGAGGACGGGGAATCTGCGGAAGTCGCATTAAAAAGAGAGTTATGCGAAGAAATAGGAGATTATAAATATTCAGAGTTTAATTTTATTGGGGTTTGTGAAAATATTTTTTCTCTTGATGATAATAACCTTCAACACGAAATAAATATCGTTTTTTCGGCTAAAGTTAATGGGACGATAAAAATTTCCAGCAGGGAAAGACATCTTGAATTCGTTAAGATGCCAAAAGGGGAAATCGTCAATATTCAAATGTTGCCAACAAGCCTTAAGGCCGGCCTAATCGAATGGATTAACGATAAAAAATTTTTTTATAAAGGATTATCATGCTAATTTCATTGGAAGGAATAGCTGGCTCCGGCAAAACCACTCAAATAAAAAAGATAAAAAAATACTTGGAAAAAAATACTTCCAAGAAAATTTTTATTAGCACGGTCTACGAAGGCAAGCGCAGAAAAGCTGTATCTAATTTCATGAATCGAATAGGAATTAACGACAATCAAATAGCCACCATGTTCCTCTTTCAAACGCTCCATGCGCTACAATATTCGGAAGCTAAAAATCATCTAAATAAAAATTATATCGTTTTAGCCGACAGATGGAGATATTCTTTTTTTGAATATCATTTAACCAACAAAACTTTTACTAACTGCAGTATCGCTAAAATGCTAGATGAAATATCTTTTAAAAATCTTCATCCGGAAATAATAATACTTTTAGACATAGAACCAAAAATAGCTTTTTCAAGATATGTTTTTAGAGAAAAAAAACTCAAAGACAAAGGATTAAAAATCGTCGATTTAAAATATCTGAATAAAGCGAGCGAGTTTTATAAAAAAATCTCTCATGCGCTTCACTGGCACATCGTTGATGCGAATCGCGACGAAGATTTGGTTTTCGAGAATATAAAAAAAATTTTGGATAAATTCATATGATTGCAAGGATTCTTATCTATGCGCTTTATCTGACTGGCGTTTACTTGCTCATAAACGGGATATACTTGATTGTCAAATATGAGTGGACAATCAAGTATATTTTAAAATTGAGATCAAAGATTCGATTATTTCCCAAAGGTAACCTCAATCGTTTCATCATACTGTCCCCTGTTTACCATGAAGAAAATAATATCAGTGATCTCTTGTCGGACTTTTCAAAAATCAATTACCCTAAAAATTATTATGACGTTTTCGTCATCACTACGGCAAGAGAAATGGCAGAATCACCGAAAAATAATACGATAACAGAATACGAAAAACAAATCCAAAAAAACAGAGATAATTATGGCAATATACATAGAATCCATTGCGATAACGTAGCGGAAGGAAAAAGCACCCAGCTTTCGTTTGCTTATGACTACCTCAAAAAAAATCTTGGAAATAAATTTAAAGATATTTTTTTCATACTGATTGACGCCGATTCAAAAAATAATCCTAACTTATTGAAGAATATTAATTCCGTTATTACCGAAAAGATGGAAATATATCAACAGCCGCTTGCTTGGTTTAAAAATTTTGGATCGATAAAGAGCTGGCTAATGACTGCTTTTTCTTTCAATCAAACTTTCTTTTCAATAGCCTATGAAATACCGATGTTTATCGGAAAATTTTTCCCATACCGCCTTAAATATCTGGTGGGACACGGCTTATGCTTGAAAGGAAGCTTTCTCGAGAGTATAGGCGGTTTTCCAGCCATAATAGAAGATGTAAGAATCGGCCGCCTATCCTCATTGATAAACAAACCAGTCGGCTTAATACCTTCATTCGGCAACGTTGAAACAGCAAAAAATTTTTCAATATACATAAAACAATCAAGTGTATGGTTTTTCGGCTGCGGTTTATTCATGGAAGATTTAAAATATTTAAACAAATCTAATTTGAATAAAACGCCTTTCAGAAATTTCTTATTGGCCCTATACGGTTTTGGCAAAGCCTCGAGGTGGTTAAACAAGGGGCTTCTTCACCTACTTGGCATTTCAGTCGCCTTAATAATCAACGATTGGATAATGTTATCAATATTCCTTTCTTCCCTTTTCGTTTGTTCGGTTATCCCCCCTTTACTGGTATACAAAAACTTGGACTTGATAATTGATAAAAATAGAAAAGAAATCAAAACATCGAAAATTTCAAAGGCCGTTCTGTTTTCCCCTGTTACATACTGCTTTAATTTTCTTGGGCTATACCTTGGGCTATACAGATTAATTAAATTTTATTTATGGAAATCCTATCATTTGCCGAAAACAGAAAGATAGAAGACGAATTAAGGAACAAAGGGTTGTTCCCGAATACTTCTGCTCCATGGCAACAAAATATTCTAGAACTATTCATAAAGAAGGCTATGAATAAGGGCGCCAAAATAGATAAATGCCTGGATGCTGCCTGCGGCATAGGCAATAATTTTTTTACTGAAAAAAAATTTTTTCAAAAAATTCATGCCTTTGACAAAAACAATAAGGCGCTAGAATTCGCGGCAGACAGATCAGAAAAGAACAAATGGAATATCGACATCTCTCAAAACGATTTAGAATCTTTAGAATTACCAAAAAATAAATATGGCTTCGTAATTTGCACAGAGGCCATTGAACACACCAAGGAACCAAGAAAAGCCCTAAAAAATATCTGGCAGAATCTTAACGACGGAGGTTACGCCATTATAAGCATTCAAAATCATTTTAATCTTTCGGCTTTAACTAAATATTTATTTGAACTGCTATTTAAAAAAAATTGGGATGCCTGGGGAACCCATGAATATGATGGAGGATATGAATCCTATATAACTTTTCTTTCAATAAGGAATATATGTAAAAAAATCGGATTCAAAATAGTGCTTGAAAGAGGGGCGGATTATTTGAATAGCTGGTTCTGGTGGGTTACTGGCATAAGACACAACTACAACTTCCTAGATAAGCACCCTGGGTTCTTCCTTGGAAAAATTCCAATAATAAAATATTTAGGCATGGATTATTTTGTTTTACTAAAAAAATGAAGCAGCAAATCAAATACATAAAAAACTATTCAAGAAAGGACAATAAGATTGTTTTTAGCTTTGATGACGGGCCAAATTCTTATTATACTTTAAAAATTGTTGATATTTTGAACAAATATGGGGTCAAAGGCATATTTTTTCTTATTGGAAAAAGATGCGAAGAATATCCGCTCTTGGTGAAAAAAATATTACAGAACGGCCACTTGATTGGTAATCATACTTATTCGCATGATCGCACCGGCGATTTCGCCAAATGCGGCGCGGCTATAAAAAAAATATGTGGATTCGAACCTTTGTTTGTTAGGCCGCCATTTTACGATTTATCAATTTGCAAAAAAGAATCGGATTACTTAAAGAATAAAATTATCATTACCGGAGACGTTGATTCTAAAGATTATTTAGATATTTCATCTTCAGACGTGGTCAGCAATGTGCTTCGTTCAATCTCGAACGGATCGATAGTCGATTTTCACGACGGAAGCGAATCAAATAAAGATTTAAAAAAACGTGCAAAAAAAACACTAGCAGCTTTACCCTTCTTGATTAAATCCATTAAGAATAAATACGTAGTTTCACTGCCAAATAAGCTAAAATCCAGACCGCATTTCTACTGTTGACAAAATTTTAAAAACAGGGTATCATATTTTTTACAAAATATTGTCATTTTATATTGTCTTTTTTTCAACTGGAGGTAACAATGAAAATCAGAATTCTCTGCAGAGTGATAACTTTCGACCAAAAAAATGGTACGATACTGCTGGTCAGAAACAAGGGTGTAAATTGGTGGTGCGCTCCGGGCGGAGGATGGGACTATTCGAAAGAAGGAATTGTCGAATGCGCGGAAAGGGAGGTTTTCGAAGAAACTGGTATTAAGGTGAGGGCTGGAAATCTTCTTTACGCGCAAACGCTGTTCATTAAAAAACAAAACAGCACTTGGTTGGAACATTTCTGGCTCGCGATCCCCGAGAATTCGACATTAGTGCCGAAAGATCATATAGATCGTTTCGGTTTAGTGGACGAAGCGAAATGGGTCAACCAAAAAGAGATTAAAGACATGATGGTGTACCCGAAAATCCTTAAAAAAGAATTTTGGGATAACCTTGGCCGATATCTTCGGGACAAAAACAGATATATCGGGCACTTTATTCTCTGACAAAAAAAATCCCAACTGCGTACAAAACGCGGTTGGGATTATTTATTTCACGGCTTTGTGGACAACGCTTTGTGGACAATTTCCCAAGCATCCATCTTAATTTCATCAAAACCCTTGTTAGCGTCTAGAACGTGCCATTGTTTTTCTGCCGCTAACTTCCTATAGGCGCCGGTAATGACTTCATAGAATTCCTTTTCTTTCTCCAGACAATCAATTACTTCGCCTCTCATGTACATACGTCTGTCGATTGCATTGCTAACCGACACGTCCATGTATATTCCGACGTCAGGGCAAAGATTGTTGAATGCCAATCGATTAACTTCGAAGCGAAGATTTTCCGTCTCTCTACTGAAAAATCCAAAATTCTGATGATAGACAAGAAACGAGAAATCCCACCTGTCGGCAATGGCCACAAGTCCATCGTCAAGAATTTTTTTGATACGATCATACTTCAATGCATGGAGCATTTGAAAAAAGAACATGTAAGCGCTCGAATTGGGGTCGAGATCGTAGTCCTTGCAAACCGATGAAAAAGTATGTTCAACATTTTCTTCTCTGGTGGCAACCCTTGCGACTTTCATTCCTAAAGACTTAATCTTAGACTCCAAAAATTTCACCAAACTGGACTTCCCTGATCCATCAATTCCTTCAACAGCTATAAACAACCTTTTCATTTTAAACCTCCTTAATTTTAAATGAATGTGCAAAATCAATTGAGAATAACATGTAAATTACATAATGTCAAATACAAGGCCTATAAAAATTTCACACTTTGATTAAAAATAAAACCGTGAGTCGGATTCGAACCGAGATAACCCTTTATTCTCAGGCTTTTTGACTAAAACAAAAGAACTCAGCATAAACTGAGTTCTTTTGTTTTTGGCCAACCTTAACGGTCTTTGACACAAAACCTATGCTGGCTCCCGGGGTCGGATTCGAACCGACGACCAACTCGTTAACAGCGAGCTGCGCTACCGCTGCGCTACCCGGGAATCTTAGCGATCTGCGATTTTTGATTTACGATTTTCGATTTGATTATAAGGTCAAATAAAACTGCCCTTTTAAGGCGGTTTAACTATATTATATAGGAAATTTAAAATTAGTCAAACTATTTTTTATCGCTAATCTTACCATTTATTCATTGAATGACGTAATTCAATTCAATAAATCCGCTACCGACGGTCATGCTGAGATTTTGATAATCAGCGTCGGAGTAAAGAAAATCAATCGCGTCTCTTAATTGGCCGGCCAAAAGCAGCTGGGCGATAAATGAGGGAAAATAAAAATTATGGTATCTGGCCATGGTCACCTGAAAAGAAACACGATTCTTAACCACCGTCGGCTTGGCTTCCAGATAAAATGGGCCGGACAAATTTTTGATTGCCACGTCTCCGGAAATTTTTATTAAATTGTCGGAAAAGGAGACTGTTACGTTTTGCGCCACGGTTGAGCTGGCCAATTCGCGGGCGATCAGATAATTTATTTCCGCGTCGGTAAAATATAAATTGCGGTTATCGGCCAAAACCAAGCTGATATTTTTTTTATTGAAAGCATTCTGCCAATTATCGAATTTCTTTTCTGCGCTCAAAGCGGGAAATTGGATTGGCATAACCGCGCTTTCTTTTTTTACTTCGGTCGGCGGCGGCTGAACTTCGCGCTGGATTAATCTTTTGCCGAAATTAATCACATCGACAAAAGAAAAGGCATGGGCGGCGGCCACGGGAGCCAAAATCGCCAAAGCGACGGCAATAATTAAAAACTTTTTCATACTTTTTTAATAATTAACCCTCCCCGTCCGCCAACCCACCCCGCCTCGCCGGGCTCGGCACCCCTCCCAAGAGGGGAAGCGGCCACCCCTCCCAAGGAGGGGACTTTTTTAATAATCGCGCAATTTTTTGATTGAGGCGTCTTTTTTGATCTTTTCCAGAGCTTTAGCTTCGATTTGGCGGATGCGCTCGCGAGTAACATCAAATTCCTGGCCGACTTCCTCTAAGGTGTGTGCCACGCCGTCAGTCAGGCCGAAGCGCATTTCCAGAATTTTCTGCTCGCGAGGCGCTAAATTCGCCACGATCGCCTTAACATAATCTTTAAGCAATTTCAGGGCGGCGGCGCGGTCGGGCGCGACATTTTTAATATCCTCGATAAAATCTTCCAGCACCGAATCCTCGTCCTCGTCGCCGACCGAAGTTTCCAGAGAAATCGTGTCCTGGGAAATCTTCATAATATATTTTATCTTGTCCAATTCCTCATTCATTTCCGAAGCGATTTCTTCCGGCAAAGGTTCGCGGCCAAGATCCTGCACCAAACGGCGCTCGACTTGCTGGAATTTGTTAATCGTTTCCACCATATGCACGGGGATGCGGATCGTGCGCGATTGGTCGGCCAAGGCGCGCGTAATCGCCTGCCTAATCCACCAGGTCGCGTAAGTGGAAAATTTATAGCCCTTGCGATATTCAAATTTTTCCACGGCGCGGAACAGACCGATATTGCCTTCCTGAATCAAATCCAAGAGCGACAATCCTTTAGCGCCAGCGAATTTTTTGGCAATCGAAACGACCAATCTTAAATTGGCCTCAATTAATTTCTTTTCCGCCTGCCTGTCCCCTCTTTCTTTGCGCTTGGCCAACTCAACTTCCTCGGCGGTAGTCAACAATGGCACGCGGCCGATTTCTTTCAGATACATCTGAATCGAATCGGAACTTAACTTGGACAAATCAACGGTCGGCGCCAACGTTGATTGTTTTTTCTCTTTTTTATCGCCTTTTTTATCGCCTTTTTTTGCCGGAGTCAAATCGGCAAAATCCAAAATGCGGCCGGTATCCTCGACAATCTGGATGCCATTGTCCTGCAAAGCTTCCAAAAATAATTCGTAATCGTAAATATAATCCTCGACATTGGCGAACAAATGCAAAATTTCCGTCTCGGTCAAAAAACCGCGCAATCTTCCTTTGTCCAATAAATTCTTCACCTGCTCAAGCGTCGGCGCGGGAATGATTATCACTTCGGCCGCCGGCTTTTTCTCCTGATGTTTATGATGTTTGATCCATCTCTTGTGCCTGAATTTTTCGCGATAAAGCTTTTTCTTTAAAGCCTTTTGGGAAGGCTTCGCCGCCACTTTTCTCGCCGCTTGATTTTTCTTCTTGGCGCTGTGTTTCATTGAATAAATTGAATATTGTTAAATTGCTTAGATATTTTCGAGTTCCGAAATATTTTCCGTAGATTCATCGGAGAGCCGTTTTAATTCTTCCATTAATTTGCCTGCTTCGGCGTGCTGGCCGTCTTTTTCCAATTCTTCAATCAAGCGGCTGATTTCATTGCGGCGGATGGACAAATAATTTTCTTTTAGCGCGATAATGATGCGGATGATTTCATTTTTCGCTTTGTCCGATTCCAAACCGTAAAAATCCCGGTCGCCGGCCAGAACGATTTTTTCCAATAACCGAAAAAGACCGTCGTTAGCGAGGCCGTCTGGCTGATTGGCAAGCCAATTCCGAAATTCTTGATAATTAATTTCCTTGCGCCCATTGTCTGAATTGCTGACATTATCATTATAATAAATAATCAGGTTTCTGTAAAACGATTTGTTGTCCGCGCCGAAGATATGGTCAAGATTCAGGCGATTGACGATATATTCGAAAAAAGAAGGAAATTTAATCGTCAGCGCCAGTAAACTCTGGGTTAATTTTTCCTCGCGAGATTCCCGCCTAAGCGCGGTTTCGGCCGGCTTGCCCTCCGTAGCCTTAGCGAAGGAGGGTTTTATTTTCGCCTGATTAGCGATTAATGTCTCGCGCAAAGCTGTTTCGTTGACCTGCAATTTTTCCGCCAATCTTTTCAGCCAATGGTCTTGCTCGATGCGGTCGGGCAAACGGGCAATGATCGGCAAAATCCGGCGCGCCGCTTCGCGCTTGCCTTCGGATTCTTCAATATTGTAAGCGGCGAAAACTTTATCAAAATAGTATTGCATCACGTGCTTGGCGCCGGCAACGGCTTTTTTCCAAGCCTCGACATCTTTGCGGATCAATTCATCCGGGTCTTTGCCTTCGGGCAAGGTGATGACTTTGATATTCATCTCGGCGGCAAAAGCTTCGCGGATGCCGCGGTCGGCCGCCAATTGCCCGGCCGAATCCATATCAAAAGATAATTTCAAATTATCAGAATATCTTTTTAATAATTTCAATTGCTCGCCGGTAAAAGCCGTACCGGACGAGGCGACGACATTTTTAAATCCGGCTTGATGGCAGGAGATGCAATCCATCTGCCCTTCGACGACAATCGCGTAGCCCTGGCTTTTAATTTCCATTTTAGCTTTATCCAAGCCGAATACCACCCGGCTCTTCGAATAAAGCGCTGTTTCCGGGCTGTTAATATATTTACCCATCTGCTCGATTGATTCGCGCTCCGGTGTTACGCGCGCCGTAAACGCCACAGTGTTGCCATTAATATCATTGATTGGAAACATAATCCGGCTGCGGAAACGATTGTAAAAACTGTTGCGGCCTTCTTTTTTTATCGCCAATCCGGCCGCGTTGACTTCCAGTTCCGTATAACCTTTCTTTTTTAAAACATTCAGTAAATCATCCCAGGAATCCATTGAGTAGCCGATTTGCCAGTCCATCACCGTCGCTTCGGTCAATCCCCTTTTCTGATAAATATAATCGCGCGCGCCTTGAGCTGCTGGCGATTCTAAAAATATCTTGTGATAAAAAATCGCCGCCGTTTCCATAATATCGAGCAGGCGGTTGCGCTTGGAAGTTATTTCCGGATTTTCCCTCTTGAGCTGGACGCCGGCCTTAGGCGCGAGAATTCTTAAAGCCTCGACGAAGGTGACGCCTTCCATTTCCATGATAAACGAAAAAACATCGCCGCCTTTGTCGGTCGAGAAGCAATGCCAAATCTGTTTTTCCGGCGAAACGATGAACGACGGCGTTTTTTCCCGCTTGAACGGCGAGAGCGCGGAAAAATTCACCCCCACCGCTTTCAGGTTCGGGACATATTCGCGGATCACATCGACGATATCCAGCCGGGATTTTATTTCTTCGGAAATCTGCATAAACCAATGCTAAATGATGAATGCTAAATGCTAAATTATTATTTAAAAATCTTCTCTTTTATTACAACTTATTTGGATGCTGGCTAAAATGCGACAAATTTCTTCACAATCATTTACGATAGATTCGCGGAATTCTTTCTCTAAAATATTTCCGTCTCGCAAAAGTTCCAGCCAATACTTAGTTTCCCTCGCTTCTTTGCGAGCAATATAAATTTTTGCTACAAAATCTTTTTTAGATTATCCGCTCTGCGCTTCTTCAACGTTAGCGCCAATTGACGTCCCGCTTCTTAACACTTGTTTCGACAAAATATATTCTCTTTTGTTTATGGTTAAATATTTATACAATCCGATTATTCTCAATGCGAATAATTTACTTTTGTTTTTTATCACATTATCCTCCTTCATAAATATAATTTAGCATTCATCATTTAGCATTTTTAACCGAATATTCTCGACAACCATCCCTTTTTCTCTTTCGGCCTCTCCGGTTCGTCGCGAAAATCTTTATTACCGATGCCGGCGAAAGTTTTATCAACTACATCCTCCGGCTTATCGATTGACAAGCCTTCAGCCGAAGATTCCTCGATCAAGAATCCTTTCAGCCGTTCCATTTCATTTTCCACCGCCGGGCCGTCGTATTCGGCATTATGCATATGCGCGCCCTCGTAACTGGCTTTTTTCTGGTCAAGATGCAGATTAAAAACCACCCGGTCGTCCAAATTTTCAAAATACATATGGAAACGAGGATAAAAATCACGGGTAAAACGCCGGACATAGCTGTCGTGGTTAGTGATAGAATCATGGATAAAACCATAGCCGACGCGCCGCAAAAACTTGTCCGGGTTTAAATTCAGCCGCTTTTTATTGATTGAGAGCTTCATAAATATAATTCGAATTATACTTAATTATCCTCTAAGAATAAGCAAAAGTCAACCGACGATTATCTTTTAAATATCGACAAAAAAACGAACCGCTTAATCGTAAAAACGGTTCGTTTTTTTATAAAGAGATGCGGCTTAAATTTTTTGCAATATTAATCGCCTATTCCTCTTTCCCTAAAAAATATCTTTTCGCGTCCGTGCCGATGAACCAGAGATAGCCGCCCGGGGCGATGAATAATCGGCCTTTTTGTTTGGCGGCGAAATTCAAATCAATCGGCAATTTTGCGCCTTTGATAAGCGGATCAAAACCGGAGACGATTTCGGCGCGGTCGGAATAAGTGTCACCGTCGGTATCAGTGGAAGTGGCGGAAGTGCCGAGGGCCGCTTCCAAATTATCCGGCAAGCCGTCGGCGTCCGTATCCGTTCCGCCGTAAGCCACATCGGCAAAAGGAATCTTATTTAAATCAGCCTGAGTTATATTCACGGCGGACTTGGCCGCGACCGGCAGCAATGAATTGAAAAAATCGAGTTGCGACTTGGTTTGGCCGACCTGGCTCTGTAAAGCCGTCATCGCGTCAACGGTTTGCTTTGCCGCGGCGATTTGCGCCGTCAGATTGTCGGAAACTGTTTTGTTCTGGCTTTCCAGATCGGTCTTGGTTTTATTCAACGCCGCCAAATCCGCCTGCGCTTTGGCCAAATCCGCTTGTTTCTGCGACAAACTCGACTGCGTGTCGGCCATCGCCGTCAGCAGTTTGGTATTGATGCCATAAATCTTGATGACAATGCCGACCGCGCCGGCGAAAGCCAGAATTAATAAGCCGTAAAAAATCCACCGCTGATAGCGCCGGAAGCCGATTTCTTTGACAAGCTGATTTTTGTGGAACACTTCCGCGCCGCAATTGGGACAGCGGTCGGAATCGTCGGGGATTTGCTTTTTGCAAGATAGGCAAATCATATTCGTATTTGGTATTTGGTATTTCGTATTTCAAAATAAAATATGAAATGCCAAATTTATTTTTATATAGTTATTATAACACAAAAAAAGCCCGTCGAAAAATCGATGAGCTTTTTCATAATGATAATATTTTACACACCCCGTCAGACTGAGACAGCCTGCCACCCCTCTTTTAGAGGGGAATATCTACTGATTTTGCAGTTGCTTGACGTAAGCTTCCACGTCGGATTTTAAGGTCGGGTCGATGGAGGCGGCCTGCTGAGCGGCGGCGATAGCTTTATTGATCTCTCCCTTTTGCTGGTAAAGCTTGGCCAAAGTCACAAAATATTGGGCGTTGCTTTCATATTGCGTCAATTGCTCATAGAGCGCGATAACTTTATCCATATCTTGTTTGTCGGCATAATGATTGATCGATTCTTTGATCACGTCGGCTACCGCCAGATTTTTCGCGCCATCGCTGGCCAGGCAAGCATCCATTGCCGTCCAGGCCTTGGCGCCGAGTTCGTCAACCGTGGAAGTGGCGGTTTTTTTAGCGATCAAATTATTTTGTTTGATCAGATAAACTTGGGCCAATTGGCAATAGGTGTCGGAAAAAGCGCTGCTGATCGAGGCGGCTTTTTCCAAAGTGGCGATGGCGTCGTCAATTTTATTTTGGCCGATCTGGATTTGCGCCTTGATGAAATAAACCGGAACGCGCTCGGGGCTGGAAGCGATTGATCCGTTGATTCGGTCAAGCGCGGCTTTCCCATAAGCGGCCCGCAGCGCCGGATCAGCTACGATTTTATAACCGACATCGTAAACGCGCGCCAATTCCATCTGCATCAAACTGTCATGAGGATTGCTGGATAGATTCTTCTCTCCTTCTTGAACGGTAAAAGCGATAATATCGGCAGCCTGGGCTTGAGGCAATTTGGAAATATTCCAGGCATAATCGGCCACGGCGCGCTCCAGCATGGACCGGCTGTCCCGCTCCAGCGGATTATTGTTAGCCAAAGCGTCTTTATACAATTGCACGCCGGTCGCGACATTGCCTTGGTTAAAAGCCATCTGCCCCTGAATGACTCCGCTAAACGTCTGTACCGGCAAAATGGCATAATTATAAATCAGGAAAGCCGCGACCGCGCCGGCGCCGATCAAGGCGAAAATTTCCCGGTCGGCAAAACCATTCTGGCCGCCAAGGGAAAGCAAGGCGCGGGAATTGCCGCGGTCTTCTTCGGTGTTGGCGAGCCAATGGATATACCCGAGCACTATCATCAGGCACATGTAGGTGACAAAAGAATCGAAGACATCCAAATTTTGCACGAAATAAGCGACCAGCAGGGAGGCAATCACGCAGAATTCAACCGGCTTGATCCGGCCGCGCTTCAGGGCGCGGACCAGATAAATCCCGACGACCGATAAAATCGACAGATAAGCCAGGATGCCTAAGATGCCGGTGGTGGAAGTGAGATCGACGATATTATTGTGGGCGCGGTCAAAATAAGTTTCCGACATGGAATAATTATAGAATTCAGCCTGGAAATATTTGTCGAAAATAATGGCGTAGTTGCCGAAGCCCGTGCCCAGCAGCCAATGATTGTGGAAATCTTTGACGCCCGCCTCCCAGGAAAGCAGACGGGTCTGGAAGGTGGCGCGATCGGTGTTAAATCTGCTTAAAATACGATTTTGCTTGATGAGCGGATTGTTATGGAAAATAAAAGCAAAAACTATCAGACCGATCACGGCGGCGGTCAAAATCCAGCTGATTATTCTTAGCGCGCGCCGCTTGTTAATTATGCCGAAAAGAAAAATAAAAGAAGCCACGCCCATCAATATGCCGATCGCTTCGCCGGCCTTGTTGACTTTGGAAAATTGAAGGTAGAGGAAAGGGACGGCCAAAAAATAAAACCATTTCCAGGGGGAATATCCTTTTTTAACATCATTCCCCTCTTTGTGAAAAAACAGCAGCAAGACGAAATAAAAAGCGAAAATCATGAAGACCGCGGCGTAAAGGCTGTTGCCGAGCGTGCTGTAAGACGCGCCTTGAAAACTGCCGATAGCCACGCCCGCCGCCGCGAGCGTCAGAGCGGTAAAAACAATCTGCCAGTCGCGCCAATCGCGAAAAACGGTGATAGAGATCAGATAAAGCGCGAAGAAATGAAGAATATGGTAAACGCCGAGCATCCTTTCGGCATTGCTCCAAAAACTCATGTGAGAATCAACGCCGGTAAAACAAGAAATCAAGATAACGGTGAAAAAAACCAGGGCGCTTAAAGTAATCAGATTTTGCGGAACCATCGCCGGCATCGGCTCGGAATTTGCCGGGGCTTTCTTTTTGCCGGCGAATTTTTCCATCACTTCGCCTTGGGCGGCTATTTCCGGCTCTACCGGCTGTTGTTTAAAAAGATTGAATGGCCAGCTTTGCCGCCAATTCTTGAACGGATTCCATTGCGGATATTTGATGATGAAGGCCAGCCAGAAAACCAGCAATACTTCGATTAAAATATTAAAAGAGATTTGTTTGGAAGTGATATAAGGAAAAAGCAGGCTGCGGAAAACAAAAAAAACGCACAAAAAAGACAAAATTACGCCGGTTTTCAATATCCACAAATAAACTTTTTGAGACATAGATAAATCAATTACGAATTTCCGCCAAAGGCGGATCAGACCTTGGCTGAAAAAATTAATAAATAATTACAAATTATATAAAAGCATTTTAACGCAATCTAAGAGTAAAGTCAAAACAAGTAGCAGATATCAGGTAGCATGTAACACTTATCAAGCGATGTATATTTTAAACTATGTTACCTGCTACCTGTTACCTGGTATCTGTCCCGAAACAAAAGGGCCATATCCTGCAGGATATGGCCCTTTGCGTGAGGTTTAAAGTTTCTCACTCAACTCTAATCCAGTTCTAAACTAGATTACGGTTCGATAACCTTCGTGCCGTCGACCTTAGAGACCGAGATCAGCAAAGGATAGACGACCGCGGAATCAGAGGAATCCTGCCAGCCGAAGTTTGCGGTGGCCGCGGTTCCATCCAAAGCCGA
>JAQUPS010000004.1:0-37078 GCA_028716485.1 Patescibacteria group bacterium
GCCGGCAGCTGGACTTCCTATGCCGCCAATACTCTTACCGCCAGCACTTCCCAGATTACTTTCACCAATACCGGCACGATCACTTCCGGCGGAAAAAGTTTTTACAATGTCATCATCAACGCGCCCACCAAAACAGTTACGTTGGGCGACGCGCTCACCACTAATTCGGGCGGCAGCCTGACTCTGACCGCCGGGACATTGAATACTAACGCCAAAGTAGTTTCTATCGGCGGCAACGTAACTCTGGCCTCGGCCGGAACTTTCACCACGACCGGCAGCAAGTTTGTTTTCACCGGCACGCCGACCATTACCGCCAATGGCAAAAGCTTCCCGTCCAGCGCGTTTTACAATGGCGCGACTTTTTCCGATAACGTAACTTTCGCCCGCGCCACCACCACTCCGGGCAAAACCTATTCTTTCGGCAAGACTTTCACTTTAACTTCCTACACGGCCGGCGACTGGAACGGCACGGCCGGAAATTTAGTAACCTTGCAATCAACCTCGACGGGAAACCATTGGAATTTTGCCAATCCGGCCGGGATGACCGTAAATTATGTGGCGGTTAAAGATTCTTATGCCACTAACGATATTAACGCCGTGAGCCCGACTAACGTCAACAATGGCGGCAATAATGTCCACTGGATATTCGCCCCCACCACCCCCAATCCATTAACCCGCATCGCTTCCACCACCACCGCCATCAAACTCGGTTATCCGGCGCCGGTCGTTGAATTAAGTTTTTCGCAATACAAAATATATTATCGCCTCGGTTCCACCACGCCGATCCACGAAACCGATTCGCTCTGGGGTTCGAGCTCGGACGCTAATTTGGGCTATATCAATTTCAATGGCAAATCTTCCACCACCATCACCGGTCTGGCGCCAGCCACGGTTTATAGTTTTTCCCTCTGGGCGTATGACATTCTTGGCGGTAAATCCAGTTCGACTTTGATTTGGGATCGCACTGACCGCAACCCGACCATCGCCATCAATTCCGCGGCCGAACGGATCGATGCCACCGGTAAAGTCGATTTCTCGTTCACAGCCAATGATCCGGACTCTGATGATCAAGTAATGGCTCGGGCGGAATATTTCGCCGATGCTTTGTGCCATACTTCGGCTAATCAGGCCACGCTCGATGAAACCGACGCCAATACCACCGCCACCCACGGCGACCCCAAAGTCCAGAACAAAAATACTTATCAGATCGGCACCAGCACCGGATATATTTTGACGTCCTCCGGAGCCAACACGGTGAACACGGTTTGGAATTCGCAAACCGATTTGCCGACCGGCGACGGAACCTATTGCCTTAAACTCACGCTCAATGATAACCGCGGCGGCACCGCCATCGCCACTACTTCGCTCATCATCGACAATGTGGCCCCGGCCGGTTTTGGCCCCCTCACGCTGTCCAAGAAAAATGATAATTCCATCACGGTCAATTTCAATTCCGCCGCGACCGAAACCAACTTCACCCAATACAAGATTTATTACAAAGCCGGCGCCGCGGGGGTTAAGACAACCAACACTCTATTCGGCTCATCTAGCGATTCAGCCCTTGGCTCTAAAACTTATTTAGGCCATGCCACCACCGCCATTTCCAGACTCAACTCCGGCACGGCTTATGTTTTCAATCTTTTCGCTTATGATTCTTACGGCCACGTCGCTTCTTCCAGCGCGGAATTTTCCACCAACACCAAGAGTTATCCGGCCGCGCCAAGCAGTCTGAATCAATATAAGTCTGACGGAACTACTGCTATCGTCAACGGCGGCTGGACCAACCAGAATGAAGTAAAACTTTTCGCCACTTCCACTGACGCCGACTCTGACGCCATCACCCTTTACTATCAATTAGCCACCACCTCGGGAACATATCTTACGGCAACGACTACTCCGATCGGCGCCTGCTCCTCGGGCACGGTCTGGGCATCCTGCCCGTCAAGAGTCTGGCAAACCCCGGCTTCGGTTAAAAAAGCCGATATCGCCGCCCTGCCGGACGATAATTACAAATGGCAGGCGCTGGCCTGCGACGCGGACGGCTGTTCCCGCTCCTGGAAAAATTTCAATGATTCCATTCCCAACTTCACCACTATTATCAACGCCCCGTATTTTACCGCCGATCCTTCGGATAACGGTTCGGCCACCAACACCCCGACCGCTTATGGACAAAACGTAACTTTTTCCGCCACGGCCGCCGATACCCAAAATGACCAATATTATCTGGCGATTTGCCAGACCAATGCCATTGTGGCGGGCGATGGCGGAGCGCCGACTTGCACGGGAGGCTCCTGGTGCGTTTCCGGGCGAGCTTCTTCCACGCAACCGGCCAGCTGCTTAGCCAGCACTGCGCATTTAAGTTCCGAGTCTTATGATTGGTACGGTTTTGTCTGCGATTATCATTTTGGCGCTGGCGTGGCCAGATGCTCTGTCGTTTCCCAGGGCAGCGCGGGATCGCCCAACGCTTCGCCGTTCCGCGTCAATCATCAACCGGTATTTACCACCATAACTACTTTAAATGATAATCAAGACCCTGGCGCGCTCTTCAATATTCAGGCCACGGCCGCGGATAGCGATGCCAATAGCTCTTTGAATTATTTTGTTTGCGCCACAAGCAGCGCAACTGCTTCCGGCTGCGCCGGCGGAGCGAGTAATACTTTATGTTCGGCAGTCGCTACCACCACTGCCAATCCGATTTGCCATTATCAGAACAGCATACCGACTCCGGCCGGCGCTTACACTTATTACGCTTTTGTCTTTGATAATTTTTCCCTGCAAGCCACTACCAGTCCGTTGAGCGGCAGCTATCATATTAATAATACGGCGCCGGTGCTCGGAGCTTTGTCGATCAACGGCAACGCTGACATAACTTTGAATATCAAGGGCGCGGCCGATAAGCAAGTCCAATTGCTCGATACTTCGGTAACCGATTTAAACGGCTGCCAGACTTTGGTTTCGGCGACCGCGGCGGTTTACCGGACCAGCCTCGGCTACAATTGCGTTGCCGACGATAATAATTGCTATCAGATTACCACGGCCAATTGTGCGCTAAGTAATTGTTCCGGGCCGGCCGATTCCATCGCCACTTACACTTGCTCCACCAGTCTGAAATTTTTCGCAGAACCGACCGATAACACCACTAATAATCCGTGGAGCGCGGACACCTGGACCGGCCGCCTGCAAGTTTATGACGGCGTAAGTTATTCGGCTACCACTTCGCCGACTGTCGAGGTTAACACCAATTCGGCGCTGGACGTGCCGGAAAAAAATATTAATTTCGGCACTTTGGCCACAGGGCTTAACACGGGCACGACCAATCAATCAGTGACAGTGATCAATTACGGCAACTCGCCCTTGAACAGCGACGTGGCCGGCACCAATATGCTCGGATCGATCGGCGGCGCGATCGCCTCCACTTATATCCATTGGGACTTGACGCAAAATTTCCTTTATTCGACCGGCAACACTTTGAAAAACGGCGGCGAAGTCGTCAGTCTTGATTTAGCCAAACCGACCAGCACCGCCGATATTTACAATTTGATTTACTGGGGCATCGGCGTTCCGGCCACTTCCACCATCACTGTTTTTCACGGCACCAGCACCTTTGCCGCGGTATTGAACAGTCTGGGATGGTAATCGGAAAATATCAAATAACAAATATCCAATATTAAATTTTTTAAATATTTGTTATTTGATATTGGATATTGAATTTTGGCTCCGGCAGAATCTCGCTCAAGCGGATTCTGCCGACGGTCGGATTTCTTAGTTGCGGTTTATTTTGTTATAATGAAGATAAATAATTCTTAGGCAAATCAAACAAGGAGGATTATGAAAAGATCTTTGCTGATCATTAATCTGCTGCTGCTTTTTTTGGCGCTGGCCGCGAGCCTGATCGTTGGCTTGTTTTTGCTGAGCAATTTTCGCGCCCCGGCGGCGGGAGCGGCGGTTAATGACAAAATTCCGCCGATCATCTTCAATTCCAAGATCGATTCCATCACCGCCAGTTCCGCGGTCATTTATTGGCAGACGGACAAGTCGGCCGACGCGCTGGTCAATTACGGCTTGAACCGCAATTACGGCATGGTGCGGGATCCGCTGGCCGACAAAACCAGCCATAAAATAGTTTTGGACGATTTATTGCCCGACAGCGTTTATTATTTCCGGATAATTTCCGCGGACTCGTCGGGCAATCAGGCGATTTCCAGCGATTTTTCTTTTGTGACTCCGGGCAAGCAGAACGCGCAAGTGTCTGAACTGCCCGGCCAATACCCCGGTCCGTCGCAGACTCCGGGCCAGTATCCGGGCAATGCCGAACAAGTATCTTCGACCACCGAAGTTACCAAACTGCAAATAACGCAGATTTTGGAAGCCATCGGCAAAGTTACGGACCAGCCGACCTTGCAAGTGATCCAAAATCAAATTCAGGAGCAGGCCCAGCAGGTTATCGCGAAACTGGAAATAATTTTCGATCAGGTGAACGTTACCACCGGCGTCGATTATGCCATTGTCAAATGGCAGACCAATCAGCCGGCCAATACTATGGTGTCGCTGGCGACGGAAAAAGATTTCAACGGCGCCGCTCCCAATCCCTATGTCTGGCAGGAAGGAAATTACAATGAACAAGTTACTGATCATACGGTGCAGGTTTACGGCCTGACTCCGGCTACAACTTACCATTTTATGGTTGATTCCAAAACCACCTTGGGCGTGGAAAGCAAAAGCGCTGACAAAGTTTTCGTGACCAAAGCGATTCTGCCGGAAATTTATAACATCACCGTGGCCAAAATCGAAGAGGAGGCGGTGACCATTAATTTCGCTACCAATATCCCTTGTTCTTCCTTCGTTGAATATACCAACTTGGACACGGGTGAAACCAAGATGCAGGGCAGCTCGAATTATTCGATCGTCCATTCGATCCGCATTGATAATTTGAAATACGATACTTATTATTCGGCGATGATCACCGCGGAGAGCGAAAATAGCGACAAGGTGCAAAGCCCGCCCTTCACTTTCCTGACCATTAAAGACGTACTGCCGCCGGCCATCACTAAAGTGAAAACCGAATCGACTCTCTATCCCGGCGCGGACACGAAAGTGCAGACGATCATCAGCTGGGAAACGGATGAGCCGGCGCTTTGCCAATTTTCTTTCCACCAGGGCTTCAATGCCACGGAAAAAGTGGACGTTTTGCCGATGGAAACCGATTATGGATTGAAGCACGTGCAGGTCACGACGAATCTATTGCCCTCGACGGTTTATAAATTCTGGATCGAATGCTATGACAAGGTGAGCAATAAATCCCGCACCAGCGATTATATTATGCTCACGCCGACCCGCGAGCAGAACATCATCGATATTATCTTGAAGAATTTCGAAACAACCTTCGGCTGGGTCAATGGGGCGGGGAAATAAAAAAACATCGAACATAGAGCATGGAGCATGAGAACATAGAGCATATAATCGTAGTAATATGTTTCCCTGTTTTCATGCTTCCTATGCTCCGCTGATAAAAATGGAGCCGATCATCCAAACCAAGCATATGGATGTGGTCTATAACCTCGGCAAGAAGAACGAGTTTAAGGCCATCACCGATTTCAATCTGGATATTTATCCGGGCGAGTTCATCGCGCTTTTCGGGCCTTCCGGCTGCGGCAAATCCACCATTTTTTACAGTATTCTGGGAATCTTGCAGCCCTCCAGCGGCGAGATTCTGATCAAGGGCGAAAATCCTTACGCCTTTTCCGCCAATGAAATGGTCAATTATCAGTCGCGGATCATCGGCATTATTTATCAGGCTTTCTTTTTGATTAATTCCATCTCGGTGATGGATAATGTCGTCTTGCCGCAGGCTTTTTTGGGAATTCCCTGGTGGAAAAGAAAAAAACGCGGCCAGGAATTGCTCGACCGCTTCGGCATCGGCAACAAGGCGGAAAATTTTCCCATGCTGCTTTCCGGCGGACAATCGCAGAGAGTTTCCGTCGCCCGCTCGATGGTAAATAATCCGGATATTCTGCTGGCTGACGAACCGACCGGCAACCTGGACTCGAAATCTTCCGAGCAGGTGATGCGCGTGCTCGACGAAATCAACAAAAAAGACAAGAAAACGGTGATTATGATCACCCATAACGCTTCGCAGCTGGTCTGGTGCCACCGGGTTTTTTATATGAAGGACGGCCAATTATTGCGCACCGTGCCCAACCCGGATAAGAAGCAGATCATCAAATTCGACCGGCAGAAAGTCCTGGTCACGGAAATCGAATTGCTTTCCCAGATGTTTCCTTATTTCGAGCCGGAAGATTTGAAAGTCAAAAGCCTGGTCAATTATTTGACGCAGGATTTGGATTTTTTGCAGATCGACCGCCTGGAAAAAGCCGTGAAACTGATGATTTTGCGGACCATGGGCCGCGATAATTTCCAGGAAATCTTAAACGCGCCGCTGGCTCGCGGGGGAGTGGGGCTGCCAAGGACTCGGGCGAAATTTTTGGCCGATAAAGTGGGGCAGCTTTTAAAGCATTCGGAAGACGTCCGGCGCTACCGGCGGCGGATGAACGAGGGGACTTTTTTCAGCCGGGAAGACAAGTTGATCAATGAGCTACTATATTATATAGTGGAGGAAGCGGAAATCAAACTTGACCGCGACCAGAAATCAATTCTGAAACAGGCGGTGCGCGACCGCGTCTCCGGCTTGATCCGCAAGGAAGAGCTGGAAATAATTCTCAAAAATCCGGTTAAAAAAGGCGGCGTGGGCCTGGATAAAACAGACCGCGAGAAAATCGTCTTTTATTTTGAGAAATTATTGACGCAGGGGATTGATACCGCTAATAAGTCATGAAATTCGTATCTCGTATTTCGTATCTCGTATTTCTGCCCAGTCAGCGCTGTGGAGAATATACGAAATACGAAATACGAAATACGAAATACGAAAATGATCAACTTCAACGATACATTCAAACTGGCGACCAGAATGTTCCGCACCCGGCCGATGAGAACTTGGCTGACGATTTTGGGCATCGGCGTGGGAATTTCCGCGGTGGTTATTTTAGTAGGCTTAGGCTATGGCCTGCAAAGGATCCTTTTGGAGAAAATCGTTTTCGGCGAAGCGATGCTGTCTTTGGACGTGGTTGCGCCGCCGTCGCAGGTTATTACGATCGACGACCAGAAATTAGCGGAGTTCCAGCAAATAGCCAATGTCCAGGACGTTTCGCCTTTGGCCAGCTTCAGTTCCTCGCTTACCTTTAACGGCTTGACCGGCAGCATTATTCTGAACGGAGTGAATCCGTCTTATTTCCGCTATGCCGGCATAGCGGCGGACAAGGGAAGTCTGTTTGCCGAGGGGGAGAATGACCAGATAGTGATTTCTTCGGCCTTGCTAAAACTTTTTGACGTTAAACCCGAGCAGATTATCGGCCAATATGTGGATCTGAAAGTTTTGCTTCCCTCAAACGATAGCCAGGTTCACGAGACGCCGCTGAACAAGCAATATCGGATCAAGGGCGTGGTGGCTGATGATACGTCTCTTTATGCTTTTATCCCTTTGGGCGATCTGACTTCGCAATTTGCCATAACAAGCTATGAACGAGCCAGAGTAAAAATAAGTTCGCGGGAATTTTTGGATAAAGCCGCGAATGATTTTTTGGCCAAAGGGCTTATTGTCAATTCTCTTTCCAAGACAGTGGATCAGGCGAATAAAATTTTTAACGTCATCCAGATAGTTTTGGCCATTTTCGGCGGAATCGCCCTGATTGTTTCGGCGATCGGCATGTTCAACACTATGACCGTCACCTTGCTGGAGCGCACCAAGGAGATCGGCATCATGCGCACCATCGGCGCCTCCAATTTAACGATTGAAATTTTATTTTTGTCAGAAGCTATTTTAATGGGATTTTTCGGCGGTTTGTCCGGCGTGGCGATCGGCGTCGGCGGGGGAACAGCGATTAATTTGATTTTGGGAGTAGTGGCCAGCCGGATGGGCGGCCAGGCGGTGAATTTATTTGAGTTTCCTCTCTGGTTTTTGGGGTTTATGGTCGTTTTTTCGGCGATTTTAGGGGCGTTGACCGGTTTTTTCCCGTCGCGCAACGCCTCCAAACTCAATCCTCTGGACGCGATTAGGTACAGCTAAAATAATAAATTAAATAAAACTTTTATGGATTATCAAGTCAACTGGCAAAGAAAATTTATTTCCTGGACCAGGAATAAAAAAATATTTTATCCGGTTTTGATCGCGGCCGCGCTGCTGCTTATTTTGGCCGGTCTCTGGTTTTTCTTCTATCAGCCGCGGCTGGAAGCGAAAAGAGCGGCCGAGCTGCAGAAGCAAAAAGCCGCCCAGGTTTTGCTGGAAAAAAAGAAAAACGCCACCTATGTCCGCGCTTCGTTCTTTTTGAGCGCTCCGGTCGGCGCGCGAGGCGCGATGAATATGCCCAGTTATCTGGAAGGCTATTGGCGGATGGCTGACACTTTGAATACTGATAAAAAAATGACTATCCAATATGTAAAGAATCCGGACAGCCCCGAACCGCTGATGTATGTCAGATATGACAATAAAACTGATTTCAGATTGGCAGCCGGCGAAGCGGAGTTAAAAACCGATTCAAGCAAATATTCTTACGCTTATTATTTTTATCCCGTTGATTTATATCCGGGCGCGGACAAAGCCGATTTCACCTCGATGCAGGATGATTTTAAAGAAGCGCTGAAATCTTTCGGCATATTTTAAATCGTAGGAACGCGATATTTTGTGTTCCGCAAGGGGATTGCCAATGGCTTCTCTTTAAATTACAAATTCCATGGCTCCGGAGATCATTTTAACAATTCAAATTATTATTCTGTCGATCGGCCTATTTATCTTTTTTGTCGTTTTGCGCGAACTGCTGTTTTTCGGTTTTGCCCCGTTTATGTCGTCGCACCCGGAAGTAATGGAGAAAATATTGGCGGAATTGAGAATCAGGGACGATTATGTTGTTTATTCCCTGGGCTACGGGCGGTCCGGTTTTCTTCGGGCAATGGAAAAAAAATTTCCCGCCGTGAAATTAGTCGGCGTCGATGACCATCTATGGCATTGCCTCTTGGCTCGCTTGCAGATTTTTTTCCGCCACAGCCGGATAAAAATCAAGCATGCCGGCTATTACGCGGCGGACATCAGCTCGGCCAACATCGTTTATTGCTATCTGGATGTCCAAATTTTGCGGGAAATTTATAAAAAATTGCGCGTTGAGCCCAGAGCCGGCGCTATAATCATCAGCTCGGGTTTTATCATCCCTTATCTGGAGCCGATCAAGGTTTTAAAAACCGAGCCGAAAAAAAGATGGTTCAATTTCCTCATCGGCGGCCAGGAAAAAGTTTTGACCGAGAAAGAAAAAGAATATAAGCCTGACAATAATATTTATTATTATGAAGTGTAGGCGGGTAACAGGCAGCAGGCAGCATATTTGATACTTGTTACATGATATATGCTGCCTGTCATTTTTTTGCTATTATTAAATAAAAAAATAATCATTAATCAAATTTTAAAAAAGTGGTATAATATGAATGCGGAGTATGGTTGTGGATAAGTTGTTGACGGCGATAAAGAATTTTTAATATGGGGAAAATTTTAAAAAGAAAAATCAAGCACACCCTGCCGATTATCGTGATTTTTTGCCTGCTCAATATTTTAACGCTGGGCTTTTCTTTTAATTTGAATTTGAATTTTGTCAAAGTTCAGGAAAGGGGACTGGTAAAGATGGCGATTGGGGCACAGGCGGACACCGCCACCACTTCCGTAATCGTCAAGAACGCTCCGCCGGCTTTTTCCGTCAGTCCGACCGAAGTCCCGACTTCCACTTCCACCACGCCGGTGAACGTTGGCGGCAGCATCGGTTTCCAGGCAACCGGCCTTGATGGCGAAGGGGACGATTATTGGCTGATAATTTGTTCAACCAACAGCGCCACTTCTACCCAGCCCGGCGGCTTGCCGACTTGCGGCGTCACCGAATTTTGTCTTTCCAATAAAGCCAGCTCTTCGGTTTCAGCTTCCTGCACTTATAATAATGTAACTGATCCGGGCGCGGAAACCCAGGCTTGGTACGCTTTTGTCTGCGATGACCATTATGGCGATCCGCATTGTTCATTGTCCGGCCAGGGAAGCGGCGACGGCGGCAGCCCTTTCTATGTCAATCACGCGCCGCGGCTCGTTCATCTTTACACCTCGGTAGACAATCAAGACCCGGGAGTTAATTTTACTTTTACCGCCAGCACCAGCGATTCCGATGTTTTGGGAGGAACTGATCATATGAATTTATATGTCTGCGCCACCACTACCGGCTGGACGGCCGGCGGCGGCTGCGGCGTCGGCTCCACTCTTTGCGTCGGCTCTTCGACCCTCAATACCAGTATTTCCTGCACCTATGCCACGGGAATTCCCCGTATGCACGGCGCTTATACTTATTACGGTTTTGTCAAAGATTGGCATGGTCTGGCCGCTTCGCAAGGCAATGGCACGTCATCGACTTACAATGTTAATAATGTGGCGCCCACAATTTCCAACGTGACTTTAAATCAGGGCAATAATATCACTTTGAATATTAAAAACGCTCCGGCCGTCTTGGTAAAAGCGTCTTCAACCAGCGTGACTGACAATAATGGCTGCACGGATCTGTCTTCGGCCACCAGCACTATTTATATTGAGTCGGCAACCAGCGGAGCGAATTGCGCCGCGGACGACAGCTATTGTTATCAAATTGGCACTTCTTATTGCTCCATCAGCAAATGCAGCGGCCCGACCAGCGCCACGGCCGCGGTCACCTGCTCGACTTCTATGGCTTTTTACGCGATGCCGACCGATGCGTCCAGCATCGCTTCCACCAGTTCCTGGTATGCTAAAATCAAGGTCGCGGACGCTCCGGGATTGAAAGGCGAGGCGAGTTATACCGTCTTGAACGGCGTGGAAGTTGTTTCGGCGTCGGCTCTGGAAGTTTCGGAATTGGATATTCCTTATGGCACTGTGCAGGCCGGCACCAATACCGGCGCCACGAATGCTCTTACCACAATCATTAATTTCGGCAACACCCCGATCGATACCGAAGTTTCCGGCACGGATATGAGTAAAAATAGCATTGGGCCGGAAATCATCGGGATTGAAAACCAAAAACATTTGAAAACCGCCTTTAACTTCAATGCCGAGGGAACCGTCACCTCTTCGTCGACTCCGGATACGGTGCAAACAGATGTTTCCCGGCCGACCAGCGCCGTCGATGTTTCCAATCCGATTTATTGGGGAATCGCTGTTCCGTTCGGAACGCCATCGGCTAATTTTTACGGCCAAAACCTTTTCACCGTAGTGCTGGACAAATACGATAATTGGCAATATACCCCCTGAACTTAATTTGAAAGATAAAAAAGAGCGCTCACCAGGGCGCTTTTTTTATTGTTTAAAGATAATATTTTAGCTAACAATAAATATTTTTACTCTAAAAAAGACGGTGATTATTAGCATTGCATTTGCCAAAACATTGATGTATTATTAAGCTGTAGGATTATACGCAACTTTTGGCGTATTGTTTTATGATTTAGCCAAATGTTTAAGAAAATTTTATTACTGGCGCTGATTTTGGTTTTGTTTTTAACTTGGGCTACCGCGACTCAGGCCGGTTTTGGCGTTTCACCGCCCTTGATCCAGAATCATCAATTAACTCCGGGATCGACTTATAGCCAGCAAATAATGTTACTACGGTCATCGACTGATGATGATCTTAAAGCGGAAATAAAAGTCAACGCTCCGGACATCGCTTCCTGGATCAGTCTTGACAAGGGTGAAAGTTTTATTTTGCCCAAAGGAGAATACCAGGTACCCGTGGTCGTTACTTTTAAAATTCCCAAAAGCGCGGAACTGGGGAATTACACCGGCAGCATTGATATTAAAGTTGCTCCGGCGGGAAACGGAGCCGGCGGCGTATCCATCGCTTTGGGAGCCAGAGTCGATATCGATTTGGCCCTTACCAATGTTTACCAATCGGACTTTTTAGTCAGATTGGTTTCCCTTCCCGATTTCGAGCGCTTGGGCAGTCCCTGGAACTGGAAAATTTGGTCGCCGATCTTTAACCGGCTTTTTTATAAAATAAAAGTCGTGATGAATATCGAGAATAAGGGTAATATCAAAATCGCGCCGTCAAAAGTGGCGATCGAAGTTTGGGATCTGAACAAGCAAAGAATGCTTCAGTCCAGCGTTGACAAATCAATCAAAAAAATCAATCCTTTTTCCACCGCGGTGGTTACGGCCGAATTCCCGACCAGCCTGCCGGCCGGACAATACTGGACCAAAGTTAAAATTTACAAAGAACAGGAAATCGTCAATTATTATGAAATAGCTTTTACCATCGCCGAGCCGGGCGTTTTGGGCGGCAATAATTTGGGCATTTGGCCTTACCTGGTCGCGGCGGCGCTGATTCTTATCGCGCTGGCGATAATCGCGATTTTGATCAAAGTCAGGTTCTGGCGCTTCTTCATTTGGCTGATTTTGCTGCCGACCAAGCCGGTTTGGAGCGCGATGATTAATTTTTTCAAGGCGCTTAATAAAAAATTCTGGCAGTGGATAGCCAGGCAGGCGGAAAAGCACAAGGAAGAAGATAAAAAGGAATAATCATGAAGCATTTTCAGAGAACAGTTTTTAGTTTTTATAATAACTCTAAGATATTTCCTGAAAATTCGAAATTCTAAATCCTGAATTCGAAACAAACCCGAAGCGCGAAATCCAAAATTTTATCCAAAGGTTGCTATTCTCCTGATGGCAAAATGTTTTTGATTTTGAATTTGTTTAGAGTTTCGAATTTAGGATTTCGAATTTAATCTCGGGGGCGCTCTGATTATAATTTTTCATAGTTTCGGATTTTTTATGTTCAATCATTTTTCTAAAATACCGTTGATTTTATTTTTTTGTTTGTTCGGCTTAGCTTTGAATTTTAATTTGTTTTCCGGCGGCCGGATGGGGGAAAAAATTTTTCCGGTTCAGGCCGATACTTTTAACTTCGTGACAACTTCGGTGGAAATTCTGCTGGTTTGCGGCGATGGCAGCATTGACCCGTATTATGAAGTTTGCGATCCGGGCAATCCCCCCGTAACTTTGCCCAATACCGGCACTACGACCTGCCATGATTTTATCGATAGATATTCCGGCTTGCCTTTTGCGAGCGGCCGGCTCACTTGCGCCAGCGATTGCTTGGCTTATTCCACCTCCACCTGCTACACTTGCGGCGATAATCATAAGCAAACGCTGGAAGAATGCGACGGCACGGATTTTGGCGGCAGCAACGATTGCGTGAATTACGGATACACAACCGGTTCTTTGCGCTGTACTCCCGACTGCCGGCTTGATTTAAGCGGTTGCAGCATGATCGGCATCCTGCCGACGCCTGGCAACAATCCGCCTTCCGGCGGCTCCAGCGGCGGGACTTTCGGCTATGTGTCCGGAACAAAGATTCCGCCTGATCAGACTATCGTTATTATCAATGGCAACGGTTACCCTAACCGCGAAGTCCGCGTGTTGATTGACGGCACTGTTACCGGCATCGTTAAAGCCGACTCTAAGGGCGATTTTCATTTTCAAAGCGGCGATATCACTCCCGGCGTTTCCACTTTCGGCCTTTGGACTGACGATGAGCGCGGCTTAAAATCCACCTTGCTTACTTTGACTTTTCGCGCCGCTTCCAAATCAGTTACGACTATCGAAAATGTTTATCTTTCGCCGACCATTGATGTTGACAAGAACCAGGTGAACAAGGGGGAGGATGTGAAAATTTTCGGCAAGAGCACCCCGGCCGTCGATATCGCCGTGCACGTCAATTCGGATTTGGAAAGAGTGGCCACCACCACCAGCGGGACGCTCGGCGATTGGAGTTTGGTTTTTAATACGGCGGCTTTGGCCGAAGATTTTCATACCGCCAAAGCTTTAATCCACTTGCAGAGCCCGAGTGGAGTTATTGAAAGTAATTTCAGCCGCACCGTCAGTTTTTATGTCGGCAAGAATATACCGGAAAAAGGCAAATGCGGCATAGCCGATCTGAATTGCGATGGTTCGGTTAATTTGGTGGATTTTTCCATCTTGCTTTATAACTGGGGAACGGCTGATACAACATCCGATATCAATAAAGACGGCAAGGTCGGCCTGGCTGATTTTTCCATCATGATGTTTTATTGGACAGGCTGACAATCAATTAAAAATTAAGAATTAAAAATTAAATAAATATGGCAAAATTCAAAGTCGTTAAGTTTTCCAATTTTCCAACTGCAAAAATTTTTTTGGGGCTGATTTTTGTTTTATTGGCCGGCATTCTTCCGCTAAGCGTCCGGGCGGCAACCTTTTATCTTGATCCGGCGTCGTCAATCATCGGGCTCAATCAGACGATCGAGCTGAAAGTAAAAATCGGCGTGGCCGGCGGCGAGTGCGTCAACGTCGCGCAAGTCGGCATAACTTTTCCTTCCGACATTCTTGAATTCAAGGATTTTAATTCCGGCGAATCGTTCTTGTCTCTTTGGCTGCAGCAGCCGGGCGAAGATTCTCTGGCAAAAATCAACCGCGACGGAAAAATTATTTTCAGCGGCGGACTGCCCGGCGGTTATTGCGGCGTCATCAATGGCGATCCGGGCGAGAGCAATATTGTCGGTTCGCTGATTTTTACTCCCAAGAAGCCCGTTCTTTTCCACAAAGCCAAAATTGATTTTAGTTCGGAAACACAGGCTTTCCTTAATGATGGTAACGGCACCGAAGCGCCGATTAATGTCCAGGGAGCGGTTTTACAAATTGATGAAAGCATCACCTCGACGACCAATGCCTGGGCGGAGCAAGTCGCGGCCGATAAGACCCCCCCCGAGCCGTTTACCATTGAGATTGACAACAGTCCGCGCATCGCCGGGGGCAAATATTTTGTGGTTTTTTCCACAGTGGACAAACAGACCGGCGTTGACCATTATGAAATCTTGGAAACCAAAGCCGGCGATTTACAGGAAAAAAAGATCAACGTCCTTGCCGAATTCATCAGAAAAATTTTTCAAATCAAAGAACCGCTGCCGCCGGTTTGGGTAAAGTCCGTGTCACCGTATATCCTTAAGGATCAATCCTTGAACAGCGTGATTAAAGTTAAAGCCGTTGACCGCGCCGGCAACGAGCGGATTGTTGAATTTGATAATGCCATCCGGCAATCGCTTGCCAGCTCCCGCCCGATCAATTGGCCGCCGATTATTTTCGGCGCTGGCGGCTTATTGGTGATTATTTTCGCGCTAACGCCGATTATTGTTTTCCTCAGGCGGAAAATGAAACCAAAGATTAAACTTGAGTAAACTTTTGGTTGGCATATTTAATTTGCTCCGGCATTAGAACAGGGGTATAATATATAGGAAGTCGGAAAGTAATTATTAATCCGAAATCCGAAATCCGATGTCCGACTTCCGAAACAAGGGGATATGAAAAAATATTTTTACTCTCTTTTATTACTCGCTTTATTTTTGGCTGGCGCGTTTTTAGCGACACCGGCATTTGCCGCGGGCGCGTCGATTTATCTGTCGCCTTCAAGCGGAACGCAAATTCTTAACAGTAAATTTACCGTGGCCGTAAAGATCAGCACCGGCGGCCAAAGCGTCAATGCCGGGCAGGCGTCGCTTACTTATGATAAGTCATTGATCAAGGTAGTCGGCATCAGTAAAGGTTCGGTTTTCAGTTTGTGGACCGAAGAGCCGGCTTTTTCGGCATCGGCGGGAACGATTGATTTCGGCGGCGGCGTGCCCCGTCCCGGCTATACGGGCAATGGCGGCACGGTTTGCGTCATCACTTTTCAGGCTATCAAATTGGGGACGGCGGCGATTAATTTTTCTTCCGGAGACCTTTTGGCCAACGACGGCAGGGGAACGAATATTTTAACCAGTATGGGTTCGGCCAGTTTTACCATCACCCCCAAGGTGGAAGCTCCCATACCGCAACCGACCCCGAATCAGCCCGCTCCGGCTCCGGCAGCGCTAACTCCGGCGCCGGTGGAAACAGCCGCTTATAATCGGCCGGAAATAAGTTCCGACACTCATCCCGACCAGACCAAATGGTATAAAGAAAAGACGGTTAATTTTTCCTGGAAATTGCCGGAAGCGGCCACCGGCGTCAGTATTGCTTTTGATCAAAACGCCAATACCGAACCAGGCCCGGTTTCCGATGGCTTGTTTAACAGCAAACAATACACCGTGGAGCATGACGGCAGCTGGTATATTCATGTGAAAGTCAAAGACGATAAGGGCCGCTGGGGCACGCCCGGCCATTTCCGCGTGAACATTGATTCCACCCCGCCGGCCGATTTTACCCTCACCGTAAAGCAGGAAGACCCCAATGACTGGCCGACTTTATATTTCCAAACCATGGATGAATTATCCGGTCTGGATAAATATGAAATATTAATCGACAGCCTATCGGCTCAGCCGATTGTTTTGACGCCGGATAAAACTTCTTATAAATTGACCGATTTGGCGGTTGGTTCGCATACGGTCGCGGTCAAGGCGATTGATTTAGCCGGCAACGAAACGATGGCCAATCTGACTTTTGAGGTAACCGCGGTGGCGACTCCGGTGATTAAAAATTATTCCGCCGAGATAACGCCGGGCGATAAATTCTTCATCAGCGGCGCGGCCAACCCCGATAATTCCATCAATATTTATATTCAGGGGGAAAGCGAGGCTCAGCCGGAACTTTCCCGCGTCAAAAGCGACAATGACGGCAATTGGTTCGAGGTGATCGAGAAGAGCTATGCCAACGGCCGTTATACCGCCTGGGTGGAGGCGGTAAATCCCAATGGCTTGAAGAGCAAACAAAGCGCCAAAATCAGCTTTTTGGTCACTCCGCCTGTTTTTACCAAAATTGGATCGTTCGTGGTCAACTATTTTACGGTCTTGGTGTCCTTGATATTCATGATCGTGCTGATAATTCTGCTGCTGGTTTGGCTGGCGGAAATTGTCCGGAAAAGATTAAAGAAAGAAACCTGGGAGATTGAGGATGTACTGGAGAAAAATATGAATTCGCTCAAACAAACGATTAACGCGGAAATTTCCGCTCTGGGCCGGGTCGAGGGCAGGCGCGAACTGAAAAAACGGCTGGAAGACAAGATTGACGACACCAATAAAAAAATCCTTAAAGAAGTCAGGGATGTGGAGAAGATATTGAAATGATTTTCAGAAATTGGAAATTTGAGATTAGAAATTTGGAATTTTATAAATATACGCAAAACAAAACACCTTTCGGGGTGTTTTTTTATGAGATCATTCGGGGGATTAAGAAACTATTTTGTCGTCCCAATCTCTAATTTCAATATATTGTTTGTCCTTTTAAATCTTTTAACACATTCGTGCCATAACCATCATTGGCTAAAACCAACGAATCAGGACTTAAACTAAGCTCGGCCGCGCCGGAATCGATTTGTTTGAATGTCAACGAAACCACATTGCTCATTTTGTCCGTGCCCGGATAGGGAGCGACGCAGCTGATTTTTATTTCCCCCAGATTATTATCAATTTTTTCTTCCACAAAAAAAGAGCAAAAAGAATCGGTTTTGCTCAAATTTGTTAAAAATAATTTGTCGGTCGGAAAGGAAATTTCCGCGCTTACCGTGTTGATTTCTTCGCCGGCCGGATCAACCACCAGATCCAGCGTGAGGGAATCGCCGGTTTTTTCTCTCACCGGGGTCAAAAAAAGAGCTGAATTGGCGGATTGCGGGTTCAACTTGGGGCCGCGGTAATAAAAGTCTTCGGCTCTGGCCGGTTTTATCGCCGAAATAATAAACAGGGCTATTAAAATAATAAATAGCGCCTTCAAACGGGCTTTAAGCATGGGAAAAGCCCTCCTCTCCCCCTACGACAAATAGGGGTTTTAGCTTTGAAAAATACTTAGATTAGCTGTATAGTTGTATTATACCACGTATTATAGAGCAAAGAACAGAGAGTATAATCACTTAATTTTATCCAATGCTTAATAAACGCCAACTATTACCGGTATTATTGTTTTTTTTAATCGTCTTGCTGCCTGCCTGCGCGAAAAATAATCAGGCTGCCGGCCGTAAAGTTCCGGAAGTTTTATTGGCCACTGATTGCGGTTTTGACAAGTTGAAATGCTGCGCGACAACGCCCGCCTGCACTTATGGCCAGCAGTGCTGTGTTGACCCCAATGATCCGGCGCGAAATTATTGCAATGACGCTTGCGCTTGCGGCAGCAATGATGAATTCTGTTGCGCCGGAAATAAATGCAACGGCAATGCCGTCTGCGTCAACGGCCTTTGCTCCGCTTGCGGGGACAAAAATCAGTCTTGCTGCGCCGCCGGGGCAAGCTGCCAGCCCGATTTGATCTGCCTTGATAATAAGTGCGCCGAGTGCGGAATAACCGGCGGGCCATGTTGCCCAGGCGCGAATAAATGTTTATCCAAGGAAGGCGAGCGGTCTGAGTGTTGGAATAATATTTGCGCCAGCTGCGGCTTTGACGGCAATCTCCCTTGCTCGACCGGTGATAAATGCCTGCCCGGCCAGATATTTGCCGGCAAAACCTGCGAACGCTGCGGCCAAGCCAATCAGCCTTGCTGTCTTGCCAATTCCGGCAAAGGCTATGCCTGTGATCCGGCCGTTGGATTAAAATGCGAATTAGGATTCTGTTCGTTAGAACATTAGAACATCGAGCAAAGAACAGAACGCATTTAATGCTGTTTGCTCTATGCTCCATGCTCTTTGCTCTTTTTCGTTTGAATAAAACTTAAAAAAATGTTAAAATATTATATAGAGAGATAAATTTAACCAATGAATATCGTCATCGATTTTACGCCTATTTTGAATTTTTTCAGCTTGCCGGCCGATGTGATTCTAGCCAAGGCGCTTTTTTATTTCGGCTGGATTCCGGTGGCGATGGCTTTCCTTTGGGGGGCGTTTGAGCTCTGGATTTTTTACCGTCAGAGCCAATGGGCGGCCAAGAATGCCAAGTATACGCTTTTGGCAATCGACATTCCCCGCGGCAACGAACAGTCGCCCCGCGCCGTGGAAAATTTATTCGCCTATTTGGGCGGCGCGCACGGCACGATCAATCTGATTGAAAAATACTGGGAAGGTAAATTCCAAATGGGTTTTTCTTTTGAAATTATCAGCACCGGCGGCTATACCCAATTTTTGATCCGCACGCCGATTGTCCAGCGCGATCTGGTCGAGTCGGCGATCTATGCCCAATATCCGGACGCGGAAATAACCGAAGTCGATGATTACGCCACCGCTTTCCAAGATGTCCGGTTTCCGAATGACAAATATGATATTGTGGGAGCCGAATTCATTCAGACCATGCCCAAGGCCTATCCGATCAAAACTTACGAAGAGTTCGAGCATATGATGGGGGAGCCGGAAACGCATTTTAAAGATCCGATGGCCGCGCTGATGGATCTGTGTTCCAGCATGCGGCCGGGCGAGAATTTTTGGCTGCAGCTTTTGGTGATTCCGACCGGGTTTGATTGGATTGATGATTTGGATAAAGAGGTGAGCAAGATTTTGGGGGAGAAAGCCAAATTTAACAAGAATATTTTGCATTATGGAGCCGATGCCGCCTTGGGGATCATTTCCGCGGCGAGCAGCGCCGTGATGGCTCCGGTTGAGCCGGCCAAAAAAATCGAAAAGAAAGATGACGCGCTGAAAATGATGAATTTGAAGCCGAAGCAGAAAAAAAGAGTGGAAGGCATTGAGAAAAAATCCGGCAAAATCGCTTTCGAGTTTAAAATCAGATTTGTTTATATCGCGGAAAAAGAAATATTCAATAAGGCTAAATCTTTCGGCGGCATTGTCGGCTATATGAAACAGTTTGCGGCGCTTGATTCGAATAATTTGAAGCCGGATATGGATAAGACGGCGACTTCCACGGCCTATTTATTCCGTTTGGGCCATCTGAACGCCAGAAAAAACAGGATTTTGAGAAATTATATCAACCGCGATACTGTCGCCGGGCGCAAACGCGGACTTTTTAACGTTGAAGAGCTGGCGACTATCTGGCATTTCCCCAATGAAGGCACGGTTAAGGCGCCGATGATCCAGAAAGCGCCGGGCCGCAAAGCCGAACCGCCGATGACTTTGCCGCAGGCGGAAGAGATCGTCGGGGAAGAAAAAGCCGAGCCGCTGTTTTTGGGAGATTTGGAAGAATCGGCCGCGGTCGGAAACAAGCCGGCTGCCAGGCGGGCGGAACCGCCAACAACCGAAAAAATAACAGAAGATGATAAAGGAACGCCGCCGGAAAATTTACCTTTTGTATAAATGTATGATAAATAGCGAGATAACCACTTTTGCCGAAACAACTTTTCGCAACCGGAAATTGAAATTCGGCATCAAGACCGACGACCGCCGCCGCCACATGTATTTGATTGGAAAAACCGGCATGGGCAAGTCGACGATTTTGGAAAATATGATCGTCGCCGATATCCGCGCCGGGCGGGGAGTGGCGCTGGTCGATCCGCACGGCGATCTGGCGGAAAAAGTGATGCAATATATTCCGGCCGAGCGGGTCAAGGATGTCATTTATTTCAATCCGTCCGATACTGATTTCCCCATCGCGTTCAATATCGTCGAAGCGGTCGATATCAAAGTGCGGCATCTGGTCGCTTCCGGTTTGGTCGGGGTGTTCAAGAAACTTTGGGCCGATTCGTGGGGGCCGCGCTTGGAATATATTTTGCGCAATGCCATCTTGGCGGTTTTGGATTATCCCAATTCCACCTTGCTCTCGGTCATTCAGATGCTTTCCGACAAGGCTTACCGCAAAAAAGTCATGGCTGAAGTGAAAGATCCGGTGGTCAAATCTTTCTGGCTGAAAGAATTCGCCAGCTATGCCGATAAATTCGCTTCCGAAGCGGTTTCGCCGATCCAAAACAAAGTCGGCCAATTTTTATCCAGCTCCTTGATCAGGAATATTGTCGGCCAGACCCGCTCCTCGATCGACGTCCGCGAAGTGATGGATCAGGGAAAAATCTTGATTATGAACCTGTCCAAAGGGCATATCGGCGAAGATAATTCCGCGCTCTTGGGCGCGATGATGATCACCAAAATCCAGCTGGCGGCGATGAGCCGGGTGGACATTCCGGAAAAGGAAAGAAAAGATTTTTATCTTTACATCGACGAGTTCCAGAATTTCAGCACCGAATCTTTCGCGACGATCTTGTCCGAAGCGCGGAAATATCATTTGAACTTGATCATCGCCCATCAATATATGGAGCAGCTTACCGATGAAGTGAAAGCGGCCGTGTTCGGCAACGTCGGCACGTTGGTCGCTTTCCGCGTCGGCGCCGTCGATGCCGAAGAATTGGTCAAGGAATTCGCGCCGATTTTTGAGGAAGAGGATATTCTTAATCTTCCCAAATATGAGTTTTATATTAAATTAATGATTGACGGCGTGGCTTCCTCGCCTTTTTCCGCCCGAGGCTTGCCGCCGCTGTCAGACGCGGAGCGGACGAATAATTTGGACAAGGCGGTGCAATGGACGCGGCAAAATTTCGCCAAACCGCAGGCGGAAGTCGAGGAGGAAATAATGAGAATTCATTTTGCCGAAGAGCCGGCCAGGCCGCCGGCCGCGCCGGGAAGGGAAATAAAATCCGCCGCTGATTTTTCCAAACCGAGTCTGGAAAAATCAAGAATTGAAACTCGTCCTAATTTTGTGCCCAGATTTGAAACCGCCACCGCCAAAGCCGACAAGCCGGAAAGGCCGGAAAGGAGAGAACAGCCGAAAGCGGGCGGAGTTCTTTACGATGCCAAGTGCGCTTCCTGCGGAACTGACACGAAAGTTCCTTTCAAGCCGGATAGCTCCCGGCCGGTTTACTGCAAAAACTGCCTGTCGGAATTAAAAAAGAAAAAGCGCGACGGATTTTCAGAGCGGCGTCCGGAAAAAAAAGGCCGAGTCGATCTTTCTCAGATTTCACCTTCGGCGCTTCTGAAGCAAGGCGCGGTTTCCGGCGCTGATAAAGATGAAGGCTATGTTTCGCTCGCCAAATTGAAAGAAGCGGTGAAATCCGGTTTTAAGCCGGCGCCGGCAGCCGCGGAAAAAAATTCCGACAAAGATTTGGCGGAAGGGGAGGATATCGTGTTTGAATAAATAGAACAATGATCAAAGAACATAGAACACAGAGCATTCGCGTCCGGATGTTCCATGCTCTATGTTCTTTGTTCTATTGAGATATGACTTTTTTTAGCATCAAGAATATTATCGATAATTTCAGCCTGTTTTCCGTCAACGGAATTACTTTCGTAATGCTGGTCTGGAATATGGTATTGGCGATGGCGCCCTTCGGTTTTTTTCTGCTTTTTTCCTCTTATTGGCATCGGACCAAGTTTGAAAAAAATGGGCAAAAGATTTTAGCCGCGATATTTTTTTTCCTCTGGTTAATTTTTTTGCCCAATGCCGCTTATTTGATTGCTGATATTCGCCATTTGCTGGACTATTGCCCGCCCGGTTCTTTTGTCAACGTTTGCGTTAACGGCGCTTGGGAAATAATGTTCTTTTTTGTTTACAGCGTTTTTGGCTGGGCGTTTTTAGTGATCTATTTGAGCCAAATGCGCGCCTTGCTCGCGGAAATATTCAATCAACGGACTGCTAAAATGATAACCTTGCTTATCATCCCCGCGCTGGCTCTGGGGGTCTTATTCGGCTTGACCGAACGATTCAATAGCTGGGATATATTTATTCATCCCTTGGCAATTTTCCAAAATTTGCTAAGGTATATGACGAGCTGGGATTATTTCCGCAATTGGCTGGCGTTTATGGCCGGCTACTATATATTATACTTTTTCGGCGCTACCATGTTTAAAACGAAACTGACGAAAAATTAGAGGCAGAGGATCGGCCAATTAGTTGATTAGGCGGTCAAAAAAATAAGTTGGTTATTTTTTAACAGATGAATAAATTTTTCCATAGCGCGCATTGGAAAATTTTGGATAAGACGCGCAGCGTAGAAACCGTGCAAAATTTCGTTGTTTGAGGAGGCGCCGTGCCGACGAGTTCGAAATTTTGCTAGGTTTCATAGCGGAGCGTCCCAAAATTTGTCCAGCGCGCGATTTTTTGTGCCACTTTTTTCTAAAAAAAGTGGTAAAATAATAATTTAATATGGATTACTTAAAAATCGGCAAAGCGACTGAATTGACCGGAGGCGACCGGATTTTTTACCGCCTGCTGGAAATTTTTCCCGGCGCTTTTGCCTGGGGAACTTTGCTGATTGTAATTATTTTTTCTTATTTCCAGCCGGTTTGGGTGGCCTATTTTATCATCGCTTTCGATGTTTACTGGCTCTTGCTCGTGCTTTATCTGGGAATCATGCTTTTCGCTTCGTATTTCAAGATTCAGAAGATGCGCCAGATTGATTGGCGCCGCAGATGCGAGGAGCTGATCACTGGGAAAAATGATAAATTGCCGGCCGATAGCCTGGCCAGGGCGGGCTTCATTTATCGCGATATCGTCCATTTGATAATTATGCCGACGCTCATTGAATCGGCGGAAGTTTTGCGCGCCAGCATCCAATCCATCGTCGATGACGGTTTTCCCGCGGAAAACATAATTTTCGTTCTGGCGATCGAGGAGCGCGAAGGGCAAAACGGATTGGACAAAGCGGAAATACTAAAAAAAGAATTTACCGGCAAGTTCCGCGATTTTTTCGTCGCCATTCATCCGGACGGCATCGTCGGAGAGCTTAAGGGCAAAGGCGCCAATCAGACCTGGGCGGCCCGTCGGGTCAAGGAGGAAATAATCGATAAAGAAAAAATTCCTTATGATAAAATTTTGGTCAGCGTTTTTGACGCTGACACGGTTGTTTATCCGGGATTTTTTTATTGCCTCTCTTATTATTTCTTGACTTTCACCAAGCCCTATCGCGTCAGCTATCAGCCCGTGCCGCTTTATCATAACAATGTCTGGGAAGTGCCGTTCTTCTCGCGCGTCGCCGCCTCCTCCAATACTTTTTGGCAGATGATGCAGCAGATCCGCCCGGACAAGCTGGCCACCTATTCTTCCCATTCAATGAGCTGGCAGGCTTTGGTGGATATCGGCTTCTGGTCGACGACGATGGTTTCCGAAGATTCCCGGATTTATTGGCATTGCTATTTTCACTATAACGGCGATTACCGGGCCGAGCCGATTTTTTTTCCGATTTCGATGGATTCGATCATGGTGCAGGACAATTGGAATACGATGAAAGGCTTGTACAAGCAGCAGCGCCGCTGGGGCTGGGGAGTGGAGAATATTCCTTATTTGATTTTCAATACGGTGAAGCGCTGGAAAAATCTGCCCAAGCGCGACGCGCTGGATAAAATTTTCACTCAGGTTTACGGCTTTCATTCTTGGGCGACCAACGCGCTGATTATCGGCGTGGTCGGCTGGCTGCCGCTGTTTTTCGGCGGCGAGGCTTTCAACGGCATGGTCATCTCGGGCAATCTGCCCAATGTCACCAAAACTCTGATGACGCTCTCGATGTCCGGCTTGGTGATTTCGGCGATTGTTTCTTCACTGCTGATGCCGCGCCGTCCGGTCGGGGTCAGCCGGCTCAAGCGAGTGATGATTGTTTTGGAATGGCTACTGCTTCCCTTGGGAATTATTTTCTTCGGCGCTTTTCCCGCGCTCGACGCGCAAACCCGCCTGATGTTCGGCAAATACATGGGTTTTCTGGTCACGCCCAAAACAAGAAAAACGGAAATTTGATATTCGAAATTAGAAATTCGGGGTTGAAAATAGGAATAACCGGCGCGATATCAAATATCGAATTTCAAATTTATAATTTCGTCAAATGCTTCGAAAAAATAACAAAAGAAAATTTTTCACCGGATTATTTTTAACTCCATATTTTTTTACCTTGGTTTGTTTAATTGTGATCGCCATGATCATTTTGCCGGTTTATCGAAATGCCCGCCAGCGTTTTGCCGTCAATGGCGAGATAGTTGATCTGCAAAAGCAAATCGCCAGCCTGCAATCAAGCAATGATGATCTGGCCAAGCTGGAAACGTATCTGCAGTCCGACCAATTCGCCGAAAAAGAAGCCCGGCTGAATTTGGGTTTGAAAATGCCGGGCGAACACGTGGCGGTGATTGAAAATTCCGGCCTGAACAGCCAGCTCGATAACGGCGGCTCGGCGAACGATAACACTGACAAAAAAAATTCCAACATCAGGAAATGGTGGAATTATTTCTTCGGACAATGACACGGATAATTTTCAAATTACAAATCAAAATTTTAAAATAAATTAAAAATTCCAATTTTAAATTTAAAATTGAGATTTGAAAAATCTGAGCCGATGACCGGAATTGAACCGGTAACCTACGGTTTACGATACCGTTGCTCTACCAGTTGAGCTACATCGGCAATAACGGAAATTTGAAATTGGAAATTCGAAATTTGTAGTGAAAAATCGCAACTTTCCATAATAACGAATAGTTGGTATTATAAAAGTATCATTAAATATTTATAAAATCAAGGCAAGACGTCATTATGTTGAAAAAATCGACATTATTTTTAACTTTTAACTTTTTACTTTTAACTTTCGCGGCTCTGCCGGCTTTGGCCGAGGAAGGGATTGTTTTTGACGGCGGCGGAGTTTCGGCCGCGCCGATGTTGGTTCAGGCGGCTGTTCAGGCTATTCCTACGGCGGTTTTAGCAACTTCAAACGCGGCCGTTGAGGCGACCGATACGCCGGCGGTTGGCGTTGATCTGGATGCCGGCGCGGCCGCCAAAGGCTATGCCTTGGCAACCGCCGATAATAAATTTACCGTTTCTTTTCCGCCCAAGTCTTTGGCTGGCGCCACTCGGATCGAAGCTCGGCTTATTGCTGGCGATCTGCCCACGCCGTGGAAATTGGAAAAAATCAGCCCGACTTACCAATTTGATTTAAGCAACAATCCGGTTTACGACAATAAAAAGCCGATTACTCTGACAATCGGCTATGACGGCGGCAGCCAGTATTACAAAAGAATATATTTTTACGATAAAAATTTCCAATCCTGGCGAGAATTGCCGACGATTGATGATCCGGAAAAAAAAATCGTTACGGCCAAGATATTTTTGCCCTACGCGCAAGTGGCGGTTTTTAGCGATCCGGCCGTATTAGTTGTCGGTAAATCCAGCTGGTATGCGTATAAAAAAGGAAATTTCGCCGCCTCGGTGGATTTTCCCAAGGGTTCAAAATTGCGCGTTTATAACATCGACAACAATAAATCAGTCGATATTACCATTAATGATTTCGGTCCGGAGCGAGATAAATTTCCCGATCGCATTTTAGATTTAGACGCGGTGGCTTTTAAAAAAATCGCGAGCCGCGGCGCCGGCGTGATCAATGTCAGGATTCAGCCGCTTTACGTGGCGCCGGATAGCAACGGCCGCGTCCTGGGGGTTTCCGAAAAAGGAGCGATGGCTGAACCGGATATCAAGGCGGCCTCGGCGATCGCCATCGACGAGCAAACCGGAAACGTGATTTGGGAAAAAAATTCTGCCGCCGTCTTGCCTTTGGCCAGCTTGTCAAAGTTGGTCGCGATTAAAGTTTTTTTCGATCAGCATCCGTCTTTGAATACGGTCGTCAGCTATAAGAAACAAGACGAATTATATAATTATCAATATTGCAAGCCGGCTGAATCAGCCAGATTGACGGTTAATGATGGCGATACGATGACCATCGGCGATCTGGTTTATTCCGCTCTGGTCGGGTCAGCCAATAATGCCGTGGAATCCTTGGTCAGAGTTTCCGGCCTTTCCCGCGATGTTTTTATCGCTCAAATGAATACTTATGCCGCCGCCATCGGCGCGACCAGCACTCATTTTATCGAACCAACCGGCCTCTCGCCGCAAAACGTGAGTACTGCCCGGGAATATGCTATAATTACCAGAGAAATATTCAAGAACCCGGTAATCCAGAAAATCAGCGTTACTCCCAAATATTCTTTTACCACCATCAACACCAAGAAGAAGCATACGCTCACTAATACCAATAATTTTATCCGCGACGGAGTTTTCGCCGCCGCCAATAATTTAAAAGTTACCGGTTCCAAAACCGGCTATCTGGACCAGTATAATTTAATGACCAGGGTGGCTGGTCCGAAAGGAGAAGCGCTGATTGCGGTGGATTTTGGCGCCACTACCAAAATGCAAAGTCTGGCGGAAATCCAAGAGCTGATCCAATACGGCTTGAGGAAAATAAAATAATCTGAATTTACGAAATCCGCTGGCTGGCGGACTGAATACCGCGGACTTTTAAAATCCGAAATCCTAAACTCTAAATTCTAAACAAATTCGAAATCCAAATGACAAAAATTAAAAACGTTTTGAATTTTGGATTTTGAACATTTGAATTTGTTTCGGATTTAGGATTTAGTGCTTCGAATTTAATTTATTATGATAAAATTATTTAACGTCTACAAATCTTATACTCCCGAAATTCAAGTCCTAAAGGACGTGAATTTACATATCAAACCGGGCGAATTCGTTTCCATCGTCGGCGTGTCCGGTTCGGGCAAGACCACTCTGGTCAAAGCGATGATCGGCGAAGAAAAGATTAATGAAGGAAAGATAGTGGTCGGCGGCTGGGATATCACTGATATCGGCAATAAAGAAGTGCCATACCTGCGCCGGCAAATCGGCGTGATTTTTCAGGATTTTAAATTATTGCCCAAAAAAACTTTGTTTGAAAATACGGCTTTTGCCTTGGAAGTCTGCGGCCAATCTTCAAAAAGGATCAGAGATATCATTCCTCGCGTCATGAAAATCGTCGGGCTGGAAGATAAGATGGATCGCTATCCGCACGAAGTTTCCGGCGGAGAAAAACAGCGCGCCGCCATCGCCCGCGCCTTGGTACACAGCCCGAAAGTGCTTTTGGCTGATGAGCCGACCGGTAATCTGGATGCCATCAATGCAAACGAGATCATCGACTTGCTTTCGCACATCAATAAGTTCGGCACGACCGTTGTTTTGGTCAGCCATAACAAAGAGATCGTCAACCGCCTCAACAGAAGAGTGATCACCATCGATAATGGCAGCATTGTCAGCGACCGGGAGAGAGGAAAGTATCTATTATAATTGCGAATTTAAATTTATTCCCCTCCCCAGGAGGGGTGGTTGCGCCTCGCAACCGGGGTGGGTTTCTTTAAATACTATATGTTTTTTCTTTCGCTTTATCGAATTATTAAATTCAGCCTGCAAGACCTTAGCAGGAATATCTGGCTGTCGATCGTCACAGTCATGATTTTGATTTTGGCGCTTTTTTCCATAAATATGCTGTTGGTGGTCAAAGTGATCGGCGATGCCGCCGTTGGCGCGATAAAAGACAAAATCGACATCAGCCTTTATCTTAAACCCGATGCCGATGAAACCGCAATCGCTGCTTTAAAAGCGCAGTTGGGAAATTTAAGCGAAGTGAAGTCGGTCACCTATGTTTCTAAGGAAGAAGCGCTGAATATTTTTCAGCAAAACAACAGCGACAATCCGGAAATTTTGCAGGCCTTGCGCGAACTGGGGAAAAATCCGCTGACACCCACCTTGATCATCCAGCCGAAAAACGCCGATTTAATCGATAATCTGACTCACGAATTGGATCGTGTTGACAGCAGTATTATCGACTCCCGAAATTTTACCGATTACAAAACTATGCTGGATAAGATAAACGCCGTAACTGACAAAGTCACCAAGGCCGGCCTGATTTTGAGCGCCATTTTTATTTTCATCACCTTGATGGTTATCTTTAACGCCATCCGCGTCGCTATCTACACGCATAATATGGAAATAAATATTATGCGCCTGGTCGGAGCGCCCAACTCTTTCATCTATTTGCCGTTTTTGGTCTCCGGGCTTTTTTACACCCTGTTCGGCGTCTTGATTATTATTTTGCTGTTTTATCCGTTTTTAAGCTTATTGCAGCCGTATCTGGAAGCGTTTTTCGTCGGCTATAATATCAACCTGGTTGATTATTTCAATCGCCATTTCCTGGAAATTTTCGGCGGCGAATTTATCGGGATTGCCGCGATAAATATCCTGGCCGGCTGGTGGGCCGCCCGCCGCTACGCGCAAGCCTAAATCAATTAAAAATTAAAAGTTAAAAATTGGTTCCGTCGCAGTCTCCCGCCAGGGGACTGCGACGTTTAGTAAGTTTATGAAGAGAAAAATTTTGCCGCAAAAATTTTTCACTCGTCCGGCTCTGCAAGTCGCCCGCGATTTGCTGGGGAAGTTTTTGATAAGAGAATTCCCCTCCCCGGGAGGGGTGGACGCGCCGCGCGGACGGGGTGGGTTAAAACAAATTGCCTTGATGATCACCGAAGTCGAAGCCTATGACGGTCCGCGCGACAAAGCCTCGCATGCTTCGCGGGGTGAAACGCGCCGCAACGCGATTATGTTCGGAGCGGGCGGATATTTTTATGTCTATCTTTGCTATGGTATGTACGAAATGCTCAATATCGTTACCGGCGCAAAAGATTATCCCGCCGCCATCTTGCTCCGTAGCGCCATAATTAATTTCCCTCTAATAAGAGGGGTGGACTGCCGCCGCGGCAGGACGGGGTGTGTCACGGATAATATGGTTCTCGACGGTCCGGGCAAGCTCACCCGCTTCTTGAAGATTGATCACAGTTTCAATAAAAAGCCGGCTGACAAATCCACCAGCCTCTGGTTCGAAGACCGCGGCGTAAAAATTCCGGACAAGATGATAAGGCGCGCGCCCCGCATCGGCGTCGCCTACGCCGGCCCGATCTGGTCCAAGAAAAAATACCGTTTCTTTTTGACAAAAACTTAAAAATAACCTATATTTTAAGCAAGCGCCGCCAATCAGGTGCTTTTATTATAATGAACGGATAAGCAAAAACTATAAATCGTAAATCTGAAATCGAAAATCGTCGAACCTCCTTCGTCCCGCTTGGGCGGGACTTCGGCGGTCGCAGTGGGGGATCGTCCAACGGTAGGACAGCAGCCTTTGGAGCTGTTTATCATGGTTCGAATCCATGTCCCCCAGCTTGTAACATAAAACTGGCCAAAAAGGCCAGTTTTATGTTACAATTTGAGAAATGGATGAGAAGTTTATGACCCGCAACGAAGCGGAGGGGTAAATCCATGTCCCCCAGCATATAAAATAAAAATATGGATAAAAAAATCGTGATGATTGGAATGGTTATCGGCTCATTTGCCGGCGGTTATCTGCCGACGCTTTGGGGCGCCGGAGTTTTTTCTTACACTTCGGTGATCGGCGGATTTGTCGGCGGTATTATCGGTATCTGGGCTTCCTATAAGCTTGTCAGATAAGGCGGAAATTTAAATTGATTATTCAAGCCCTCTGGTCGGGGCTTTTTTGTTTGGCAAGGTTTTTTCCGGATAAAATGTTATAATGATAATATGACCGGGAAAAATGTAATTTTTTGGCTAATTTTGGTTTTGGCGCTGCCGTGTTTTTTGTTCGGCTCAAAAACTTCCGCCGATATTTATACCGATCAGATCGTCGCGGTGGACGCGCAACGGGCGGCGCTGCAAAAACAGCTGGCCGATATTGAAAGCCAAATCGCCCAATATAATAAGGATTTGACCAAGATCGGCGCGCAGAAAAACACTTTGGCCAATAAGATAAAGCAATTAAAAATAAAGCAGGCGCAATTGGCTTTGCAGATCCAACAAATGACTCTGCGCCTGGAAGATGTCCAAATTCAGCTGCTGCAGAATCAGGCCGACGCGCTGCTGAATAAAAATAAAATATCAGTCTTGAAAGATCAGTTGGCGGTGATAATCAAGCAGATGTGGAAGCTGGATCGCTATTCGTCGCTGGATATTTTGATTTCTTCGGAAAATATTTCCAGCTTTTATGATCGGCTGCGCAGTTTTGAAGTTGTCGGCGAAGGTCTGGGGCAGCTTTTGCAATCGCTGAAAATCGCCGAAAGGAATTTGCAGAATACGCAAGAACAGTTGGCGGCTAAGCAGGAGGAAGAACAGAATTATGTACAAATCGTCAGTCTGCAAAAAAGTCAATTGAGTTTGAATTTGCAAGATCAGAATACTTTACTGGCGCAAACCAAGGGCAAGGAGGCGAATTATCAGGCGATGTTAAAGCAGAGCAAGGCGGCCGCGGCGGAAATCCGCAATCGTATTTACAGTTTGATTGAAGTCAGCCAGCAGATAACTTTTGGCCAGGCGGTAGCGATCGCTACTTGGGCGGGCGGACAGACCGGAGTGCGTCCGGCAATGTTGTTGGCGATTTTAACGCAGGAATCAAATTTGGGAAAAAATGTCGGCACTTGCAACCGGCAGGGCGACCCGCCTTCTAAAAGCTATAAAGTAGTAATGAAACCGGATCGCGACATCCAGCCGTTTCTGCAAATCACCAGCGAGCTGGGGCGCAATCCCGATATCACGCCGGTTTCTTGTCCGATGAAAAGCAAAAGCGGCGCGCAGATCGGCTGGGGCGGCGCGATGGGTCCGGCGCAATTCATTCCTTCGACTTGGCTGGGTTATCGAAATAAAATTACGGCAATCACCGACAAGGCAGCCGACCCTTGGGATATCCGTGACGCTTTTTTAGCCGCGTCGCTTAAATTGGCGGCTGACGGCGGAACAAGTAAGGCGGGGGAATGGGCGGCGGCGATGAAATATTTTTCCGGCTCGACTAATGTCGCTTATCGTTTTTACGGCGACAATGTCGTGGCTACGGCGGCGAAATATCAGGCGGATATTGATCAGATTAATCAGTAGGCACGTAACACGTAACAGCATCTCCCAGTAACTCTAATACGTAGGAAGAAAAATTAATTCGTCAGGTCAATTTTTGGCAGACTGTGGGTTATGAATAAAGTTGATTTGCAGAAGAATTTTTTTTACCCAATGTGTTATGAGTTATGTGTTACGAGAAATCGGTTGATAATCTCCGACCAATGTGTTATCGTAATTAAATAATTATTATATACAAAATAGCATGAACAGTTTGCACGCGATTATCCTCGGCGCCGTCCAGGGCTTATCGGAATTTTTGCCGATTTCTTCTTCCGGACATTTGGTTTTGATCCCTTATTTTTTCGGCTGGAAATATCAGGGCGTGGCCTTTGATGTGGCCTTGCATGCCGGCACGGTCGCCGCCTTACTGATTTATTTTTGGCAAGACTGGCTGAAAATAATCAAAAACGGTTTTAGCAAGAAATCCGCTATTCAAGCCGATGCTTCCTGGCCATATCCGCCGAATTTTTTGTGGCAGATAGTCGTAGCTTCCATTCCGGCGGCAATTCTCGGTTTGGCGCTGGATAAGATCGCCGGGGATATCCGCGCGCCGCTTTTTATCGCTTTTAATTTTGCCTTTTTCGGCTGGCTGCTTTGGTTCACCGATAAAAAAGCCAAAGCAAATTTAACTCCGGCGGAGATGACTTATGGCAAGGCTTTCATCGTCGGCTTGTTTCAATCAATCGCTTTGATTCCCGGAGTTTCCCGTTCCGGCATCACTTTGACCGGCAGCCGGATTATCGGCTTGGCTCGCGCCGAGGCCGCCCGCTTTTCTTTCTTGATCGGCACGCCGGCGATTATCGGCGCCTTCTTAGTGGAACTGCCGAAAATAATCAAAGATGATTTAAGTTTGTCTTTTTGGCTGGGCGTGATCGCGGCCGCTATCTTTGGCGTTGCCGCGATTAAATTATTAATAGCTTATTTGAAAAAAAGCGATTTTTCTTTGTTCCTGTGGTATCGCCTGACCCTCGCCTTGATCATCGCGATTGTTTTCTTGTTTCGTCTATAAATAAAAAAACTTCGACCAACGGGTCGAAGTTTTTTCCGCAGAGAGTTGGCAGCTCGCTATCTATGCTCTCTGACAGTTGATACGAAGAACGATTGGAAAAAGTTTCACAAAAGTTTTAAGATGTGCTATATATAGCTTATGAGCATTTTAACCGACGAACAATTAGTCGCTGATTACGCCAAAGGCAATGAGAAATCTTTGGAATTGCTGATTCAAAGGTATTTAACGCGGGTGTATCAATTCGCCTTTAAATATCTGCAAGATAAGGACGAAGCCGAGGACGCGGCGCAGGAAGTTTTCGTCAAAATCTGGAAAAATGTCCATAAATTCAAGGCGGATTTTAAATTCAAAACCTGGCTTTATGCCATTACTAAGAATGTTTGTCTGGATTGGCTGAAAAAGAAAAATCGGCCGATTGCCTTTTCCGCGCTGGACGATAAGGATAGCGATTGGGGATTTGCCGATTCTTTAGCCGATAAAACTCCGTCGGTTTTGGAAACGCTGCAGAGAAACGAAGGAATCAAGGCGCTTAATTTTGCCGTGGAAGAATTGCCGCCGATTTATCAGAGCACGGTTAATTTGCGCTACCAGGAAGATCTGAAATTCAGGGAAATCGCCGAAGTGCTGCGCGAATCGATCGATACGATAAAAACTCGCCACCGCCGGGCGATCAAATCATTGAAAAATATTTTTCAGAGAAAGAAATCGTAGGAACGCGATATTCTGCGTTCCCGTGATGAGCCCGGCGGGGCTCTTTTTTTTGGGGTTATTTTGAACCAAAATCAGCGATTATTCGTATAAAAAGCATGAGCGAATTACCATCTCCCGATCTGTATGACCGGGTTATCAACCGCATAAACTATGAACATAAGCTTCTTTTGCTAAAAAGAAAGCTTTTCGGCTATCTGGCCGGTTTCACACTTTCCTTGATTGCTTTTGTCCCGTTATTCGGCAGGCTTCATCAAGACATCGTCCAATCCGCTTTGCCGCAATTTTTTTCTCTGATTTTTTCCGATTTTAATAGCGTAATTTCCAATCTGGGCGATTTTTTCTGGCTTATTTTGGAATCGATTCCGGCTGCCTCCGCCGCCCTGACCTTGCTCGCCTTGACAGCATTTGTTTTCAGCCTGGTAAAAGTTTTTTATTTTTGGAGCGAATTCCACGATTTGCGCCATCTCAAAATGAAACACATCAAGATATGAACATCAAAGAAATCATCAATTCCAAATTATTCCGCGTTATCTTGACTTGGGCCGCCTGCCTGGTGATTTTGGTATTTGTTTTTTCCGCCGGCGTTTTTGTCGGCCTGGAAAAAGCCAAGTTTTCCTACGGCTGGAGCGAAAATTATTATCGTAATTTCATCGACCCGCGCGGACCGGTTACGACGCCTTTCGGCGGCCGCAATCCTTTTTGGGATAAGAATTACGTCAATCCGCACGGATTGTTCGGACAGATTATCGAGGTGGATGACGACGGTTTTATTCTGTTGGGGGCGAATCAGACGGAAATGCCCGTGCAAGTCAATGAACAGACAATAATTAAAAATAGCCGGGATAATTTAAAATTATCCGACCTTAAAATCGGCGAGCAAGCGGTCGTCATCGGCGCGCCCGGCGAGCAGGGAGAAATTGAGGCCAAATTAATCAGAATTGACGATGGATTTTCACATTAATAATCAGTTAAATATTTTATGAACATTTTTTTCGGCAAAATCAAAAGCGCGATCGCGGCGCACAAAATTATCACCTTTCTGGCCATAATTATTTTAGCCGCCGGCGCTTATTATGGCTATCAAAAATTTTTTATCGCCGCTCCGCAAACTCGCTATGTAACTTCACCGATTATCAAGACGACTATTACGGCGGCAGTAACCGGTTCGGGCCAAATTTCCGAGCTGAACAGCATTGATCTGAAACCGCAAACTTCCGGAACTTTAACCGCTTTGAATGTTAAAAAAGGGGATCAGGTTAAAGCCGGCCAGGTGATTGCCGTAGTCGATCAGCGCAGCGCCATCGCGTCTATCAGCCAGGCGAAAGCCGCTTTGTCCAACGCGCAGGCTAATTACGATACTTTGATCGCCGGCGCCACCGCTGTCGATATCAATATCAGCAAAAATAGCGTTGCGCAAGCGGAAAATTCTTACAACAACGCTGTTTTGTCCCAGCAAAACACCATTCAAACCACTGCGACGAACGTTGCCCAGGCGCAGAATGCTTTTAACGATTTAGAAGACACCACCAGTACGGCTAACCCGACCAATAAAAGAGGATTGGCGCTCTCGGCGATCGACAACACGCTATCAGGCGACCGGAGCGCTTTGGACGCGGAGAATAAAATTTTTATTGATGATAATTTTACGGTAGTTTTCAGCGCGCTCAATTCCAGCTTGGTGAATAGCGCCAAAGATAGTTATAAAAATGCCGTCACCCTCCTCGGCACGGCCCAAAGCAGTTTAAGCAATGCCAAACTTTATCGATCTGACACCAATGTCGATCAAGCGGTTAATGACGCGGTGAATGCCCTGAATGGCGCGCAAACATCTTTGAATATTTGTTATAACGCTTTGCAAAATACGGTTTCGGGAACTAATGTCACCCAGGCGCAGATCGATTCTTATAAATCCTCGATCAATAGCCAGCTTTCCACGGTCAACGCCGGCGTTACCTCCGTTCAAACAGCCGCCCAGGCTTTTAAAGACGCCGTGGTGGCCGCGCAAAACGCTTTGGATTCGGCAAAATTAACCGCGCAATCGCAATTGGCTTCGGCCAAGGCTTCGGTGGATTCAACTTATAATTCCTGGCAGACCGCCAAAGAGCAACTGGCCAAATTGGTTGCTCCGCCGACCGCGCAGAATGTCAATTCTGATTTGGCCGCTATCGCTTCAGCCAGAACCCAATTACAGCAAGCCGTCGATTCTTACAATAATACTATTATCACCGCGCCGTTTGACGGACAGATTGCCGCGGTGACGCCGCAAAAAGGCGATCAGATTTCGGCCGGCACATCCATCGCCACTTTGATTACCAATCAATACGTGGCGATTATTCCGCTTAACGAAGTTGATGTGGCCAAAGTGAAAACCGGCGATCAGGTGATTTTGACTTTCGACGCGATTGACGGCTTGAGCCTGACCGGAAAAATTATCGACATTGATACCCTTGGCACAGTCAGCCAGGGCGTCGTGACTTATAACGTTAAAATTGGTTTAGATACGCAAGACCCGGCCGTCAAGCCGGGAATGAGCACTTCTGTTTCTATTATTACGGAGGTCAAGACCGATGTTCTGGCGGCGCCGAACGCGGCAATAAAATCCCAGGGAAATTTATATTACGCGCAGGAACTTGACGCCAAGGGCCAGCCGCAGAATTATCCGGTGCAGGTCGGGATTGCCGACGATACCAACACGGAAATTATTTCCGGAGTTAACGAAGGCGATTTGGTGGTGACGCAGACGATTACGGCCGCGGCAGCCAAAACAGCGGCCGGCAGCACCGGCTTGAATAGCCTTTTGGGTGGTAGCGCCAATCGCGGCGCCGGCGGGTTCAGCGGTGGCGCAACACTCAGAACCACTACCGGCGGCGGCGCGGCTGCCGGCAGAGGAAATTAGTCAACCATTTTATATCTATTCGCATGTTTCCAATTCGCATTTAACGGTTTTTAGAATAGTGAATTTAACATTGCCCGCGCAAGCCGGCAAGAACAGTCATGATTGAATGTAAAAATATTTATAAAAATTATGAAAACGGCGGCGTTGTCACCGAGGTTTTGAAAGACATCTCTTTTAAAGTCAAAGACGGCGAGTTCGTGGCGATCATGGGTCCGTCCGGTTCGGGAAAATCCACGCTGATGCATATCATCGGCGCCCTGGACACGCCGACTAAAGGGCAATATTTGTTGGACGGAATCGATGTTTCCACTTTGTCCGACGACAAATTGGCGGCAATCAGGAATTCTAAGATCGGCTTTGTTTTCCAAGCTTTTAATTTGCTGGCTCGCGCCACGGTTTTGCGCAATGTCGCCTTGCCGCTGATTTATGCCAATCTGGAAAAAACCAAGCGGGAAGAAATCGCCCGGCATGCCTTGGCGCAAGCCGGTTTGGACGAGGAGCATTTTTATCATTTATCCAATCAATTGTCCGGCGGTCAGATGCAGCGCGTGGCCATCGCCCGCTCGCTGGTGAACAATCCTTCGATACTCTTGGCTGACGAGCCGACCGGCAATCTTGATTCCAAAACCGGCGATGTCGTGCTGGGAACTTTCCAGGAGCTGAATAAAAAAGGCCGGACGATTATCTTGATCACCCACGAACCTTACGTGGCCGAACATGCCGACCGGATTATTTTTATCAAGGATGGAAAAATTATCAGCGA
>JAQUPS010000004.1:37178-81193 GCA_028716485.1 Patescibacteria group bacterium
TTATTCGAAGAAAGCTATGGCGCCTTGATCGGCAATAAAGTCAGAACCGCCCTGACGATTCTTGGCATTGTCATCGGTATCGGTTCGGTTATCGCTCTGGTGGCGATCGGCCAAGGCTCGCAGAATTCCATCCAAGCCAGTATCCAATCGATCGGTTCTAATTTACTTATCGTCACTCCGGGAGTCCAGCGCAATTTCGGCGCCGGAGTTTCCGCCGGCCGCGGCAGCGCTCAAACGCTTACCCAGGCCGATGCCGATGCGATCAAGGCGCAAATCACCCAGGCTGTTGGCGTTTCACCCGAACTGTCCCGCCGCTATCAGGTGACGGCCAAAGGCACGAATACCAACACTTCTGTTCTTGGATCAAATGCCGATTACGCGGTGGTACACAATATCAGCATGGACTCCGGATCTTTTATCAACGATCAGATGATCGCTTCGGATGCCAAAGTGGCGGTGCTCGGCCCGACCGCCAGAGATGATTTATTCGGCGCCGGCGCCAATGCTGTCGGCCAATCAATCAGGATCAATCAGATAATTTTCAAAGTCGTGGGCATCACCGTTGCCAAAGGCGGCACCGGTTTTAATAATCCGGATAATAATATTTATATTCCCATCTCCACGGATCAGCATTTTTTGGCTGGCGCCAGCTATGTTTCCCAGATCAGCGTCGAGGCGGACAATGCCGATGATATGAGCGCCGTGCAGCAGGAAATTACCAATTTGCTTTTGCAGCGGCACAAGATTTCCGACCCGGCCGCCGCTGATTTCACTGTCTTGAATCAATCGGATATCGTTTCCGCCGCGTCCGGGGTTACCAATACTTTAACCGCGCTGCTGGCTTCGATCGCCGGAATCTCTTTGGTGGTCGGCGGCATCGGCATTATGAATATGATGCTGACGACAGTGACGGAACGCACTCGGGAAATCGGCCTGCGCAAGGCAATCGGCGCCACAGGAAGCAATATCAATTCTCAATTTTTGACTGAGGCGGTGATGCTGACTTTTTCCGGCGGGCTGTTGGGAATAATTTTGGGCTGGATTATTTCTTTGCTAGTGACAAAGTTCGCCGGCATTGCTGCGGCCATTTCCTTTTCCTCGGTTATTCTCGCTTTTGGCGTTTCGGCGGCGATCGGCCTGATTTTCGGCTATTATCCGGCGCGCCGGGCGTCCAAATTAAATCCGATCGAAGCATTGAGATTCGAGTAGTTTTATTTTGCCGGCATTACCCGGCGCATTATTTATTCAACTAAAAATAATCTAATTGTTAAATTGCTAAATTGTTACATTGTTAAAGTTATTATCATCGTTGCGCAACAATGTGACAGTTTAACAATTTAGCAATAATAATCAATTTTATGAAAAAACACACTATCATCTTAATCATCGCGATCTTAGTTGCGGGCGGCGGCGGTTTTTTCGGCGGGATGCAATATCAAAAGCAGACTGCGATAAAATCAGTTGCCAGTTCGGCGGCCGGAACTAATCGCGGAAATTTCGCTGGCACCCGCACTGGCGGTCGAACCGGCGCCAATGGCGGAGGATTTGCCAACGGCAGCATCCTTTCCAAGTCTGATACGAGCCTGACGATTAAATTGTCCGCTGGCGGATCGGAAATTGTTTTCTTGGCGCCCAGCACGCAGATTATGAAATCGGCGACAACCACGATTGCCGCTTTGAATGTCGGCGATAACGTGATGGTTACCGGTACGGCCAATTCCGACGGCAGTCTGACGGCCAAAACCGTGCAGGCGGGAGATTTCCGTTTTGGCGGCGCCCGGTCGGCTGGAACCGGCCAGGGTCAAGGCGGACAGGGAACTGCAACTCAAACCCCGCCGGCGCAAGGCCAATAAAATAAATATTTATTAAAGTCCCGCTTTGATTGGCAGGACTTTTTTGTTATCAAGCGAAGCGAGCGATGATAATCATTTATTTGAAAATTAATCAGATAAGTGATAAGCTGGGTTTGGGATTGTCGCCGAATGCTCTTTCTGGCAGAATTTTTATAATTTTGAGGAAATTTATTTCAAAATTTTTCAGGTAATACGGTTGTATCAGCTGAAAAATTTTCAAATAAATTTACCAAAATTTGAGAATTATGACGAAAACGGCATTCGGCGACAGTCCCTAATATGTTGGAAATCATCGTTTTAGCCATCGGCAAAATAAAGAATGAATTTTTCGCCAACGCGATTACCGAATATTCAACGCGTCTTAAACCTTATGCGGCGATAAAAATCCAGGAATTGGCCCCCGAGTCTTTTAATGATTCAAGCCGCGATAAAGCCAAGCGCGCGGAAGGGGAGAGGATTTCGCGCGCCCTGGAAAAATATTCCGGCGCGGAAATATATTTGTTGCATGAGCGCGGCAAAGAGCTGGACTCGCTGAAATTTTCGGAAAAAATGGCAAGCGCGAACGGAAAGATTATTTTTGTCATTGCCGGCGCTTTGGGCTTTGACGAGGATGTCTTAAAAAAATATAATCAGCTTTCTTTGTCAAAAATGACCTTTCCGCACGAAATGGCGCGGCTGATTTTATTGGAGCAGATTTACCGCGCCGCGACGATTATCAAAGGCAAAACTTATCATTACTGATATGAAATTTAAGATTTCCGAGCATAATATCTTTCTCGCGAGCATCCTGCTCAAAGGCTTGAATGGCGTTGCCGAGATAGTCGGCGGCCTGTTGATCATCGCTTTTCGACCGGCAACCGTCATCAGTTTGGTAGATTTTTTAACCCAAAATGAAATCAGTGAAGACCCCCGCGATATTATTGCCAATTATTTAATCCACTCTTTCCAAAACTATTCCCCGGGCTTGCAGTTTTTTTGGTCAGCCTATTTTTTAATTCATGGCCTGATAAAAGTTTTTCTGGTGGTTGCGCTGCTCGGCCACCGGCTCTGGGCATATCCCGCGGCAATTTCTGTCTTTGCTTTGTTTATTGTTTATCAACTCTATCGTTTTTCGTTCGGCCACTCGCCGTTTTTGATTATTTTGTCATTGTTTGATATTTTTGTGATAATTATGACTTATTTGGAATATCAAAGAATAAGGAAGCCTCTGTCGGCCACAGAAAATAGTTAACCATTGACTTTTTTATTGGTTTGTGATATATTACTATGATTAGTTGTTATTTGAAATTTATCATATAAACCAACAAAAAAGGAGTTCTTGTGCGCCAAGAATCAACTTTTGAGCCTGGAGTAATGAGACAGCTCGAGATTCAAGGGAAAAGAATCTCTCTCAATACAAGCTGGCAAGAAATTCCGGTTGGCATGGTTGCGGTTTTCTGCCGCAAGACATGGGAAAATTGCCAGGGCGTCAGCCTATCGGTTGCATATACGGAAGAAGCCTTTGAAAGCCTTAAAGAAAATAATTCAGAAGCGGTTTACCTTCTTCCCCGTAAAATTCCTTTGTTTTTTCAAAAAAAGGAAGAAGAGCCGGTGATTGTATCCGAACCTATTCGGAGAAAGAAAAGAGTTCCGGCTTTCCGCAACCTTTGCGCGATTATTTAATCATTGCCCCTTCTACTGTTTAACGACGGTGGCGGGGCTTTTTTTATTGGGCAAACGCCCTTGAATTTCCATTTTCCCCACTTTTTGCTAAAATAGAGGTGTTATGCCGGATAAGATATTTCAAGCTTTTTTGGAATCGCCGGTCGGCGTTTTAAAGATTGAAGCGAGCAAGGATAAAATTTTATCAGTCCTATTCGCCGATACTAAAAAGAAAAACGGCCGCCAGCCGCCAATACTCAAAAATTGCCTCAAGCAATTGAAAGAATATTTTTATCAGGGAAGAAAAAAATTCGCCTTAGCTTTGGAATTTAACGGCACGCCTTGGCAGAAGAAAGTCTGGCAGGAACTGTCTGAAATCCCTTTTGGCAAAACTTCCTCTTACGCGGAACTGGCGGAAAAGCTGGGCGGAAAAAAATTAGCGCGCGCGGTCGCCTCGGCTTGCGCCCAGAATAAAATCCTCTTTATCGTGCCTTGCCACCGGATCATCGGTTCCACCGGCGCCCCGACCGGTTATCGCGGCGGCTTGAAACACAAGAAATGGCTATTGGATTTTGAAAATAGTTATAAAGTAATAAAGTCATAAAGTTATAAAGTTGAAAGTTATTATTTATAAAGCCGCCTACTCACCGGCTTCATACTTCATAACTTTAAAAACTTTTAACTTTATAACTGATGTAAATTTATGGAACAAGAAAATTGTTCTCATCACGGCAAGTTCAAGATGATTGTCGTCTTGGTACTTGTGCTGGGCGCTGTCGCCCTGGGAGTTTTGGCGATTTTGCGCGACAAGATCATGCAGAACGACCAATATCAATTTTCGGTAACGGCGCAGGGCAAAGTTACGGCGCCGCCGGATATCGCCACGACCGATTTTAGCGTGCAATCCGCCATCAGCAAAAATATCGGCGATATCGTCAAAGACGGCAACACCAAGATGAATGCCATAATCGCCGCCTTAACCGCCTTAAAAATTGATAAAGCGGACATTCAAACGACTCAATACCAGCTTAATCCGATCTATAACTACCCCGTTATTTTTAGCGGCAGCAACGGCAACAACAGTAATCAAACCGTTTTGCAAGGTTATCAGCTGACGGAAGGAATTACTGTCAAAATCAGAAACTTAAATATCGTCGGCGACGCGATCCAGGCGGCAATCTCGGCTGGCGCCAACCAAACCGGAGGCGTGTCGTTTACGATTGATGACCAGGATAAATTAAAAGGCGAGGCTCGCGCCGATGCGATCGCCAAGGCCGTGCAAAAAGCCGATGATATTGCCAAGCAATCCGGATTGAAATTGGGCAAGCTGATCAATGTTTCGGAAAACGTCAGCCCGATACCGTATTACGCGAATAGTCTTGATATGAAAGCTTTGGGAGGCGGTATAGCTGCCAGCGCGCCGACGCCATCAATCCAGAGCGGTTCGCTGGAAATCACCGACGACGTAATCCTGACTTATAAGGTGAAGTAAAGATTCTCAGCTCAAATTAAAAAGGCCTTTCTTTCGAGAGGCCTTTTTTTATTAGATAGTGTAACTTGATACTATATTTTGTCACTTTTTTAGAAAAAAGTGGCAAAAGTTTTTAATCTCGGTAAATTCTCAAACTATTTCCGATGACCGTAATGTCCGAAAGGATCATGGCAAAGGCGGCGACGATCGGATTAGCGATGCCGAGGATGGCCAGCGGGATAGCGATGACGTTATAGAAAAAAGCCCAGAAAAGATTTTGTCTAATGATGCCGAAAGTTTTGCGCGCCAATCTGATCGCCTCGACGATTTTGATCGGCTCGTTTTTCATAATAATTATATTGCCGGCTTCTTTAGCTATATCCGCGCCCGCGCCCATGGCGATACCCAAATCGGCCTGCACTAAGGACGGCGCGTCATTGATGCCGTCGCCGGCAAAGACCACTCTTTTGCCAGTGTCTTGCAGTTCTTTAACTTTTTGCTGTTTTTCCGCCGGCAGAATTTCCGCGAAAAAATTATCCACAGATAGAAGCGAAGCGGTGTAATGCACGGCCGCCTCGCGGTCGCCGGAAATGATAATCGATTCGATTTTCATCTTTTTCAGGTTCCAAACCGCTTCTTCGGCGGTTTTTTTCAATTCATCGCGCAGGACGAATGCGCCGATAACTTGTTCGGCTTGCGCCAGAAATAATAAGCTGCCGCCCTCTTCAGATTTTTCCTGGCTGATTTTTTCCGCCCAAGCGGCGTTAATTTTATTTTCCGCCAATATTCTCCGGTTGCCCAGGAAATATTTTTGTCCGTCTATTTCGCCGCCAATGCCGCGGCCGGGAAATTCAGCAAAGTTTTTAACTGCTGGATTCTGGACGCGGGGAATATCGGTTGGCATTTTATCCAAAGCTGGCAATGGTCCGCCGGCGCGCAGCGGAAAATCAGAAGCTCCTTCTTTATTAAGAATATAAAGTTGCTGTTCGCCGTTGGCAAAGTCGGCCACGGCGCGAGACAAGGGATGATTCGAGCCTTGCGCCAGCCGAGCCGCAATCGCCAAGACTTCATCTTGGGAAAAATTTTCCGCCGCGATTATTTCCGCAAGCTTCGGCTCGCCCAAAGTCAATGTGCCGGTTTTGTCGAACACCACCGTATCGATTCTTTTGGCTTTCTCGAAACTCTCGCCATTCTTGATTAAAATTCCTTTTTTGGCGCCCACCGAGGTGCCGACCATCACCGCGATCGGCGTGGCCAAGCCCAGGGCGCAAGGGCAGGCGATAATCAAGACCGTCACCGCGTTGATAATGGCAATGGAAAAATCATGGCTGTAAATCAGCCAGCCGATAAAAGTCAGAATGGCCACGCCGATTACCGCCGGCACAAAAATTCCGGAAATCGTGTCGGCTAATTTCTGTACCGGCGCCTTGAAACTTTGCGCTTCTTCCACTGTTTTGATGATCTTGGCCAAGACCGTATTTTCCCCTGTCTGGGTAATTTTTATTTTCAATTGCCCGTCTTTATTGATAGTTCCGCCAAAAACATTTTCACCAACGCTTTTAGCAACCGGCAAACCTTCGCCGGTGAGCATTGATTCGTCGATGTCGGATTGGCCTTCAATAATAATTCCATCCAGCGGAATTTTTTCGCCCGGTCTGACTAAAGCTATCTCGCCGATTTTCACCTCCTCGATATTTTTTTCTATTATTTTTCCTTGATCGTCAATTATCATCGCTTTCTTTACCCCTAGTTCCATCAATTTTTTCATCGCGTCCGAAGCGCGGCCGGAAGTCTTGGCTTCCAGATATTTCCCCAGCAAAATCAGCGCGGCAATGGCGGCGGCTGATTCAAAATACATCGGCCGCCCGGCAAAAACCGCCCATAAGCTGTAAAAAAACGCTGTCAGCGTGCCCAAAGAAATCAGCGAGTCCATATTGAATTGCCCGCGGATGATCTGCTTGCCGGCGCTCTTATGGAATTGCCAGCCGAAAATAAAAACGACCGAAGCGGCTAAAATAATCTGCGTCCAGTCGGTATTGGAAATATTCATCACGCTGCCGCCAATCTGCCATTGCCAAATCATTCGCGCCAGCAAAGGGGCGGTGAAGATGATTGCCAGGACTAATTTAACAGTCAGCCAGTTGCTGATTTTTACCACATGCTCATGCTCTCCGGCTTCATGTTTCATCTGTCCCTCGTGGCTCATCGGCATTTTGTCTAAAACCTGGTAACCGGTTTTTTTGACTACTTCTTTTATTTTGTCGAGCCCGATTTTGGCCTCGTCGTATTCGACATAGGCTTTGCCGTTGGCATAATTGACGTCAGCCGAGATAATTCCCGCCTGCCGTTTCAAATTTCGGCCAATGTTCATCGCGCAAGAAGCGCAGTCCATCCCGCCGATGTTTAGTGAAACTTTCATATAATTACAAATAATTTTTAATTTTTCACTTTTAACTTTTAATTGATGATGAATTTCCCCCAGACCATCCTCATTCCGCAGGAAAATTTTATTTCGCTGGCGCCGGCGGCCGGAGTGAAATCGATAATCGTATCGCCGGAAATTAGATTTTTTTGGATTTGCTCCGAGCCGTTATAAAGAATGATCGCGTCGGTGCAGCCGGTTGGGCGGGGATGATGGATTATCCAATGCACGGGCGCGCCCTTCTTAATATATATGGCGTTGGGCTGATAACCTGAATAGCCGACGGTCATTTCCGCGGTTTGCGCTGAAGTCGGCTGGCTGGTTTCTACCGGTGTTGGCGAAGTTTTGGCCGCGGCCGATCCTAGCAAGCCAAAATTGCTTAAGGCGCGGCCGAAAGTGAAGAGACCGAGAATTATTACTATTATACCAGAAATTTTTAACAGCTGTTTCATCCGGCTCGCGGTTAACAAAGAAACAAAACTGCCAAAGCCGAACAAGAGGGGAATGGTGCCGAGCGAATAAACCGCCATTGACAAAGCGCCGGATAGCCAGCTGCCGGTCGATAAAGCGTAAAGCTGCATGGCTTGCAGCGGCCCGCAAGGCATAAAGCCGGTCAATAGGCCGATGACGAACGGCCCTTTCGGTTCGCGTTCGCGGCGATTTTTGAAAATTATTTTGGCGATGAATTCCGGCGTCTGCAGCTTTATCTTATCCAGCCATTTGATTTCCGTGGCCAACCCCAGCCCCATCAAAACCATAAAAGTTCCGGCCAGCAGTAACAGCGTTCCGGAAAAATTAGGATTAACCCCGAAGAATGATCCAAAACCTCCGAGGATGCCGCCAATAATAGTGTAAGAGATAAATCTGCCCAAATTATATTGAATATGCAGCCGATAATTTTTAACTTTCCTGCCTGCCGGCAGGCAAGGTAATTTTTCATTTTTAATCGCCGTAGTTGAATATGCCATGATGAATCCGCCGCACATCCCGACGCAGTGGAAGCTGGCCAATAAGCCGATCAGGAAAATTAATCCCAAACTAATATTTTTATCGTTCAAGCCGGCCATTATTTCCCAGCCGCCCAAGATTTGAATGAGAAAATAGCCGGCAACAAAAATCACCACGAAAATTCCGGCCCAAATCCAGCTTTGATTGAATGGTTTTTTGCCGGTCGCGGTAATATCCAAAAGCTCCGGAGTATAGCCCAGCTCTTTTATTTTGCTGAAAATTTTATCCAAGTCCGTAACCGTTTCATCATACTTAACTCCGGCTCGATTGGTTTGAAAATCGACAATTATTTTTTTGACTCCGGGCATGCCGCCTATTTCAGCCTCCACCAGCGTTTTGCAGGACGAGCAATGCAAACCGGAGATATTGAAAGTGACTTTATTCATATTTTATATTTTTGTCATCCCGAGCCCTGTCGAGGCGCGTTTGGTCGGAATGACAAATATTATTTATTCGCCAGTTTGCTTACTCGTAAAATTTCTTCCACCATCTTAGCTTTGACCTTCTCGTTTTTCGAGGCCATCGCGTTCTTAAAACAAGTATGCAGATGATTTTCCATCAGCGCTTGATGTGCCGCTTTCAACAGTCCAGTGACCGCCAGATTCTGTTGCATGATATCGATGCAATAATCGCCATGCTCCGTCATCTTGATAACGCGCGTCAAAAGGGAATTGGCCTTTTTTAAGCCGATTAAAATTTTTTCTCTTTTCTCGTTCATAGAATTTATGATAAATAATTTGTAATTTTTAATTCGCAATTCTTTATTTCCGTTATACCTGGGGTGGGGGTATGACCTAATCATAAACCCGATTAAAAGATTAGTCAAGAGCCTAATTCTATTTTTGCTTGACTTGTAAGATTTTATGTGGTTTAATTAGTGTTTCTAATAAATTAATTAAAATTTTATGGGTAAGTTTAATCGAGAAGGCGGATTCGGCGGCAAGAAATTCGGCGGACGGGACAGAAGTTATGACCGCAACGCGCCGAGAGAAATGCACAAGGCGATTTGCGCCGAATGCGGGGAAGAATGCGAAGTGCCGTTCAAGCCGTCCGGTGACCGGCCGGTGCTATGCAGCATTTGTTTCAAGCAATCGGGTCGCGGCAATGACCGCAATGAAGGCCGGCGCGAAGAAAGACGCAATTTTGATCGTCCGAGAAATGAAGACAAGAGAATGTTCGACGCGGTTTGCGCCGAATGCGGCCAGCATTGCCAGGTTCCGTTCCAGCCCAAACCGGGCCGGGATATTTTCTGTTCTGATTGTTTCGGCCGCGAGGACAAGCGCGAAGACAAGCCTTTTACTCTTAATCAGGCTCCGCAGAACGTTAATTATAATAAGCAGTTCGATGCGCTAAATTCCAAACTTGACAAGCTTATTTATCTTTTGAGCCCGAAGTCTAAATCAGCCGCCAAGCCGGTCGAAGTAGCTGTCAAAAAAGAAGCAGTTAAGCCCGCCTTCGCTAAGGCTTCGGCGGACAAGGTTGAAAAGAAAATTGTTAATAAAATTGATAAAAAAATATCACCTAAGAAAAAACCCACCTCCGCCAAGGCTACGGCGGACAAGACTTCTAAGAAAAAATAAATTATTTATTTCCGCAGTCTTCCCCCAGAAGGCTGCGGTTTTTTTATAAGTCCCCTCCCGAGGAGGAGACTTAAAGTTTTGCATTAATGCGCCGGCGGCGATATAATAAAGCCTTATGGAGATTGATTGTAAAATAAAAAAGAGCCGGCGGGCGAAGAATATTTGTTTGCGCGTCTGCGCTGATGCGACGGCCGTTTTAACGATTCCGTGGTGGGTTTCGCGCGAAGCGGGGTTGAGATTTTTGCGGTCAAAACAAGGCTGGCTCATCAATCAAATAAAAATTAAAAAAGAAAAAATAAAAAATACGCCGGTAAGGACGAGAACGGATTATTTGCTTAATAAGAAGGCGGCGGAGAGATTGGTTTGGGGGCGGCTGGAGCATTTTAATTCTTTTTATAATTTTTCCTATAACCGCGTCTGCGTCCGCGACCAGAAAGGCCGCTGGGGAAGCTGCTCGGCCAAAAAAAATTTGAACTTCGCCTATCGCATTGTTTTTTTGCCGCAGGAATTGGCTGATTATCTGATCGTCCACGAACTTTGCCATTTGGGCGAGATGAACCACTCGGCGCGGTTTTGGGCATTAGTTGCGAAAGCAATTCCGGGATATAAGATATTCAGAAGAGAATTAAGAAGGAATGGTAATAATTTTTAATTTTATAATTTTTAAAGAATTTTTAAGGCTTAATTTTTAAAAATTAAAAATTAAGATTTATTTAAAAATTATAAAATTCAAAAATTAATTTATGATATTTAACGATGAACAGCAAAAAATAATTGATAGTATTAACGGAGTGTATATCATCTCCGCGCCGGTGGGCACGGGAAAGACGACTATTCTGACCGAACGGGTGGCCAAAGCGATCGAAGCCGGTATCAAACCGGAAGAGATTTTGTGTTTGACGTTTACCAATCGCGCCGCCGAAGAAATGTCGGAGAGAATTAAAGCGCGGATTAATAATAAAAAAATCTACGACGAGATAACCGTCAAGACTTTTCACGGCTGGTGCGCTTATTTTATCAAAGCCGAGGCCAAACAGATCGGCTTGCCGCGGGATTTCGTTATTTTTGAAGAAGAAGAACAGCGTGAAGTGATGAAAACCATTTTGGAAAAGCATCCGGAAGTCTTGATCAATGAAGAAAAAGCCAGCCGCGAAATTTCTGATCTGATTGAAAAAGTTTATGATTCCCGCCTGAATAGTTTATTAAGAGAGATTGGCGTTACAATCGATGAGTTGAAAACCGATAAATCAATGGAAGCAATCGGCGCGGAATATCGCCAGGCGCTCGCCGAGCAGAACGCGCTGGATTTTAATGAGTTAGTATTGCTGGCGCTAAGGACTTTGTATCTGGATGAAAAAGTCCGGAATAAATGGGCGGCCAAATATCGCTTTATCCAGCTTGACGAATTTCAGGATACGCATTTGTCGGAATATTTAGTGGTGAAAGAATTGGCCAAAGTCCGGCAGAACGTTTCTTTCATTGGTGATCTGGATCAGACGATTTATACTTGGCGCGGCTCGCAGCCGGTTTTCCTTACCAAGCTGATCAAGAAACATTTTCCCGCTGTCCGGGAATTGAGTTTGTCCACCAATTATCGCTTCAATCCGAATATCCTGGCCGCGGTAAAATCTTTCCTCGGCAGCTTTATGAACCGCTCGACGCAGGAATTGAATACGCTTAAAGAAAATGATACGGCGGAAAAAGCAGTCAATGTTTTTTCGGCGCATAATTTCCGCGAAGAAATTTCCTGGGTGATTGAAAAAATAAAAAATTTGCGCGATAAAGAGCCTGAGGCCAAGATTGTGGTGATCGCCCGCACCAATCATTTGATTTCCAAGTCGGCGGATATTTTTGCTGAAAAAGGCATCGCCCATATCACCGTGGATAAATACGAATTTTTCCGCCGCCAGGAAGTGAAAGATGCTTACGCTTACTTGAAAATAATTTTCAACCGTTTTGATTTGGAAGCGGCTTATCGCTTGGTCAAGCGTCCGCCGCGCAATATCGGCTCAGCGACTTTGAAATCAATCGTGGACAGAGGCGACAAGATCGGCCTGAAGGTTTCGGATTTTTTGAATTTCAAGAATTATAAATATCCCGAACCGTTTTTTGATCTGATCAACCGTTTTGATAAAGGCCGCTTGGTGGTTTTGGACACGGAAACGACCGGCACTGATGTTTTGTCCGATGATATCATCCAGATTTTCGCCCGGGAAATCATCAATGGCCAGCCCGGCCGCGAGTTCCGCCATTATCTGAAAAATAATATTCCGGTCGGCTTTTCCGAATCAATTCATGGCTTGTCGGATAAATTTTTGCAAGAAAAAGGCGAAGATCCGAAAAAGATCCTTAAAGAGTTAAAAGAATTCATCGGCGCTGACGCGGCTATCGGCCATAATGTTAATTTTGATTTATCGATGCTCCTGGAAAACGGCAAGCGCCGCGGCGTCAATTTTGATTTTAAAGAATATTACGATACGCTGGATTTGGCCAAACGAGTTGTCGAAGCTCCGAATTATCGGCTCTCAACTTTAGCCGAATTGCTCGGTTTGGCCACGGCCACGCACGACGCCGAAGATGATGTTTCCGCGACTGTCGGCCTGCTCGGAGTTTTAGTGGAAAAATTCAGGAAGGGGAGTCCGGGGCGCGTTGCTCTCTGGCAGGAATTTTCCGCCAAATTTTTAAAGCTCGCCGGAACAATCGACGGCTGGCAAAAAATGGTGTTAGCCAACCGGCCGCCGGAAATTTTGGAAAAAATTTGGGAAGAATCCGGCTTAGAGGAATATTACGCGTCCGAGTTGAAACCGACCGCCCCCGCCTACGCCAAGGCTTCGGCGGGTGATAGACAAAAATCAATTGAAGAACTGGCCAAAGTTTTTGCCGAAAAAGATAATCCCGACAAACGCCCGGAAATTTCGCTGCGCGAATTGATCCATTACGCCGCTTTGGTCAAGGATATAAACTTTCTCGGTTTGGAAAAAGGAAAGATCCCCATCGTTACGGCGCATCAGGTGAAAGGCTTGGAATTCGATTATGTTTTTATCATCGGCATGAATGAATATATCTTTCCTATCAACAAATCCGATATCGAAGAAGAGAAAAGATTATTTTATGTGGCGATGACCCGCGCCAAGAAAAAGATTTTTATTTCTTACAGCCAATATAATGACAACGGCTACACCGCGACCAAAAGCCGGTTCATCGATTATATCGACGAGAAACATGTCGATTTCTTTTCCTGATTTTTTATTGCTATAATGGGATGGTAAAAATTGCAACGATTGTTGCGTTTTTTATTTTTAATTTTTAATCGATTCTCTATGACCAACATTCAAGAAGTTTTCGACCGCATTCAAAAAACCAAGAAAGAGCAGAAAGAATTAAAGACGATGTACCGCGACGCCTTGAATAATTCCGGCGCCTATCAGCGCTCCATGGAAGAATTGAAAAAATTGAAAGAGGAAAAGAAAAAATACGAGGACGGAGTTAAACAGGAATTCGCTTCGGAATTCGACAAGCTGGAAATTTTAAAGAACGAATTGATGAACGATAATCAACTGCTTTCCGATATGGTTGTCAGCCAGGTGGCCAAGGGACAGAAGATTGAAATCAAGGACGAGCACGAAGTCCAATATGAGCCGATTTTTAACGTCAGATTTAAAAAAGTTGGCTAAAATAAAGTAAATTTTTTAAAAACCGTCTCAAAGGGGCGGTTTTGTGTTGACATAATCAAAAAAATGTGATATATTGGCTTGAAACTTGTACCTTGATAAGATAACCAAAAAAAGGCTCAAATTGGGCCGAAGGAGAAAAAATGAAATTCATTTTTCTTATCTGTAAAATTGTCTTTCCGATTTGCTTTATTCTCGGTTTAATATTGATTTTGTTCGGGTCGAGAATCGAAAAAAAAGTCAATCTTGCCAAAGCTGGCGTGGCGATGGCCAAAAGCTTCGAAGGTTCGATTGGCAGCCGGGTCGAAGCAAGCATCTCGACCAGACCCAGACCCTTTCCCGAATTTGGCGGCGAGAAGAGCTCGCTCTTTCCGGAACAGTTGGGCGGCAAGATTCTTCCTCCGCCGAATATCGTGGCGCGGAAAGAATTCAAAAAAGCGATTGCCAGCCGGGAGAGCAAAAGAACGGGGAAGGAGAACAAAAATCTTTCCATCGGTAATATCAAATGGCTGGTTAATCACAAGTGGGGTCATTTCGCCCGGCGAGAGATCGACGAGCGTAATCTGCCCGACACGGTTTATAATGCCATCGTCGGGATTATCGTCCAGGAATCAGGCGGAAAACCGCAGATTAAAAATGATCATTCCTCGGCTACCGGCTTGATGCAGATGATCGATAGCACAGCCGCTTATACGGCCAGAGCCTTGGCTGAAGAATGCGATTGCGGGATTGATCCGAAATTGATAAATCGGAAGAACCCCAATGAAAATATCGCCCTGGGAATTTTCCTTTTCAAGAAAAATTGGAAAATTTCTCACGAGTCATTGAAGTGGACGATCCTTTTCCATTACGCCGGATCCGGCGCGGCCAAAGATACGGCCGATGCTTATGGGGGAATTGAGCATGTTCCCTTTGTTCAGAACGTTCTTAATATAATGAATACTCCCGAAGAGGAACCTCCTGCCTGGGCAATGGCTCGGTATCGGGATTATTGATTCAAACCCTTGTTTGTTAAACGCAAACAAGGGTTTTTTATAACCATTGACTTTTTTGTAAAAGTATGCTATTATTTAGGTATAATAAAGATTGTTCATTACACCAAGATTAGCCACAAAATGGCTAAAAACAAAAGGAAATAACCATGAAAGCATTAATGCTTTTTCTCGCATTTTTTCTAGTCATCGTGGTAGCCGTGGTGTCCCATAAGACGCCGCAGGCAAAGAAGTTTGACGCTCAAGAATATCTTGCCAGAACAAATAATCAATCGCTCCTGCCGGTGGTAAGAGCGAAATATGGCAAGATGATTCGGGATGTTTGCCGGAAAGAAAAAGTGCCTCTGGCGCTTCGCTCCGGTGATGTAATTGAAAAAATTATTATCATCGAGTCGAGCGGCAATCCGGAAGCGGAAAAAGCCGGTGATGGCATTGGCTTGATGGGAGTAAAACCGTCTACGGCGATTGCCTACGGAGTAAACCCGAAGGACTTAAAAAGTCCCCATTGGAATTTACTTGCCGGCATCAGGCACTTAGGCGCTCTCGTCGATTCGCTTGACGGAAACGTTCCGGCCGCGATAGTGGCGTACAATTGCGGTTTGAAAAATTACCAGAGTAATTATTTAGCCACCGGTGTAAGCCCGTTGAAAGCCAGATATTTCCTGAAAGTAAAAACTTTGACCGAAGTTGAAAGACAATACGCTTCGGCCGAGTAAAAATTAAGCCTCTGTTCACAAAATATCGTGGACAGGGGCTTTTTCTTGCCAAAATCGGCAATTCCCGATATTATTATAAATATAATTAAATTTTTTCAAACATTTTTATAAATAAGACTATGATTACCGCCAGCGAGTTGCGCCCCGCCTTCGCCAAGGCTTCGGACGGGCGAGAGCTGGAAAATTTTAATTCAGATTAAATTTTTTATAAATATTACTATGATCACTGCCGCGGAAATCCGCCAAAAATATTTTCAATTTTTTCAATCCAAGGGGCATAAATTAATCCCTTCGGCTTCTTTGCTTCCGGAAAACGATCCGACGGTTTTGTTCACCACCGCCGGCATGCATCCTTTGATTCCGTATTTGCTGGGCGAGTCGCATCCGGAAGGCCGGCGCTTGGTGGACGCGCAGAAATGCGTCCGCACCCAGGATATTGACGAGGTGGGCGACGCCACTCATCATACTTTTTTTGAAATGCTCGGCAATTGGTCGCTCGGCGATTATTTCAAAGAAGAGGCGATTGCTTGGAGCTGGGAATTTTTGACCGACCCGCAATGGCTGGGGTTGGATAAGAACCGGCTGGCTTGTTCGGTTTTTGCCGGCGATGCCGACGCGACGTTTGACGATGAAGCTTTTTCGATTTGGCGGAAGATAGGGATGAGTGAAAAAAGAATCGCCCGCTTGCCCAAGAAAAATAATTGGTGGGGGCCGGGAGCCGCCGGGCCATGCGGTCCGGACACGGAAATGTTTTTTTGGGCGGGCGATCCGGATCAGGTGCCGGAAAGTTTTAATGATGATAACGGGCTTTGGGTGGAAATTTGGAACGATGTCTTTATGCAATATAACCGGAAGGCTAACGGGACGTTTGAGCCGCTGGCGCAAAAGAACGTGGACACCGGCATGGGGTTGGAGAGAATTTTGGCTGTGGTCAACGGTTTGGCTGATAATTACCGCACTGATCTTTGGCTGCCGATCATTTGCAAAATCGAAGAATTATCCGGAAAAAAATACTTGGAATCGGACACGACCAGGCGGCTGATGAGGATCATCGCCGATCATATTAAAGCCGCAACGTTTATTATCGGCGATGAAAAAGGCGTTGTTCCCGATAATGTCGGCGCCGGGTATATTGTCCGCCGCCTGTTGCGCCGCGCTATTATTCACGGTCGGCGCCTGGGGATAAAGAAAGGCCAAGGCTGGGTTTATCAGGTCGCCGAAGAAATTATTAATTTATATCGGGAAGCTTATCCCGAATTATTCCGCAACCGAGAATTTGTTAGAACGCATATCGAGCGGGAAGAAAGCAAATTTGAAAAGACTTTGGAAAACGGGCTCGCGGAATTCAATGACCAGTGCGAGACCCTGCTTTGCCAATTGGATGAAAACAGCGAAATAAAAGTGACGATGCCGGGCGCGGTTGTTTTCGAACTTTTCGCCACCTATGGTTTCCCGCTTGAATTGATCAGAGAAATTGCCGGGGAGAAAAAAATCGAGATTGATGAAGAAGGGTTTGCCGAAGAGTTTAAAAAGCATCAGGAGCTTTCCCGCACCGCTTCGGCCGGCATGTTCAAAGGAGGTTTGGCCGATTCGAGCGAGCAGACCAAAAAATTGCATACGGCGGCGCATTTGCTCTTGGCTTCCTTGCGCCAGGTTTTAGGAAATAATGTTTACCAGAAAGGGAGCAATATCACTCCCGAGCGCTTGCGGTTTGATTTTTCTTATCCGGAGAAAATGACGCCGGAGCAGATCGCCGAAGTCGAATGGCGCGTCAATGAAGCGATTAAAAAAGATTCTCCGATTATTTGCGAGGAAAAACCTCTCGCCGAGGCGAAAGCCGAAGGAGCGATGGGCGTGTTCGAATCCAAGTACGGCGAGAAGGTTAAGGTCTATAAAATGGGGGAAGTTTCCCATGAGATTTGCGGCGGTCCGCATGCTTCCCGCACCGGCGAACTCGGCCATTTTAAAATCATCAAAGAAGAAAGCTCGTCAGCGGGCGTTCGCCGCATCAAGGCTGTCTTAGAGTAAAATCAGCTAAAATAACATCTGAAATCCGAAATCCGACTTCTGAAATCCGATATGCTTGACATTTTTTGCGTTTGCCTATACAATTTCGTTATAAATCAGTAACAAAGCTTACCAAGTATTTTGTTTGGTAATTTTTTTTGTTAATGCCAGAAGAAAAAAATCAAATTATTAATTCCAAAGATTTTCTGGAAATGGACGGGGAGGTGGCGGAGTTAATGCCGGCGGGAACTTTCCGCGTCGTTTTTCCAAACGGCCACGAAATTTTAGCCCATCTTTCCGGCAAAATGCGGATGAATAAAATCCGTCTGTCGGTAGGCGACCGCGTCAAGGTGCAGATGAGTCCGTATGATTTAACCAAGGGTCGCATCACTTTCCGTCTCTAAGCGGTAATACTAACAGTTAATTTTTTAGGGCATGCTACATGTTTCATGCTTTATGAATATCTATGAAAGTCAGAGCTAGCGTAAAAGTTATTTGTAAGGATTGCAAGGTTGTCCGCCGCAAGGGCAGAGTTTGCGTTATCTGCAAGAACCCCAAACATAAGCAAAGACAAGGATAAGATGATTTTCGATTTCAGATTTTAGATTTACGATTTATTTCTTATAAAAAATATATTAAAATATTCGCGCGATATTCGCGCGATTCGCATCATTCGCGAAATTAGCATTATAATAAATATGGCTCAAGCCAGAATCGCCGGAGTTAATATTCCCACGGAAAAAAAGGTAAAAATTTCTTTGACCTATATTTTTGGCATTGGTTATTCCCGCGCGCTCGAAGTGCTGGAAGCGGCCAAAGTCGATCCGGAAGCCAGAGTCAAGGATTTGACCGAAGCGGAAGTCAACAAGCTCAGAGATATCGTGGAAAAAAAATTCATTGTCGAAGGAGATTTGCGCCGGGAAGTTATCGGCAATATCAAACGGATGAAAGAAATCGGCTGCTACCGCGGCGTGCGCCATATCAAAGGTTTGCCGGTCCGCGGCCAGACCACCAAGCGGAATAGCCGCACGGTGCGCGGCAATGTCCGCAAGACTATGGGTTCGGGGCGCAAACCGTCCGCGCAAAAGACCTAATTCAATCAATTAACCTGCCTGCCGGCAGGCAGGAAAATAAGAATTAAGAATTAAGAAATTTTTGATATATGGAAGAAGATAAAGAAGCAAAGACCGCCAAGGATGAAAAAATTAAAGAAATAAAAAAGGAAGCTGTTGAACCTGAAAAAAAGGTTGAAGAGCCCGTTTTCGCTAAGGCTTCCTCCTTCGCTAAGGCTTCGGAGGACAAGTCGGAGGACAAGTCGGCGGACAAGCCGGTTTTGGCCGCGGAAAAAGATTTTATCGACGAAGAAGATAATGAACCGGAAGTTTTGCCTAAAAAAGACGGCGATGTTACCGAAGAGCTTCCTGATGATATCAAGAAAAAATTGGAAGCGAGAAAAGAAGAAAAGAGCGCCAAAAAACCGATGAAGAAAAAGAAAAAGAGAGCCAAGGTCAGAGTGGAAGTCGGAAAGATTTACGTCAAAGCCAGCTATAATAATACCATCGTCACCGCCACTGATTTGAACGGCAATGTCATTTCCTGGGCTTCCGCCGGCATGGCCGGATTCAAAGGCCCGAAAAAAGCGACTTCTTACGCCGCGCAAATCATCACCAAAATAGTTTTAATGAAAGCCAAGGATGAATACGGCATGCGCGAGGCGAGCGTCTTTATCAAAGGCATCGGCACCGGCCGCGAAGCCGCGGTCCGAGCCGTCAACGCCAACGGCATCAATGTCACTTCTATCAAGGACATAACGCCGATTCCGCATAACGGCTGCCGCCCGAAGAAACCCAGAAGAGTTTAAAAGTTATAAAGTGAAAATTTGGAAATAATATTCCAAATTCTAAATTCCATATTCCAAATTCCAATATGAAAAATACCGATCCAAAATGCAAGCAGTGCCGGCGCATCGGAGAAAAATTATTCTTCAAGGGCGAGCGCTGTTCTTCGCCGAAGTGCGCGATAACCAGAAGGAATTATATTCCCGGTTTTCATGGCCCCAAAGCCAAAGGCGCTCCGCGCCGCAGCGATTACGGCATGCAGCTGATTGAAAAGCAAAAGGCCAAGAAGCAGTATCTTCTGAACGAAAAGCAATTCCGGATTTTGTTCGATCATGCCGCCAAAAAAAGAGGCAACACCGAAGAGTTCTTGCTCCAGCTTTTGGAATTGCGTTTGGATAATGTAGTCTACCGCGCCGCGCTCGGCGCTTCCCGCAACGAAGCTCGCCAGCTGGTTAATCACGGCCATTTTACCGTTAACGGCAAAATGGTGAATATCCCTTCTTATAAAGTCAAGCAAGGCGACATCGTGGCGCTGAAAGAAAAAAGCAAACGCAGCAAAAAATTCGCCAATATTGAAGCCAGGATCAAGAAAGCGCAAATCCCCGGCTGGCTGAACGTCACTGCCGAAGATTTAAGCGCGAAAGTTCTCCATGAACCGGCTGCCCGCGATTTGCGCGTAAATTTCAGTCCGCAGGTGATCGTCGAATTCTATTCCAGATAAAATTAATTCTCTATAATAAAACAAAAATTAATTTAAATTTTTATGGAATCAATAGCCAAGCCAAACAAAATTGAATTTTTGCCCGGTGAAAAAATCAACGAAACCATCGCGACCGTCGAGCCTTTTTATCCCGGCTATGGAATGACCATCGGCAATTCTCTGCGCCGCGTCTTGCTCTCTTCTTTGTTGGGAACCGCTGTTGTGGGCGTAAAAATCAACGGCGCCAGCCATGAATTCACCGTTTTGCCGCACGTCAAGGAAGATATTTTGGAAATCATCATGAACTTGAAGCAGCTGAAAGTCACGATGTTTGATGAAGACGAGATAAAATTAGAGCTGGAAGTCCATGGTAAAAAGGAAGTCAAAGCGGGCGACATCAAGAAAGACAGCCGGGTGGAAATAGCCAACCCGAATTTATTGATCGGCACCATCACCGACATGGCCGGATCAATGTCAATGGAAATTACCGTCGGCAAGGGTCGCGGCTATCGTTCGGTTGAAGCGATTGAGAAGAAAAACACCGAAGTCGGCTATATCGAAACCGATGCGTTTTTCTCACCTGTCTTGTCAGTCGGCTTGAAAGTGGAAAATGTCCGCGTCGGCAAAATGACCAATTGGGATAAATTAGTTTTCAATATCGTCACCGACGGAACGATTTCTCCGGAAAAAGCTTTTAACGATTCGGTTAAAGTTTTACAGGAGCAAGTCGATTCTTTGGCTCCGGGCGCGATCGAAGTGAAAGACGAAGTCAAGCTGGAAGAAGCGGCGGTTGAAGAAATCAAGGAAGTCGAAGGGGAGAAAGAGGAAAAGAAACCCAAAAAATCCTCCTCCGCTAAAGCTTCGGAGGACAAGGAAAAGAAAGCTAAGAAATCCTCCTCCGCTAAAGCTTCGGAGGACAAGGAAAAGAAAGCTAAATAAATTTTAAAATATTCATAGATTAGCGTTAGAATAAATATCCGTAGATTTTTGAATTAAATTTTTATGCGGCACCGAAACAAGAATAAAGTATTAGGTAGAAAAAGAGGCCCAAGAATTGCGCTGTTGAAAAATCTGGCGTCCAGCATTTTGATATACGAAAAAGTGCAGACCACCGAAGCAAAAGCCAAGATTGTCCGAGGTCAAGTGGAAAAGATGATTACGCTGGCTAAGAACAATGATCTGGCTTCCACCAAAAAATTGATCGCTTCGCTGCCGCAAAAGATGGCGGTTTTGAAAGCGATTGAGGTTTTGCGCGAAAGATACAAAGGGAGAAATGGCGGCTACACCCGGATAATCAAGCTCAAAGAGCGCCAGGGCGACGGAGCCAAGATTGTGCAGATAGAATTAGTTTAAAAATAAGTTTGGTCATAAAACGCGAATACCACGAATTATAAGCGAATACCGCGAACACCAAATTAAATAACCGTTTGTTGTATTCGCTTCTAATTTGCAGTATTCGTGTTATATAATTAGTTTATATGGAAAGAAAATTGCATACAATTGACGCGACCGGCCAGGCGATCGGCAGATTAGCCACTAATATTGCCACGATTTTGCGCGGGAAAAATAAAGTTACTTATCGTCCGCATTTGGACGAAGGCGATTGCGTGGTGGTAATCAACGCCGACAAGGTGAAAATTACCGGCAAGAAATTACAGCAGAAGAAATATTATCGCGTTTCCCAATATCCGGGCGGCCTTAAAGAAACCACTTTGGAAGAATTAATGGCCAAGAAACCGGGCGATGCTTTGAAAAAAGCCGTCAAGCAGATGCTGCCCAACACCAAATTGCGCCCGGGCATGCTGAAACGTTTAATTATAAAATAATATATCTTTATCATTTAGCATTGATTGCATATGCCAACTAAAAAGATAATCAAAAAGACTGAAGCAGCCGCTCCTCCCAAAGCAGCGCCAAAGGAAAAGGTGGTGGTGGAAGTTAAGGAAGAAATTTCTTCGAGCAAGGGAAAATATATCAAAGCTATCGGCCGCCGCAAGACAGCCTCGGCTCAGGTTAGGATTTATCTTGCGGGCAAGGGCGAAGTTATCGTCAATGGCAAGCAAGTGGAAAAATATTTTGATGCCGACCGCGCCGCGATCGCCATTCAGCCGTTAAAGCTTACCGGCGTAGGCAAGGATGTCGATGTTTCAGTTTTGTGCAAAGGCGGCGGAGTAAATTCTCAAGCCGAAGCCACCCGCCACGGCCTGGCTCGCGTCCTGATTCTGCTTGATCCGGAATTGGATGGCGCCATCCGCGCCAAAGGCTGGCTCACCCGCGACTCCCGCAAGGTGGAAAGAAAGAAACCTGGCCTCAAGAAAGCCCGCCGCGCCCCGCAGTGGTCAAAACGTTAATTTTATTCCCCTCCTCGGGAGGGGTGGACGCGCCGCGCGGACGGAGTGGGTTTCAATTCATTTACGTCTATTCGAATCACATATCAAAAAACGCATTTCTCTCAAAGGGTGCGTTTTTTTTGTTGGCCATGGATTTTTTTTATTTTTTTTGCTAAGATTATTCTATATTTAGCTATTTATGGAAAATCTGCTGAAAAGAATTGAAAATCTGCAAAAGCGCCTGGCGGATGTCTGGCAGGTTTTGGATTTGGAAAAAGCTAAGGCCGAGCTGGCGGAAAAGCGGGGGATAATGGAAGAAGAAGGGTTTTGGAACGACCAGGAGCGGGCGGTGAAGATCAGCAAGGAAGCGGAAGATTTGGATAAGGAAGCGAAGCGCTGGGAAAAGATAAAAAATGAGATTCAGGAGTTTTTTGATCTGATTACCGAGGCCATCAAGGAAAAAGATAATTCGCTGGAAAAAGATGTTGATAAGAATCTGGCCGATTTGGAAAAGAGATTCGAGGCGATGGAATTTTTCGCTCTGTTTTCCGGCAAGTATGACCGCGATAACGCGATTTTGGCGATTCACGCCGGCACGGGCGGAGTGGACGCGCAGGATTGGGCGCAGATTTTGGAACGGATGTATCTGCGCTTTGCCGAAAAGATGGGCTTCCGCGCGGAAATAATCGACCGCACGGTCGGCAACGAAGCCGGCATCAAGAGCGTCTCGATAAAAATCGACGGCCTTTGGGCGTTCGGCCATCTGAAATCCGAGGCCGGCGTGCATCGCTTGGTGCGCATTTCGCCTTTCGACGCCGAAAATATGCGCCAAACATCTTTTGCTCTGGTCGATGTGGTGCCGGAATTTCCCGAAGCCGACGAAATAGAAATCAAAGACGACGAAATAAAACTGGAAACTTATCGCTCTTCCGGCGCGGGCGGGCAGAACGTCAATAAGGTTTCGACCGCCGTCCGGCTTACCCATATTCCTACCGGCATCACCGTGCAATGCCAGACCCAGCGCTCGCAATATCAGAACCGCGAATTAGCGATGAAGCTTCTGAAATCAAAATTACTGCAGCGGCAATTGGAAGAACAAAGCCAAGAGAAGAAAGAAGTCCGCGGCGAAGTCCAGAAAGCGGAGTGGGGGAAGCAGATCCGCTCTTACGTGATGCAGCCGTACCAAATGGTCAAAGATCATCGCACCGAATATGAAACCTCGGATATTAAAAGCGTTTTGGACGGCGAGATCGACGGTTTCATCGAAGCGTATCTTAAATCAAATAAAAAATAAAAAATGCAACCGGAAGAACCGATTGCATTGCCCGACGAATAGTTTTATCTGATGTGATGAGCCAGCCATATGTAGCCGGCAACAATAGTTAAAACAGTCCATATTCCCAAAATCCAGACATGGGGGCTTACGGACTTCGGCTTATTTACCAAAGGACGATTTTTTTCTGTCATAATACCTCCGGTTAAAGTGATTTTTAATATTAGCATAGATTATTAATTTTGTCAATGATAAAAAGGAGGATTGTTATTTTTATCGCCTGCTGGTTTTTTGCCGGAGGAATCATTTTTGCCTCATTTTTACCGAGAAATATGATGTTTTTCGGCCTTGATTATTTTGTCGCCGGGACAATATTTACGGTTTTGGCAGCTTGGTTTTGGAAGAAGAAAAACGCCCGCGCCATTTTGATTTGGGCGGCTTTTTTATTTTTCGGCATCTGGCGTTTTGCCGTCAGTTTGCCGGTTGATTCGCCCAATATCATCTCGCATTATAACGGGCAAAAATTAGAATTAATCGGCCTGGTTTCCGCCGAACCGGCTATTAAAGGCAAGAGCCAGAAATTGGAAATAGAAAGCTTGGAATTAAACAGAAGTTTTTTAGTTGAAGGCAAAGTTTTAGTCGTCGTCGCCGCTTACCCGCAATATGATTTCGGCGATGTTTTGAAAATAACCTGCGCGCTTAAGCGGCCGGACAAATTGGATGATTTTGATTATGAAAAATATCTGGCTGGCAAGGGAATTTACTCGACTTGCGGTTTCCCCAAAATTTCAGTTTTGTCAGATGATAATTTATCGCCGCCGGTTTTGGCGGAGAAAAAAAGTTTAACCCTTTTCAACTGGCTGTGGGGAGGAATTTTTAAAGTCAGAGAAAGATTAAGTTCCACGATCGACAACGGTTTGACCGAACCGGAAGCCGGTCTGCTTAAAGCATTTTTATTGAACGATCCGACCGTGCCGGATGATTTGAATCTATCCTTCCGCCAGAGCGGCTTGTCGCACATCGTGGCGATTTCCGGCTCCCATATCAGCGAATTGATTGGCATCGCCTTTTTCTGCCTATTATTTTTGGGATTGAACCGGCGCCATGCTTTCTGGTTTTGCGTGCCGATAATTTTTTTCTACGTGGCCATGGTCGGCGCGCCGGCCTCGGCCTTGCGGGCGGGGATTATGGGTTTTTTGGTGTTGTTGGCTATGTATCTTGGCCGGTTAAGCCGGCTGGATTATATTTTGGCGATCGCCGGCGCCGCGATGCTTTTATTCAATCCGCTGCTCGTTATCGCCGACGCCGGTTTTCAATTATCTTTTTTGGCCGTGCTGGGGATGGTTTATCTTTTTCCGATTTTTGATAAATGGCTGTCCGTGTTTTATGAAGAAAAAGAAAATTCAGCGATAACCCACCCCGTCCTCGCGCGGCGCGAGTCCACCCCTCCTAAGAGGGGAATTAAAATTATTTGCCAGACAGTCGCCCTGACGCTGGCCGCGCAAGTTTTTACCGCGCCGATTTTAATTTTCGGCTTTCACCAGATTTCTCTGGTCGCCCCGCTCGCCAACCTGTTCGCGCTTTGGGCCGCGCCGTTCATTATGATTACCGCTTTTATCGCCATGGGTTTATCGGCAGTAATTCCCGCCGGAGCGATTTATTTTTTCTTGCCCGCCGATATTTTGGTAAAATATTTAATCGCCATTGCCGAAATTTCCGCCCAATTGCCGTTTGCCTATTGGAAATTTTAATTATTTTATGTCAATAGGCAAGTTTAAGCGGAAAAGGTATAATTTTAGCAACAAGTAGTATGTAGTAAGTAGTAAGGTTTTAGACCATGCCACTTACTACTTGCTACATACTACAAAATGTTTAGCTTCCGCCTAATTTTAAGAATTTCATGGATAACTGCCTTGCTCGCGGCGGTTTTCGTGTTGGCTTGGCTGGCCGTCGTTCCGAGCGGAAAAATAACTTATTTTTCAAATTTCAAGGGTTATAACGATTTTATCGGCCAGCTGACGCCCAAGGAAAGAATAGTCGCTGAATCAGACGGGACGCAGGATATTATCGGCAATCCGGCTTATTTTACTCTGCGCACGGCAAGGCCGTTCAACGAAGCGAAAATAACGATAAAGTTTCAGACTGATCCGAATTTGCCGATTGTCGAGGCCGGAGTTTCCAAGGACGGCCGCACTTGGCAATATGATTTACAGCCGCTTTACAATGCCAAATTGGAAGATCTGATGAAAAATTGGAGCGTGCTCCGGCAAGGCGATTTGGTGCTATTGCAACTAACCCAAAAATTCGCGACAGTGAATGATTTTTTGAAAAATCCGCCGGCGATGGACAAAGTCGCTTTATATAATTATGATTGGAAAAATAATTACATCCTACCCGATTATCAGCCGCAAAATTCAACTTCGACGATGTGTCGGCCGCTGGTCGGCGCTTATCAGTTTTATACTTATCTTAAAAATGAAAATTTGGCCGATGATTTTGTTTTTCAGGACTTGAATAAAAATCTCGACCCTGATCCGATCGATGTCAATGTTTATTATAATGACAAGCTGATCGACAGCGAGCATCTTGATGACGATGGAATCACTAATGACAGCGGGGCGCAGAAACCTTGGCGTCATTTGAAATTAAATTTGGCCAACTTGCCCGAGGGCGTTTACAAAATCGACGTTCGCGCCAATGGCGATATCGTCACCAGGACAATTACTACCGGCCAAAGCAAAATGGCGTTTATCAATAATCTGCCTCTGGCCGATGCGCCGGAAGTTTCCTGCGGGAGAAATTTATTCACCGACGGCCGGACGCTTTCGGCGCAGACTTCGCATCCGGCTAAACTCGAGAAAATAAAAATTATCAAGGGTGGCGGAGCGACATCTTCCAGTGAAGAATTGGATATCAGCCAAACTTATAAAATTTTCACCGTCAATAATCTGCCGGTTTCCGGAAGCCGAATAATTCTGGCCAACGACGGTATCGCGCTTTCCTCTGACGGGCTTTTTTCTTTTTCCGCCGCGCAAATGATTGACCCGCGCGTCAAGGACGTTGACGCCGATTTTAATGCCGACCTCGAAGGTGTGGATTATATCCTGGCGCGCTACGCGCCGCCGGTTAAACAGGGCGATTGGCTTATCGCGCAAGCGGATTTTGATTTGAGCAACGCTTTCCGCAAGTGGAATAAATATTATTTTTTAATTTCCGCGCCCGGACTTTCCACGGATGATGGCATTAACGACAAAACGCGGATAAAAGAAATCAAGATTGATCTGACCGGCACTTCGCTCTGGGAAAAAATCAGTAAAATATTTAGGAAATAAAATGATTAACTGGTTAAAAAAATCCGCCTTCGCCTCGCCAAAGCCCGACCGGGCGGTGGCGGGCTTCGCCAAGGCTTCCCCCTCCGCCGAAGCTTTGGAGGACAAGATGGCGGACAAGAAAGAAAATTTCGCGCCGCTGGCAATATTTATTCTGGCGGTCTTGCCGTTTGTTTTCAATCTGCGCGGTTTTTTCGTTTCCGACGATTGGGATTTTCTGACGCAAGTTGCCAATCCGCATCAGCCGCTCTGGCGCTATTTTTTCACTAATTATGTCGGCACGCATGCCGGCGGTTCTTATCGCCCGCTGGTAGTTTGGTTCTGGGCGGCTGCTTATCACTTTTTCCAGCTTAATTATTTTTGGTATCACCTGGTTCAGATTTTTTTCCACGCGGCTAACGCGGTTTTATTATATTTCATTGTTCTGAATTTTTTCCAGCCGGAGAAAAAACAAGAGCGTTTTATTTTGGCGGCGATCGCCGCGGTTATTTTTGCGATTTTGCCGAATCATTCCGAGGCCGTGGCCTGGATTGCGGCCGTTAACGATCCGCTTTGCGCCTTTTTTTATCTGGCAAGCTTATTGTCGCTGCTTCTTTGTTTAAAATTCGCGAAAGCCAAATATTGGCTGTACGCCGCTTCGCTGTTATTTTTTTCCGCCGCCATTTTTACCAAAGAAATGGCAATGTCGCTGCCGTTTATTGTTTTAATTTTTGCCGGATATTATTTTTGGCAGCAGCGCGAGAGAGCGGCCAAGATTTTAATCGCCACCCCGTATTTTATAATTTTGGCCGGATATTTTTGGCTGCGCTATCGCGCCATTGGTTTATTTTTCGGCTATTACGGCGAAACGCATTTACATTTGGGGCTGGCTAAAATCGCGGCAGATTGCGCTGATATTGTTATTGGTTTTGTGTTAAGCGATAAGGCGCGCGCGGTTTTTTCGCTCTGGCTTAATAATAATTTAGTGATTATTTCGGTAATTTTCTCATTGCTTTTAGTTTGGCTGATTTATTTGACTTGGAAAAAGAAATGGGCGGCCTGGCCTTGGCTGATATTTTTATCATTGCTTGTCAGTTTGGCGCCGGTGGCCAGTCTTGGCGTTAATTTGACGCGAACATATTTTAGCGAAGAAGGCGAGCGCTACGGTTATCTGCCATCGATATTTTTCGCGACAATCGCCGCCGCGCTGATTATCGCCCGCTGGAAAAAAATTAAGCATAGATTGCCTTGCCGGATTATTTTTCCTATAATTATTTGTCTGCTGGCCGTTGGTTTGGCCGGACAGTTATTGATAAAAAATTGGCGCTTTGCGGAGGCGGCGGCAGTCGCGCAAAAAACGCTGCAAGGCGCGGTAACGGAAATGCGGCAGGGCAATTATGCCGGAGTATTATTTTTCGGCTTGCCGGATAATTTTCATGGCGCGCCGATCTTCCGCAACGGCTGGCAGGAAGCCATTGATTTTTATCTGCCCAAGCCGCCGATAATTCTCGCGCCATTCAATCGCACGGCTTATGAATTGAATCAGAAATTTTTCGTGACAAAGATCAATCATTCCGATTATGATTATTCCGGCGAGAATAAAGCCAAATCGATTTTGGCTAAGCCGGAATTTATTTCTGCCGATTATTCGACAGTCCTTTCCGACTATGTTTATGAGCCGGCCGGCAGCGATGATCGTTATTTCGGCGGCAGCTTGGCCGTCTATTTGTCGGATAAGCTGGCGGCTAATCCGCAAGTTGGCCTGTTTTTCTGGAACGGAGAAGAGTGGGAAATTAGAAATTAGATATTGGAAATTAGAAATAAATATAGAATTTCCAATTTAAAATTTCCTGTAATTATGAAATCAAAAATTATCATCGAGGAACTATTTTATTTTCTTTCCGCGTCACTGGCGGTATTTTTCCCGATGGAATTGTTTTGGCCACGAATCGTTTTGGCTTATCTTAATTTGAATTGGCTGGTTTTGCTTTGGGTTATAGCCGGCGTTGCTGTCTTAATTTTGCCTCGCGAAGATAAATAAAAATTATTGCCTCGATGCCTGATAATTGCTATAATTTAAGCAGATTAACGGATTTATTTTATGAATAATTGCGAAAAGCCGTTCGGTTATAATACCGCGGAAAAGATGAAGAAAACTCCCGAGGAGCTTCGTTATGATTTGGGCTGCCTGATGGCCGATATCGCGGAAGGCGTTAATAAGGAGTTCGGCAACGAGAAAGTTTTAAACGATGACGCCAGCGTCAATATGCGCCAATGGCAGAGAAAGTTCGGCGGCGAATATTCCAAGGAAGATGTTAAGTCCGACGAAGACATGGTGCGCGGAAAAAAGTTTTTGTTCAGCGGTTTGTCGGATTTGCCTGCCGGAGCGGACAAAGATGCGAAAGTCGCGGCCTGGGAAAAAAGAAGGGAAGTGAGCAAGCCGGCGTTGCTGGAATTGGCGACTACGGCGATTTTCCATAAAGTTTTGGGAGAAAAATTTATGGTCGTACGTTCCGCGACTTTTGATGATTATGAAAATGGCGTGGATAATATAATTATCAACAAGCAAACCGGCGATGTGGTTTGCGCCTTTGACGAGGTTAGAGAAAATGCCGCGGCTAACCGCAAAATCCGCGAGGATGAGATCGAAGAAAGAACCCGCACCGAAGAGAAGGCGGAAAAAATCAAGCGCAAAGCGAAATCCGGCGGGACAAAAATTAAATACGGTTTTGGCCTGGAAGCGGGAAAATTGATTAAAAAACAGATAACCGGCGTGCCGATGTTTTATCTTTCCGTCGAAGCCGCGGAACTTGATGAGCTTTTGGAAAAAATGGATTATGATTCCGAACAGCCCAACGCCGCCGAGCTGGAAGTTTTTGACAAGCTGGTCGCATCGCTTGAGAGCCAAGTCGAGATGTTAAAACAAGAAAAAATTCATCCGGACGTGGCGCGCAACCTGGCTAATTTTGAAAAATCATTAATAGAAATTAGAGAAACGAGGAATAAATTTTAGATAAATATTCCCCTCCTTGGAGGGGTGGATCGCCGCCTCGGCGAGACGGGGTGGGTTTTCCCCTCCTTGGAGGGGTGGATCGCCGCCTCGGCGAGACGGGGTGGGTTTTCCCCTCCTTGGAGGGGTGGATCGCCGCCTCGGTGAGACGGGGTGGGTTTTCCCCTCCTTGGAGGGGTGGCCGAAGGCCGGGGTGGGTTTCAATAAATAATAATAACCAATTAAGAGGGAAAATGTTTAAAAGAAAAATATTTCCTTGCAATCCAAAATTAATGGAATTTGCCAAGAAATTAAGGAAGCAAGGAATTTTATCAGAAGTAATTTTGTGGCATCATTTAAAAGGCGGCAAGAGGCTTGGTTATGATTTTCATCGCCAGAAACCGATTTATGATTACATCGTCGATTTTTTCTCGCCTGATTTGATGCTGGCGATTGAAATTGACGGCGTGTCGCATGGATATAAAAATGATCAAGATGAAGAAAGAGACGGGCGACTTGGCCAGTTAGGCATTAAAGTTTTAAGATTTACCGATAGTAGTGTTAAAAATAATTTGGATGGAGTTTTGGACGAGATAGATTGTTGGATAAAAGACAATTTTCAAACCCACCCCGTCAGGCCGCGGCGGCCTGCCACCCCTCCCAGGAGGGGAATATAAATAAAAAAGCGCCGGGAACTCGAGGTGAGTTTCGGCGCAATGGCGGTTGGTTTAACGATTTTTAAGTAAAACTATACATTCAACAAGAACAACCTTAAGTTGATCGATGATACCAATTAGTATCAAGGACAATCCAGCAGCGAGGGCTGCTATTTGCAGTATTGTCCAGAATGGGATGAATATAACAAAGGAAATTAAGAAGCGTCCAGCAATCGTTTCTAAGGTAGAAAAGACTACTGCCTTTTTATACATAGCCGACATTTCATTTTTCATATAACCTCCTGAAAAATTGTTTAAGGTGCGTTTCTAATAAAATTATTTCATACTTTACTAACTTTGTCAAGTGCTATGACCAAAAAAACGCTAAAAAAGGCTAAAAAGGTAGGTGCGGGAGGGGAATTGACCGATGTCCTGCTGGCCAGCAAAAAGATATATAAGCCGGCGGTGAAAATCACTAAGGAAGCAGTGGTGAAGGATTGGGAAAAGGCGAGAAGCGAAGCGGATAAAGATCCGCTAAAATATTGGGAAGAAGCGGCCAAGGATTTGGTTTGGTTTAAGCCCTGGACGCAAGTTTTGGATAAATCGCAAAAGCCTTTTTACAAATGGTTCATCGGCGGACAGACCAATTTGGCTTATAATGCGATTGACCGCTGGTTAAACACGCCTTGCGAAGATAAAATCGCGATAATGTCCGAAGACGAAACCGGTCGGGCGCGAAAATTCACTTACAAAGAAGTTGCCCGCGAAGTTAATAAAATCGTCAATGGTTTGAAGGGTTTGGGCGTCAAGAAAGGCGACCGAATCGCGATCTATATGCCGAATATTCCGGAAATCGCTTTCGCGATGCTGGCCTGCGCCAAGATCGGGGCGATGCACTCGGTGGTTTATGCAGGTTATTCCGCCACCGCCTTGCAAGACAGAATCAATGACGCGAGCGCGAAAATAGTTTTCACCGCCGACGGTTCCTGGCGCCGCGGCAAAGCGATAAATTTGAAAACGGTCGTGGATGAAGCGGTAAAAAATTGCCCGAGCGTGGAAAAAGTAATTGTTGCCAAAAATAATAATCAGGAAGTGCCGTTCAATCCGGCCAAAGATATTTGGCTCGCCGATCTGGTCAAAGACCAGTCGACCGAATCCCAATGCGCGGCAATGGATGCCGAAGACCCGGCATTTGTTTTATACACTTCTGGCACGACGAGCAAACCGAAAGGCGTGGTGCATGTCCACGGCGGCTATCCGGTCGGAGTTTTGCGCACGATGAAATGGATTTGGGATATCAAGGATAATGATATTTTTTGGTGCACGGCCGATCCGGGCTGGATCACTGGACACTCTTACATTATCTATGGGCCGCTGATGGCCGGTGTGACCACTATAATGTATGAAGGCACACCGGATTTTCCCGAGCAGGATCATATCTGGTCGATGGTGGAAAAATATAAAGTGACAATTCTTTATACTGCGCCGACTTTGATCCGCGCGATGATGAGCTTGGGCGATGATTTGCCGGACAAGCACGAGATGCCGAGTTTGCGTCTGCTCGGTTCGGTGGGCGAGCCGATTAATCCCAAAGCTTGGAAATGGTATTATGAGCATATCGGCAAAAGCAAGAGGCCGGTGCTGGATACCTGGTGGCAGACGGAAACCGGCTGTAATATGATTTCGCCTCTGCCGGTTACGCCTTTGAAAGCAGGTTCAGCAACTAAACCGTTCCCGGGAATTCAGGCTGATATTTTAGATATGAAAGGTAAAAAAGTTCCGGCAGGCAGTGGCGGATACTTAGTCATCAAATCGCCCTGGCCGTCGATGATCCGCACGGTTTTCAACGCGCCGGAAAGATATTTGAAAACTTATTGGCATGAAATCAAAGGCGTATTTTTCACCGGCGATATCGGATTTAAAGACAAAGACGGTTATTTTTTCATCCAGGGACGCACTGACGATATGCTGAAAATAGCCGGCCATCGCTTGGGCACGGCCGAAGTGGAATCGGCTTTTGTTTCTCATCCGGCCGTGGCCGAATGCGGCGTCATCGGCGTGCCTGACGAAATCAAGGGCGAAGTCATCAAAGCGTTCTGCATCTTGAAAAAAGGTTTTGTCGGCGATGATAAATTGAAAGACGAATTGAAATTGCACGTGCGCCACACTATCGGCCCGGTCGCCGTTATGAAAGACGTCGCCTTCGTCGATTCTTTGCCTAAGACGCGCTCGGGAAAAATTATGCGCCGCATCCTTAAAGCCAAAGAACTTGGCTTGCCTCTCGGCGACACCAGCGCTTTGATTTAAAAAATTCCCCTCTTGGGAGGGGTGGCTCGCGTCGCGCGAGACGGGGTGGGTTTATTCCTAACATTATTAAAAATTTTTCAAACATCTTTGCCACTTTTTTAGAAAAAGTGGCGCAAAAATCGCGAGCAGGAAAAATTTTGGGACGCTCCGCTAAGAAGCCTAGCAAAATTGCTATACTTGCCCGCGAGGCGCGGGCTTCGGACAACGCAATTTTGCACGGCTTCTACGCTGTGCGTCTTAGCCAAAATTTTTCAATGCTCGCAATAAGGAAATAATTTGTATTTTTTAATTTGTAATTTGTAATTATCTCATGGAGACCGCCTATCCTTTAAGCGAGAAAAAGTTAGACAAGATTTTCAATCCCGGGACGATTGCCGTCATCGGAGCTTCGGATCGGGAAGGCGGAGTTGGCAATGCCTTAATGAAAAATCTGATTGGCAATAATTATCACGGCATTGTTTATCCGGTCAATCCCAACCGCGAAAGCGTGGCCGGGATAAAAGCCTATCCGCGGATCGGCGATATTCCCGATAAGATCGATTTGGCGATTATCGCTACTGCCGCGCCAAGCGTTCCGGCTATCGCCGAAGAATGCGGTAAAGCTGGCGCGGCCGGTTTGATGATTATTTCTTCCGGTTTTGACGAAATCGGCGCCAAAGGCAAGAAGATGAGCGAAGAAATTTCCGCCACTGCCCGCGAATACGACATGCGCGTTATCGGCCCGAATTGCCTGGGTTTTATCCGCCCGTCAATAAATCTGAACGCCAGCTTTGCCAACAAGATGGCTTTGCCCGGCCACATCGCTTTTATTTCCCAGTCCGGCGCGCTATGCACCGCCATTCTTGATTGGTCGCTGAAGAACAACGTCGGTTTCTCGCACTTTGTTTCCATCGGCGAAACGATTGATATTTCTTATCATGATTTGATCGATTATTTCGGCGATGATCCGGACACGGACAATATTCTGATTTATATGGAATCGCTCAAAGAAGCGCGGAAATTCATGAGCGCAGCGCGAGCCTTTTCGCGCGCCAAGCCGATCGTGGTTTTGAAAGTTGGGCGCACCGAAGCCGGGGCGCAGGCGGCTAAATCGCATACCGGCGCCTTGACCGGCAATGACGCGGTTTACGACGCGGCGTTTGAGCGAGCCGGTATCATCCGCGTCGACGGAGCGCTGGATCTTTTTCATGTGGCCAAGATTTTGGCCATGCAAAAAAGGCCGGCGGATAATCGAGTCGCGGTCATTACCAATGCCGGCGGGCCGGGCGTCATCGCCGCTGACCGGTTGGCCATGAAGGGCGGGCGCTTGGCCAAATTATCACGTTCAACTGTTTCTGAATTAAAAAAGATTTTGCCGTCCGCCGCTTCCGCGGCCAATCCGGTTGATGTTCTGGGCGATGCCGATGCGCATCGTTATCGGCAGGCGGTAGAATTATGTTTGGCTGATCCGAATGTCGATGCCGCTTTGGTAATCCTGACTCCGCAGGAAATGACCAGTCCGACCGATGTGGCCAGACAGATTGTTTCCATTAAGAATAAAACCGGAAAAACCATGCTCGCTTCCTGGATGGGCGGCGATGATGTGGCCGAAGGGCGGTCGATTTTGGAAAAAGGCAATATTCCGATCTACCGCACACCCGAAGAAGCGGTGGATATTTTTATGTATGTGGACAGCTATCGCCGTCGTTTGGAATTTTTGAAAGAAACGCCGGGCTCAATGCCGCACGCTTTCAAGCCTAAGACGGAAAAAAATCGCGCGCTGGTGGAAAAAGTAATCGCCGACGGCCGGACAGTGATGACTGAAGCCGAGGCCAAGGAAATGATTGCCAATTATGGCATACCGGTGGCGAAAAACGGCGTGGCCAATTCCGCGGCGGAGGCGGGCGCGATTGCCGAAAAAATCGGCTTCCCGGTAGTGATGAAAATTTTGTCGCCGGATATTTTGCACAAGACTGATATCGGCGGCGTAAAATTGAATATCAATTCCCGCGTCGAGGCGGAACAGGCTTATCAGGGAATTATAGTCGGCGCCAAGAAAGTTCCTAAGGCGAAAATCGACGGCGTGTTCATTGAAGCGATGACTAAAAAACGCTACGAGCTTTTGATCGGCTGCAAGAAAGACGAAGTTTTCGGGCCGGCGATCGTTTTTGGCATGGGCGGCGTGGCTGTGGAAGTCTTCCGCGACACAGCCGTGGGTTTGCCGCCGCTGAATATGTCGCTCGCTTTGAAAATGATCCAGGAAACCAAAGTTTATAAATTACTCGAAGGCTATCGCGGCATGCCGGGCGTCGATATCGAAGCGATTCAATTCTTGCTTTATAAATTCGCTTACTTAGTCAGCGATTTTCCAGAAATAAAAGAATTGGATATCAATCCTTTCGCGGTTGATGAAAACGGCGGCGTGGTTTTGGACGCCAAAGTAATTCTGGACGAGAAAGTCTTGGGCGTGAAGCGCGCGCCGTATTCCCATCTGGTCATTTCGCCCTATCCGAAAGAATTCGAGACAACGATGGGGGTCAAATCTTCTTCCGGAAAAATTGCTAAAGTTTTTGTCCGGCCGCTTCGCCCGGAAGACGAGGAATTAGTCGCGGGGTTTTTCCACCATCTGTCGCCGGCTTCGCAGAAGGATCGCTACTTGCAGGTAATCAAGAAAATCGACCATGAATTTCTATTGCGCTTTACCCAAAATGACTATGACCGCGAAATCGGCTTGGAAGCGGAGATTTTGATAGGCAAAAAACCGCAGATGATCGGCGCCGTAAGATTGATCATCGATCCTTATGGAGAATCGGCCAAGTTGTCAGTAGTGATAATCGATAGCTGGCAAAGCAAAGGTTTAGGCGGCGAATTGACCGATCACATGCTGGAAATCGCTCGCGGCCGCGGCGTGAAAAAAATCTGGATAGAATTCTTCCCGACCAATAAAAGAATCATAAAAATCTTGGAGAAACGCAATTTTACTATCAAAGCACGAGGAAAAATAATGATGGGGGAGTTGGAACTGGAATGAATTTAAAATGAAGAAGCAGAGGGGGAGGGGAATAATCGCTCGAAGCATTAAATAGAATTTGTAGTATGTAGCATGTAGTATGCAGTATGGTTTAAAATTATTTCCATACTACATGCTTCATACCGCATGCTACTGAAATATGATAAAGAGATTGTTCAACAAAGAAATCAATAGCATCACCGTGGCGGCGATTTTGGTCGCGCTGTCTTCGCTGGTCAGCCGCTTGCTCGGCGTTTTGCGCGACCGGATTTTGGCCGGACAATTCGGCGCCGGGGCGACGCTTGATGCTTATTACGCCGCTTTCCGCGTGCCGGATTTGATTTTTAATCTGTTGGTTTTGGGCGCGCTGTCGGCCGGCTTGATTCCCGTTTTCACTTATTTGATCAAAGATTTTAAAGGTACGATTACCAATTTATTCGGTTTGGAAAATACCGAGGCTTGGCGGCTGATCAATAATACTTTGAATCTGATGCTGATTTCACTGGGGCTGCTTTCTCTGCTGGGAATAATTTTTGCCGAACCGCTGATCAAGACGATCATCGCCCCGGGATTCTCGCCGGAATTGCAGGCGCGCACGGCCGCTTTGAGCCGGATAATGTTTTTGTCGCCGATACTTCTGGCCGTGTCCAGTATTTTCAGCGGCGTTTTGCAATCATTCAAAAGATTTTTTGTTTATTCCCTGGCGCCGATAATGTATAACATCGGCATTATCATCGGCGCGTTATTTTTAGTGCCGCTTTGGGGAATCTACGGTTTGGCATGGGGCGTGGTGGCCGGAGCGCTGTTGCATATGCTCATCCAGATGCCGACCGTTTTTGCTTTGGGCTACAAATACGCGCCGATTTTGGATTTGGCTGACAAAAATTTGCGGAAAATTATCACAATGATGGTGCCGCGCACTTTAAGCTTGGCGGTTTCACAATTGAATTTAGTGGTGATTACGGCAATCGCTTCGGGCTTGACTGTCGGCTCGCTCACGGTTTTCAATCTGGCGAATAACCTGCAATATTTTCCTATCGGAATCTTCGGCATTTCTTTCGCCATCGCCGCTTTTCCCGCTTTGTCGGCCGCGGCCAATGATAATAAAAAAATGGTGCGGGATTTTTCCTGGACCTTCCGGCAGATTTTGTTTTTCATCGTGCCTTCGACGATTCTGCTTCTGGTTTTGCGGGCGCAAATCGTCCGCGTCATTTTGGGTTCCGGTCAATTCAGCTGGGATGCCACGACCTTGACTTTCAATACTTTGGGATATTTTTCCATCAGCCTTTTTGCCCAAGCCACCATTCCCTTGTTGATCAGGGTTTTTTACGCCCGCGAGGATTCGAAAACGCCATTTATCATCGGTTTGATTTCCGTGGCGGCTAACGTTTTTTTGGCTTTTTATTTTTCCGCCCGTCTGGGCGTCGGCGGTCTGGCCTTGTCTTTTTCCCTGGCCAATATTATCAATTTCGTTCTCTTGTGGCTTTTGCTCCACTTTACGCTGGGCGATCTGAATGAAGGGAAAATTTTTATTTCCGTCATTAAGTTTTCTTTGGCCGGATTGGTCTGCGGTTTTGTCGCCCAGGAAATGAAAGGGATTATCTGGCCGCTGATTGATATGACCAAATTTTGGGGAGTTTTGGTTCAGGGCGCGGTCGCGGGATTTTCCGGCTTGATCGCTTATGCCATCCTTTGCGCTCTGCTAAGAAGCGAAGAAATGGCCAGCTTCATCGCCTCGGCCAAAAGCCGCCTATTGCGAATTATGGCGAAAAATCCGCCGACATCGATCGAGTCAATCGAAGAGCCGTAAAATTATGATAAATGATAGATGATGAATGGTAAATTGTTGGCATTATTAAGAAGAATGCCACTTTTTTATTTAGAAGTTCTAAAAATTAATTATCGCGAGCATTGAAAAATTTTGGAATAAGCACGAGCGTAGAAGCCGTGCAAAATCCCGTTGTCCGAAGCCCCGCTTCATTATTATATTTTTATTAATAAAAGCGGGGCAAGTATAGGGATTTTGCTAGGCTTCATAGCGAGTGCGCCAAAATTTTTCCTGTGAGCAAGTCCCCTCTAAAAAGAGGGGTGGCAGGCCGCCTCGGCCTGACGGGGTGTGTTGTTTTCGCCACTTTTTTCGAAAAAAGTGGCAAAAGAAGTTGGTTGAACAATTTTAGCAAAAAAACATTCTTCATTTGACCAAACCCTTGATAAAAGATACTATATTCATAGTAAAGAGGTTGATTTTTCACCCATTTTTATTGTTTAGAGTGTATCATGAAGAACATCCGCAATTTTTGCATTATCGCCCATATCGACCACGGCAAATCCACTTTTTCTGACCGGCTTTTAGAGCTGACCGGCACCATCGAAAAACGGAAAATGCGCGAGCAGTTTCTGGATAAATTGGATTTGGAGCGCGAACGCGGCATCACCATCAAATTAAAACCTGTCACCATGCATTGGGAAGGGTATATTTTGAATTTGATAGACACGCCCGGACACGTGGATTTTTCTTATGAAGTTTCCCGTTCGCTCGCGGCAGTGGAAGGAGCGATTTTATTGATTGATGCCACGCAAGGAATCCAGGCGCAGACGCTGGCTAATTTATATTTGGCGCTGAAAGAAGATTTAACCGTCATCCCGGTCATCAATAAGATCGATTTGCCGGCGGCTGATGTGCCGAAAGTGAAGCGGGAAATAATCAATTTGATCGGCTGCAAAGATGAAGATATTTTTTTAGCGTCGGGAAAAACCGGCGAGGGCGTGGAAAAAGTTCTGCGCGAAGTGATCGCCAAAGTTCCGTCACCAGATAAATTTGTTAGATGCTCTGATTTGCCGCGAGGAAAATCCGGCGCTGACCCACCCCGTCAGGCCGACGCGGCCTGCCACCCCTCCCGAGAGGGGAATCCGGCGCGCGCTTTGATTTTTGATTCTAATTATGACGAATATAAAGGAGTGGTCGCGCACGTGCGGGTGATGGACGGCGCCTTTAAGAAGGGCGACAAGATAAAATTATACAATACGAAAATTGTCAGCGAGGCTTTGGACATCGGTATTTTTAATCCCGAATATCAGCCGACCGGAGAATTAAGCACCGGCGAGGTCGGCTATATAGTCACTAGTTTTAAAAATGTTTCCGAGTGCGCCGTCGGAGATACGGTTACGACCGTGGCCGATTTTGATAAGATTGAGCCGTTGAAAGGCTATGAACAGGTTAAGCCGATGGTTTTTGCCGGAATTTTTCCCCGCGAAGGCGACGATTTCCAGACTTTGCGCGAAGCGATGGATCGCCTGAAATTGAATGACGCTTCTTTCTCTTATGAGCCGGAACATTCCGAGGCGCTGGGATTCGGTTTTCGTTGCGGATTTCTGGGGCTGCTGCATCTGGAAATTTTTCAGGAAAGATTAAGCCGCGAGTTCAATCTGGATCTGATCGTTACCGTGCCGAGCGTGGCTTATAAAGTTTTCAAAAGAAACGGCGAAGAAATAATCATCCGTACGCCGCAAAAATTGCCCGGGCCGACCGAGGTTGCTAAAATCGAAGAGCCGTGGGTAACTTTGGATGTGATCGTACCCAAGGATTATATCGGCAAGGTGATGGAATTGGCCGTTGATAAAAAAGGGATTTATAAAAACACCGAATACCTGGACGAATCGTGCGTCATTCTGCATTATGACTTGCCGATGGCTTCGATCCTGACGGATTTTTATGATAAGATAAAAAGCGCCAGCTCCGGCTTCGCCTCGATAAATTATGAATTTTTGGATTATCGGCCGGCCAAAGTCGTCCGCCTGGATATTCTGGTGGCCGAAGAGCCGATCGAGGCTTTGTCCACTATCGTTTATGAAGATGACGCTTTCCGGCAAGGCCGGGCGGTGGTGGAAATTTTGAAAGACACTTTGCCGCGGCAGATGTTCGTGGTGAAATTGCAGGCTTCGGTCCAGGGGAAAATAATTGCCGCCGAAAGATTATCGGCTTTGCGCAAAGACGTGACGGCCAAATTATATGGCGGAGATGTTTCTAGAAAACGCAAGCTTTTGGAAAAACAGAAAAAAGGCAAGAAGAAAATGATGGCCGCCGGACGAGGCTCGGTTGAGATACCGCCAGAGACTTTCGTGAAGATACTTAAGAAATAATTTTAAAATCACAAATCTAAATTTTAAAATAAATCAAAAATATTAAATTTATATTTTAGATTCATTAAATTTTTATCGGGCGAAAATGAATCATTTGAATTTAAAATTATTTATAATATCGATATGATTAAAAGAAAAGTCATCGTCAAAATCGTCTGGATCTTTATTTCCTTCATGGTTATTTTTTCCATGGTCGCCTGGACGGTCGGCACGTCATGGTGAAATCTGAAATTCGAAATCCTAAACAAAGTTCGCGGTATTCGGATATTTCGCCTGCCTGCCGGTAGACAGGTAGGTTCGGATTATATGTTTTTTATGAACAAAATCTGGCAAATTGCGCCTAAGGCTCGCGAAGAATTTTTCAAGAAATTTCCCGAATACGACCGGGTGATTTTGCAATTGCTGCATAACCGCGGCTTGCGGGAAAGCGAAGAGATCGATTTGTTCCTGCATGGCCATTTTGAAAATAATCATAATCCGTTTTTATTCAATAAAATGGCAGAGGCGATCGCCCTAACTATCGAATATATCAAGCGCGGCGACAAGATTTGCATTTACGGCGATTACGATGCCGATGGCATGACGGCCTCGGCTTTATTGAATGAAGTTTTGTCCACTTTGCGCGCTGATTGTTTCGTTTATATTCCCGATCGATCCAGCGAGGGGTATGGCTTGCATCAAGAAGCGATTGATAAGGCGATAAAAAAAGGCGCAAAGCTTTTAATTACCGTTGATGGCGGTATCCGCAATAATAAAGAAGTCGATTATGCCATCGAGCGGGGATTGGCGGTAATCATCACCGATCATCACACGCCGCCGGAAGATGCGGCCGATTTGCCGGCCTGTCTGACAATTAATCCGCATCTGCAAGGCGAAAAATATCCCTTTAAATTCTTGGCCGGCGTGGGCGTGGCTTTCAAATTTTGTCAGGCCTTGGTGGAAAAATCAAAATTGAACGCCGAGCAGAAAAAAAAGATTCTGGAAAAGATTTTGGATCTGGTGGCCATCGGCACGGTCGCTGATTGCGTTACGCTGTTCGGCGAAAACCGGCTGCTCTTGAAAAAAGGCTTGGAAGTTTTGAACGCGACCAAGAGAATCGGATTGAAAGAATTATTCAAGGCGGCTAAAATCGAGGGAAGAGAATTGGAAGCCTGGAATATCGGTTTCCAAATCGGGCCGCGCCTTAACGCTTCCAGCCGGATGGGTTCGGCCGGCAATGCTTACAATTTGCTTTCAACTCGCGATAAAGCCGAGGCGGAAAAAGAAGCTGAATTGCTCAATGACCGCAATCAGCGCCGGCAGAAAGAAACGGAAGAATTGGTTTTGGAAGTCGAGGAGCAGATAAAAAAGCAGTTAGACGAAAAAATAATCATCGGCATCTGTCCGGAAAAGTCTAAGCCGTGGAACGAAGGAATCATCGGTCTGGTAGCGGGAAAAATTTCGGAAAAATATTATCGCCCGACTTTAATTATCACTAAATCAGAAAAGCCCGCCTCCGCCAAGGCTGCGGCGGACAAGGGCTACAAAGGTTCGGGGCGCAGCATTGAAGAATTTAATTTATTCAAAGCGATTGAGGAGGCCGGCGATTTATTAGGCAATCACGGCGGACATCCGATGGCCTGCGGTTTTAATCTGACCGGAGCCAATCTTCATTTATTCGCCGATAAAATCAGAAAAATCGCCAAACGCGACCTTGGCCATCTTGAACTAGAGCCAAAATTAAAAATTGATTGTGAAATTCCGCTGGCCGATGCCAGCCGGACGCTTTATCGGGAAATCCAGAAAATCGCGCCGTTCGGCCAGCACAATCCCGAACCTAAATTTTTAAGCGAAAATATCCAGATCAAAGATATAATGAAAATGGGCGTTAACAGCCAGCATATCAAGTTTCGTTTTACTTCGTCCGCCGAAGCCTTGGCAAGGGCGGGATCGTCGGCTATTTGGGGGGTCGGCTTTAATCATGCCGGGGAATGGGGAGATTTCAAGATCGGCGATTTAGTCGATGCTGTTTATACTTTGGACGAAAACGAATTCAACGGCAATACCACTTTGCAATTTAAATTGATTGATCTTAAGTTGCACGGCAGCGAATTGATCAAAAAAGGACACTGGACGACGGAGACGGTGTATGTTGATTGATAATAGACTGTAAAACTATTTTATAATTTATAGAAAATTTTAAATAGAAATTCGAAGCTCTAAACCCTAAATCCTAAACAAATTCGAAATCCTAAATATAAAATTCGAAACGTCAAAAGAGTAGAATTAAAGATTTTTTTGGGATTTATTTTGAATTTCGTGCTTAAAAATTTCGGATTTGTTTCGGGTTTAGTATTTAGGATTTCGGATTTTAGGAAGATAGTATTTTATTAAAAATTGTGATTTTAAGTTATGAAAACAAACGTCACTAAATTGATTATTTACACTGACGGCGGCGCTCGTGGCAATCCGGGGCCGGCCGGAATCGGCGCGGTTTTGAAAAACGAAAAAGGGGAGTTGGTCGGGGAAGTTTCCGAATACATCGGCGAGACGACCAACAACCAGGCAGAATACCGGGCGGTGATTGCGGCGATGGATAAAGCTAAGAAGTTTGGCGCGTCTGAACTGGATTTTTTTCTCGACAGCGAACTGGTGGTTAAACAATTAAAACGCGAATATAAAGTCCGTGATAAGGATTTGGCGCCGCTGTTTATGAAAATTTATAACTCGTCAATGGGTTTCAAAAAAGTCACCTTTAAGCATATCCGCCGCGAGCTGAACGCGGAAGCGGATAAGCTGGTGAATGAAGCGCTGGACAAAGAAGAATTAAGAATTAAGAATTAAGAATTAAGAATTAAGAATTAAGAATTAAGAATTAAGAATTAAGAATTAAGAATTAAGAATTAAGAATATTTTCTCTTTACTTGTCATCCTGAGCCCCTGGCGAAGGATCTATTTAGTATAACCTTCTAATTCTTACCGCCAAATTTTTTGATATAAGCAAATAACTTCTCACTGGATTGTAATTCAGGCAGATATTTTCAATTAAACGGTTTGCCGTTAGGACAGAAGCTCAAGCCGAAATTTATTCCGGCATTATTGGCATTGACGCTAAAATCAAGTATATCCCGTTTATGAGCAAGTAAACGCCAGTCAGATAAAGCGCATAAATAAGAATCCTTGCAATCATATGAATTTATCCAAAATTTTTTTATATTCTCGAAAACCAAATCTTCGTCGCGATTCGCATCAACGATGTGCCAGTGAAGCGCATGAGAGATTTTTTTATAAAACTTGCTCGCTTTATTCAGATATTTTAAATCGACGATTTTTAATCCTTTGTCTTTGAGTTTTTTTTCTCTAAAAACATATCTTGAAAAAGCTATTGCTATTGGGCTATTACGTGGCCCTTGACATTTTTTAAAATTTATGTATATAATTACTTAGTTTCTAAAATCATAATTACACCAACTAATAAGGAGGGGTTATGAATAGGTTGTTGACAGCTCTTTTGATCATTATCGGCTGTACCGGTTGCGGTCGTGATAGTATTATTAATCAAAATGGTAACGAGCAACTGTCCGCGGCGGGTATTGCTAAAATTTACGACTCAATGCCCACGATAAAATGGGACACGGTCAAAAACAATAGCGACACCTTGCTTTTGTCTTCGGGAAGCTTGAAAAATCTCTGGCGTAACCGGGTTAGTGAGTATGGAGCAAGTTGGCTTCAGAATGTTGATGTGTTTTGCGGCGACAAAAAAATAGACTCCGGAAGTTCGAATGGATCATCCTCTTTTGCGAACAAATATGACGGGCAAAAGATAGTGATTAAAAAAATGACATATCCTTTCGTTAGGGGGCGAGGAGAAATTTTTCAGGTGGATGAGAGGTTTGTCCTTTATAAAATCTCGGATGCTTCAATTGTCGAACGTGATTCTTTATATTGTTTGAGGAGCTCTGACCTGACTGTTGTTCAGTGTCAGTAAATATTCGGTAAATTTTTAAGCTGCAATTTCTGGAAATGGTATTGCAGCTTTTTATTTTTCACTATTTAGCAGTCTGCACTGATTCTGCGGCGGAACCGAAAGTAAAGCAACGATTTAGTAATGTACCAATACTAAATTCAATAAGTAAGTTAAGCCA
>JAQUPS010000005.1 GCA_028716485.1 Patescibacteria group bacterium
ACCAGTTTAACCGCTTTAGCCCGCAGTCTGGGCATCCGGGGATTGGTTGTGTAAGCCATACGAAGAAACGTTAATTTGATATCTGTTTATTATATCAAAACGTTTCCAAGCTATTGGGCTATTACGAAGCTATTGACAATAATATAAAAATGTGATTAAATTCCTTGTTGCCCGAAAGACGAAAAAAACATTGTTTTTAAACGAGCGCTCAAATTTTTTTCGGGCAACTTTATCAAGGAAATAAGGAGTTGAGGGACGAGCAACTTTTTTTCCTCACCGAAGAACACTCGGGTGTCCCTTGATTCCCTTTATCAATTTAAGAAGCGGAGAAACGAGACAGCCCGTGTTTTGTAAACGAAGAATAAAATGTTTTTCCGCTTCTGTTCTTTGACAATTTATCAGGGGGGCAAGATTCTGTTTGTGTTTCTCATTATTCCGAGAGACGCGGAAAGGTATTTGCCTTCCTCTTTTTAACTTGCTTGGTGATTTATTTGAGCGGCAAAAGACGAAAGAAGCCGGGTCGAAAGAACGAGTAGCCCCATGTTTTTTGCCGCTCATCGCTTTGGCAATTAAAAAATCTCCGGCAGGACGAAGCCCCTTTTTTTCATTTTTTTGAAAAGAAGAAATATATGCCCTGTCGGAGACTATTTTAAAGCAAAGCAAAAAATATTGCCTGGCAAAACGATTGGTAAGGTTTAGCATCAGCTAAGATGCTTTATTGTTTTGTCAGGCTTTTTTTCCGCCAACAACTTGCTCGGCGAGACGATGATTAGCGTTTGGTTATGATTTTTCGTAACCAAGAGTATCAACTTGTTTCGCCGGGCGATTCTTTCACCTTTCAACCAAGGAGTGTCCCAATGGGACGAATTATCGGCATTGTCCATCGCGTTAAGCAATTGAAAGCCGGCGAAGCCAGGCCGACCAAGGTCTGGATCGACAGCGGTTCGGGCTATGATCTGGAAACGGAAACCGACGAGCTTGATTGGCTCTTGGGCCGTTTTCCGGTAAAATTTCGCGCTGTCGCCAAAGATGAAGAAGTAAAATCCGCTTATCCCTGGCAAATTGTCAAAGATAAAGACGGAACAGCGAAGAAAATTCCGATTGAATGGGACGGCCTGAAAGCCGGCGATACGGTAGTGATGTGCTGCGGCGGTTCGGGCGACCGGCTGGCTTATGCCATTGCCCGGCGCGGCGAAAAGATCGGCGCGGAAATTTTGCGCCTCGCCCCGTTTCGCCTTAAATATGAGCGGGCGGGGAATAATAAAGATAACGATCGGCAATTGCTGGTCTTTCTTTACGCGAAACGGCCGGAGCTGTTTCAGCAAACCGGCTCGCGCGACCTTGAACTTATCCGCGTCCGGGAAATGTATTTCGGCCGGCAAGAGGCGATGGCGGCGCGGATGGGCTGCGCTCAGCGCTTGAGCCAGCGCTTTATCGGCAGTATCTTTCTGAATGAAGAAGGAAATTATCCGGAAGGGATTCTGGAAGAACAGTTTGATCGAGTCAGGGCGAGCGATACCATCCTTTCTCTTCTGGCAAAAGAAGAAAGCAGAAGAGAAAAGGAGTTGAAGGAAGCGGTCAGGGCTATGCCGGTCTGGCAGAAAATTTTTGAACAGTTGGAAGGCGTCGGCGAAATGATCGCCGCTCGGCTGATAACAGCCGTGGGCGATATCCGGCGTTTCGAGAACGATTCAAAATTCAAGGCCTATCTCGGCGCGCATGTTCTTGCCGATGGACGTTTTCCCCGGCAGCGAAACAGCGAGCTTGCCAATTGGAACAATGAAGCTCGGCAGGCGCTGTATCTCTTGGGCGATCAGTTCAACCGCCGGCCGGATTCGGTATGGGGCAGGAGATTGCGGGAATATAAATTAAAGTTACGCGCCAAGCATCCCGATATTCTTTGCCAGCAATGCGGATCGCCGTGGGAATCATGCCCGAATAAAAAAACGCATAAGCGGATTTACTCGGACGGCCATATCCATCGGATGGCGACTTGGCGGACGCTCACTAAATTCGCCGAAAAACTTTTTCATGATTGGAAAAGGCTGGAGGGCGAAGTCGAAGTAAGCGCGAAAGCCGCGGCTTAATTTAAACCGGACGACTATGGATTTTTGCTTTTTGAGCAAGACATCGATATTGTCCGGTTTCCCGAAGGATTATTAATTTAATCTTTCGGGCTCTTTTCAAGATTATCGGTTTTAAGCCAGTAATCTTGAAAAGGGCGGAAACGAATATGGCGATGATTTTTCATGAAGCGAGAAAATTGCTGTTTCTGCCCTAATTTTTTCAAGAGCGCGCCGGACGAATTCCCTTTTGCTTAAAAAAGCGGAATGACATATGTCCGGCGCCGCCTTTATAAAATCGCACATTCAAAAAAGGAACGGGGAGACGAGAATCATCGCGTATTTAAAACGATACCCAGCTGTCTCCCCGCTCTTTTTCTAAAATTGCCGTAAATTTTGCCGAACGAGCTACTTGTTGCCATGAAGGCGATTATCATGTTGTTCGGCATAGCGGCCATCATAAAAAGATGGCCGCTTTTATTGAAAAAAAAGGAAATATAAGTTAAGATGATTCCATAGCCAGCCACCATAGCTCAGCTGGTAGAGTCCCGCACCTTTTTAAATTTTAAAACGCGCCGTCTTAGCTCAGTTGGTAGAGCATCAGTTTTGTAAACTGAGGGTCGTCGGTTCAAATCCGACAGACGGCTCAATATTAATCAGCTAAAATTAGTTTAATGTTGCAAAAAAGGTGCGGGATAAACTGAAGGTCGCCGGTCCGATTCCGGCGGGTGGCTCATTTTTGAATAATGAAAATAAAAATGCCGGTAGAAATCAATCTGCCGGCATTGGCGTTAAACAGCATTTGAGAAATATCTTGCCTTAATTGTCAGGGCGGTTCAAGGTCTCAATGGTTTTTATTAAATAATTTTTCATCCTTTGTTCGTCGTGGCTGGATAATGATTTTGCTGACGTTGTTAATCTCTCAGAAAGCAGTTCTTTTTCGCTCGGGGTGATATCGTTGGCGTTGACCAAGATGGCGCAAAATAGCGCTATTGATTCTTCTTCGTTTGAGTCAGTGCGAACCAAAGGAATCTTTTTGTCGATTTCGCGCATAATCAGCTCGATTACAGGTTTCTTGACCATGAATTCATCCTTTCGCTTGGTTGTTGATAATTTGGTAAAATATAATGTGCTTTCTCTTGAATATGGAAATTACTTTATATTAAAATGTTTGCAATGTCAACAAGTCTTAATGTATTAAAACGTCTGGGATCAGAAAAATGTTCTATGCTCCATGTTTTTCTGTTCTATTCTTCTTTGTTTTTGTCATTGACAAATTGATTAAAAAATCCTATAATGAAATGAATTAAATTGACTAATTTTAGGGCTAATAATGAACAAAAAATATCTAAAAATTCCGCTGATTTTATTGCTGGCCAGCCTGATGGTCTGGCCGTTTTGCAGTTCGGCTTATACCGGCACGGTCAAAGATACTTATCCGAAACTGGCTAATTATTATCTGCGCTGGGATATTCCCAACACGGCGGTTAACGATTTGGCCAAATACGATGTGGTGGTTTTGGATATGGAAGTCCAGCACAATAGCCTGGCCAATCTGAAAAAATTGCGCCAGCTTAATCCGAATATCATAATTCTTGCTTATATCACTTCCGAAGAAATTTATTATCAGTCGCAGGATTCTCTGTACAGTCAGCTGCGCGATAAATTGTTGGGTGAAATTGATTCGTCCTGGTGGCTGAAAGATAAGAGCGGCAACTTCGTTTCCTTTTGGTCAAAGACGAGGATGCTTAATCTGACCGACGGCTCGGGAATGAATGGCTCCGGCCAGCGTTGGAACGATTTTCTTCCGCAATTCGTTAATGACAACGTTATGTCCACCGGACTTTGGGATGGAGTTTTTTATGATAATGTCTGGCCGGATATTTCCTGGCTGAACGGCGGCAATTTGGATGTTGATAATGACGGCCAAGCCGAAAGTAAAAGTGTTTTGGATAATGCCTGGGTAGCGGGCAATAAAAAAATGATGGCCAATACGCAAGCGCTTTTCGGTAATAAATATCTGGTTGTGGCCAACAGCCGGCGCGCACCGGCTTACCAGTTTTATCTGAACGGCATCATGCTGGAAAGTTTTCCCGCGCCCTGGGAAGCTGGAGGTACCTGGGCAGGATCAATGAACACTTATGCCGATAACAAAAATTTTCTCAATCCTTATGTCGGAATTATCAACGCTAATACTGATAATAACTGGTCGCCGGATAATTACCATAAGATGCGTTTTTCTTTGGGCTCGGCGCTTCTGGGCAATGGCAGTTTTTCTTTTGATTTCGGCGTCAATGACCATTCGCAGACTTGGTGGTATGACGAATACCAAACGGCTTTGGGGAAAGCAGTAGCCGAACCGATAAATATTTTGGATAAAAATAATAAAACTTATAAAAAAGGATTATGGCGGCGCGATTTTCAAAACGGCATCGCGGTGGTCAACTCGACTGATCAAACGCAGAATTACGCCTTCACTGACGAAGCTTTCAATAAATTGAGCGGCCAGCAAGACCCGATTGTCAATAACGGTTCGCGAGTGAATCTGGTGAGTATTGCCGCGCGCGACGCGGTGATTTTGCTCGGCGATTTATCCAGTCGGAAAATTCCGGCTGCGAATCAGTTTGCGCCTATTCTTCCGGCCGCTCAGCCGGTTTCTACTGGCAAAACCACGGAGAATATAATCAAGGAAGCGGTTTTTAAGAATGGCATGTTTTTCCGGAGTTTTGACCAGGCCGGCAATCAAACCCGCAATGGTTGGTTCGCTTATGACAGCCGTTATCCGGGCGGAGCGCAAATTATTTCTGCCGATATCGATAATGACGGCGTCAACGAAACTTTGGCCGCGAGCAATGGCGTAATCACGATTTATCGCGGCGCGAAAATATTAAAAACCTTTCAGCCGTTTGACGGCAGATTCAAAGGGGATATCTCATTGGCTATCGCCGATTTGAACGGCAACGGCCAGAAGCAATTGGTCATCGGCGCCGGAGCCGGCGGCGGCCCGCAGGTGCGGATTTTCAGCACTGACGGGCGTTTGCTTTCCGGCGGATTTTTCGCCTATGATCGCAACTTCCGCGGCGGAGTCAATGTGGCGGCGGTTGATTATAATAATGACGGCCGCGATGAGATAATTACCGGCGCCGGAGCCGGCGGCGGCCCGCAGGTGCGGATTTTCAATAAGGATGGCAAGGTTTTGGGCGGTTTTTTCGCCTATGACAAGAATTCCCGCTCCGGCGTTTCGGTTTCGGCTGGAAATGTTTCGGGAAACGGCGAAAAGCAAATTATCACCGGAGCCGGTTCGGGAGCTTTGCCGCAAGCGAGGGTTTGGGATAAATTCGGCCATTTGATTTCGCAATTTTTGGCTTATGATAAAAATTCGACTAGCGGCCTGACCATTGTTGCCGCCGATATCGATAACAGCGGCCAAGATGAAATTTTAGCGGGAAGCACGGCGTATTAAATTAAGAATTTCCGCCAAAGGCGGATCAGCCCTTGGCTGAAAGAATTAAGAATGTCTATCGTTAATGAATGGCCAAGATAATAAATAAGCTATATAATTAATAATAACCATATGGACAAAGAAAATAAGAAAAATTTGGCGGAAGAAAGCGGAGATGATAAAAATTTGCCGGTAATCGTGGCTCAAGAAGTGGAGCCCGCTTACGCAAAAGCTTCGGCGGACAAGCGCGAAAAAGATGAAGCCATTGAATTGGCCGGGGGCAAGCTTGATGTCAAAAAAAGCGGCAACATCATCATCGGCACGATCAATGTGATGGCCAGGCCGATAACCGAGCATTTGAAAAACCGCCACGAAAGATTTTATCGCGACAGCAAGTTCCATCTGGTAGCCGATATTGTTTTCGTTTTGGCTATTTTAGGATTAGTATTCACTGCCGTCTATCTTCTTAATCTCCGGCCCAAGGCGCAGATCGATTTGCAGATTTCAACCGTTTCCGACAATGTGCAAAGCGGCCAAGGCGAAACTTTCGTCGTCCAATATAAGAATAACAGCAAGATGGATATCAAAGCGGCCACGCTCTCTTTGGTTTTCCCGAAAAATTTTACCTTGCAGGCTGTCAATCCGCAAAATATTTGGTCTGATCAAACTAACACTTTTACCATCGGCGATCTGCCCCGCGGCGCCAACGGCAAGGTTAAATTTACCGGCGTGCCCCAAGGAGTTGTCGGAACAGACCAGACTATCAATTATTCTTTAAATTATTCGGAAAACGGCCGGACAGCCAACACGCTTGGCTCGTATATGTTCACGCTGGAATCTTCCGTCTTGCGCCTAAGCTTTGATGCGCCGAAACAAATCTACCAAAATCTTGATTTTGCCGGAAATATCAATTTGAAAAATACCGGCCAGGCCGATGTGGCCGGAGAAATTGATCTGTTTTTTGCCAACAGCCCGATAATCATCAAGAGTATTTCCTCGGACGCGGCCAATCTGGTCAATGGCGTTATCATCGTGAATGGTTTGAAGGCCGGACAAAGCGCGGCGATTGAATATGAGGCGTCAACCGACGCAGGCGGGGGGACAGTACCGGCGGTTCTGGAAGCTGATTTGAATTTGGGCGGGCAGAAAATGAAACAAGCAAGCGCCGATTTGAATCTTAATGTAACGGTGCCGAAATTCGGCGTCACTATTTCGTCAGATAAAAATGTCATCAACAGTGAAGACACGGTTAATTTTAAATTGAATTTTATCAATAAAGAAGGGGCGGCAATTAACAGCTCGACGCTGACAATTATGCCCGCCGACAGCGCCGCGGTAATTAAGAACCTGACGCTGGCTAACGGAGCGGATAAATATAAAATCAGCGGCAATACGATCGCTTTGGGAAATTTATCGGTTGGCCAATCAGGCGAACTGGATTTTTCCGCTCGGCTTTCCCGCCAGACCATCAGCGCCAGCCAGCAAACCGGAATTGTCGCCAATGTAAATTATCAGGTGAACGGCCGCGCGGTTGAATACCAGATGTTCAGTCCGAAGATTAAATTCTTATCCGATTTGCAGATCGGTTCCAAGGGGCTTTATTACAGCGCGCAAGGCGACCAGCTCGGCATCGGCCCTCTGCCGCCGGTAGTGGACGCGCCGACTCGTTATTGGATATTCTGGGAAATAAATAATTCCGGCAATGAATTGAAAAATTTGGCTGTCAGCGCGGATTTGCCGGCCAATGTCGGCTGGACCAATCAGAAAACGGTTTTAGCCGGCGATGTCCGCTACGGCGAAATCAGCCACAAGGTTGTTTGGACGGTTGATGATATTGCCGCCTCGGGCGGAAATTATCGCGTTGGTTTTGAAATCGAATTAATCCCGACCGCCGCCGATTTGGGCAAAGTCCCGGCGCTCATTTCCAATATCCGATATAGCGCCACGGATTCTTTTGCCAATCAGGAAATTTCCGGTTCGCTTTCCGATATTAATGCCAATTTGAAAGATGACCCGTCCGTTTCGGGGAAGGGGACGGTCATCCAGTTGAAAATAGTAAAGTAGAAAGTTATAAAGTGTTATTCTCTATGTGATAATAAAAAATCACCCCGAAGTTAATCAGGGTGATTTTTTTGTCTATTTAAAAAAGGTATTAAGCTTTTCTAACTTGAGAAGCGGCCGGACCTTTCGGGGTCTCGCCGAGTTCGAAAGTGACAGCGTCACCTTCTCTCAATTCGCTGAAGTCGACTCCTTCCAAGCTCGAAGCGTGGAAAAACAGATCTTTGCTGCCGTCGGCAGGAGTGATGAAACCAAAGTTTCTGTCAGTCAATTTTTTGATGGATCCTTGCATGTAAATGTAAAAATCAAGTTTGTTAATTAGTTTTAGCGCCGGAAATTCGACTTGCTTCCCTTAACGCTATCTTCGAATTCATTTAATGAATTCGGTCAGTTTTAGCTAACATAGTAAGTATAGCATAAAGAAATTGAGGTGTCAATGGTTTTTGCTTTTTGGCCGATTTATAAGGTAAAAATGGCATATTTGTTAAGTATTAAGTTTGACAATAAATATTAATAGTATTATAATGCTTTTAACAAATTAATCGCTCTTTTTAGAAAGGAATATCAAATGATGCCAAGATTCAAGTCAATAACCGAGTATTACAATCATGCCGCTGAGTATTATGATGACGCCATAGATGAGTTTAAGGTTAATACTCAGGCCATTTTCGAATTCGTGAACAGGTATTTTCATGATGAGTTAAGTGGAAGATTATTAGATGTTTGTTGCGGCACTGGCGATGCTTCCCGTCAATTCGCGCGACAGGGAATGAAGATATACGGGGTAGACAATTCTCCCGGGATGCTCGAAGTATTCAAGCAAAAAAATTTTTCTGTTGATTCACGGCTTGTCGATGTCATGGAGAATGATTTACCCTATCAAAATCAATTTTTCGACATTGCTATTTCCAATGGGGCATTCTGCATAATCCCTTCGCTTGATAAAATAATATCCGAGGCGGGCAGAGTTTTGAAAAGCAGAGGAATCTTTTGCTTCTCGGCTGAAAATATCAACCGCCCGAGTCCGGCCATGTTCACGCGCTCAAATATGCAAATTTATCGGCATAGCGCGGAATATTTGGAGAAATTATTGGAAAAATCCGGTTTTAACTTGATTGACAGACTGAATTTTATTTATCAAGTAAGCGTCTTCGACGGTTCGATAACGATATTTACGGCCGTGCTGTGCCGAAAGAATTGATAAGTTAAGGGGTTAGACGAAAACGTCCGACCCTTTTTAAATCGAGCTAACTATCATTGACTGATTATCGAGTTTTGTTTATAGTATTACTAAATCAATGAAGGATTTTTTTAAATCGAAAATCAAAAATCACAATTCAAAAATAAAAACGGTCCCTTCGTCTAACGGTTAGTGCCGACGCAAGGTCGGCATCCCGACTTTACGTCGGGAGACACCTTTTATGAAATGGCATACGCTTATATATTAAAAACGGCCAAGGGAACTTATTACGTTGGAAGCACTGACCAGGGCCGATGCCCAGAAAAAAGAATATAAAATAAAAAGTTGGAAAAGCAGAAAGATGATTGAAGGAATTATTAAGCTTGGCCCGTTCGTCTAACGGTAAGGACATCAGGTTCTTCAGCCAGAGGCTGACCACCCTCTGGGTGGCATCCTGCCAATTTTAATCTATGTGGTTTGTGTATTTAATACAAAGTAAAAAAGATTATACTTTTTATATCGGGTATACCGATGACATGAGAAGAAGATTAAAAGAACATAATGAGGGACGAACAAAATCAATTAAACATAAAGTTCCATTTGTCTTAAAATATTGTGAAATTTATTGCAATAAAACAGTCGCAAGAAAAAGAGAGCTGGAATTAAAAAATAACAGTTTTAAAAAGAAAGAATTATTAGATAGGATTAAACATGCCGCCATCGTCTAGTGGCTAGGACATAAGGTTCTCATCCTTAAAACCGGGGTTCAATTCCCCGTGGCGGTACGAAAAGCATATTCGTTAAATTAGGTTCTTCAGCCAGAGGCTGACCACCCCCTGGGCGGCATCCTGATAAGAGGAGTTCGATTCTCCCATGGACTACGGAATTTTAATTAACTAAACCATATCTTATGCCTAAAAAAATTACGGGATTGGCGGCAGTTTTATTTACCGCCGTTTTATTGGTTAGCGGCTGTTCAGCTCCTTGGGCTAAACAACCGGTACAGCCGATTGTCGGCAATGACCGCGACGCGCACGGCTGTATCGGCTCGGCCGGATATTCCTGGTGCGAACTGAAGCAAAAATGTTTGCGGCCCTGGGAAGAGGCTTGCGCCAGCAAGCCCGCGCCAGCCACATCCACCATAATCACTTATTTGATTTCTAAAGAAGATCCGCTGAAGTATTGCAATGGCGGCGATATGAACAGCGATGCCTATCGGAAAACTATAACCGCAGAAATGTCATCTACTACGCCGGAAATCAATTTGACCGAAGCGCAGTTGGCCAAAGACACGGCGATTCTGGCAACGAGCGGCATGTGCCAGACGGTTTTGAAACAACTTCCTGATTTTACCGTGGCGAGCGGAACGGTGGAAATTCCACCCATCAGCGGCTGGGCCGGCGTGTCAATCGTAATGTGCTATTGCCAGCCGCAAGTGGAAGTCAATCTGCTGCGTTTGCCCGGTATTACGAAAGTCGTCTGGAAATAATAAAATAATAGTTTAAAAAACTTCCACGTTAATGCGGAAGTTTTTTGTTTAAAAGATTGTCAACATCTTTGCCACTTTTTTTCAAAAAAAAGTGGCGCAAAAAAATGCTTGCCATACGGAAATTCATTTATTTTATTATTTTAAAATTGTTCCGATAAAGTCGGCGTGGCCGCGCAGGAATTCTTCGGCCGAAAGCGGTTTCCCGCCCTCTAATTGCAGCTTTTTTATAATCAACGCATCCTTGCCGCATTGAACAGCTATTTTATCATTATCCAAAAAAGTTTCCCCGGCCTTAAATTTATTTATTGGTAAAATCGTATTTTCAGCCTCTAAAATTTTAATAATTATTAATTCTTTATTCTTAATTATTAATTGGCCGAAGGCCGAAGGCCACGGCGTGAACGCCCTTACTTTTCGTTCAATTTCCACCGCCGGTTTCGACCAATCAATATGTCCGTCTTCTTTTTTTAATTCTCGCGCGTAAGTGACGGATTTTTCATCTTGCGGTTTCAATTCCATAACGCCCGCGGCGAAGGCTTTCAAGGTTTCCGGCAGCATTTTCGCGCCGAGCGCGGCCAATTCATCATGCAGAGTCGCGGCAGTTTCATTTTTTAAGATATTTATTTTCATCTGCGCAATGATCGGCCCGGTATCTAATCCAGCATCCATTTTCATAATCGTCACTCCGGTTTCCGTATCGCCGGCCAAAATCGGAGCCTGGATTACGGCCGCACCCCGCCAGCGGGGGAGCAGGGAGGCGTGAATATTGACGCAGCCGTATTTGGGAATATCCAAAATATTTTGCGGAATTATTTGGCCGTAAGCGATGACGATGATAAAATCCGGCTGAAGCGCGGCAATTTCATCTTTAATATCTTTTATTTTTTTCGGCTGTAAAATTTTAATCTTATTTTCCGTCGCGACCGTCTTGACCGGCGGGGGAGTGAGCGTTTGCTTTCGGCCGACCGGCTTGTCTTCCTGGGTGATGACTGCGACAATATCAAAATCAGCGTCCGCAATCAGCGCCTTAAGCGCGGGAACGGCAAAGTCCGGCGTGCCGGCAAAGATTATTTTAAATTTATTTTTCATATACGTTATTAATAATGTCATCCCCGCGAAGGCGGGGATGACAGATGGACGGGGGCTTCAGAATAGTTGGAGGCGGTTGCGTCTTATTCCAATTATACTTATAATGTTTGTATGCTTAATTTTATAAATAACTTAATAAATATTTTTGGACATTTCGGCTATCAGGGCATTGTTTTCTTGATGGCCTTGGAAAGCTCGATTATTCCCGTGCCGTCCGAATTGGTAATCCCGCCGGCCGGTATTTTGGCGGCCAGAGGAGAAATGAATTTGCTTATCGTAATCATTGCCGGAGTGGCCGGCAGTCTGATCGGCGCGATTTTGAGCTATTGGGTTTCCTGGCTGTTGGGCCGGGCGGTAATTCTGATTTTGGCTGATCATAAAATCGCGAAAATCTTGCAGATTACTCCGGCGAAAGTGGAGAAAGCGGAAAAATTTTTCTTGAAATACGGCTCGGTTTCGGTTTTCGTCGGCCGCTTATTGCCGGTTATCCGCCATCTGATTTCCATTCCGGCCGGATTTTCCAAAATGAATTTTAGCAAATTCGTTTTTTATACTTTCGCCGGTTCGGCCATCTGGGTAACTGTTTTGGCCGTGGGCGGCTATTATCTTGGCGCCGAAACTGAACTGATTGCCGAGAATTTTAAAATGATCGTCGAAGTCCTTATCATCGTCGCAATTTTAGCTGGAATATTTTACTGGATATACGCAAGACGCCAGAAAATCCGCGGTAAACTTAATGCTAATCTCGCGAATGATGCGGATGCCGCGAATATTGAAAAAAAATAATTTATTTGACTTCAAATTTTCTAATTTTCCAATTTTCCAATTTCATCATTATTTTCATCTATCTTCTTCAAATTTTTAGCTTTATCAATAAATAGAATTCCGTCCAGATGGTCGATCTCGTGCTGGATTACCCGGGAAAGAAAACCCGAAGCTTTGATTTTATCTTTGGCTCCGGCTCGGTTGCAGAAAACGCAGGTGATTTTTTTATGCCGCTTAACGTCGCCAAAAATTAGAGGTACGGACAGACAGCCTTCCTCGCCCCATTCTTTCTGCCAGGATTTTTGCACGATTTTCGGATTGAATAATAAAATCGGCCCGTGTTTCGTGTTGACCACGATCAAGCGGACATTCTTGCCGATTTGCGGCGCGGCCAAGCCTACGCCTTCTTTCTTAATCATCGTCTCTTCCAAATCAGCGCAAAGCTCCTCGAATTCTTTGGCTGTTATCCGATCTTCGCCGATTACTTCGGATTTGCGGCGCAAACTTTCCGCCGGTAGGGTTAATATTTTTAAGACTTTAGGCATAAATTATCATAACACATAGCACATAACACGTAACACGAATTCCTATGATCATGTTATGTGTTATGAGTTGCGCGTTACGTTATGTAATATTGAGAATTAACCAATATTATGATAAAGTATAGTATTAATACGATGAAAATGCAAATTTATGGGGAATGAAAATAAAAGCGAATTTGAAAGCTTGAGTTCGATATTTATTCAAAATAAAAAACGAACGGCTAAGAAGCCGCCGGCCTATCCCTGGCAGGATTTTGCTTTGCAAGTGGTGGCGGGTTTGGGCGTACCGAATTTTAAGCGCGCCTCGATTTTTAAGATTTGCCGCGATTACCCCAAGGATTTTGTGGAAAGATGTTTGAACGACACGAAGGAGTTATGCCAGAGCGGAGAGAAGTGGAAGTATTTTTTGAAAGTGGTCGATACAGAAATAAAAAGGAACATAGAGCATAGAACATGACTTATTAAAATTGCTTCGCGCTCCATGTTCGTTTTTTAGTTGGGCAGCGGTTTGAAAATCATGGACAGATAGCCGACGCCGAAAGGGGATTCGTAGGCGGTTGAGGCGATGTCATAGCCGGTATTGCCCAGGATTCCCAAGAGCATCGCGATGGCCGAAAGTCCGCAAGGCTTGGCTTCGGCGATCAAGTTTTCGTCAAGATTAAGAAAATCAATAACTGATTTATTTTGCAGCAACTCGATTATTCTCTGGTCAAATTTTGCCGCGCGCGGAGAAAATCCGGCCGGTGATTTTTTTTCCAAAGTATGAGATAAGTCGCCGGAGGCTAAGACTGCGATTTTTTTTCGGCCTTTTTCTATCTGCGCGCCGATAATTTTTCCTAAATTGAAATTGGCCAGCAAGCCGGCATGAGCTATGTAAAGCGGGACGACTTCAATATTTTTTTGATTGGCGAGCAGGGAATAAAGCGGCACGCCGCAGCCATGGTCGAGGGTGGGTTGGGAAATCGCCTGAACCTGATGATGTTCGATTAATTTTTCCCGGATGTTTTGCGCCAGCTCCAAATCGCCGCCAAGATTAAGCTTGGCGGAAAAATCGCCGAACTCTTCAAAATTAATTTCAAATTCCGGCGCCAGATTGATGCTCCAAGTATCCGGTCTGATCGGGCCGTGCGAAGAAACGATAACGATAGTTTCTATTTTTTCCGCCGCCAAATACTCTTCTATTTTAGAATAGGAATTTTTGGTTTTTTCCAGGCGCAAAATATTTTCCTTGCCGATGGAAGGAATTAATATGGGCGGGTGAGGGACGATAGCGGCAAGTTTAAGCGACATAAAATTATATATAATGCGAATGCCGCGAAAATCGCGAATAAATTATCAATTCATCATTATTCACGTCATTCGCATTAATAACTTTTAGAAGTTATTTTCCTTAATCACTTCACCGTTGTTATAGTTGGCGAGGAATTGGGGCGAGACATTGATAATGTTGGATAATTTATAGCCGAGCTTGACAAGCAGATCAGAAGACATGAACGGTCGTTTAACTCCGCCGGCAATCAGATAGATAGCCGGAGAGTTCGAAGATTTCAAGAGTTCGCCGTCGCCGAAGAGTATCGGGTCGGTAGTCGGGTATTGAGCCAATTCCGCGGCGGCAGCCTTAATAATTTTTTTGTTTTTAAATTTGTTCGTGAGCACGGCCTTGTCGGGGATGGGGGCTTTTTTGCCTTCGTACACCCAATAAACTCCGCCGGTCTTGCTGTCTTGCAGCAGGGCGCCGGCCGGATAAGTCGAAGTGGCAGTCAGGGGAACGCCTTCGGGATACGAATTTATATCATTCCAGCCGGCGGCCACGACTTCCGCCGGGTTGTAGCCGAATTTCTTGAAGACAGCCTTGGAAGTGAAGCCGCGCTTCTGGTCGTCCACCAAAAGATAAACCGTACCGCGCGGGGAACGGATTAAAGAATAATTGGAAAATCTGATCGGCGTGCTGGTTCCGAATTTATCCATATCGGCTTTTTCGACCGTAATTATTTTATTAATATTGAATCTTGACGCCAGGACGCTCGGAGAACTAAAGGCTCTTTTTTTGCCGTCTTGGATCAGCCAAACTGTTTTATCGCCTTTGATCTGCAAAAGCGAACCGTCCGGATAATTGCGGGCGAAATATTTTTGCCAGAGCGTGTAGAAATTATAATTGCCGTTAAAGACGTGCGGCGTGTAATTATATAAAGCGGCCGTGGCGAGATTGTAAGGCGTGACCAGCGAAGAAGGAGGATTGTTATACGCCGAGCAGGTATTATTGAAAGTATAAGTATTGCCCGGGCGATAGCCATATTCAAAGGGGTTCACCATATAATCATAAAATTGCAGGGTGGCGCTGTTGATTTGTTTCCAAAATCCTTGCCAGCGCGAGTTGCAGCCGCCGCCGTCGGGACAGCCATAGCCCGTGGCCCAATCAAGGCTCCCCTGGGACGGATTGGGATCTTCGATCAATCCTTGTTCTTTTTGCAAAAGCACCAGCACGAATCGGGGACTGATCTTGTTGGCCTGACAGACCTCATAGATGGCTTGAGCCGCGGTTTCACAGACGCCGGTATTGGGATTGGTGACGGTATAAGCGGCCAGATAGCTGCCTTTGCTTTGCAGAAAATTCTGGATATCCTGGGCATCCATTGCGTTATAATTAAAAATTTCCGCATCACTGATGATGTAATTCGGGTCAAAATCCGGCCGGATGTCCTGCGCCAAAGTTGTTCGGGACAGGCCAAAAACGGCTATTATAGATAAGATGACGGCCAAGAGATGTATTTTTTTCATGAGTAATAAGATAATTATTTTTTAAAGCAATATAGGGATAGTATAATACAATACCGGACATTTTTCAATTGCTGATTGTGGACGCGGAACGCCGAGGGGTAAATTTATGACTTATCCACAGAAAATTTATAAAAATTCACCACAATTTTTTAAACGCAATTTAGGACGGGCTGTGGATAATTTTTGGGTAAATTTCGGGGCTAATTTTTACATAAATCAGGGTGGGGAAGGGGGTTTGACGCTGATTTTTTTTAGGTGTATAATATAATTAGATACCACAAGATATGGGGTTTGAACGTTGATTAAGCCACAAATTATTGATTAAGTCAATTTCCCCACCTTCGCTCGCCGTAGCCTTGGCAAAGGCGAGTTTCATTAGAGATTGTGGCGAATGGCAAAGGTAAGATTTATAAAATTATAGCGAGCTCTTCGGTGGACACGACCAACAGGCTTTTATTAGCTGTAACCTTGGCGAAGGCAAGCTTCGCGGGACAAAGCCCATCTATTATCGTGGCTAATTAAATTTTTATGATTTGCCCTATCTGCTATTTTGAAGATACCAAGGTGATTGATTCCCGGGTGGCGTCCGACGGTCTTTCGATCAGGCGGAGAAGAGAGTGCGAAAAATGCGGTTTCCGCTTTTCCACTTTTGAAGAAATGGAAATATTGGATTTGACAGTCGTTAAGCGCGACGGCCAGAAAGAAGCTTACAGCCGCGATAAATTGGTTTCCGGTTTGAAAAAAGCCTTGGAAAAACGGCCGATTGATGATGACGGTTTTAAAAAATTAGTCCATAATATCGAACGGGATATCCAGCAATTGAAAAAGAGCGAGGTGACATCCAGTGAAATCGGCGAAATCGTGATGAAACACTTGAAAGAGACCGATGTGGTCGCCTATATCCGCTTTGCCTCGGTTTATGAATCATTCGAAGACGCGAAAGATTTCAAGGAAACTTTAAATAAGATATTAGAAGATAAGAAAAAAAGCAAGAAGTAAAAAGCAAAAAATTATTTAAGTTTTTTGTAATTAGACCGGCTCACTTTTAACTTTCCGCTTTTAATTTCCGTTATGCCAAATATTATATCGCAAATTCGTAAGCGCTCGGGTGAAATCGTTGATTTTAACCGGGAAAAAATTACCGCCGCCGTCAAGAAAGCGGAAGAATCAGTCGGTATGGCTGATTCTGATTTGGCGGAAAAGCTTACCAATCAGGTCGTCGATAAGCTGTCCCGAAAATTCCATGCCCGCAGCATTCCGGCGGTCGAAGAAATCCAGGATGTGGTCGAAGAAACTTTGATTGAAAGCAAGCAGATCACTTTGGCCAAGGCGTTTATCCTTTATCGCGACCAGCACCGCCAGCTGCGCGACTTGAATACTAAAACCAACGACGAAAAATTGATGGAAGATTATCTCGGGCAGGCGGATTGGCGTTTGAAAGAAAACAGCAATATGAGTTTTTCCGTGCAGGGTTTGAATAATTATCTGGCTTCCTCGATTTCCGCCAAGTATTGGCTTAATAAATTGTATCCGGTCGAGATTCGCGACGCGCACATCAACGCTGATCTGCATATTCATGATTTGGGGATGCTGGCGTCGTATTGCGCGGGCTGGAATTTAAAAGATCTTTTAATGCGTGGGTTTTCCGGCGTGGATGAGAAAACGCAATCCGGGCCGGCCAATCATTTCCGCAGCGCCTTGGGGCAATTGGTGAATTTTCTTTATACTATGCAAGGAGAATTGGCTGGCGCCTGCGCGGTTTCCAATTTTGACACTTACCTCGCGCCGTTTATCCGTTATGACGGCTTAACCAAGAAAGAAGTAAAACAAGCTTTGCAGGAATTCGTTTTCAATATGAATGTGGCGACTCGCGTCGGTTTTCAGACGCCGTTTACCAATGTCACTTTGGATGTCAAACCGATCGGCACTTTGGCCGAGGAATGCGTGATCATCGGCGGGATGGTTAAGCCGGAAAAATACAAGGATTTTCAGCCGGAAATAGATATTTTCAATGAAACATTCGCTTCGATAATGCTGGAAGGGGATTCCAAGCACCGGATGTTCGCTTTCCCGATTCCGACTTACAATATTGATAAGACTTTTGAATGGGATCGTCCGTCATTGGCAGGAGTTTGGGAGATGACCGCCAAATATGGTATTCCTTATTTTTCCAATTTTGTTAATTCCGATATGAAACCGGAAGACGCCCGCAGTATGTGCTGCCGCTTGCGCCTGGACAACCGCGAATTAAGAAAACGCGGCGGCGGATTGTTCGGCGCCAATCCCTTGACCGGATCAATCGGCGTAGTCACCATCAATCTGGCGCGCATCGGTTTCTTAGCCAAGGATAAAGAGGATTATAAATTGCGCCTGGGCCATTTGATGGATTTGGCCAAAGAAAGTTTGGAAATAAAAAGAAAAGTTCTGGAAAGATTCACCGAAGCCGGACTTTATCCTTATTCCAAATTTTATCTTTCCGATATCGTGGAAAGATTCGGCAAGTATTGGCAGAACCATTTTTCCACCATCGGCATCAATGGGATGAACGAATCGCTCTTGAATTTTATGAAGCGCGACATCGCTTCCGCCGAGGGCAAGGCTTTTGCCGTGGAAGTCCTTGATTTCATCCGGGAGCGATTGAAAAATTATCAGAACGAAACCAATAATCTTTATAATCTGGAAGCGACGCCGGCCGAAGGAACCACTTATCGTTTTGCCAAGAAAGACAAAGAGATTTATCCCAATATTATCGTGGCCAATGACGAAGCGGTGAAGAAAGGCGCGGATCCGTATTACACCAATTCCACGCACTTGCCGGTTAATTATACCAGCGATATTTTCGAGGCGCTGGAATTGCAGGATGAATTGCAAACCAAATATACCGGCGGCACGGTTTTGCACGGCTTCTTGGGCCAGAAAATAGATGATCCGGAAGCGGCCAAACGCCTGGTCAAGAAAATAGTTTATAATTATCATTTGCCTTATTTCACCATCACCCCGACTTTTTCCATCTGTCCTAAACACGGTTATCTGGCCGGCGAGCATAAATATTGCCCCAAATGCGACGAGGAAAACGGCTACCGAGAATTAGCGGCCGACGTGTCCGCCGAAGTCCCGCTCGGCGGGACGAAGGGGGGAGAAATGGTCGTGCGCCCAGTCGTAATTGAAGCAGTTGAAACCAGTCATAGCGGCAAGGAAAGGGATATTATTAACGCCATCGCTTAGGCCAATTTAAAGTTACCTTGCCTACCGGCAGGCAGGAAAATGAAAAATTAAAAATAAGAATTTTAAAATTAATAAACTAAATAAAAATATAAAAAAAAGAATTAAAAACGCCAAATTAGAAATTAAAAATTGCCCAAGCCTAATAAAATTTTTAACTTTTAATTTTTAACTTTTAATTTTTTAAAGGAGTTATGAGCCCGATCAAAACAAAAAGACAGGAATGCATCATTTACAGCCGCGTCGTCGGCTGGCTGACGCCGGTAAAAAATTGGAACAAGGGCAAAAAAGCCGAGTTCGTCGACCGGAAGACTTTTGATGTGGATGAGAAGTTTTAACTAATTTCATGACCGGTTAGCTGGTTTCTAACCGGCCTATCGTTATGAAAATCGGTGGTTTGGAAAAATTAAGCTTGATCGATTACCCGGGCGAGTTGTCAGCAGTTGTTTTTACTATCGGTTGCACGTTCCGCTGCCCGTTTTGCTATAATCCCATGCTTGTCCTGTCCGGTTCGGATAGGAGTGGAGATACTTTGCCGCGAGGCGAAGAAATAGATAAAGATCATACTCGGTTAAACGAGGATGATCTTTTTCTTTTTTTATCTCGCCGCCAAAATAAGCTGGACGCCGTGGTGATCACCGGCGGCGAGCCGACCATGCACCAGGATTTGCCGGAGTTTATCCGGAAAATCAAAAAGCTTGGCTATAAAATAAAGCTCGACACCAACGGCACCAACCCGGCAATGTTAAAAAAAATAATTTCCGCCAATTTGATCGATTATCTGGCAATGGATATCAAAGCCGCTCCGGCCGATTATCCGCGCGCGACAGGCGTCAAATTTGATTTTGAGAAAATCAAGCAAAGTGTTAAAATAATAATGGCGAGCAACTTGCCTTACGAATTCCGCACCACTTGCGTTCCCGGCTTCATCGATGCGGACGGCATTGCTAAAATAGGGGAGTTAATTAAAGGCGCGGACAAATGGTATTTGCAAAATTTTAAATCAGATGCGGAATTGATTGATAATAACCTGCGCGGCAAATCCGGGTTTACGGCCGCGGAAATGGAAACATTTGCCAGTATCGGTCGGAAATATGTAAAGAAATGCGAGGTGAGAGGATAATACTAAATATCAGGTAACAGGTAGCATGTAACATATCGATTCTAAATTTTGTTACTTGATACATGTTGCTTGCCACATGAAATTTATGGACGAGGAATTAAAAAAATATCTCGAAAAGAATGTTGAGGATATGGCTGAGATGAAAAAGATGGTCAAGAGCATTAAAAATCATTTTGTCCGCGCGGAAATTTACCAATGGTTGGTGATAATAGTGTTTATCTTGCCGGTTGTGGTTGCCGGATTTTATCTTTGGCCGATGTTGCAAGGTTTATCCGGCCAATACCAGCAGATTTTAACCAACGGCCTGGGCGCAATCACCGGCAGCGACGCCAATTTGCTAAAATAGCAATCCCCGGTTGTTTAAAAACTTTATAAAGTTTCAAGGTCTGTTTAGATTTTCAAATCTAAGAAGGATAATAATTTTAAACAATATTATTAAGATTCATGCCAAACGAAATAAAAATAGCAATTTTTAAGGGCAAAAAAATTAGAAAAATCATTCATCAAAATGAATGGTGGTTTTCGGTTATTGATGTTTGCGAGGCGCTTACTGATAGTGTTGATGCCGGGGCGTATTGGCGGAAATTAAAACAAAGATTGTCAGAAGAAGGAAGTGAAGTCGTGACATTCTGTCACGGGTTGAAAATGAAAGCTCCTGACGGAAAAATGCGTGAAACCGATTGTGCCGATACAGAGGGAGTTTTTCGTATTATCCAGTCAATTCCTTCTCCCAAAGCCGAACCATTCAAGCGTTGGCTGGCAAAAGTCGGCTATGAACGAATTCAAGAAATTGCCATTCGAGAAGAATTAATGGATGAATGGAATAAAAGAGGAGCCAAGGAACGAAAAGAGTATGAAATTTTGACAGCGGAAATTTCCAAAGCGACTTTTGGCTTGACGCCCAGCCAATATAAGAAACATAAAAATCTCAAAAGAGAAAATCTCCGCGATCATATGGATGATTTTGAACTGATTTTCTCCATGCTTGGAGAAAAGTCAACTACGGAAATTCATCGCACGGAAAATTCTCAAGGCGTGCCAAAATTAAAAGCGGACGCTAAATCCGGAGGCGATATTGCCGGCGGTGCCAGAAAAAAACTTGAAAAACGACTGGGTCGTTCCGTTGTTTCCAAAAATAATTTTAAGCCGTTAGGCGATCGGAAAAAATTGAGCAAGTAATGTTTTCCGTGCTATAATTAAAACAATAAGAAGTTAGATTGTGAATAAGCATTAGTATGCTCAAAATTCAGAGGGTAGAGCAAGTAATTGAGAGAGAGAGAGAGAGAGAGAGTAAAATCCGCTCGCCGATTTTCAGCTTGCTCAATTTTATTATTTAAAAGCACCGTTTTAACGGCGCTTTTTTAGTAAAAAGTCCCTTTCCGGGAGGGGACTGATATATAAATTAAAAAATTTAAAATAATATAATTTAAAAAATAATATGTCCAAGCAAAAAAATCCACTTAAATTAATAATCACCGGCGGACTGACCGTGGCTATTTCGGTTTTGATTATTATTTCCATTGTCAGAGCCTCAGGCTATGGTTCGTTGACGCCTTCGGGCACTCCGACAGCAACTGGTTATACGCTGGCTGATATTTATAACCGCCTCAACAGCAACACCCCGGCCGTTGCCGGCAACCATACCTTTACCGCCGGCGCCACCTCAAGTAATGGTTTTTATACTTTGGTTGATGTTTACGACAAAATCCCCACCATTAATCCGTCCAATCTGCTAAGCAGTACGACCTATCTGGGCGTGACCGGTAATATCGCCATCAGGGGAGCTTTTGGCTTGAAGGGCAGTACTACCGATCAATCAGTCGCGGCCGGCTATTACAGCGGCGGCACCCTGTCCGGCAGCGCGACTTTAATCCCCGGCAATATTAAAAATGGCGTTAATATTTTCGGCACCATCGGCAATTACACCGCCGGCGGGTATGTATATGGGGATAATGATCCGGCCAAAGTTCTTACTGCGGCTACCAGCAATCTCGGCGCGAGTTCGTATCTTGCCGATAATCTTGCTGTCGGCAAGGTAAAGTATGGTACGACATTCGGCATCGGTCCCCAGACCGGCACCCTTTATGGCGATACCGACGCATCCAAAGTCTGTTCGACCGCCAGCGCCGCCGGTACAGTTTCGGTAACCGCCTCGCTTGTCGCCACCTCCACCACCTACTGCGGCGTGACCGGAACTTTGTTAGGCCATCTTTTTAACGGCACTTGCTTTAATTCGCATTTTTGTACCGTCGGCACGGAGTATCTGGGCGGTTCCCAAGCCAATGGCGGAGTCGACGACTACAATTATGGCGCGGCCATGCCCGTAGGCGCTTATTCTGCAAACTGGACAAAATGTACTGCCAATAATTCTTATTGCGGAACCAATGATTCTTTTGCTTATTCCAAAGACAATGCTACGGGTTTGATTTGGAGCAACCCTTGCGCTTCTGCCGGATGTACCACTTATTCAAGTTCTTCCCCGACGGCCTATCAATGGAATAGCAAAGGAGTAAATAATTACTATGTTGGCTTGGGAACGGCCGGCTCCAGCACCGCTTCTCAATTATGCTCAAATGATGTGAACGCAGTAACTGGCGGCGGCTTTCATATGGGCGGCTGGTTTTTGCCCCATCAGAAACAGTTTATGATGGCATATATCGACGGCTCGTATGGAAGTTTAGAAATAGGATATACTCGCTTTTTTTGGACGGCAACCACGGAATCGGATAGCGTCACAAGCGCGCATGATTTTAACTTAGGGGCAGGCACTGACACTCTTAATAGCAAGTCAACAGCTATTAAAGTTAGATGTGTTCGCAGTTATTAATTAAGACAATGCAATTTTTATTTTTAATATTTTTAGGCAAAGCTAAATTATTATGGTTAATAACGGAGTTTTAAATATCTAAATTATGATCACGCGTCATAAAACTATCCCGCGGTTAAATGTTAAGCGAATATTCTCCCGAGGCTATAAACAGCATCCATGTATTTTTTCTTTCGGGATGTTTATTGTTTTGGCGGCCATTTTTTTATCAATTATAATTACTTCGGAAATCAATACGAATCCTGTCAAAGCCGCTGGAAATTATTATTATGTCAGCACAAGCTCGGTTTCGACCGATTGGAACGCGGCACAAGATATTGCTGCTCCCTGCACCGTGGCCACGGCCTTTGCCAATGCTGCTGCCGGAGATACGGTATATTTTCGAGGCGGAACATATAATGTGCCGGCAAAAAATTCCGGAGACTGGATGTCCGGCTATTATAATGTCGCGCATTCCGGCACGGCCGGCAATCAAATTACGTTTATGGCCTATCCGGGCGAGACGCCTTTGTTCAACGGAACGTCGGGCGGCTCCGGCGATAAAGACGGCCAGAATCATTACACTTATGCCACGATTTTCAGCACTAACTACAACAGTTATATAACTTTTGACGGATTTTCTTTCCAAGCCAACAAAGGAACAAGCTCGGCGCGCATTGTCGTAACCGGAGGTGATAACGGAAGTCTGACCCGAACAACCGGCTGCGTTGTTAAAAATTGCACCTTTAACGGCGGCACGACCGCCTATAGTTCCGGAGATAACCGGGAAGCGATTTTTGTCAGCCAGACAAATTATTTGACCATCAGTAACTGCAAAATTTTCAGCTATATTGAAGCGGCCAATGATCACAATACGTCGGGAATCAAAACCTATCATTGCGGACACGTGAAAGTGGAAAATTGCGAAATTTACAATAATACCGTGGGAATTTTCTATAAAAGCGATACCGACGATACGATTACCCGCTATAGTTACTTTCATAATAACTATCAGGGAATTTTAATAACGCCGGATATTTATCCGACCATGAACACTGATCGCCTTTTATTTTATCAAAACATTTTCGCCAACAATACTTATCTTGGGTTTGATCAATCCGGAGCAGGCTCTGATTATGGAACCCATGGCGATGATTATTTGTTTTTCAACAACACATTCTATAATAATGGTACTTATGGCCTTATTTTAGGGTATACTGATCCGGGCGGCTATGGCGCTGAGGTTTTTAATAATATTATCAGAGCGGGAACTTATTCGTTGGTGACGCAAGACAGAACAGGTTGGCCAAATTATCTTAAAGCAACAGATCATAACCAATGGGGGTCAACTTTCAATACTATTCGCATCGGCGACAATGTAAGAAATACCAATTACACCTCTTTATCCGCCTGGCAATCTTCCGGCCAGCTGGAAAATATCATCAATGTCGGTTGCGGCGCCAGTAAGAATCCGGGCTGTGGCGACCTCTCTTCTGATCCGCTCTTCGTCAACGGTTCGGGCAATCTTAATCTGCTCGCTGATTTCGCGCTTCCCGCCAATTCGCCGGACAAGCATGTCGGCCGGGGCGGTTTTGATATCGGCGCCTCTACTACTCTGGTCGGCGTCTATACAGTCGGAGGAATTCTGGCTGACCCGCCGGCCATTTCCGACAATCAAGCTCCGTCCGCTCCGACCAATCTGTCCGCCGCCCCGGTCGATAGCAATAGAATTAATTTGAGCTGGGTATCTTCGGCGGATAATGTCGGTATTGCCGGATACTATATTTATCGCGATGGCATAAAATTAGCCACCTCTTCTACTAATACCAAGTTTCATGATTCCGGCTTGGCCGCCTCTACGCTTTATACCTATACCGTCGCCGCTTTTGACGCGGCCGGCAATACCAGCGCCTCAAGCACTTCAGCTTCGACTTCCACCTTGGGCTATTCTGATACCGCCGCGCCATCAATCCCCACCGGTCTCACTGCCACCGGAGTTTCGACTTCGCAGATCAATCTTTCCTGGACTGCCTCGACCGACGATGTCGGCGTGGCCGGCTATCAGATTTGGCGAAGTGGCTTTTTGCTGTATATTACCGGTAATGACAACACCAGCTATAATAACACCGGTCTATCGTCTAACACTCATTATACTTACACAGTTTTAGCTTATGACGCGGTCGGCAACCAAAGCGCCCAAAGCGCTTCGGCCGGCGCCACCACCACGGCCGCGGCCGATGTCACTCCACCAGTGATCACGGCTATCGCCACCTCGACTACCGCCGCCACGGCTGTCATTGCCTGGACTACCAACGAATTATCCACCTCAACGGTCAGATACGGCCTAAGCTCTGCCTACGGCTCGGCCTCATCTTCAAATAATCTAGTCACTTCACACTCGGTCACTATCCGCGGCTTGGCGCAAAACACCGTCTATCATTACCGCGTGGAGTCCACCGACGCTTCGCATAATCGCGCCACTTCCTCCGACCATCTTTTCACTACGGCGCACCAGACTTATATCTTGACTTATACCGCCGGCACTCACGGCTCGATTTCCGGAGCTTCGCCACAAACGGTTAATCAGGGCGCCAGCGGTTCGGCTGTGACCGCCTTGCCGATTTCCGGTTATCATTTCGTGGACTGGAGCGATGGCTCGACCGCCAATCCGCGCACCGACACTAGCGTGGCGGGCAATGTTTCCGTCACCGCCAATTTTTTAACCGATGATCCTGCATTCGGCTCGATCGACTTGACTTCCCGCTATGCCTGGATGGAAAACGCCGGCTGGCTGGATTTAGGCGCCGCGTCCGGCAGCGTCAGGGTTGCCGACTCCGGTCTTACCGGCTATGCCTGGGGAGAGAATATCGGCTGGATCAATTTCAATCCGGCATTAGGCGGAGTGGCCAACGACGGTGAGGGAAATTTATCCGGCTATGCCTGGGGAGAGAATGTGGGCTGGATTTGTTTCGGCGCTCTGTTCGGCGGCGGATTAACTATTAATTCCGCAGGCGACTTCACCGGCTATGCCTGGGGCGAAAACGTCGGCTGGATTGTTTTCAATTGCGCCACCACCAATTCCTGCGGCACGGTCAATTACAAAATCAACACTGATTGGCGTCCGCAAAGCTACCGCCAGCCGCCGGTAATCACTCTTACCGGCACTTCCACCACCGCCACGACTGCCACTATCAGCTGGACGACCGATCAGAATGCCACTTCCACCGTCAGGTATGGCACCGCCTTGCCGTATACCCTGGCTTCTTCTTCAAATTCTTTCGCCACTTCGCATTCGATCACTCTCCATGGCCTTTCTTTTAACACCACTTATCATTATCAAGCAGGTTCCAGTAATGTTTATGGCAACAAATCCACTTCTAGCGATCACACGCTTAGAACTAACATCACAAGTTATACGTTGTCTTATGCCGCCGGAGCTCACGGATCGATTTCCGGTTCGTCGCCGCAGATTGTAAATTCAGGGGCAAATGGTTCGGCCGTCACCCCGGTTCCCGATACCGGTTATCATTTCGTTGATTGGAGCGATGCCTCCACCGCCAATCCGCGCACCGACACCTCGGTTGCTGCCAATATTTCCGTGACGGCCAATTTTGCCATCAATACCTATACTGTAACTTTCAACAAGAACACCGGCGATACCGAAGCCAGTCCGACCACCAAGACCGCCAGCTACAATGGCAATGTCGGCACCCTGCCCACCGCCCCGACCAAAACCGGTTCTATTTTCGCCTCCTGGAACACGGCCGCCGACGGTTCCGGCACCGCGTTCAATGCGGCTACCGCCGTTACCGCCGATCTTACAGTCTATGCTCAGTGGACGATCAACACCTACACCATCACCGCCTCCACCGGCGCTAATGGCACGGTCACTCCCTCCGGCGTTACTACCAAGAACTACGGCGATAGCCAAGCCTACACCATCGCCACCTCCACGGCCGGCTATCACATCTCCGATATTTTAGTCGATTCGGTTTCGGTCGGCACCAGCAGCGCCACCTACACATTTACCAATATCACGGCTAACCACACCATCTCGGCCACATTCGGTATCGTTTCCACTCCGCCGGCAACTACCTACACCATCGGCGGCACAATCTCCGGCCTATCCGGCACGGTTGTTTTGCAAAACAACGGCAAAGATGACAAAACTATTTCCGCTACCGGCTCGTTCACTTTCTCCACGGCCACCACCACTGGTTCAGGCTATTCAGTCACAGTTCTCACCAACCCCTCGGGCCAGACCTGTACTGTTTCCTCCGGCTCGGGCACAGTGTCCGGCGCCAATATCACCGCTGTTACCGTCGCTTGCGCTGACAACACTTGCGCTACGGTTTCCCACGCCTCAACCTACAATGCCTATCCGACCTGCGGCGCGGCCAGCTGCGCTTCCGGCTATACTTTGTCCGGTTCCGGTTCAGCGGCTGTTTGCGCCGCTCAATCATCAGGAGGCGGAGGCGGCGGAAGCCCGGCCGACACAACCGCTCCCGGCATCCCGGCTAATTTCAAGGCCGCCACCTCCACCGGAAAAATAATCCTCTCCTGGATCAATCCGACCGACAGCGATTTCGCCGGCGTCAAACTCTACCGCAAGATTAATTCCGCCCCCACCGGCCAAACTGATATTTTGGCTAAATTAATTTATCAGGGCAAGGCCGTAAGTTTTGCCGACACAACCGCCACCACCAGCCAGCTCTATTATTACTCCATCTATTCTTTTGACAATCAGCCGAATTATTCCCAGCCCAAAACTATTTCCGCCCGTGTTTCGGCCAGCAATCAAACCGCGACCTCGACCAATCCGATTTCCACCCCGGGCGATGGAAATCCGGCCCCCAATACCGGCAATAGCGGAACCAACGGCGCCATTGCCAGTCTGATCAACGCCGGCAGCGCCATCGTCAACCAAGTGACCGGTTCGGAAACCGCCGCTCTGATCGCCCAAGCCCAACCCGTTGTTCTCTCGGCAATCGAGCAGACAATTTACGCGAAAATAATCGCTTTGGCAATCAAACCTCTGGCGCAGGAATTAAAATATCTCATCGCCGATTTCATTCACCTCGGCACTCCCACCACCCTCATTCTGGGCGCGGGCGAACGGGCCGGTTCGATTTCTTCGTTCAATTCCGCTTTCGGCCATCTGCCGGCCACCGCCGCTGATTGGCAGGACGTGATTAAGATCGGTAATGGCCGCTGGCCGACCCAAAAAAGCGTTGCTGCCGAAGCCCGAGCCAAAGTTAATTTCAAGATTGTCTATGGCAGAAATCCGGACATGAATAATACGCACGACAATGCCGCCGTTACCATCATGGCCTACGGCCTAAGGCCGGCCGCCCGGAATACCAACAGCGAAAAAGCCGCCATCAAATCTTTCCGCTTCATTTATCATCGGACTCCGGCCACGGCCCGAGAATGGGATATTGTGCGAGCGATCGCGTATTCGGGGGCGAAGAGATAATTTTAGCAGAAGCGCAAGATAAAATATAGATGATTATTTTTAATTTTGAGATTTTCATTTTAAATTAATGTTTGTCCATCTCCACAATCATACTCATTATTCTTTGCTCGACGGTCTGACCAAGATCGACGAGATGGTTAAGTATGCCAAGGAGCAGGGTTCGCCGGCCATCGCCATTACCGACCACGGCACGATGTATGGCGTGATCGAGTTTTATGAACGCTGCAAGAAAGAGGGGATTAAGCCGATCATCGGCGTGGAAACTTATCTGGCTCCCCGCGGCCGGACACTTAAGGAAACTGTGGAAGATCGCGCCAATCATCATCTTTTATTGTTGGCTAAAAATAATGCAGGATATAAAAATCTGATCAAGCTGGTTTCGGCCGCGCATTTGGAAGGTTTTTATTATAAGCCTCGGATCGATTGGGAATTGCTGGAAAAATATCATGACGGCCTGATTGCCTGCACCGCTTGTTTGGGCGGAGAAATTCCGCACTTAATTGAGGCCGGACAAATCGACAAGGCGAGAAAAAGAATTTTGGAATACAACGAACTTTTCGGCCAGGGAAATTTTTTTCTGGAAATCCAGGACCATCCCAACCTGGAAGGCCAGGCCGAATGCAACGCGCAGATGGTTAAATTTTCCCGCGAACTCGGTATTTCGCTGGTGGCTACCAATGATATTCATTATTTCCGCAAAGATGATGCCGAAGCGCAGGATATTTTATTATGTCTGCAGAACAAGAAAAAAGTCGAAGATGAAGATCGGATGAATATGATGGGCACGGATTTTTCCATGCGCTCCAATGAAGAAATGCTCGCCGCTTTCAAAGATATTCCGGAAGCAACGGCCAACACCTTGAAAATCGCCGAAATGTGCAATGTGGAAATCCCTTTGGGTCAGATTCAATTGCCTTATTTTCCCGTGCCGGCCGGTTTTGATGAAATCGGCTACTTAGAAAATTGGGCTCACGAGGGCTGCAAGAAGCGTTATGGAAAAACTTACGCGGAAATGGATAAAGCCAGGAAGGATCGCATTGATTACGAAATTTCGGTAATCAAAAAAATGGGCTGGCCGTCATATTTTTTAATCGTTGCTGATTTTATCAATTGGGCCAAAGACTCGGGAATTATCGTCGGGCCGGGCAGAGGTTCGGCTGCCGGTTCTTTGGTTTGCTATTTGATCGGCATCACTAATCTTGATCCGCTGGATTATGATCTGCTGTTTGAAAGATTCTTGAATCCGGAGCGCATTTCCATGCCCGATATCGATACGGATTTTGCCGATACCGGCCGCGACGCGGTAATCCGTTATGTGGAAGGAAAATACGGCAAGGATCATGTTTCGCAGATCATCACTTTCGGAACTATCGCCGCCCGCGCTTCGATGCGCGATGTCGGCCGCGTGCTGGATATGCCTTACGACTATTGCGATAAGCTGGCCAAGATGATTCCGCTGATGATGGATTTGTCCGAGACCTTGGAAACCGTCCAGGAATTCAAGGATATATATAATAAGGAAGCGGACGCGCGGAAAATCATCGATTATGCTTTGCGTTTGGAAGGCGTGGCGCGGCATGCCTCGACGCACGCCTGCGGAGTTTTGATCACCAAAGAGCCATTGACCGAATACGTGCCGATCCAATACGCCTCGACTTCGGATTTGACCGTCGTGTCGCAATATTCTTTGCATCCGATCGAAGATTTGGGTTTGTTGAAAATGGATTTCTTGGGTTTGAAAAATTTGACCATCATAGAAGCGGCTTTGAAAATCATCAAACGGACGCGCGGCGTGGAATTGAAAATGGATGAGTTTCCGCTGGACGATAAAACCGCTTATAAATTATTCCAGAACGGCGAAACCACCGGCGTGTTCCAATTCGAATCTTCGGGAATGAAAAGATATTTGAAAGAATTGAAACCGACCGTTTTTGAAGATATTATTGCCATGGTCGCGTTGTATCGGCCTGGTCCGATGGAGTGGATCCCTGATTATATTTCAGGCAAGCATGGGCGAAAACGGGTGCAATATCTGCATCCGGTCTTAAAGCCGATTTTGGACAAGACTTACGGCGTGGCGATTTATCAGGAACAGGTGATGCAGATTGCCCGCGATCTGGCTGGCTTCACGATGGGCGAAGCGGACGTCTTGCGCAAAGCCGTGGGCAAAAAAATCGCCAAGCTATTGGCCGAGCAGAAAGAAAAATTCGTCGAAGGCTGCATGAAAAAAGGCGTGCCCAAGGAATTGGGCGAGCAAGTTTTTTCTTTCATCGAACCGTTCGCCGGCTACGGCTTCAACCGGTCGCACGCCGCCTGCTACGCGATGATCGGTTATCAAACCGCTTATCTGAAAGCTCATTACCCGGCGGAATTTATGGCCGCGCTCTTAACCTCGGATCAGCAGGATATCGATCGCATCGCTATTGAAATCGAAGAATGCCGCAATATGGGGATCAAAGTTTTGTCGCCGGACATCAATGAATCATTCGCATCATTCACGGTTGTTAAAGATGAAAAAACCGGCGAAGAATTCATCCGCTTCGGATTGAATGCGGTTAAAAATGTCGGCGAGCATATTGTTGAAGTTGTCATTGAAGAAAGAAAAACTAACGGCAGATATAAAGATATTTTTGATCTGCTGGAAAGAATTGTTGACCGGGATATGAATAAAAAATCGCTGGAATCTTTAGCTAAATGCGGCGCGCTTGACCAGTTCAACGACCGCGGTTTGCTTTTAGCAAATATGGAAGCGCTGCTGGAATTCAACAAAGAAGTCAGCCGCAACAAAGATTCCAAACAGGTGAGCCTGTTCGGCAATCCGTCCGGCACAGCGCCCGGCCGGATTAAATTAGATAAATCAGCGACCGTAACGCAACAGGAAAAATTATCCTGGGAAAAAGAATTGCTCGGCCTTTATGTCAGCGCTCATCCGTTCAATGATTTCAAGAAACATCTGGATAATTTTATCGTTCCGATTGCCGGCTTGTCTTCGCATTTGAACGAAGACGCGGTCAGGACGGCCGGCGTCATCACCGTGGTCAAAAAAATAATCACCCGCAGCAACAAGCCGATGCTGTTCGTCAAGATTGAAGACGCGGCCGCTTCCACCGAGCTGCTGGTTTTTCCTAATCTTTATGAAACGACCGCCGAACTCTGGCAGCCGGGAAAAGTTATTTTGGCGCAGGGAAAAATTTCCGACAAAGATCAGGAAGTTAAATTATTAGTGGACAAAGCGGCTGTGTTGACGCTGGATAATTTGGCCGCTAACATCGATTCATTCAAAAAAATCGAAGTGAATAATCGGAAACAATTCAACGGCAACGGCAATAATTATTTTCGTCGGCCGGAATCCTCCTTCGTCCCGCCGAGCGGGACTGCGGGGGACAAGCCCCCCTTCGCTACGGCTTCGGGGGACAAGCCCCCCTTCGCTACGGCTTCGGGGGACAAGCCCGCGCCAATCATTCAGACCGGTCCGCCGCCGCTTAAATTATTTTTCAAAAAAGATTTATCCGCTGAACAATCAGCCTTGCTTAAACAAATTTTGGCTCAGGCGTCCGGCAGCAGCCGAGTCCTTATTAAAATCATCAGAAACGGCGCGCCGGTTATCATTGAAGGAGGCTTCCGCGTCAATAATAATCTCAATCTGGTGAACCAGATTAAAAAAGAATTTTCGGGCTCAATCGAAGTTGTAGACGCCAAGTAGAAATTGTAGTATAATAAAGTCATTGATAATAACTTCAAGGTTCTTAGCTTTTAAATTTGTCAGGGAATGATTGTCGCAACGGAGTAAATTTTTAATTTTTTCAGCCAAAGGCTGATCACCCTTTGAGTGAAATTTTTAATTGATTAAAATATGGCTTCTGAAAAAAAAGACTCGCTAACTTCGACCAGAATAAAAACAGTAGTTGTGAAACGGCGTTTTGCCCAACCATCCGCGAATTCTGTCGCGCCGGAAGGGGAGCATGAATCGGAAAAGAATTCGGAGAACAAAAAACTTCCCAAGAAAAGCAAATTGGCCGTCCGAGTGGTCGGGCGAGATTTGCCAGTTAAGGAAAAAGGAAGCCGGAGCAAGAAAACCGAGAGTGATTTTTTTGATCGGATCAGCCATCGGATCGAAGAAACAAAAGTCGAATCAGCTGATTATCAAAAAAGCAAGGAAAAGAAAAAACCTCGGCGCGAAACCGAATCTCGACCGGTCGGCATGTATCGCAAAATATCAATATTTTTTATTTTTTTGACCCTGGCCTTGCTGGCGGCCGCTTTTTATTTTTTCATAGTTAGTTTGACAGTTGAGGTAACGCCTAAATCCGAAAGAATCAGCGATAAGCTGGATATTATCGTTGCTAACAGTTCGTCAAATCAAGCGGGAGCTAATCTTTCCGGCGCGGCCGGCATTAACGGTTCGGTCGAGCAAATTCCGGTCAAGGAACAGAAGATTTATGAGGCCACCGGCGCCAATGTTTTGGGTCAGGAAATCACCGGCAAAGTGAGCATTATCAATAATTATTCTCAGGATAAGACTTTGGTGGCCACGACCAGACTATTGACTTCAGACGGCAAATTATTCCGGATTAAAGACAAAATTAGTATTCCTGCCGGCGGTTCGACCGAAGTGGAAATCTATACTGACGAGCCGAGCCCGGAGATGGCCATCGGCCCGACAACTTTCAATATCCCGGGATTGTGGGCGGGTTTGCAGGATAAGATTTATGCCAAATCGGCAACCGCTTTTGTCTATCAATCAAACGTGCAGAAATTCGTCCAGGCCATGGATATTGAAAAAGCCGCGCAAGATATCAAAGAATCTTTAATCAAGAAAGTTAATGATCAGTTTGCCAGCAATTACAAAGGCTTTGATAAGGTAATCGTCCAGATCGATAAAGATTCCTTGGTGTCCAGCAGCTCGGTGAAAGCCAATATGAAAGTTAATTCTTTCAATCTTTCGCTTTCAGCCAATGTTGACATAGTGGCTTTCCATACCGCGGATGTCCTAAAATTGGCCGAGGATAAACTTATTTCCGTGATGCCGGCCGGAGAGAAATTAGCCGGCCTTAATCAGGACGAGACGCAATACAATTTGATTAGCGGCGACTTCAAAAATGGCACGGCTAATCTGGAAGTTCCTTTTGTGGGAACGATGTCTTTGTCGGACATCGGCAACGCGGTGGATAAAACCAAGCTGGTCGGACTAAGCGGCGCGCAAATTGTCAGCTATCTGAACAGTCTGGACAAATTTTCCGACGTGAAATTGATTTTTATGCCTTCGTTTATCAATAAAGCGCCGAGTCTGGTGGATCGGATAAAGATTGTGATAAATTAGAAATTAGAAATTAGAAATTAGAAATTAGAAATTAGAAATTAGAAATTAGAAATTAGAAATTAGAAATTAGAAATTAGAAATTAGAAATTAGAATCTTCCTTCTACTAGTTAATAAAAATATTCCCGGAATTTTTGAATTTCTTGCTTGAATCACCTGATTTCCTGATTTTAAATTTTGAATATCTCTAACGGTATGGAAGGAGAAAAAAATACGGTAAATATAAATATTTCTTGGCAAGGCATCTTGAAAATTATTGTCGTCTTGGCGGTTATTTATTTCCTCTTTTTGATCAGGGGAGTTTTGGCGATCCTTTTCGTGGCTTATCTTTTGTCCAGCGCCATCGAACCGGCGGTTGACTGGCTGCAGCGGAAGAGAATCCCGCGCGTTTTGTCCGCCGCCATCCTTTATTTGGCGGTTATTTCTCTGCTGGGTTTGTTTGTTTATCTTTTCGCGCCGCCGATCGCCAAAGAAGTCGTGGAATTTTCCAAGAATTCCCCGGAATATGTTTCCAAAATCACTTCCAGTTTGTCTTTTTTGGACGGTTATTCCAATGATCAGAACAGCGCGACATTGATTGATGAGATAAATTCCTTGGGCGCCAATTGGCAGGGCGCGGCAGGAAAAATATTTTCCTCCCTGGTAACTTTTTTCGGCGGAATTTTGTCGTTTATTTTGATCATGGTGCTGTCCTTCTATATGATCGTGGAGGATCGCGCGCTTAATAAATTGATTTTATCGGTTGTACCGGAAGAAAACCAGCCTTATGCGCTAAGCTTATCCAGCCGCATTGAGCGCGGCGTGGGGCGATGGCTCAGGGGCCAATTACTCTTATCGCTGATTGTTTTCACCATCATTTATGTCGGCTTATTGATTATTGGCGTCAAATACGCGCTAGTACTGGCGATAATCGCCGGATTGGCCGAATTTATTCCTTATCTGGGTCCGTTGATTTCTTCGATTCCCGCGCTGCTGGTTTCTTTCATTCAGGCTCCGGTTTTGATAATCGCGGTCGTTATCTTATATTATCTGACTCATTGGCTGGAAAGCCACATCATCGTTCCGCAGGTGATGGGCAGGATCATCGGGCTTAATCCGATAATTATTATCGCGGTAATGCTGATTGGTTTTCGCCTGGCCGGCCTGGTCGGCGTGGTGCTGGCGATCCCCTTGGCGATGACTGCCAATATCATCCTCGGCGATATTATCCATGCCCGATCCGCGCGCGAATAATTCGCGCGTCTTTTTGCCGCCCCTGCCGCTATGGGCGGATTTTTTTATAAAAAAAAGGCAGTCATCGTTAACTGCCTAAAGCCAAAAATCACGCGGTCGGATTCAGCTGGCCGAGATTTTTGTATTTTTTGAAAAAAGAACGATGGCGCTGTCATCCAGTTTGGGCGCGGAGAGAATTATTTGTTGGGCGGTAGCCATTCTGACGCGATAGAGAGAAATTTCCGCCGAACAATAATTCAATTCATTCACCGGCGCCCATTCCTGATGATGATCCAGGGAGCTGGATTTCGCGAGTTCAGAAAAATCAACGACGATCCTCTTGTTTCTAAGAATGATTTTCTCTATATCTCCGAGAAGAATCTCGTGTTTTTTTTGATTATAGATTTTCATCCGTCCGCCTTGAAAATCTTTCGCGATTCTCCCGATGATTTCTTTGCTTAAAATCAAAATTACCCCCTGCGTTAAAAGTTAATGCCCTTGATGATTTTTTACAGGCACGGTGGGAATCCCTGCCTGCCGGCAGGGAACCCGATGTATTGATAAATTGGTGGGCATGGTGGGAATCGAACCCACATGAGATTGCTCTCACACGATTTTGAGTCGTGCGCGTCTGCCAGTTCCGCCACACGCCCGGGATTAAAATTAAAAAATCACAATTTTAAATTTTAAAAAATAAAGAGTTTTTTGACTCCAAATTTCGTTTATATTATATATAATAATTTTTTAACTGTCAAATTGCAAAAATTGCCAAAATCGATAAAATTTTATATAATATACGTATGCTTGAAATTTGTGATTTATTTTAAAATTTAAAATTTAGATTTGAATTTTTATCGGTCTATGGGTAAAATAATCGCTATTGTCAACCAAAAAGGAGGAGTAGGCAAGACCACCACCGCGGTTAATCTGGGGGCGTATTTGGCGCAACTGGGCAGGCATGTCTTGCTGGTCGATGTTGACCCGCAAGGCAATGCGACTTCCGGCATCGGCGTTGACCCGAAAGAACTGGAACACGGCCTTTACGAGGCTTTAACCGAGCAAAAGACGATTTTTGAGATCATCAAGAAAACCATGCAGGAGAAATATCATATCGCCCCTTCGACGCCGGCTTTGGCCGGAGCCGGAGTGGAGCTGGTTAATCTGGAAGACCGGGAATTCCGCTTATCGCGTTTGCTCGAGGCGGTGAAAAGCGAGTATGATTATATCATCGTGGACGCGCCACCGTCGCTCGGACTGCTGACGATCAACAGTCTGGTGGCCGCTGACGAAGTCTTGATCCCGGTGCAGAGCGAGTATTACGCCCTGGAAGGCTTGGGGCAATTATTGGAAACGATTTCCCTGGTGCAGAATAATCTCAAGCCGTCTCTGGGCATCATGGGCGCGGTGATCACGATGTTCGATGCCCGCAATAAATTATCATCTTCGGTGATGGGCGAATTATACCAATATTTTCCCAATCGTGTTTTCCGTTCGGTGATACCCCGCAGCGTCCGGCTGGCTGAGGCGCCCAGTTTCGGCCGCTCGATTCTGCATTATGACAAAAATTCCAAAGGCGGCCGCGCCTATGAAAGATTAGCCCGGGAAATCATCGACATGGAAGCGAGTAAATGATTTTTATCTTTCCGCTTTAAACTTTTAACTTTTTAACTTTCAACTCATTATATGGCTTATGGCTTAGGCAGGGGATTGAGTTCGTTAATTCCGAAAAAAACGGAAAAACCCCAGGCAATTATCAAAGAAGATGAATATTTTTCCCCATCTTATCCGGTCAATGCCGGCGGGATGGCGATTTTGGAAATCGCGCCGGAAGAAATCGAGGCCAATCCGATGCAGCCGCGGAAAAGTTTTTCCGACACGGATATTAATGAGCTGGCCGATTCCATCAAGCTTTACGGTATCATTCAGCCGCTGATCGTGACGAGAAAGGGCGGCCGCTATGAATTGATCGCCGGCGAGCGCCGCCTCAGAGCCGCCAAAATCGCCGGCTTGCCAAAAGTGCCGGTGGTTGTCCGCGATTATGATCAGCAGAAAAAATTGGAAGTGGCTTTGGTGGAAAATTTGCAAAGAGAAGATTTGAATCCGATGGATCGCGCCGGCGCTTACCGGCAATTGATGGACGATTTTAATTTGAGCGTCGAAGAGGCGGCCAAGAAAGTCGGCAAGTCTCGCCCGCAGGTTTCCAATACTTTGCGCTTGCTGTCGCTGCCGGAAGAAATTCGCCTGGCGCTGTCTGGCGGGCGATTGAGCGAAGCGCATGCCATTTATCTTTTGGGTTTGGATTCGGAAGTCAAGCAATTGAAGGTGTTCAGGAAAATTTTGCAAAACGGCTGGACGGTCAGGGAAACAGGCGACCAAGTGCGCAAAATCGGCGGCACCAAAGAATCGCGCATTAAAGATGACCCGGCCGACCGCGCCCGCGAGGCCGCTTTCCGCTCTTATTTCGGAGCCAAAACCGAAATTAAGCGGGCCAATCGCGGCGGCCGCGTTATTATTGATTTTTACAGCGATGATGAGTTGGCGGAAATGGTTGCGAAAATTAAGAATTAAAAAATATGGCGGATAATAAAATAAACGATCAAAACGTCGTTAAGAAAGAGATTAATCTGAGCCGGTATGATACCGACGTCGAGGGATTGTCGATGAAAAAGCTGGAGGCCGGTTTGTGGTGGGCGAAAAATAAAAAAAATCTGAAAATTATCCTGATTGTTTTTCTGTTGCTGATAGCTATTCCCAGCTGGGCCTATACTCTTTATGGTTTCGGCTCCTATCTTTTAACGGGAATGAACGCCGATAGCCAAATGATAAATCTTTTTACGCAATCGAAGACAGTGGACCAAAGCTATCTTGATCATATCGCGGCGAAAAATTTAATTTTGTCTCCGGCCGGATTTATCGCCAATGACGGCAAATACGACCTTTATTTTCAAGTTACCAATCCCAACGCGAGGTGGTGGGGAACTTTTAATTATTGCTTCGCCGGATTGAACGGCGAAAAATCCTGCGGCAGCGATTTTATTCTCCCCGGAGAAAAGAAATATGTTTTGTCTTTAAGCCAGGTTTTCAGCGCGGCGCCCAACGATTTAAGCTATTCCCTTGCCAACGTCAGCTGGAAAAAAATCAATAATCACGTGATTGCCGATTGGAATCAGTATCGGGCGGAGCATCTCAATTTCATCATAAACAGCGAGCAGTTTACTCCGGCGGCGAATAACGCCTCCTCGGAAAAAGTCGCGCTTAACGCCTTAGCTTTTAATTTAACCAATAACAGCGCTTACGGCTATTGGGAAGTTCCCTTGACGATCGTTCTGACGAGCGGCAATCGAATCGTTTATCTTAATCATTATACAGTCAGCGATTTTACTTCCGTGGAAAGCCGCGATATCAAGATAACCTGGCCGGGTGAAATCGGCGATGTTACCGGCATCAGCATCACGCCTGATTTGAATATTTTAGATCAAGGAGTTTACAAGGGGCCATAGCCGAAATGAACAAGTTAATCATATATTTAAAAAATTTCGACTGGGTGCTGTTCTCCGCGGTGCTGCTGCTGCTTTGTTTCGGACTGGTGGAAATCTACAGCATCGCCCTGGGCAGAGGAACGGCCGATTTGCTGAATTTTAAAAAGCAGATTCTGTTCGTAATCCTGGGAATCGCTTTCCTTTTCGTTTTCGCCTTTTTGGACTTCAATTATTTAAAAATTTCCAGCAAGTATTTATATATTTTTGCCCTGATATTCTTAGCCGCCGTTTTATTGGTCGGCAAAACGGTTAATGGCGCCAAAGCCTGGTTTAACGTCCTGGGCTTCGGCTTGCAGCCGGTGGAATTCGTTAAAATAATTTTAATCATCCTGCTGGCTTATTTTTTTTCCTCGCGGGCGATCAAGATCAGGTCGGCCAGGCAGCTGATCATTTCGGGATTGCTGCTGCTGCCTCTGGTATTTTTAACTTTTATCCAGCCGGATTTCGGCTCGGCGATGGTTTTGTTTTTCATCTGGCTCGTTATGCTGGCAATCGCCGGATTCAGCAAAAAGTATTTTATTATTCTGCTGGTGATCATTCTGGCGACCGGCGCCGGCCTTTGGTTTTTTTCTTTCAAGGATTATCAGAAGGAAAGGATTATGACTTTTATCAATCCGTCCGCCAACAGCCTGAATCAGGGCTACAACGCCACCCAGGCGATGATCGCCGTCGGTTCGGGAGGAATAATCGGCCGCGGAGTGGGCTTTGGCTCCCAGTCGCAACTAAAATTCCTGCCCGAGGCTCAAACCGATTTTATTTTCGCGGTTATTTGCGAAGAATTGGGTTTTTTGGGCGTTGCTTTAATTTTTCTGTTTTTTGGCATTATTTTTTATCGCTGTCTGATAATTACCCGCAAAATTAACAATGATTTCGGGATTTTCTTGATTTTGGGCGGGGTGGGCTTGATTTTTCTGGAAATGTTCATTAATATAAGTATGAATATCGGCATTTTGCCGATCGTGGGAATTACTTTGCCGTTTTTAAGCTATGGCGGCAGTTCGATCATTTCTTCGCTGATCATGATCGGGATAATCGAGAATATTATTATAAAATCTAAAATTAATTATTGAGATTAGAAATTCGAGATTGGAGATTTGGATAATTAAAAATTATTCGCCCGACAAATCTCAAATTTCTAATCTCAAATTTCGTTTAACTATGGCGAGCTTGAAATTGGAAGCGAAAAAAAGAGACAAGGAAGAAGATTTGAAAAAAATGATCAAGTCCGGATTCATTCCGGCGGTCGTTTACGGCCCGCATCTCAAAGCCAATAAGCTGGTGAAGGCGGCGGTGAATGATCTGCGCAAGCTGATCGCGGCGGCCGGCGAATCGACTTTGATCGATTTGATCGTCGATGGCAAACCAGAGGGAAAAGTTTTAATCAAGGAAGAGCAGCGCGACCCGGTGAAAGACACTTTGATCCATCTGGATTTTTATGAAGTGGATATGAGCAAGGAAATCCATGCCGAAATTCCGCTGCATTTTGTCGGCGAGTCCAAAGCGGTGAAAGAATTGGCCGGCGTCTTGATCAGGAGCATTAACGAGATTGAAGTAAGATGTTTGCCGGCTGATTTGGTAAATCATTTTGACGTGGATATTTCCGTGTTGAATACTTTTGATGATATTATCAAGATTCATGATTTGAAATTGCCCAAGGGAATAAAATTGATCCATGAAACCGACGACGTGGTGGCGACGGTCGCCGAACCGAAAGCGGAAGAAGTGTTTGAAACCGCGCCGGCCGAAGGCGAACAGGTCGCGGCGGTAGAAACCGAAGTTGCCGCTGATGAAGCTGAAGCCGGCGCCGAAGCCAAGGCCGAACCGAAGGCGGAAGCCAAGAAATAAAGTTCTCTTTCAAACGATTTTGGATTTGTACTCAAAAAACAAGGAGATGCTTGCCAATCTGAAAAATTATCTGCAAAACAAATCAAAACTATGGAAAAGTCTGATGATTATTTCCATAGTTTTGTTTTTAGTGATTTTGTCTTGCTTGCTTTGGGCGTTCGCGGCGCGCCCGGGAATAAAAAGCAAGGCTGATATTTCGGCGGTTGCGGACGATAATTCCGCGCTGTCGGTTAAAAAATCGGCTAAATGCGATAATTGCGCGCGGCGCCAAATCGACGGAGTCTATGTTGAACCGTCAATTGCTGATTTAGCCCCGGTGGCGATAATGATCGATAATCATCCTGACGCGCGCCCGCCGGCCGGATTGGAGAAAGCGAATTTGGTTTATGAAGCGGAGGTTGAAGGATATTATACTCGCCTGATGGCTGTTTTTGCCTCGGGCGGCGAGGTCGGCAAGATCGGTCCGGTCCGTTCAGCGCGCCCTTATTTCGTTGATTGGGCCAACGAGCTTCAAGCGGTCTACGCTCATTGCGGCGGCAGTCCCGAGGCTTTGGTGGATATCGAACAAAAAGGAATCGTTGATTTGAATGAATTTTATAACGGCCAATATTTTTGGCGCGCGGCCGACCGCTCGGCTCCGCATAATATCTATATTTCCTCGGCTGATTTTAATAAATTTTTAACCGCCAAAAATATCACTGCCGGCGATTACCAGGCCTGGCAATATAAGGAAGATTCGCCGGTCGCCGATTCTTCCACGACTGAGCCGATTTTGATCGACTACCGCGCGCCGGAATTTCAAGCCAAATGGGTTTACGACAAAACCGGCAATGATTATATCCGTTATTATCAGGACAAGCTCGTCTTGACCGCGGATAATAATCTGCTGGTTGCCAAGAATGTCATCATTCAGACCGTTCCGGCCGCCGTCATCGATGCCGTCTTGCGGCTGAAAATGCAGGATGTCGGCTCCGGCATTGCGAAGATTTGCCTTGACGGCGCCTGCCGGCCGGGCGCTTGGAGCAAGCCGGATTCTTCCTCGCGGACAATCTTCAGCTATGCCGATGGCGAGGAAGTAAAATTCAACGCCGGCACGACTTGGGTGGAAGTTATGCGCCCTAATTAAAACAATTACTCTAATATTATGATTATAAAACCTCGGTTAGGATACCGAGGTTTTAATATTGCCCGATTATTTTGGAATTTATAATTCGATAACCGCCAGACGGGAAAAACCTCCCAGATCCGGGATTATTTCCGATTTCGCGCGGGGGAAATTTTGGCTGATCAAATTTTCCATCGAATTTTTTTGAGTATCGTCGATTTCACAGAGAATAAATACGTCATTTTTAATAAAAGGGGATAATTCCTTGATTTGTTGGAATAGGCGGCGATAACAATCAAGTCCGTCAGCTCCGGCTGACAAAGCGCTTTTTGGCTCTTTTTGTATCGTTGGTGAATTCTTAATCTGCTCCGGAGTCAGATAAGGAAGATTCGCGGTGATCAAAACCGGCTCTTTGAAAATATTTTTATCAATAGCATTAAGCAAATCGCTGTATAAAAAATGTATACGGCCGCCGACATCATTCTTTTTTGCATTTTTTCTGGCAACGCTTAATGCTTTTCGCGAAATATCCAAACCGGTAAAGCCAATTTTAGCAGGGAGTAATTTTTTTGCCAATGAAACTATAATACAACCGGAGCCGGTACCGATATCAATAATCGCATTTGGCATTTCGCATTTGGCATTTCGTATATTTTCAATAATTGTATCAATGAGAATTTCCGTTTCCGGTCGGGGGATTAAGACATTTTTATTGACCAGAAAATCAAGGCCGTAAAATTCCTGATGGCCGGTAAGATACGCCAAAGGGATGCCTTTTATTCTTTGCCCGACAAAATATTGATACTTGATCAACTGCCAAAAACTTATTTTTTTTTCCGGATAAGTGAATAAATATTCTTTATTTTTCCGTAAAACAAATGACAAAATGGCTTCTGCCTCAATTTCCGGCGAAGGAATATTCATCGATTTTAATTTTTTTTCGGTCATCGCTATGGCTGTTTGAATATTCATGAAAAATTGACGCCTATTTAATAATTTGATAAAATTCAAATATCAAGTTGTGGAAAATGCCGAATCGGTAAAGCTAAGTGGAAAACAATCCGCGCGAATATTCCAAGCGTTATCGCGCGAACCTAAGCGATTAGGCAGGCTGGCTTTAATCCGATTTTGAGGCGAGTTTCTAAACCATAACAGAGCGATAAGGAGGGCGAATGACGTATCGGCTCCTTAGACAAAGCATTACCGCCGTTAAACCAGTGATCGCCGCCGCGATCCCTAACGAGGGAGAGGAGGCGATCCTAAATTAATCTAAAAAATCGCCATCAGCGGCGATGTCTCTGCGGTTTAATGGCAAAAAAATGGAATAAAGCCTGACTTTAGCATTTGCCGGAGAATTATCTCATTCAAGAGATTTTCTCCGGTTTTTCATTTATTCAGATTCTTTTCCGCTTCCCGGAGCGCGGCAATTATCTCTTCCAGATTATTTTCCATCATCACTGTGATATTGCTCCAAGATTGCTTGAGGCGGTGGTCGGTAATCCGATCCTGGGGAAAATTATAAGTCCGGATTTTTTCGCTGCGGTCGCCCGTGCCAATCTGTTTGAGACGGGTGGCGTCGGCCTTGGCTCTTTTTTCATCTTCCATTCTTTGCGCCAGGCGCGAGCGCAGAATCATCATGGCCTTTTCTTTGTTCTGATGCTGGGATTTTTCATCCTGGCATTGCACAACCACATTGGTCGGCAAATGGGTGATTCTGATTGCCGAAGAAGTCTTGTTGACCTTCTGGCCGCCCGGTCCGGAGGAGCAATAAGTGTCGATGCGCAAATCTTTCGGGTCGATAACCAGTTCGACATCCTCGATTTCCGGCACAACGGCGACCGTGGCGGTGGAAGTATGGACGCGTCCCTGTTTTTCCGTTTCGGGAACGCGCTGGACGCGGTGAGTGCCGCCCTCGAATTTGAGATTGCCATAAACTCCTTTGCCCGTAATGCCAAAAACAACTTCCTTGAATCCGCCGATGCCGTTTTGATTGGCTTCAAAAAGTTCAAGCTTCCAATGCTGGCGTTCGGCAAATCTCGAATACATCCGGAAAAGTTCGGCCGCGAATAAAGCCGATTCATCGCCGCCAGCCCCGGCTCTAATTTCTATAATTACATTTTTTTTATCATTCGGATCCGCCGGATGTAATTCCTCATCAATCTGGTTTTTCAATAAAGCTACTTTCATTTCCGCTTCGGCCAATTCTGATTGAGCCATCTCTTTCATTTCCGGGTCTTTTTCTTCGGCGATCAGATCCTTGGTTTGTGAAATAGTTTGTTCGTTTTTTTCCAATTCTAAAATCTTCCCCATCAAGTCTTTGAGGTTGGCGCGCTTTTTTCCGACCGAAGCCATTTTGGACGGATCAGCGGCAATGGCCGGATCCATTAACTGCGCTTCCAAATCGGCAAATTTTTTTTTAATATCTTCGTACATAATCAGCTAATATAAAACGGCTACTCCTTTCCGCATGCTATATAATTATAGCACGCAAAAAAGAATAGCCGTTAATGACGTTAAACCTTTTCGACTCTCTTGGCCGTTCTCTTGGCGGCTTTGGCCGTCAACTTTTCCTTTTTACTGGTTCTTTTGCCGGTAATCTTGCTGGAAGCTTCAAGCCTGGCTTGAAATTTTTCCACGCGGCGGGCGGTATCGACCAGTTTCTGTTTGCCGGTATAAAAAGGATGGCAAGCGGAGCACAAATCAACTCTTAATTCCGGCTTAGTCGAGCCGGTGGTAAAAGTATTGCCGCAGGCGCAAACCACCTTGGCATCTTCGTAATATTTCGGATGAATGTCCTTTTTCATAAAAGATAATGCTGATCCGCGAATAGTTTATTCAGGTAAATAAAAAAGCATTCGCTGATGCTATAATTTATGATTAAATGCTAACATAAAAGATAAAAATAGGCAAGGGAAGATATTTTGGCCAATTTTTAACTAAATTTTGTGTTGAAAATAAGCGTTGACCATTGCTAATATGTGCTATAATATCATAAGAATATATGAGCATGAGAGCATAAGAACATTGGAGCATAAAAGTATAAATTTTATTGTTTTTTACTATTATGTTCTCATGCTCCTATGTTTTTATGTTTTGTTGCTTTATGGAGAATGACGAACTACAAATCGAACAGGAAGTGGAGGACATCGCCAAGGTTGATGGCAGCGTGACGCGCAACACTTCTTATTTTACTTTCGCCTTGATTTTGCAAAAGGTGGTTTCGTTTACTTATTTCACGCTGTTGGCGCGGAATTTAGGGCCGGAAAATCTGGGCAGCTATTATTTCGCCATTTCTTTCACGACGATTTTTTCCATCATTATGGATTTCGGTTTAGTCGGCGTGCTGACCCGCGAAGTAGCCAAAAAGAATCTCTCCGCCAAAGAATTGCTCGGTACTGTCTTATCGGTAAAATTGCCGCTGACTTTTTTAGCCCTGTTCGTTATTTTTATCGCCGCGCAAATCGCCGGGTACGGCGGCGAAGTCCGAATCCTTATTTATCTGGCCGCTATCGGCGCCGCTCTTGATTCTTTCACCGTCGCTTTCTACGGGGTGATCCGCGGATTCCACAATTTATTTTTTGAAAGCATTTCCTCGGTAGTTTTTCAGCTGATCGTCATGACCGGCGGTTTGATTTTTATGCATTACGGTTTTTCTTTGCCGTTCATTTTCAGCTCTTTGACCGCGGCATCCGCCTTTAATTTTATTTATTCCTATACGGTGCTGCGGCGGAAAATCGGCGTCAAGATTGAATTGCATTTCGATCCCGAGCTGCTGAAAAAAATAGTTTTGATTGCCATCCCGTTCGGCATTTTCGCGGTTTTCCAGCGCGTTTACACTTATCTGGATTCGGTAATGCTGGAACATTTCGCCGGAGCCAGATATGTCGGTTATTACCAGATTTCTTTTCGTATAATTTTCGCTTTGCAATTTCTGCCCGGCGCGTTTATCGCCTCGCTTTATCCGGCGATGAGCCGATATTGGGTGAGTAATCGGCAGCAATTGGCGATTTCTTTTGAAAAGTCCCTGATTTATCTGGCCATTATTTCTTTGCCGATTTCCGCCGGAGTTTTCGCTTTGGCCGATAAAATCATTCTTTTATTTAAAACCGGATATTCGGAAGCGATCTGGCCGATGCAGATTACCATCTTGGCCTGCTTCTTTGTTTTTATCAATTATCCCATCGGCGCCCTGCTGAACGCCTGCGACCGGCAAAAAAACAATACGATCAACATGGTAATTATCACGGTTATCAGCGTCGCGCTTAATTTTCTCTTGATTCCTCTTTACCAGGCCGCGGGCGCGAGCTGGACGGTTTTGATTACCAATTTCCTGATGACGGTCTTGGGATTTTATTGGGCGGGAAAAATCATTAAGATCGATAAGAAGAAAATTTCCCTTGCTTTTGGCAAGATTTTGGCGGCCGCTGCCATCATGGCCTTGGCCGCGTTTTATCTTAAGACAAAAATGAGTATCATAATTGTAATTCCTCTGGTCGGCCTATTGTATTCGGCGCTGATCTTGTGGTTCAAAACTATTAAAAAAGAAGAGATTGGCTACGTGTTACGGTCGTTTGTAAAAAAATAATCGTTATGGATTCCTCGCCGCAAAAATTTTTGTTATTTACCTTGGAATTTCCTCCGCTCAAAGGAGGGGTGGCGACGCTTTACCAAAATTATGCCGCCTATTGGCCGGCCGGCGATTTGTCAGTTTTATCCGATGCCATCCCCGGAGGAAAAGATAGTGAATTTATAAAATATCGCTCGTTGATTGCCAGGCATCTCCGGCCGCGCTGGCTTCCGGCTATCTGGCAGCTTCATCGGGAAATATCCAATATCAAATATCCAATATCAAATATCCGCGTTATCGTCGGACAAATTCTTCCGCTTGGCATCGCCGCCTATTATTTGTCGAAATTTATCAAGTTCAAATACGCGATTCTCTTGCACGGTCTGGATTTTTCTTTGGCGACCGAAACGAAGCGGAAGAAAAAAATCACCGCGAAAATTTTAGCGCGGGCTGATAAGATTATTTGTTCCAATAGTTATACGGCCAATCAGGTTAAAGTTTTCGATTCCTCTTTGGCGTCCAAATTAAGCATGGTCAACCCGGGAATTGAACCGAGCTTTATCAGGAATCCGCGGCGAGTCCAAGAATTGCGCCAACAATACGGTTTGGAAAATAAGATTGTCTTGTTCGGTTTAGGCAGATTGGTGCGCCGTAAAGGCTTTGACAAGGTTATCGAAGCGATGAGCATGATAATCAAGTCGGCTTCCGAGGTGATTTATGCGATTGCCGGCGCCGGACCGGACGGTGAGATGTTAAAAAAAATGGCTGAAGCCTTGCCGGCAGAAACAAAAGATAAGATTATTTTTCTCGGACAAGTTTCCGATGCTGACCGGTGGGCATGGCTGGAATTATGTGATATATTTATAATGCCGTCGCGGAATATTTCCGGCGATTACGAAGGCTTTGGCACGGTTTATCTGGAAGCCAACCTGGCCGGCAAACCGGTGATTGCCGGCGACAGCGGGGGAGTGCGCGACGCGGTAATTGATAATATCAGCGGACTGCTGGTCAATCCGGAAAGTCCGGCGGAAATCGCGCAAGCGGCGATTAAATTGGCCGCCGATTCCGAATTAAGGCGCGCGCTGGGCGAGCAAGGCAAGCGCCGAGCCGTGGAAAATTTCAGCGCCAAAAAAATGGCGGAAAAAATTTATAATATAATGCTAATCCGCAAATAGATTCGAATGCCGCGAATAATGCGAATAATATTTATTTGCGGTATTCGCGGCATTAGCGCTCCCATTCGCGTCATTCGCATTACGCCTTTATGATTAGCATAATCATCCCAGCTTATAATCAAGACGAGAAACTAAGACGATGTCTTTATAGTATTTTAGTGCAAACTTATAAGGATTTGGAAGTCATTGTGGTTAATGACGGTTCGATTGATCAGACCGGCGAGATCATCAATTCATTAAGGGAGAAATTCAAGCTGGCCGAAATAAGTTATAAATCGATTGAGCAGGAAAATAAAGGCGCGCCCAACGCCCGCAACCATGGTTTCCAGGCCTCGAAAGGGGATTATCTGTTTTTTTGCGATGCCGATGTGGCGTTGGATAAAAATTGCCTCTGGGAGATGATTAACGTTTTACAGAATCATCCCGAAGCCGCTTTCGCATATTCTTCTTTCAAATGGGGCGATAAGCTTTTTCGGCTGCAGCCTTTTGATTGGAAAAAATTAAGGCAGATGCCCTACATTTCATCGATGTCGCTGGTCCGGACTAAAAATTTTCCCATCACCGGCTGGGATGAAAATTTGAAAAAATTCCAGGATTGGGATTTATGGCTCACTATCGGCGAGCAGGGAGGAAAAGGAATCTGGATTGACAAGCCGCTTTTTGCCGCCAGCGCCGGCGGAACGATTTCCAGCTGGCTGCCTTCATTTGCTTATAAATTTTTTCCTTTTCTGCCCGCGGTGAAAAAATATAAAGAAGCGGTGCGAATTATCAAAGAAAAGCACGGCCTGCTGTTGGCAAGGAAAGAAAATAAATAGCAGAGGCTGGCGGATATAATAAATATTAAATCCGAAACACTAAATCCTAAACAAATTCGAAATTTAAAATCTGAAATTCAAAAAGTTTTTAATTTCGTGCTTCGGATTTTGGATTTGTTTCTAATTCAGAGCTTCGGATTCAGGATTTTAAAAGTTGTTGGCGCTCTTATCGTAATTTTATGGGATTGATAAAAAGATTGTTTAACGTTTATTTTTTTCTAATTATCCTGGCGATCGCGCTTGTCGAATTAATGTCCTTTGCCGGGCATTTTTTTCTGGATATCGACCACTGGGTATTTATCCTGGTGGCTTTGTTAACCCTGGTTTTGTCGTTGCGCAATATCAAATACGGCGTCTGGATAATTTTATTGGAATTATTCATCGGCTCGCAAGGTTATCTTCTGCATCTTGATATCGGCGCGGTGAAAATATCTTTGCGCATCGCCCTTTGGCTGATCGTACTGTCGATCTGGTTCAAGAATTTCTTATTTTCTTTTTCAGCCAAAAGTAAAATCCGTTCAATTTTTTCAAACAGCAAGATTTTTTCCATTGCCAATTTTTCTTATTTTTTAATACTTTTTTTCTTTGTCGCGTTGGGCGGGGCGGTCGGATATCTTCACGGCAATGATTGGCAAAATTTATTTTTCGACGCTAACGGCTGGCTGTTTTTCCTGCTGATTTTTCCTTTCTACGAAGCGTTTTTCAATCCGGGTCTGGCCGGCGAAAAACCATTTGCTCCGGTCTGGCGGCTGCTGTCGGCCGGAACCGCTTGGATTTGCCTGAAAACTTTTTTGCTTTTTTTCTTTTTTACCCATCCTTTTCCGGCGAACAGTTTCTTACATCAGCTTTTTACCATTCAGCTTTATCAATGGGTGAGAGATACGCTGATCGGGGAGATAACGATGACGCCGAGCGGTTTTGTCCGGATATTTATTCAATCGCAAATTTTTATCGCCATCGCGTTATTTCTCGGCTTATTCGCGGTTAATAATTATTGGGATGAGTTGAAGAAGAGCCGAAAAACAATCTTTTTTTTACTGGCGGCAGGGGCGGCTATGATTGGAACTTTACTGGTCAGTTTCTCCCGCAGTTTTTGGGCGGGATTGGCTGCCGTTTTTATTTTTTACATCTATCTGACCGTTAAAAATTACGGCTGGAAAAGATTTTTTACCGCCGTTGTTCTGCTGTTCGGCTCTTTGGCGATAAGCGTCGCGCTGATTTTTGCCGTCGCCAGGTTTCCTATTCCCAAGCCGAGTATTGATTTTGATATTGCCCGGGCAATATCATCCCGAGCCGGACAACTGACGAATGAGGCCGCGCTTTCTTCGCGCTATGCCTTATTGCCGCTCTTATGGCAAAAAATTAGCAATAATCCGGTTTGGGGCGAGGGGTTTGGCGCGACCATCACTTATCGCGCCAGCGACCCGCGCATCTTGGCGCAAAATCAGGGCGGAACTTATACCACCTATGCGTTCGAATGGGGCTGGCTGGATATTTGGCTGAAGATCGGGCTATTCGGTCTGTTGGCTTATCTATTATTGATCGGTAAGATAATTGAAGACGGTTGGAAAAAAAATACTTGGCTGGCCGCGGGATTGGCCGCCGGCCTGCTGTTGATAACTATCGTCAGTTTTTTCAGTCCCTACACGAATCATCCTTTGGGCATCGGCTTTTTATTGCTGGCCGCCGCCGCGATTTATCACGAGAAAAATGCCACTTGCGCTTGTTCATGAAAAGTATTATATTTAATCTTATTAAAATTCAAATAATGTTAAATATTGTTTAATAAACTTATCTTGGCGATAAATTTAGCATTCATCATTTAGCATTTAGCATTGCCGGTTATGCCCGACCAAATCATTTCGCAAGAAGGCTTTAACAAGTTGCAGGAAGAACTGGATTTGCTGACCAATGTTAAAAGAAGAGAGATTGCCGATCGGATCGAGAAAGCGAAAGAACTGGGCGACTTAAGCGAGAACGCCGAGTATCATGAAGCAAAAGACGCGCAAGCTTTTAATGACGGCAGGATTATCGAGCTTTCGACCTTGTTAAAAAATCTCACAGTAGTGGAAAGCGACGGCCATGGCAACGGCGATGGCAAGGCGGCGATGGGATCGAAGATAACGGTAAAAAATTTAAAAAACGGCGAAGAAAAACAATACTCGATCGTCAGCTTTAACGAGGCGGATCCGGGGCAGGGGAAGATTTCCAACGAATCGCCGCTGGGCTTGGCCTTTTTGGGGCATCGCAAAGGAGATGAAGTTGAAGTGACAACTCCCAGGGGCGAACTGAAATATAAAATATTACGGATTGAATAGAAGATTGGTTTATTAGTGAATTAGTTGATTGGTTGACTGATTTTCCGACTACAATTATTCAAACAATAAAAACGGGTATTTATCCGTTTTTTGTTATTTAATATTAAGATAATATATACATTTTTTGTCAATATTGACGTTTATTCGACGGTGTGATAAAAAGATTATGGGTATAGTTCTTCTATGCCCTTGTGCTGTAAGGGGGCCTGCCTAAGGCTCTCAAGTCTTCCTTGAAAGGAGGGAAGCCAATGAAATACTGTTTCATGGCAACAGCGATTTTCCTTTTAATTCACGCCTTCCTATGAGCAAACAAATGCTTCGGCATCTTGCTCAGCAATAAAGGATTTGGAGTGTTGGATAAATCGTCAACCCCGGATAAAACCGGGGGCGGGGAAGCGGGATGGCCGCGGAAGCGGCCAACCTCTATCTGTTTTTATTACCGCTGGCGCGAACCGTCAGGATAAAAAAATAGTTCAAAAAATCAACCAAGCGCAAAAAAACAAAAAAATTTCAAAAATCACCAACACAAAAACCTTTCTCTCTCCCTCACACACTCGCTCTTTAAATTTATTTGTCCGATGGGTCTGACACGCCGCAACTCTTTTTTCCAATCACAACTCTTTTTTTCTCCTTCCCTCGCTCTTTCTACCCATCACATTTAAATTTTCATCATCCACCCCCATCCCTTCATTCTCCGTTTTTCCATCGCCCTCGGCTCATTTTTCCGAGGGCCTTTTTTTTACTGCAAATACTACCTACCTGCCGGCAGGCAGGCGAAAAAGGCATCCGAATATACTACGAATAAACATCGAAGCCGCCAGAGCCAAGGCCGCGCAAGGCTTTGACAATAAACTAAAAATGGCATAAAATTATCGTATAAATATCAGCCATTTCCCCTCGCGAGAGGAGAAGGATTTTTTGTTAATATGCCAAACAATGAACAAAATAGCGAAGTCCGAAATCCGAACGAGAGAGAAGATCGCTTGAAGAAATTGGAAGAATTAAAAAAATCAGGCATCAATCCTTATCCGGACAAAACAAGCCGATCCAATTCCATCGTCGATGTTTTGGCGCACTGGGAAGATTTAATGCCGGCCAATAAAACCCTGGTTATTACCGGTCGGGTTATGCTTAAGCGTGAATTCGGCAATTTGATTTTTGTCGAACTTTATGATGGCACGGGAAAGATCCAGTTGGCTTTTTCTAAAAAAGACATCGGCGCTGACGAATTTAAGAAATTTACCAAGCTGATTGACCGCGGAGATTTTATCGAAGCGGCCGGCGCTTGTTTTATTACTCACAAAGGTGAAAAAAGCTTAATGGTTTCGGGTTGGAAAATTTTGGCTAAAGCTCTCTTGCCTCTGCCGGAAAAATGGCACGGTTTGGAAAATGAGGATGAACGCTTTCGCCAAAGATATTTGGATCTGCTCGCTAATCCGGAAATTCATGATTTGTTCATCAAGAAAGCGAAATTTTGGGATACGGTGCGGCGCTTTATGCAGGATAAAGGATTTTTGGAAGTGGAAACTCCGACTTTGGAAACTACCACCGGCGGCGCCGAGGCCAATCCTTTCCGCACTCATCACGATGATTTTGACTTGGATGTTTATCTGCGGATTTCCATCGGCGAGCTTTGGCAAAAAAGATTGATGGCCGGCGGTTTTGACAAGACTTTCGAAATCGGCCGCGCTTACCGCAATGAAGGTTCTTCACCTGACCACACGCAAGAATTTACCAATCTGGAATTCTATTGGGCTTATGCCAATTATGAAGACGGAATGGAAATTTCCCAAGAACTATATCAAAAAATCGCCCAAGACGTTTTCGGAACCACTAAATTCAAAAGCAAGAATTATGAATATGATTTGGCGGGGGAGTGGCCGCGCGTTGAGTATTGCTCAAAAATAAAAGAAGAAACCGGAATAAATGTTTTAGAGGCGAGCGTCGATCAAATCAAAGAAAAATTAGCCGAATTAAACGTAAAATACGAAGGCGACAGCAAAGAACGCCTGATCGATACGCTCTGGAAATTCTGCCGGAAAAAAATCGTTGGTCCGGCCTTTGTAATCAATCATCCCAAGATCGTTTCACCTTTAGCCAAGGCCATTCCGGGCAATCCGGAACTTACCGAGCGTTTCCAAATTCTCATTGCCGGTTCGGAAATCGGCAATGGCTATTCGGAATTGAATGATCCATTGGAACAGCGCCAGCGTTTTGAAGAACAGCAAAAATTAATAGATAGAGGCGATAAAGAAGCGATGATGCCGGATTGGGAATTCGTGGAAATGCTGGAGCACGGCATGCCTCCCACCTGCGGCTTCGGTTTTGGCGAGCGCCTCTTCGCTTTCTTAGCCGATAAGCCGATCCGCGAATGCCAATTATTTCCTCTAATGAAGCCAAAAATCAAGTAGCGAAATAACACGCAGCGTGATTATGCATCAATCGGCCGGAGCTATAATTAAGGATAAAGAGGGGAGAGTTTTATTGATTGAACGCAAGTTCGCTCCGTTCGGCTGGGCCGGACCGGCCGGGCATATTGACGAAGGGGAAGATCCGGAAAGGGCAATGAAACGAGAAATGCGGGAAGAAGTCGGCCTGCAAGTTGAAAAATCCCAGTTGCTTTTTCACGAAATGCTTGCCTGGAATAAATGCAGCCGCGGCGTTCTTGGTCACGATTGGTATTTATATGAAGTTTTGGAATGGTCGGGCGAAATTAAAAGGGAAAAATCAGAAGTGAAAAATATCAGATGGGTTGAGCTGGATAAGATCAAAGATTTGCCACTGGAAGAAGCCTATCAATATTGGTTTAAAAAATTAGGTTATCTATGAAAATAACCATCTGCGGCAGCATTGCTTTTTACGATCAGATGCTGGCTGTCCAAAAAGAATTGGAAAATTCCGGCTATGAAGTAAAATTGCCTCCCTTAACGACCAAGGACGAGAATGGCAATCCGATTTCGGTGATAGAATTTTATAATCTCCGCCGGGCGGAAACCGACGAACAAAGCTGGATGTGGCAGAGAAAAAAAGAAGCAATCAAAATGCACTTTGATAAGATTGAATGGTCTGACGTAATTCTGGTATTGAATCATGATAAAAAGGGGATTGCTAATTATATCGGCGGCAATACTTTGATGGAAATGGGCGTGGCTTTTTATCTAAACAAGCCGATTTATCTATTGCAGCCATTGCCGGAAATTTCTTATAAAGAAGAAATCCTCGGCATGTTTCCGATAATTATCAGCGGTGACTTATCAAAAATTAAATAAAATCAGCAGCACATTTTTAATTTTTCATTTTTAACTTTTAATTGAAATTATGTTGGATATAAAATACATCCGCGAACATAAGGAGGAGGTAAAAAAGAACTGTGAAAACAGGTTGTCTTCGGCAAACGTCGATGAACTTTTAAAGCTTGATGAACAGCGCCGCAAGATTATCGGCGAAATCGACTCTTTGCGTACCGAACGGAACCAAGGTTCCAAAGGCAAGCCGAGCCCGGAAGAAATAGAGGCTATGAAGCAGAAGAGGGTCAGGATCGGAGAAATGGAAGCGGAATTGGCAAAAATCGAGGAAAAATATAACGAAGAACTTTTCAAGGTGCCGAATCTTACGCATCCGGACGTGAAGGCGAGCAAAAACGAAGATGATAATCCGGTTTTGGAAATTTTCAAGGAGCCGGCCAAATTTGATTTTGAACCGAAGGATCATGTTCAGCTATCCGAGGCGCTTGATCTGATCGATTTCAACCGCGCCGCGGAAGTTTCCGGCGCCAAATTCTATTATTTAAAGAATGAACTGGCGCTTTTGGAATTCGCTTTGATCCAATATGCCTTGGAAATTCTATATCAGAAAGGTTTTACGCCGATCACCACGCCGGATTTGGCCAAGCAGGAAGTTTTGAAGGCCATGGGTTTTAATCCAAGAGGGGAGTCGACCCAGATTTATAACATTGAGAATTCGGATTTATCCCTGATCGGCACGGCGGAAATTACCATGGGCGGCTATCATCGCGGCGAAGTTTTATCCGAAGCCGAGCTGCCGAAAAAATACGCGGCAGTCTCTCATTGCTTCCGCACCGAAGCCGGCAGCTATTCCAAATTTTCCAAAGGGATTTTCCGCGTCCATCAGTTCACCAAAATAGAAATGTTCCAATATGTCAGGCCGGAAACTTCCGAAGCGGCGCACCGGGAACTTTTAGAAATCGAGAAAGAAATTTTCAAAGGATTGGATATCCCTTTCCGCGTCGTTGACCATTGCACGGCCGACCTGGGCGCGCCATCGACCAGGACTTTTGATTTGGAAGCTTGGATGCCGGGCAAGCCCAATAAAGAAGGAAAGATGGGGGATTGGGGCGAAATCACTTCCACTTCGAACTGCACTGATTATCAGGCTCGCGCTCTCAATATCAAATACAAAAAAGCCGATGGCGATAAAGAATATGTCCATATGCTCAATGGCACGGCCATTGCCGTCACCCGGGCGATAATCGCCATCTTGGAAAATTATCAGCAAGCTGACGGCAGTATTAAAATCCCGGAAGTATTGGTGAAATACATGCCCGGCAGAATCACATCCATAAAAAAATAAATATGCCATTATTCGGCAATTATTCGGGAAAAAGGCGCCAGCCGATCGACTACCACGAAAAAAAACTGGAAAATCCTTTTTATAAAAGGCGGGAAAGGATAATATCGCTTGCCGGAATCAAGGGCAAATTAATTATCATCCTCACTGTCTTAATTTTGATTTTTATCATCTGGTTCATTTTTATCTCGCATTTTTGGGGGATAAAAAAGATTTCCATCTCCGGTGTGGACCAAATGTCCGATACCGATGTCCGCAATCTGATCACCGAGCAGATGCATGCGAGGAATTTCATCCTATTTCCCCAGGATAATCTCCTTTTTTTTAATAAAAGAAATTTTGAGAATACGCTGCAGAAAAAATATCATTTTCAAAAAATCGAAATAAAAGAAGAATGGCCCAACGCGCTGGTGATCAACATTATCAGCAAGCCATTGGCCGGCATCTGGAATGAAGGGGATAAATATTATTATATTGATACCGACGGCTACGCGGTGCAGGAAATCAACCCCCTGGATTTGAAAGATAATAAATATCCTTTAATAACCAATCTGTCTTCGCTGCGCTTGCGCGGCAATCGGATCGCGGTTGATCCAAGTTATATAAATTTTGCCGTCTTGCTGTACGCGAAATTCGCCCAGGCGATGCCGGGCGTGAATATCGACCGATTTGTTATCGACGACGAAGTCGATACGCTGAAATTACTGACCCCTGAAGGCCTGAAAATAATTTTTAACACCAAAGACGATATCGACAAGCAGTTGAGCAACCTGGCGATTTTAAAAAATCAGAAATTGAAGGATGTTTTTAACAAGCAAAAGCTGATTGACCTCCGTTACGGCGATAAAATTTATTATCAATGACATAAGTTAACCAAATAATCATATGAGCAATGAATCAACCGAAAAAATATTCAAATTTGTTTTTTTTCTCGCGGTGATTGTCTTCCTGATCTTGGTTATCGGAATTTTTCTCCTACTGGTGAAGTTTTCGCTGAATTTCACTCCGGTGATCCATATTTTGGGCGTGACCATGACCAATTAGCCGCCTATCCTTAAAATTTTACCGAATTTGGGTGTTTGTGATACTCAAAAAGAAAAAACCTTTAAAATAGGCCAGTGCAGAGGTTTTTAGCTTAATTTAGTGCTAATATTAGCTATTTTATTAGTATTATGATCAATCAATCTGGCAATGATTAGCCGCCTTTTTAAAAAAAATTATTTATCGGCCGACAAGAGCGAGAAGTGAAAAAAATTTTGCCGTAAATAAAAAATAATTTTTAAAAAATAAATTTTTTTGGCATCAAATACAAGGGCAAGGAGAAGATGACAACAGAATGAACGATTTAACGAGAAACTTTAAAAGAGGCCTTTTGTTATAGCTACTACTTCGCTTAATCTACACTAATATAAGCCAAATACTTCTTTAAAAAGCCCCCTACTTTTCACCCTTGATTTTATTGGGTGAAAAAAATTAAACAATTAAGGCAAAAAGCTCGACGTAAAAGGTCGGGCTTTTTTGTATCTCTTTAATTTGCATTAAAACCCGGCCGAAAGGTCGGGTTTTTTCGTATGTTCGACACATTAAATCAGTAATGTCAACGACAAAAATATGCAAAAAAACGATGTCTTCAACGGTAATTTTGGCATTACCCCTGAGGGCAAGGAAGCAAGAAACGTTCCGATCATCTTCTTCACCGGCGAGGTGGAAGACGAGATCGATGCGGAGAGCGAACAGCACCGCCGCATGACCAGCGAACCGGTCCCGGAAAACATTCCGGCTTAAAAAATTAGCTAATACCCCATGATTAGCCTCAAGCCAAATTCAACACAAGTACCCAATATCGTCATGGACGAATGGCTTCCGGATCTAAGCGATACGGAGTTGCGAATCATCTTGATCATCGCCCGCCAAACCACTGGCTGGGGAAAAGAAAGAGATTGGATAACTCGCCACCTGCTGGCAAAAAAAATAAACAGGGAAGTGAGAATCGTGACTCGAGCCGTCGGAAAATTGGTGAAGCTTGGAATAATTAAAACCTTCAACGAAAAAGGAATCGAGCTCATCACACCATCGTCTCGGCAGCGCCAAAAAATATACTACGAATTATCAGGTGAGGTTAGGCAAAAATCTTTGTTTGGCGGCGCAAATTCAAAACTGTGGAAAAACTGTGCGCGTCAAGGGGATAAAGCGGCATCTGGTGCACTCCAGTTCACCAGCACCAAATGTCCCAATACAAATAAATGAAAACTATTAAAGACAAGATTAATAATAGCTTTCAAAAAACAAAAAAATGCCAATACAAAATTTTAAGCCACTCGTCTGCCAATGCTGCAATACCAAACTGACTTACATCCTCCCAATCGACAAAGGATCAACTGATCTCCTAAAAGCAATCTCTATCGCAATACGAAAAAAGGGGATCAATGAAATTCATCTCCGGGACGAAATGGAAGTCAGCCTTGATTTAAAAGGAAAAAACGCGAAAGACAGAGCGGCGATGATTCACCAAGCAAACATTAACGGCCATATCGTCAGCAACCAAACAGGAAATCTTAGCAGACCAAAGCGGCACGGATTAATCGCCCCCGTAGCCGGGGCGCAGGATGGCACCTACTGCCTGACACGCAAAGGAGCGGCATATCTCCGGGGAGATCGAATCCCAAAATACGCGATCATCGACAAAGTCAAAGGCAAGCAGGTCGGATACTTTGAAGAATCGACAGAAACCTGCACAGTCAATGATTTTCTCGATCCGGACTGCCCATACTGGGAGATGATCAACTTCGACGTCGTTGATAAAAAAATAATTCTGATCGTCGGTAACCACGTTCAAGCAAAGCTTTTATAAAAATTAAATCCAGCTCAAAAATTATTCCTCCCCATGGAAAATTCACGAGCTCCCCAAAGTTATGACAATGCAACTTAGAAAGGCTGAGCGCAAGCAAGCAAAGCTTCGTATCAGCATGGCTGGGCCGTCCGGATCAGGCAAAACCTATTCCGCGCTACTCTTAGCCAGAGGCTTAACCGACAGCTGGGATAAAATCGCCCTGATCGATACAGAAAATAAGCGCGGCGACCTATACAGCCAGCTGGGCGATTACAACATCATCACCCTAGAAGCCCCATTCTCCCCGGAACGCTTCATCGAAGCGATTAAGTCCTGTGAGCTCGCCGGTATGGAAGTAATCATCATCGACAGCTCGTCGCACGAATGGGAGGGAGCGGGAGGATGCCTGGAGATCAACGAGAAACTTGCCCAGACCAAATTCAAAGGCAACACCTGGGCCGCCTGGAGCGATACCACTCCCCGGCACCAGAAATTCATCTCCGCTATAATTGCCTCCCCATGCCACATCATCACGACGATGAGATCAAAGACCGACACGATTCAAACCGAGGACAAGAAGATCAAAAAAGTCGGCCTCAAAGAAATTCAGCGCGAAGGATTCGAATACGAGATGACCGTCAGCTTCAACATCGATCGCGAAACCCACTACGCGATGGTCGGCAAGGACAACACCCAGATCTTCAACGACGGAGAACCTTTTAAAATCGGCGTCGAGCACGGACAGAAGATTCGGACCTGGAACGAGGGAGGAAAGATAAACACTATCGAACAGAAGCGCGAGATCATGCGCCAGCTGGAAAGAATCGGATTGAACACCACCGACAAAGCGCAGATCGAAGCGGATATCACCGACCAAACCGGCCTGGCGCTCATCGAAAAGAATTATTCCGCGATCATCGACAAATTAAAAACCATCAGACCGATTGAGGAGCAAATCGCTGCAGCTAAGCCTGCCGCTACAATCGAGCCGGACCCGGTTATTCCTCCCCAGGAAGAAGCCGGGGAGCCGGAGCCGACAGTTGAGCCGGAGAAGACCCAGGACGAACTAAAAGAAGAATTGGGGCTTAATACGCCCGCCGAGCCGACTGTCCCGGGAGATCCAGCCTTCAACGCCATTCTCACCGGCAACAAGTCAGAAAAAAAGCAGAGCAAGATGGGCGATGAAAAAAAAGCGGGAGCGGCAAAGATCTCGATCATCAGAAAATTAGCGCAGCAGAAACAGAACCTTGCTGATGATGCCGGCATTATTTCCTACATCGCTTTTATTCACAACATCGAGGTGGCAATCCTCGAAGATCTGACGACCGGGCAGGCTGACAAGATCTGGAAAGACCTCGTCAACCAGAAAGTATAAACAGACTAAAATCGTTAAACATTAAACAAAAATAAAAAAAAATATGAATCAGCTTAGAAATTCAAAAGGCAGATTCGCAAAAAATAAAATATCTATTTGCTTTTTGATAATGATTTCGGTCATGACCATTATGGCCTGGGCCGGAATGCAAGAATCTAAAAAATACACGCGCGCGATAGTTCAGGAACCGGAAAAAGTCGCCGTTGCGATGATCAATCACTTGCCGGCAAGCAGCAATGCGCCGGTCAAACAGATCATCGTCAATGTCGCCGGTAAGAGAAAATTCAAATACACCGATTATTTAGTCCGCTTGTCTTATTGTGAAAGTCGCTTCGACGTGACGAGGACTAATGACAACGGAGAATTTGGAATCGACCGAGGACCTTTCCAGATCAATAATTTCTTTCACCCGGAAGTGAATGACAAGCAGGCCAGGGATGTGATATTCGCCACCAACTGGACCATTGACATGATCAACGCGGGGAGGCAGCACGAATGGGCTTGCGACAAATTGATCAAGGGAAAGCTGAATTATATCGCGATGAATAAATAATTTTGGCCGGCGCTGCGGGGAGAATGAGATCGGGTAGCTGCAGCACGATCCCCGCCATCGCCGGCGAATTGAAAGATATGCAATTAAAAGATCAAGTCGTTTCCCTGGAACTGTCGAAGCGCTTTAAAAAATTAGGATTTAAGCGGGATAGTTTATTTGCTTATTACAGAAATGCTGGAATTTGGCACGACGCCATCGTTGATATGGGAATGTACAAAGACGTCGACGATGATTTTAAAGAAGCAAAATTACTTCCAGCCTATACCGTCGCTGAGTTAGCACAGATTATTCCGGACAAATTGGTTGACGGAAAATATCATTTTCACATCTACAGACTTCCCGAGTGGCTCAAAGAAAACGATTACAAAATGAAAGATGGCTGGGCGTGCGGATACGAAGTTTATGACTGGGATCAAATGTCTTGCCGCCATTACTGGGGAGGATGGTTTGTCTGGAAACATTCTGAAAAATTGGCAGATGCTATGGCTCTATTGCTTGAGTATCTGGCTAAAGTGAATTTAATTAACCCGGCCGAATTTTAGAGCCGGATCATAACAAAAATATGGCTACGAAAATGACTGAGAAGAAAATCGCGAAAATTAAAGCGCTCAGAAAACAAAAATTGAGCGAGCGCGCTATCGCCAAGAAGGTCGGTTGCTCGCGCAGCGCGGTGAATTACCAGTTGAATAAGTAGGTTATTACAATTTGAGGATTCCAAATTTGTGTCTGGCCCTTTACGGGGCCAGCAACAAGCCGAGAATCAAGGTGGTCATCAATCCGCAGCCCTCCTTCGGATAATTGATCAACCAAGCGCGCCGCGTAAGATCGGCAGCGCTGCCGCCGGGGTCGTCAGACAACAGCGTTCCTTGATCGGGCTTCTTAAAAATAATCGATTCAAATAAATGAGCGAGCAGACAGTTTACTGGAAGCGAAAATTTAACAAAGGCCGCCAGGCGATCAAAAAATTAAAGCAGGAAGGATTTGGAGAAATTTATCAGATTGAAGAAGGATCCGGCTTTGATTTGCTCGCCATTAAGAACGACGAGATCAGACTGATCCGGATCGTCTGGGAAAATCCGGGCGATGCCTACAACCAGGAAGAAGACGGCCCGGTCAAGAAAGAAATCTGGCATTTCCCGCACCGGGCGATGCAACCTAAAATCTTTGAACTTAACAAGGTAATTAAATAAATTTTAGTCCGGGCGATTTTGTCGCGCGAACTAAGCAACAAAGCTATGAAAACGCAAGAGCTTAAAAACATCGCGGTCGCTGATTGCTTCCTGTCGAAGACCAATACGGCCGGCAGAAACAAGGGCACCGACTTTGACGAGCTGGTCGCCAGTGTCAAAGAAAAGGGCGTGCTCACTCCCATTCTGGTGCGTGCGAAAGAAGGAAAATCAAAACCGGCCTGGGAAGTTATTGCCGGCAATCGCCGCTGGGCTGCTGCCAAAGAGGCTGGCCTGAAAGAGATCCCGGCGCAGATTGTGGAAATGACTGACGAAGAAGCGCGCGAAGCGCAGATCGTCGAGAATCTGCAGCGAGCCGATTTGCACCCGATTGATGAAGCTGAATTATTCGTGAAACTAGTCAAGACAGCCGACGACTTTAAAGTGCTTGGCGCGAAGCTTGGAAAGAGCGAGGCATACATCCGCAACAGAATCATGCTTCTTAATTTGGCGGCTGAAGTTCAAAAGGCTTATCGGGATGGAAGTTTGAACGATGGCCACGCCTTGGAAATATCCAGGCTTACGCCGGGAGATGATCAGCATAAAGCTTTGAAGTATGTCCAGGAAAAGCAGAAGTGGGGAAAGGCGGTCAGCGTTAAGGATTTGAAAGAATTTATTGATCAAGAATTTTTTGACGAGCTGAAATTCCAGCCCTGGCTCAAGGACGAGGAAGCGATGAAAGCGGTCGGGGAGTGTATCGAATGCCCGAAGGACACTAACACTTTATTCGGCGAGGTCAAGGCAGGCGCTTGCACCACGATTAAATGCTATCGCCGCAAAATGAAGAAATACGTCGATTGGATGAAAGAGAAAACCCCGGGATTGGTTCTCGTGAGCTCCGGATACAATCCAAAGGCTGGAGTGCTGGGAGAGTTCGATTACGAGAAGGCGAAAAAATCGGATGCGAAAGTAAAATCAGCTTTAGTTGTTGATGGAAAAAATCGCGGCAAAATTATCAACGTCGTTATCACTAAGATGCCGGTCAATCAAATGACGGCTGAAGAGAAAAAAGAACACGAAAAAGAACTGGAAAAACAGAGGATTGCCGACGAGAAGCGGGAGGCGGCCGAGAAAGAAAGAGAGGCGCGCAAAATGGAGGGCGCTTTGAAAAATATCACCTGGCCGATACAGGACAAGCACCTTAATTCCTTGGCAGAGATAGCGATCAGCCGCGCCGATAACGATGACATGACTGATATTGCGAAACGCTTAAAGCTTGAAGGCAAGTGCGATGAAGATGGGGAATTTGAAGACGTGGAAAAAGTTTTGCGCGGATACTGGGAGAAAGCGGGAGCGCAAGAAAAATTGAGGCTTATTTTTGAGCTCTTCCTCGGCACGCTGTGGGGAGATGCCAGAAATAAAGTCATCAAGTCTTTATAAAATAATTTTGAACGACCATGTTATCACTCAAAAATTTAATTTTCTTAGATACCGAAACTACTGGCAAGGAAAATGGCCGCCTGGTCCAGCTGGCGGTGATGAGATACGGCGCGGAAAAGCCGACAACTGAAAACTTTAAACCGGCCGAGCCGATCGGAATCGAAGCGATGGAAGTCCACGGCATCACCAACGAAGAAGTCGCCGACCTTGGAATGTTCGAGGCAACCGAAGAAGCTAAAAAAGAGATCTTTAATTCCGTCATCGTCGCGCATAACGCAAAATTTGATATCGGCGTGCTCGCGCGCGAAGGCGTGACGGTCGATAAATACATCGACACGATGCGCGTCGCCCAGCACCTCATAGAGGCTCCTGCCTATCGTCTGCAGTACTTGCGCCATTATCTGAAACTGAATGTGCCAAAGACTGCCGCGGCGCACGATGCCGGTGGCGATGTGCTGGCGCTAGTAGAGCTTTTTAAATATCTTTTCACTAGAACCACATGTAAAGGCAACGCGGGCGAGGAAATAGAAGATGCGGCGCTCAACGAAATGATCGCTTTGAGCCAGAAACCAGTCTTATTAAAAACCGTTCCGTTTGGAAAGCACAAAGACAAATCGTTCGCGGATGTTGCCCGGACCGATCGGAGTTATCTTGATTGGTTAATTAAACAACCGGACCTGAGCGAAGATTTATCCTTCACTTTAAAACATTATTTAAAATAAAAAACAAAAAACGCTATGACGGCTCGAATCAGACCAACTGTGCCATATAACGGGATTTATCCTCACCGGGAACACCGCTCACCCAAGGGTCGAGATAAGCAGTATCACAAGAAAAAATTTGAGGGCGGAGTGAAGCGGCAAAAAAAAGAAATCATCAAAGAGCTCGAGTGCGAAGAAGAGCTTAATAATCTTTTAAAATAAAACGTCATGAACGACCAAGAAAAAGTAGAGTATCTGGCGGGGCTTTTTCGGCAGCGCCAGGAAGTGGAAGACAAGATTAAGGCGGTTTTGTCCGGGGAAAAAATAAAGATTGTGGTGCCTCTTTCGCCGTCTCAGAAAGCGGCCAGAGCCCAAAAGGTTAAGGGGGGGGGGCTTAAAAGCAAAAAACGGTGAAGCGAAAATCTGCGACGAGTGCGGCAGGGAACTGAAGCCCGGCCAGTACCTCTGCCACGGATTATGCCCCGCTTGCTATCAGCGCAGTCGTAAAGGCGGCGGTAAACCCAGGAATAAGGCAACAATGGCCAAGCGGCACGCCCAGGAGCGAGGCGAGGAACGGCAGCGAGGCTTTAAATACGAATGCGTGGACTGCGGCGAAAAAATAACCAGTACGCTCGACATTGACGAGGTGAAATGCCCCAACAATGAAAATCATACGATGGTGCAGAAATAATCAATAACCAAATTAATTTATAGCAAAGCAAGGTCAATTATTCGAGGTATACAATCGTGTCAGCCAGGCCAAAAAAGAAACAAAGGAGCTGAAAGCGATGTATCGCGACGCTCTTAATAATTCCGGAAGCTATCAAAAAAAGGTGGAGGAAATTAAAAAGCTGCGCGATGAAAAGAAGCAAATTGAGTTAGGCGTCAAGGAAGAATTTGCCAGCGAGTTCGACAAGCTGGAAATTCTGAACAACGAAATCAAAAACGATCAGCAGCTTTTGTCAGACATCGTTATGAGCCAAGTATCCAAGGGTGAAAAAATAGAGCTGGAAGATGAGTATGAGAATAAATTGGAGCCGATATTTTCGGTCAGATTTAAAAAAATTTCTTAATTAATTTATTTATCTCTCATCCGATGCTCCTTGGTGTCACGAATCTCTAATGCTCTTCAATGGGCTGATCCCCATGCCGGCCCACGGATGCCATATGGCAGAGGATATTAAAGCATCCTGCATTAATCATCTTTTTTGTCATCGAGGGGCTCCGAATGAGAGATAATCAAAATTTTTATGGACAAAGGTAAAAAAAAGGAGCTCACGCTTCAGGAAAAAATGACTATCGCCCTGACAAAAAATCCGATTAAACTCCCCACCAGCAAGGAGATGCTTGAGGAGATGATAGTAAGTTCTTTTAAGATCATTGAGAAAAATAAAACAGTGCTGGAATACGTCGAATCCCTGTTGGCTGAAAATCCGAAAGACAAGATGCGCTTTATCCAAAAGCAAGCAATCGCTGAAGAGATAAAAAGCGGCGAGCACCACTTGGCTTGGTTGCTCGATAGAATATAATTTTAAATTTTTCTGTAATTTATGCGAAAAATACTATACGAATCTGGCCAAAAATTTAATCGTCTAACTTTTATAAAGGAACTTAAAGAAGTAAAGACGAAAAAAACCGCCTATCGTATGGCTTTGTGGGGTTGTGATTGCGGAAAAAAGGTAAAACTAGTCTTGATGAATGTGGTGAGAGGATACACTAAAAGTTGTGGATGTTTTAATAGAGAATTGACAATTGCCAGAAATAAAAATTCGGCGATTCATGGAATGACTAAAACTAGATTCTGGAAAATTTGGAGTGGAATAATTTATCGATGCGATCATGACCCCAAATATATTCCGCGTGGAGTATGTGAAAGATGGAGAATTTTTTTAAATTTTAAGTCTGACATGTACGATAGTTATATTAAACATTACGAAAAATTTGGGAAAAAAGATACTTCAATCGATCGTATAGATAATAGTCTGGGATATTCTAAAGAAAATTGTAGATGGGCGACACTCAAGGAGCAGTTAAATAATCGGGAAATCACCTTTATGATTGAATTTAGGGGAAAGCGAGAAAATTTAGAATACTGGTCTAAAAATACCGGAATAAAAAAAGAATTAATTTTTAAACGAATATGGGAACAAAAATGGCCAATAAAAAGGGCATTGGAAACGCCTTCGCTCAGACCTGCCCGACCGAATATCAAGATCAAGTTGCTCTCGTCCAATACTTAGAATTAAAAGGGCTCAAATTTTCAAAATTAGCCCAAGAAACATTCACGAGAAGCTGGTCGACAAAGATGAAAAATAAGATGAGCGGACTACGAAAAGGAGTTCCGGACATGATGATAATCATTGAGCGTCCTGAATCAGAAAAAGCCGGTCCGCGAAATAATATCCTGCTTTTTATTGAGCTGAAAAGGAAAATCGGCGGTAAAGTGAGTCAGGAACAAGCCGATTGGATCAATGCGCTAAATAAATGTTTTGGAGTCGTTGCTGTTGTTGCGCGTGGATTTGATCACGCCAAGGAAATTATCGATGCATATACTCAATAAATTAAAAACCGGTTTTCCAGCCGGTTTTGTGGGGGATGGTCCAATGGTAAGACGGAAGGTTTTGAGCCTTTTTATCTTGGTTCGAGTCCAAGTCTCCCAGCTTTAAAAATTAATTAAATTTTTATGAGTGGAAAGTCAGAAAAAAAAGTCAGACAGTTAGTCAAAAGAGGTTACGGCGATATGGCGCGGCAGTTTTATGACCACCTCGACGAACGCCGGCCATTCATCATCCCGAAATTTATCTGGCGGCCTTTCATTAAGTGGCTGATTTATCTTTAATCGTATGGCGAGAACCAAAAAAGCCGACGAGGCAGCAAAGAAAAAAGAAGAGCGAACCCGAGCATTGGCCGAACTGCAAATGCCTGATGACGGCTGGGATGAAGATGATTCCGGGCACGAGAATTATATTAAGCGCGACAAGCGCGGCAGACCCACCGTAATGACAAAACAGACACTAGATAAACTACGCGTGGCGTTCAAATTTGGCTGTCCGGACGAAGAAGCCTGTATTTATGCGGGTATTGACCCACAAACCCTTTACACTTATTGCAAAAAATATCCTGATTTCTCGAGTGAAAAGGAGGAGTTGAAGCAGTCACCGGTTTTGATTGCCCGCAGCACCGTCGTCAATGCCTTAAAAAGCAGCACTCCTGATGCTTGGGAATATCTTCGCCGCAAGCGCAAGAAGGAATTTGCCGAGGCGAAAATCGAGATCCCTACAGACGAAACGGTCACGGCCGACGACCTCGAGAAACTTGACCGCGGCGACATCCAGGTGATTGGTGGCGGCAAGAAGCCGGCACCGATCAAGATTAAGAAATTTAAAAAATAATTATGCTTAGCTTTATTAAAAACCTGCTGCGTACAAACTCCCCGGAGATCCCGCGGCATCAAGCCTATATTCCTCAATCTTGCGCGATGCGCTTTATCCCGCACATCGGCGAAGAATTTTATTATTTTAAATGGTGCGGCGTTGTAGTTGGCGATATTTGGTGCGATCACAAAAATCAGAAGCAGTTGGTCAGGCGCGGCATGGCGGCATTCCGCACAGTCGAAGAAGCCAAATCAGCCTACTACAATCACGATTACGATTCATCGATTCAGTAACCTGGATATTTTATGATAATTGCTTTTGATGTTGATGACACCTTGATCGTCCCAGGCGTAGCGACCGGCTTGCCGTTTGATACTCCCAACTACGAAAATATCGCAATTTTCCACTGGTTCCAGGCCCAAGGTAATTACATGATCATCTGGTCTGGCGGCGGTTGCGATTACGCGCAGCGCTGGGCGGAAAAGCTTGGACTCTCCCCGGTGGCAATCCGGGTAAAACAGAAATACGACGATGTCGATATCGCCTTTGATGATTGCGCCGGCGTTGATCTGGCCAAGGTGAACGTCAGAGTGAAGCGGATCAACAACGGCAAATCGCGCAAAGAGTGGAATGACCACAATAAAATTAAATAAATGCAAGTCACCCAAAGAGATCTGGACACGATCCTGAATAAGCGATGGCGGATGGAGCACCTCTACAAAATTAAAACGGAAGATGCCAGATTGACTAATTTAAAATTCAACGATGACCAGGAAGTGCTCTGGAATTATTGCGCGAGCAAAGGCCACCGCGGACTTGAGTCGATAATCCCGAAGGCGCGCAAAAAGGGCGTCTCGACTTACTGGTTAATTTATTATTTAGACGATACTCTTTGGACTCCCAACACGACCAGCGTGATCCTGGCTCACAAAGAAAAGGATCTGCGCAAACTTTTTAAAATCGTTAAACTCGCTTACAGCAAATGCCCGCAATCAATCAAGTTGGAATGTGGCAAGACCTGGCATAAGCCGGCGGCGAATTACGACAACGTCAACGAGCTGGCCTTCGGCGATATCAACTCAACAATCTACATCGCCCTGGAAAGCCGCGGCGATACGCCCAGCAACCTGCACGTCTCGGAAGCGGCGCATATCAAAGACGTTGAGCAGCGCCTCATTCCCACCCTGGCGGCCGTACCGACCAATGGACGGTCAAATGTTTCGATCGAATCGACTGCCAACGGCGTGGGTGATTGGTTTGAGGAAACCTGCTCGGAATGTTCTGCCGGCCACGGGCCTTATGATATCTTTTTCTTCGGCTGGTGGACTAAAAAACTGAACTCTATCAAGCCGCCGGCCGACTACGAGCCGAGCGAAGAAGCTCTGCACAAAGCAGGGCTTGTTTTGGCGCAATACGGCATCAAACTGAGTCCTGAGCAGCTTTGCTGGTGGGATAAGACGAAGAAGCGCCAGCGCCGCATTATGGATCAGGAAAACCCGACTATCCTGTCAGACAGCTTCATGACCTCGTCCGGAATGGTCTTTGACAGTGAGGCAATGCAGAAACTGACTACGCGCAAGCCGCTTTATCGCCGCGCGATTAAGATCGAAGGCGCGGAAGGCAGGATGGAAACGTTCTATGCTGACATTTACGTCAACCCGATGCCGGGCCGGCGCTACATCCTGGGCGGAGATCCGGCCGAGGGAACCGGCGGCGACCGCAGCGCGATTGAAATCATCGATGCTTTGACCCAGGAACAGGTCGCGGAATTGGTTAGTGATACGCTCAAGCCGGCGCAGATGGCAAGGGCTGTGGAAAACTTGGCGCGATTTTACAACAATGCGCTCGCAGTCATCGAAAGAAACAACCACGGCCATACCGTTCTTGATCGCCTCAAGGATATTTACGGCAATATCTTCTGCATGGTGACGGTTGACGAAAAGAGTAATAAACGCACGAAGAAAATGGGCTGGATAACAACCGGCGGCCCGGGCGGCAATCGCGATTTATTGCTTGACACATTCGAGCAAGTAGTGGCTGACTTGTCAGTGAAAATTAATTCTGCTATACTTAAGTCAGAGATGCTCACCTTCATCACCGACGACACCGGCAAGAGAGAGGCGAAACAGGGTAAGCATGATGATACAATTTTAGCATTCGCGCTAGCTTTGAAGGTTGCCAGAATGCCTAGAACATCTTTTGATGTCCAAAGGCTGAATTAATGGCAAAACTTTCAAAGCTTTTTAATTTACGGAAGACATTCGCGTCTTTCGCATTCAAAGCGTTCGAAATCCTTAATACCGGCAATACATTCTCGCAAGGACTTTACGGAGAGATCCGGCAGCCGCTCGGCGGAGTTTCCTTGATGGGGATCAGATTGTCGACCGATTCGCTCTTCACCGTTTGGCGCAACCATGGCGATGTTTTTGCCTGCGTTCGCGAACTCAAAGAAAATGTCGGCTCTCAGGGCTATCTGTGGGTCAACTCCAAGGACTCGAACAAGGATGCTGATCCGATGCAGATTAAGATTGCCGAAACAGCCCTAGGATACAGCAGCACCTTCAGAGCGTTAAAAAATAAAATCATTCAATACCAACAAATCAGCGGGAGTGCTTTCCTGCTGATTTTGCGTTCCAGCGATACCAGCCGAAAAGTGCTGGGCTTCGATGTGATCGACCCGCGAACTCTATCGGTCGTCACTGATATCCATGGAACGGTTTATAAATGGATCCAGCGTTATAAGGGCATCACCCAGGAATACGATCCGGATGAGGTTTTGACGTTCAAACAGCACGATGATCCGAATACTCCAGTCTTCGGCTTGTCGCCGCTTGAACCGATCATCTGGGAAACCCGCACCGACTTGGCTGCGATGATCAACAACTACGCTTTTTTTGCCAATGATGCTACTCCGGGAGCGCAATACATCCTGGACGAGAATTTGAACGAAGAACAGCAAGACAAAATCATTGACGATATCAAACGCCAGCTTCAGGGCCCGGAGAACCGCAACAAATCAATCGCGGTCAAGGGCGTTAAGGAAATCAAAACCCTTCAGCTCTCGCCGAAGGACATGGAATTCAATCTGCTTCGCAAATTCACGACCGAAAAGGTTTGTGCGGCTTATGGTGTGCCAAAAGCGATTTTAAACTACACCGACAATGTCAATCGCTCAAATGGCGAGAACCAAACCCAGAAATTCTGGGAGGGAAGCGTTACGCCTTTGCAGGATTTATTCGCTGAGTTTATTAATGACTCAATGCTGCCTGTCTTGGGTGTTGATGCAATTAAAATCGAATACAAATCCAAAGCCTTCAATGATAAAGCCTGGGATGAGGCTTCCTCTCGAGCCGATGTCGAGCATGGCATTTTGACGATCAATGAAGCGAGAGAAAAGCGCGGCAATGCCATGTTTGACGAGTCGGTCTATGGAGAATTTGTGAATAAACCTATTTTGTGGAACGGCGCGGGAGTCAAACCTCTTGATGATATTGGAATCGATATGAACCCGGACGGCACCCCGACGATTTTGAGCGAAGACCAGGCAACGAAAGAGATCCAACGCATTGATCGGATTGCCAAGAGAGCAGGAAACAATGATGCCGGCAATGGAGGCGAAGAGAAATTTTTAACCAAATTATTGAACGAGTTGGAATCTTAATTTTATGAACGAATCGCAAGTCGCAAAATTAAAAAAGGCTCTTGAAAATAAACAGCTCAGCGACCTCAACAAGAAGATCGATGACTTGGTCACTGCAATCAAGAATACCCCGGCGGTTAAAATAATCGCCGAAGTTCCGCCGAGCATTAAGGTTTCCAATTTCGAGAAGGCCCCGGATGAAATCAAGGTTAAAAATTTAGGAGAGATTGTTATCCCGAAAGAAATTACAGTCAAGAATTTAGGCGACATTAAAATCCCGGCCGAGGTATCGATTAAAAACTTCCCGGAGCCGAAGGAGATTCAGAAAGTAGAGATCACCAACCACAAAGAGGCCAAAGATATCACCCCGTTTTTTACCAAATTATTCAAGAAGGGGATTGATGAAATTTCGCAAGTCATTACCAGTTTGTTCGCCGATGGCATCCAGCTGAAATACGATGCCAATAATCCGTTGCACGTCATGCACGTCGACGAGAAAGGCGCGCCGATCGGCCGGCAGAATTTGCAGGTCTATGGCGGCGGTGCCAGCGGTAGCGCGGCAATGATCCCGACCAACATCACCCACGGCAAAGTTTCTGTGGCCGTGCCCGGCACTGCAGTTGTTCTTGGCCCAACGTCCAGCAAGATCAAGAAGGTCACGATCGCCGCATCATTCAATAACGCCGGAATCGTCTGGGTGGGGAGTAAGGATGTTTCGGCCGCCAATGAATTTGGCGTGCCGCTTATCCCGGGAGCAACCTACGAATTGTCAATCAATAATTTAGCGACGATATTCATCGATGCCATCAACGCTGACGATAAGGTCAGTTACACGGCATTAAGCTAAAAATATGAAGAAAAATTTAATTTTATTTATCATCCTGATCTCCCTGTTCGGATTTGCCGCATTCGCTTCGGCTGATGTGACGACTCCTAACCTTTGGAAGTTTGTCAGCGGCGCGATTCAACCCGTCGTTAATACCTGGACGATTGGCAGCGCGAGCAATCGAGTTTCAAAGGTTTGGGTTTCTGATATCGATGCCTCGGGTGCCACTATCAACGGCGTAAGGTTCACTGGAGGCGGTACCGGCGATGTTGTTGGCCCAACTGGCGCGACTAACTCAAATTTTGCCGCGTTCAATACTGCCACGGGAAAACTAATCAAAGATTCTGGGTATAATCCAACGAGTTTTTTATTGCGCTCTGCTTCCACTTCACTTGCCTATGTAAAAAGCGAAGTTGATCCTATTTTTTGGAGAGCATCAACCTCCCTGAATTACATTAAAGCCGAAACTGATCCGATATTTTGGCACGCTTCAAATTCGCTGGCATATCTTTCGAGCGGCACAAAACTTGAACCGATGTGGCGATCAGCTTCCACCTCTTTGGCCGTTTCTAATTTTTCATCGTCAAACATTTCCCAGTGGACTAATAACGCAAATTATCTCCCCAACAATGGCGTGTTTCACGGTACTTGGGGGAGTCTGACCACGACAACGCTGCCGTATCTTTCAAACTCTATTTCCTACCTTCTAAAATCAGCCTCAACATCAATACCAGGATATCAATCAACCTCCCTGGCTAAAAATAAAATTTGGATGGGAAACAGTTCGGGAGTCGCAACTCAGTACGCCTCGAACTCTTTGCCGTATTTATCGAATACCACCACCTACCTTGCCAATAACAGCGGAGATTGGGGTGGAACCTGGCAAAATTATTCACCAACTGGATTGCCGTACCTCTCGAGCGCTACAAGTTATTTGTCGCCGACGGGAAATTTTCATGGTACCTGGTCCGGAAAAGCTTCAACATCTTTCGTTTATACTTCTGACAGCAGATTGACCGATGCCCGCGCACCTCTGGCGCATAACCAAGATTGGTCGACGATCACGACCGGCAGGCCGACCACTTTATCCGGGTATGGAATCACCGATGCTTTATCGACATCTTTAACAAAGGGTTCTTTTCAAGTCGGAAATAATTCCGGTCTAGCATCTGCCACCTCCACCATTTTCAGCGACGGAGCGAATATCGGAATCGGTACCACTTTACCGACGGCAAACCTGCACGTTCTTTCTGCCGGGCAGAATATCATCAATGCCATTTCCAACATCAACAACTGGGCTCAAATTCAAGTGCAGAACACAAACGCCGGGGCTTCTTCCTCGGCCGATGTCGTTGCTACGGCCAACAATGGCAATACGACAAAATACTTCGTGAACATGGGAATCAATTCGAGCGGATTCAATACTAGCCGACAAAACATCTGGGGAGCCGACGATGCTTATCTCTATTCCTCTGACAAAAATTTAACCATTGGCACCGCCTCATCTTCCGGATCGCTTTTGTTTCATACCGGCGGATTGCTTTCCTCGAATGTCCGGATGAAAATTGACAGCTCAGGAAATGTCGGCATTGGGACGATTAGTCCGAGCCAGCAACTGGAAATCACCAAGAATTTCCAAATGCCTAATACGACTCACGCCAATCAATACGGGATAATTTATAAAAATGGCAATCGTTTCCTCCACGATTTCAATTACGGAGACAATGGAACGGTAACCACGGCGGGAGGTAACTTATTTTTAGGAGAGAACG
>JAQUPS010000006.1 GCA_028716485.1 Patescibacteria group bacterium
CTATCCAGCATCAGAGTTTAACCGCCTTCCTGAATGATCCGCTGGCCGCCGCTGACTACAAGCACGCGATGGCTTGTGTTAATGAGCTGAACATCACCTATCAGGCCGGCAAGTTGATCGAAATGGACGTCAAGATGGTCGCCAAGAAAGGTGTCTCTGCGACTTTAACGCCGGCGACCAACACTGAGAACGTCTTCACTCCGAAAAACTTCTCGGTAAAGTTGGCAGCCAATCAAGCCGGACTCGCCGCCGCTTCCGTGATCAATGTCAGAAGCTTGAAATTAAAGATCGCCAAGGCTCTCGAGCACGATGATGTTCTCGGCAGCAATGACCCGGCCGACTTCTTGAATAAAACGATCGAAATTACCGGCGATATTGAAGCGATCTGGCAAGATGAGGCGTCGTTTAAAACTGCCTTCTTAGCTGGCACCGAACAGGCGATGCGAATCGATTTGAAGAATGCCGATGTGACGATTGCCACTTCTGCCAATCCGGAACTGCAAATCGATCTTTATAAAGTCAGCTTCGACTCTTTGACCAGACCCTTTAAGGTTGGTGATACTGTGATGCAGACAATCTCCTTCAAGGCACATTATTCCTTGACCGACAGTAAGATGGTTAGCGTTAAACTGACCAATCTCCAAGCTTCTTACTAAATTTATTAACGAGAATCCACTGGGCGAGTACTCATTAAGAGGCGCGCCCGCCCAGTGGTCGTTCTCTTAAAATTAATAATACGACCATGGACCAAAATCAAAATCAAACCAGAGAAACGGCAGTTGTAGAATTGCCGTTTTCTAAGAAAAAAGTTAAGCATTACACCTACCTCCTGGCCAAGGATCTCTTCGGCTTCAGGAAGTGCGAAAACACCGATCAGTACGTCTGCGAAACCTGCATCGTTGACATTGATGGCGATGAAAAGGATATTTTTGAAAAGGTTAAAAATTTGCGTGGGAAAGATTACAAGGTCTTGGAGAAAATCTTCTTGAAAATGTTTAAGGACGAGACCGAAGAGACCGAGGAAAAAAAAACCTCTTCCTAGAATACTACGATTACTTTCGCGGGGAAGGTGATTTGCCGAGACAGGCAATGACGCTCGAAATCTGCAAGTATATGGGCTGGGACTTCTATCAGTACCAAGAACAGCCACAGCCATTTATTAATTTGATTCTGATGCGCATGAGCGCGGAAGCCCGGGCCCGAGAGTATTTTAACAATAAATATAACAGTGAAAAATAAAAACATCCCCGACCAAATCGGCCGGGGATGTTAAAACAAGAAATTATTAGAGTTCTTTTTCCAACACTTGCCATGCTTTTTCGGCGGAGAGTGGCAATCTCAAATTTTTTTCAACCACCGTATTATGCTCGATGAAAATTTGTTTAATGCGGTTTTTGCTCAGATTTAATTTTAGCGTAATTCGCCTGACTAAATCTAAGATTCCGGGAGCCAACGATGAAGATAGAGAATCAAAATTAGGGGAGAATGGCGGATGTTTTTTAAGCAATTCCGGATTGTCTATCCCGCCCAAATTATTCGGCTCATTCAAATCAAGATAACAGACTTCGAGGTATGTTTGCAAGGATGCTTCTGTCCGCATTTCTTTCGCCAGAATACCCGCCAAACTTGAACGATCGTTGCGATATAAACCCCAATCTCCGTTTACGGAATGCGTTGCAAGTTGCCTGTTTAGCGAGATCTTATCAACATCATTGTTAAACGTTTCATTAATAGCAGACCATTCCTCGTCTATTTTATCGGCCTCATCCTTTGATACGACAAGGCGAACATGATTAGGACGAGTGCGAACGAACATAAATTCTCCGCAATACTGGCATTTAGTTTTTGCCCCGGGAATTTTAGGGAGAATTTTGTGGCAATTCGGGCATTCCGCCTTCCGCTCATCTTTTATTTTGATTTGCTCTAATTCTTTATCCAGTATTTCTTGAGCAGGTGGCTGAACATTTTCCATTGATCCTTTAAATTTTTCAGCAACATTATTCTTTGCCACACGAAAGAAAAATTTAAATAATTTTTCTAAAAATCCCATATTACTGTTTAACAACATATTGATATTTGCATTTTGGACACCCAGTATACTTGGTTGATATTCGCCAAATCGGATAAATAAATCCGATTGCTATAAAAAATAAAGCCAATGGACCGATAACAAAGAGTCCAATGAAGCTAAAAATAATTATTAAAACGCAAAATAATTCGATCAAAATTGAACCTTTAACGTAAGATGCTGATTTTCCCTCGTAGCCACAATTGGGGCATTTGATAAGCATATTTTTAAAAATTATCCGGAATGTCCGGGATTAATAATTCAATTTTAACGCTAACATATCAACCAATTTAAGTCAACTTTCTTATATGGCCGATAATAAAACCGAGCTACAAATTGTCTTAACCGCGATCGATAATGCCTCCAAAGAATTGGAGAAGGTTAAGAGTTCCCTAGGAGGATTAGATGATCAAGCTAAAAAATCTTCTCAGGGTCAGGAAAGCATGGCTGCCTCAGTTTTTAAGGGTGTTATGGCTTGGGATTTACTAAAAAAGGGGGTTGGGGAGGCCACTAATTTTATTAAAGACAGTATTGAAGCTTCAATGCAAGCCCAAGCTGAGATGGCTATTGTAAAACAGAACGTGGAAAATGCCGGCCTCTCTTATGATGCGATAAAAGATAAGCTCGATGCCTACTCTAAATCGATGCTTCAGATGGGTTTTGACGATGAAGACACGGCCACCAGCGTATCAAAATTATTATTGGTAACAAAAAATTACAATCAAGCACTTACCATGAATCAATTGGCGATGGATCTTGCGCGAAATAAACATATTAGCCTCGCCGAAGCTACTAGCCAGGTAATTCTCGTAAGTCAAGGAGTCACGAAACAATTAAAGGGGTACGGGATTGAATTAGATGATACCGCTTCCGCTGCTGATAATTTGGCAAGTCTTCAGGACAAGGTTAAAGGTTCTGCTGAGGCGTTCGCCAATACAACTCAGGGGAAGATGCAAGTAGTGTCTGTAACCTGGAAAAATTTCGAGGAGCAGATAGGCGATATTTTTGGTCCGGCACTCAATGTAGCATTGAGTAATTTTAATTCTTTTTTAAACGCGGCAAATTCTAATTCAGGATCTTTTGCCAAATCTGCATCTAGAACTTTGGCGATGGTGGTCAACCCTGATTCCTGGAAGGCGGGAGGGCTACAAATAATAAACGAGGCTATAAATAAACCCATAGAAAGCTTCGGTAATGCGATTGTTGGTCTATCAGATAAAATTTACGGAACAAAATCAAAGGTAAATACACCCTACGAAGATCTCCAAAAAACAATTGATAGTTTAGACGGAAAAATTAACGAAGCAACTAATTCAGCTTTAAATTTACAATCTTCAGTCAAATTACAAGTTCCCGATATTAAAGATCCTTTCAAGGGAATTGGGAAGGGCGCGGGTGATGCCAAACAGCAGGCCGACGATCTTAAAAAAGCTTTATCCGGATTGGGAGATGAATATAAAACTTTAAAGCAATCCGGGTCCAATGCCCTCTCAGAACTCGCCTACGACCATGAAAATAAAATGGCGTCGATTCGCGATGAGATCACAAAAACAAATCAGGTAATGGAAGACCTGGCAAAATCTTACAGTCAAACGCAAACCGACGATACCAAATCCGTCGCCGAGCAAATCGTCGCTACCGAGCAAAAAGTTGCCGATCTTAAACAGCAACTCAACGACGAGACCGACAGCAAAAAGAAAGCCGATCTGATGAAGCAACTGAATCAGGAGCAGGCGGCTCTCGCCGGCAGCGCTGATTTTGAAAAGTCGATCGATGCGGCCGTGGTTGAAGCTCGCCGGCGCGCGAACGAAACAGATCTGCAGCGTGCGATCGAAGATTATCAATCCAAGCGATCTATCGCCACGCAAGAATATACCGACAAGTTGATGGACCTTCAAAACCAAATGAATGCCCAGGTTGCGGCGCAACAGCAAGAGATTGGTTTGTATAACGATAAGGTGAAAAAAATCAAAGATATCATGGACACGGCCGACAAAGATTACGCCACTGTGATGGACAGCCATTATAAAAAGACGGCCGACACGGTCAACGCCGAAATAGATCTCTTTAAAGCCCTGGCCAAGGCGATATCCGATTCACAGTCTGCGCAAAGCGCTTCGATCTTGACGACCAAGACCGCCAGCATTCCGATATCCGGCAAGAAGGCGGCCGGCGGACCGGTCGGGATAGGGGAGGCTTATCTGGTGGGGGAGCAAGGACCTGAAATTTTTGTCCCGGGCGCGAGCGGAAACATCGTGCCAAATAATAAAGTCGGCGGAAATAGTACCAGTATTGTGATCAATGTCACCGGCAATCACTTCATGAACGAAAGGGATTTTGACAATATGATTGATAAATCAGTCATGAAAAAACTGCGGCAAAATACTATGGTTTATTGAAGTGATTCCGATTCGGCTCCTTTTAAAAATTCGATAACGACAGCAAAGAGAGCGTGGTTTACCCTATTGTTTCGATTGATCACGCACTCCTCAAGATTCATTTCCTTTTCGCATTTATCACAAGTACCAAAGGGACACTTTACCGGCTTATTTAATTCTTTCTCCATTTCCTCGATGTTGTTTGACATGAATTTATAGTTAATAATTACGAGCTAATTATAGCAATGATATCAATAAAAATAAACGGAAACGACTTGAGCAGCCTGATCGATTGGGCGAGCTTGTCACTGGATCAGGAACTCACCAATGTTGTTGATGTTTTGAGCTTTAATTATAGCAAGTACGGCGATCGGGTTTACATCCCGGCAATCAACGACGAGGTCGAGCTCTACGAGGGCGCTGGCAAGATCTTCGGGGGCTACATAACGAACATTGTGGAATCGAACGTCAGCAACGCTGATGGCATCCTGTACGCTGTCCAGGCCTCAGATTATAGCTGCGCCTTCAACAGCATTCTCGCCACCAAAAGCTATGCCAACCAAACTATTGCGGCAATCATCACCGACCTGATCAGTTCCTTCGCTCCAGACTTCACCACTGCCAATGTGATCGGAAGTTTCGTGATCACTAAAATTGTTTTTAACGAAATGTACCTGGTCGATGCGCTGAAGAAGCTGGCCGACATCGTCAAATATGACTGGCACGTCGATCAAAATAAAGACCTGCACTTTTTCCCGCAGATGACAAATATCGCGCCGTTCAGCCTCACTGATACCGGCGGAAATCACATCAACGAAACTCTGAGCCGCACGATCGACGGCACGCAAATCGTGAATCAGGTCAAAGTACGCGGCGGAGAATCCGACGGCGATACCTATACCGACGTGATCACGGTCAACGGTTCTAACAGCTCAATTTTTGTCCTGCCATACCAGTTCAGCAATCTGACGATCCAGGTCGACACCGGATCCGGCTATGTCGCCAAAACAGTCGGTCAAGATTTTCATGATGACCCGTCGACCAAGGACTGCTTGTATAACAACAACGACAAGACGATCAAATTCCCGGCCGTCCTGGGCGATGGCAATAAAATTAAATTCAGCGGCAACCCGAAAGTTCCGGTCATGTCGATCATTTCCAACCAGGGCAGCATCGGCCTGTACGGCCTCAGAGAGAAGATGATTGATGCTCCTAACATTATTGATATGGCGACAGCCCGGCAGCGCGCCAAGGCCGAATTATTGGCTTACCAATACGGCTGCAAGGAGATCACTTTTGACACTTACAGCAGCGGCTTGCGCGTGGGAATGATCATCAACCTGAACAGCGTGCGGCGTTCGGTCAATGAAAGTTATGTGATCAAAAAAATCACTTTCCAGGCGCAGACCCCGACCAATTTTTATTACTCGGTCGATGCCATCACCACCAACCAGCAGCAGCTCGTCAACCTGCTGCAGAAGCTGGTCACTAAAGACCAGGGCAGTCTCGATGACAGTGTTATAGCCGAAACGATTCTCACCGACATGAGCGATGTTGACATCACCGAAATAATCAGAAAAATATCGCCGCTCCTGGATCGCGTTGATCTTTCACTTTCGGAAACGATCAACAAGGATCCGCTCGGTGCCGGCGTTGAGCCGACTTGGGTGCTCAGTCCTTACACTCCGACCTCGGCAGCCGATCCGAAACGCCCGGGCCGTCTCGATATTTCATTAAAATTATATTGATAAATTTATGACCGAAGTGATTAAAAAAAAGACTCAGGAAGATGTCAAAAATCTTGCCAACATTAAGCAATTTATACTTGCCGAAGGCGTGCAGGAAAATGGCCCCGAGGTCAAAGCGATCCGCAAATTCGTGAAGAGCGGCGACATCGCCGACATCCAGGAATATATCGACTCGGGAAAAATCGTTCAGATGGAAAAGCAGCACAACATCATCGTCGACACCGGACTTGAACAGATGGCGATGAGCCAATCCGGCGAGCGCGCGACTTCGCCAAATATCAATTACGGAATTTTAGGCACACACGTCACTCCGACACCGTTGCCGAGTTCGGTGATAGGGGATATCACTGAGGGATTCCGGAAAATTGCCAGCAGCCGATCACACGATGCCAATGTCAGCTATATCGATTTCTTTTTTACCGCGGCCGACTGCAACGGAACCTATACGCAATTTGCGAACGTGATCGACGGCACCGGCACGCCGGGCAGCGGCATTTTGTGGAGCTACATCGCGCCGTCTCCGGCCTGGGTCAAGACAAACGCGCAAAGTCTTTTTATCAGCTGCGAATATCATAATAATAACGCTTAAAATATATGGCACAGACCAAAGAAAATTACGCCTACGGCGACAATGGACTCTACCTGCAGATGAATCAGTCCGGGAAAAACGCGAACGATGCCGGCGGTTTTCGCGACACGATCAACGCGGCCGAAACCATCGGAATTTTAAAACCGGTTTTCTTGGATGATGCCACTGACAACTGGAAGTATGCCGATGCCGATGATACTGCCCGCCTAAAATTTGACGGCTTCAGTTTGGCGGCCGGGTCGGCAGGCGTGGCGATGCCGGCGCAATGCTCGGGCGTGGTCCGCGGATTATCTTCGCTCGACCCTGGCAAAAAATACTACGTCCAGGATGACGGCACGATCGGAATTGTGCCCGGCACTAATTTGATTTTAGTCGGCATCGCGATTAGTGCGACCGAACTCTTGATCATAAAAATAAATACGCCAGGCGATAAAGATTTTTTCGGCGACGGATCGGATGGTGACGTCACGATCAGCGGCAACACAACTCTCAGCCGCGATATGTACTACAATAACCTGACGATCAATAATGGCGTTTGGTTAAATCCCGCCGGCTTCAAAATTTTTGTCAGAAATAAATTGACAAATAACGGCACGATCAAATCCAATGGCGGAGATGCCGGCGGTGGTGGCAATGGAACGAGTGCCAACCCTGGCAGTGGATCACCGGGCGGTACAGCTGGAACCGCAGGCGCAGCGGCTCACGGTGATGCTTCCCTGAAGGGATCTAAACCCGGACAGCCGGGAGGTGTTGGCGGATCGGGTGGGTACGCTGGGTCAAACGGTAGCGCGGCCGCGGCTCCAGGAAATGGAGTTCAGGAAACAAATTCATTGAGCCCGGTTGCCGGCGCAAGTTCTGGACCAGGTGGACAGGGCGGGGGATCAACTAGCAATAGCGGTGGTGGTTATTCGAGCAGCACTTCCGGGTCTGCTGCAGCTGCTCCGAATATCGGAGTAAGATGCAAAGCGATGATACAGCGCTTCCTAGAGGCAGCCGATGCAGTTTTAAGTTCATTCTCAAGATACGCCGGATCAAGTTCTGCCGGCGGAGGCGGTGGCGGCGGAGGTGGAGCGGGAACGAATGGGCAAGGATCTTATGCCGCTTCAGGCGGAGGCGGTGGCGGATCAGGTGGAAACGGCGGAAACATTTTTATTGCTGCGTATATCTTGATCAATAACGGAACCATCCAGGCCAACGGCGGAGCGGGCGGCAATGGCGGAAACGGCGGAAACGGATACAGTGATGGAAACGGTGCTGGCGGAGGCGGTGGCGGCGGAGCGGGCGGATCAGGAGGCCTAATTTATCTGTCATATTGGCTAATATCAACGCTCGGAACTGTTCAGGCGCTCGGCGGTACCAAAGGACTTAAGGGATCAAAAGGATCTCTCGGCCACGTCGCGGCGGCAGATGGAACCGACGGATCAGATGGTACAGCGGGAACCGTGACCTACAAGCAAATCTTATAAAATCAAAAACACCGATCAAATTGACCGGTGTTTTTTTGTGGCAAAATTTATCTCGTCATCATGAAGAAAAAAAGCGCGAGAACTGCGATGACCACGCAGATGATTATCACTGAATTTTTTTCCGCCGCATCTTTTATTTTCTCGCCGGCATCGTATTTGCCGGCGAGAAAATAATTATACAATTTTAATCCGGCAGCATCACCTGAAGCGGAAAGATTTCCATCATCGTCTTCGGTGATAGTTAATTGATTTGTGGAAGGGGACCGATGCGAAAAATAAAGGTAGAGAAGTCCCGGGACGATTCCCAAAATCAAAAGTATCAGGGCGATCAGGCAGCTGCCTTTTTGGCCCGGATTGTTCCGCTGATAGCTGAGCATTGAATCAGATTGATTGATCAGCACCCAGTTGGCACCGTTCACGCTCATGAAGTTTTTAAATCCCTTCAGTGTTTGCATAATTTTTTATCGTTAAAATTTTTTAAAGCCGCAAATTGACAATACTTTAAAATAGATGTATATAAGCGAGATGCCCGCAAAGGCATCTCTGGCCACAATCGACGTGAGCCGTCAATCGTGGTTAGACTAAATTATAACACTTTTTGTTGCTTGTCACAAAACCGCAAAATTGTTATGAGTACAGTAATCTTGTCCGCCGATCGGGTCATGACCGGCAGACCACTCGAACTGGGATCAACATTCCGTGACGAGAATCACGCCTGGGTAGTTTTCCTCGGCTATGATGACCAACACCGGCGCGTTGCCGTCAATTACAAGGACCTCGAACGTATCATTAAAAACGGGTTAAAAGAGGAGTACCAGGTCAATGTGAGCGTTGCTAGGAAGCGCCGCCCGGCCGAACTTCCGGGACGAATTAAGAGGCTTATCCACAGCCAACTTACAAAATTGACCGAACAGCTGGCATAAAAAATTAAAATGGACGCTCTTGCGCCCATTTTAAAAGACTATGGACAGAAATCCCAAACGGTGATATGATGATAGTAGAACATTACATCAAATCAACGTCGAGCATTAAACCTAAAAGTTTAATTTTTTTTGGGCCTTGGAATACTTCGCTTAATCTACATTATGCGAAGTAGTGCATATCTCAAGCCTGGCATCTTTGGGGCTTTTGCCGGCCTTTCCCCTACCGTTACTAACTGCTAAAATATAAATATGGAAAATAAACCTATAATAAAATATCTCACTGATTTTTTGGATTACTTGGAAATCGAAAAAGGCCTGTCGGCCAAGACGCAGGAGAATTATACCAGATTCTTGCAGAAATTTTTTAAATGGCTGGAAGGGAATAATCTGGCTTCCCTATCCCCTGTCAAGCTGACAGCCGACCATATCTGGAAGTACCGGATTTTTTTGTCGCGCCACATTGATCCGCATAAAAAAACCGGCTTGAAGAAATCCACCCAGAATTATTACCTGATTGCTTTAAGAAGTTTGCTGGAATTTTTCGTGGAAAAGAATATTGCCAGCCTGCCTCCGTCAAAAATAAAATTAGCCAGGGATAAATCCGATCACGCGGTTAAATTTCTTAATTTGGGGCAAATTGAGCAGCTTTTAAGCGCTCCTGACACCGGAAACATCATCGGTTTAAGAGACCGGGCGATTCTGGAATCTTTTTTTTCCACTGGCTTGCGCATCTCCGAACTTTCCGGACTTAATCGCGAACAGCTGAAAATAAAAAAAGATACCCGCGAATTGGAAATCGCCGTGGTGGGCAAGGGCTCGAAAGTCCGGACGGTTTATTTTTCCGCGCGCGCTGTCGACGCTTTGCGAAACTATCTTGGTAAGCGCACGGATATGGATGAAGCTTTGTTCGTTAATTTCGGAGCCGGCAAGAAGCGCGAAGATGGCTCGTGGCGGCTTTCTAATCGCGCCATCGAAGATATTGTCAAAAAATATGTCCTCATTGCCGGCCTGCCGGTGATGGCCACGCCGCATACTTTGCGCCATTCTTTTGCCACGGACTTGCTTTCCCATGGCGTTGATTTGAGGCTGGTACAGGAATTTCTCGGCCACCGCAATATCGCCACCACGCAAATCTATACTCATGTCACCAATAAGCAGTTGCGCGATGTCCATCGCCAGTCGCATGGCGGCAAAGACATTAAATCATGAAAATATTAGAGTATTAGAACGTTTGCATAAAAAATGCGGAATTATCCGCATTTTTTTAAATACGTTTTTATGTTCTCATGTTTCAATGCTTATTGCGGCAGATATTCCAGCGGGTTTACCGGCACGCCGTCCTGGCGGACTTCAAAGTGCAGATGCGGACCGGTGGTGAAAGGGCCGGAACCCAATGTGCCGGGCGTTCCTCCGCTCAAGCCGATAGTATCGCCCTGCGCCACGTAATCATCTTCTTTGACGAATATTTTACTGACATGGCCATAGACGGTGGAAAGCCCGTTGCCGTGGATAATCATTATATAAGCATACTTCGTTCCATTCATCTGGGCATGAGCCACATAACCCGAATCGGCCGCTACGATCGTTGTCCCCTGCCCGGCGCGGATATCCACGCCGGGATGCTCGAACAAGTAGCGGAAAGGATAATCAGGATCATGGAAATAGGTGGTGATGTAATTTTGCGGCACCGGCCAAACCAGGCCGTTGGGATTGAGCGCCAATTTATTTTTATCCGAACTGGCCAATTTATCCCGCAAGGTTTTTTCCAGATTGGTTATTTCCGTATTCGCCTGGTCTTGCTGCTCTTTTAATTGCGCGATTAGGCCCCGGTATTTGGCCTGCGAATTTTGCGTTTCCGCCAGAACATCGGCCTTATCAAGCTTGTCGCTTTCCAAGGCGTCTTTATTTTGCGCCAGGGTAACCGCCAAGGCTTGCAAATCTTTATTTTTTTGCGCTAAATCAGCCTTCCCCTTCTCCAAATTCGCCTCATCATTTTTTAAATTATCCAGGCTGTCTTCAATTCCCTTATTTACATCTTCTAAATATTTTATCCGGTCAAGAAAATCAGTCAGCGAATTATTCATCAATAAAACTTCCAAAACGCTCACATCTTTTTCTTTGTAAATCAATTTAATCGTGATGGCAATATCATTTTTATCCTTTTCAATCGCCGCTTGCTTGTTGCCGATGTCGATGTTGATCTGCTTTATCTGCAAATTAGTCTGATCGATCTGGTTTTGGGTGCTATCAATATCCAGTTGCGCGGCCGCGATGCGATTATCCAAAATCGCCATCTGCCCCTGCAAAGTATCGGCTTGCGCCTGCGCTGCCGCGATATTTTTGGCATATTGCGCTTTCTGGCTCTCAATATCCTGCATTTTATTCTTATTGCTCCTGATTTGTTCGTTCAGCTGATTGATTTCCGCGGTTGTCTGGTCATCGGTCATCGACCTGGCCACGGCCGAAGTATTAAGCGAAACGCCCAAAATGCACAATATTACAAAAAATATTTTGATTTTTTTGTTAGTCATATTTCAAGTATAGCATAGATCATTCTTATGCTCAATACATTATTACAATATAATTAACTAATTAAGTCAAATTGTCTTGACATTGTTCTCCTCTCTTGTTATACTGCTTAATAATGAACCGCCAAATTCGATTCATTTTATTTTTTTAAATTAATATGCTACATGTTTCCATGATCTCATGTTTTCATGTTTCAATGATTGAATATGTCTCATAAGAAAGCAGCGGGCGTAACCAGATTGGGCCGCGATTCCGCTTCCCAGCGCTTAGGAGTTAAAAAGGGCGACGGCCAGTTCGCCAAGTCCGGCAATATCATCATCCGCCAGCGCGGCACGCAATATTTCGCCGGCAAAAATGTGAAGATGGGCGTTGACCATACTTTGTTCGCCACCGCCGCCGGTTTGGTCAAATTCACCGAAAAGACGATGAAGAAATTTGATAATCGCTCCGCGCGCGTCAAAGTCGTCAATGTAATTCCGGCCAAGAAAAAATAATTTCCGCCAATAAAAAACTGCTCCGGATAATGGGGCAGTTTTTGCTTTTAAAAATTCAGTTCCTTTACTCCCAAGTCATCATTATGCATTTCCACCAAGAGCTTTAGATCATCTTCTTCTTCAATGATTGGCGGACCAGACGGTTTTCCCGGAAGTTCTTCGACCGCTTCTCCGATTGGGTCATTATCCGGATCTTCTTCCCTGACTTTAACGACTTTTTCCAATTCCTCCACGCTAAGAGGCTGGAAATGTCTTGCCGGTTTGAAGGATTTTTTTTGTTTCAAGGTGCCTCCCTTGTCGTAATTTGTTGATGAAAAAAGAACCTTATTTTTTGGATAATTTACCTTTTTTATTTTTGAGCGTCAAGCAGACTTTGACGAACTCCACGAACAGCGGATGCGGAGCGAGCGGACGGGAAATGTATTCGGGATGGAATTGCGTGCCGATGAAGAAAGGATGATCAGCGATTTCCACCGCTTCAACGATCATATTGTCGGGCGAAGTGCCGGAAACGGTCAAGCCCTTTTTTTCCATCAGTTCGCGATAATCGTTGTTGTATTCAAAGCGATGGCGATGGCGCTCCATCACGATATCTTCGCAATTTTTTTTCACTTGATATGCTTTATACAGATGCGTTTCCGGTTTAATCTTGCACGGCCAGCCGCCCAGGCGGATTGTTCCGCCAAATTGCTTTTTAGCGATTAGCTCCGCCTGTCCGGGCATAACATGGATTACCGGATGTTTGGTTTCCGGATTGACTTCAGCCGAATTGGCATCTTTATAACCCAGAACATTGCGCGCGAATTCAATCACCGCCATCTGCATGCCGTAGCATAAGCCGAAATACGGTTTTTTATTTTCCCGGCAATATTTAATCGTGGCGATTTTCCCTTCGGCGCCGCGGGAGCCCCAGCCTTGCGGAACGATAATGCCGTCGAATTTTTTAAGGGACGCTGTTCCGGCTTTTTCAATATCGTCAGTGTTGATCCAAGTCAGACATGCCCGGCAATTATTGAAAGTGGCGGCGTGCTTCAAGGCTTCGATCACGGAAAGATAAGAATCGGAAAGGCAGAAATGGCCAGAAGTGAAATATTTTCCCACGATGCCGATTTTTACTTCTTGCCGGGCGTTTCGTCTTCTGGCTACCATATCGCGCCAGGCTTTTAAATCTTCATGGCGCTTGGCGAGCTTTAATTTTTCCAAGATGCGGTCGCCTAAATTATCTTTTTCAAAATTCAAGGGCACGTCGTAAATCGAGTCGATGTCCGGGGCGGAAATGACATCTTCCGGCGCGATGCCGCAATTGATGGCGATTTTGGCGCGGCGCGGCTCATCAACCGGCACTTCGGCGCGGGCGACGATGAAATTCGGCTGGATACCGGCGGCGTTGAGCGAATGGATCGCGTATTGCGTCGGCTTGGTTTTCATCTCGCCCAATTTGCTCGGTATTGGCAGGAAAGAAACCATCACAAAAAGGACATTTTCCGGATTATAAAGTTTCATCATTCTGCCCGCTTCCAAAAACAGCAGGTTCTGGTATTCGCCGACCGTGCCGCCGATTTCGATTACCATAATTTCCGCATTGGTTTTTTCCACGGCTTTATGGATGCGATCGATGACTTCCATGGGGATGTGCGGCACGACCTCCACGCATTTTCCGCCGTATTCCAGGTTGCGCTCTTTTTGGATGACCGACAAATAAACCCGGCCAGTCGTCATATAATTCTCGCGGTAGATATTTTTGTTCAAGAATCTTTCATAATTTCCGACATCCTGATCGGTTTCGTCGCCGTCGTCGGTGACGAAAACTTCGCCATGTTCGACCGGGTTCATCGTTCCCGCGTCCACGTTGATATAAGGATCGATTTTAATGGCGCTGACATTATAGCCCTTGCTTTGCAAAATCATGGCGATGGAAGCGGTAGTAACGCCTTTCCCTACGCCGGACATCACGCCGCCGACTACGAAAATATATTTGGTTTTATCTTGCTTGATTTTTTCTACCATAGATAAAAATATAAAATTCAAATTTTAAAATTTAAAATTTTGATTTTAAAATTTCGACCGCCTTGTCCATTTGCGGGTCCGCTCCGGCATTGATAGCCGCTTCGGTGGTAGTCGCGATAACATCAGGCACTATCCCCTGCTCATTTATCGAGTAGCCGTTGGGAGTGAACCACTTGGCTACGGTAACTTTAAGCATTGAGCCGTCGCTTAAAGTCTGCAAGACCTGCACCGAACCTTTGCCGTAAGTTTTTTCGCCGACGATTTTGGCCAGATTGTAATCCTTGAGCGCCCCGGCCAAAATTTCCGAAGCCGAAGCCGATCCGCCGTTGACCAAGACAACCGTGGGAAAATTATTCAAATGCTGGATGCCCGAGGAATCATATTCGTTATTTTCGGACGGATCGGTTGATTTTTCGCTAACCACCGGCTTGCCGCTCTTAACCCATTCCGAGGCCAAACTTACCGCCGAATCCAAAAAGCCGCCGGGATTATTGCGCAAATCGATGATCAAGCCCTTGGGATTATCCTTGACCGCTTGTTGCGCCGCGCTCTTGAATAGGTCGGCGGTATCTTCATTAAAATTGGAAATGGTGATGACGAAAATTTTATCCGGCCGCAAGACGGTTTGTACGCTCTTGACATAAATCACATCACGGATGATAGAGATGTCTTTTGTTTCCTTGAAGCCTTGGCGGAAAATCGTCAAAACAACTTTTGTTCCTTTGGGGCCGCGGATTTTTTCCACCGCGGCATCGATGGTCATGTTTACCGTCGAAGAACCGTTAATGGCGAGAACTTTGTCGCCAGCCTTGATACCGGCTTTTTCGGCCGGCATTCCGGCCAGCGGCGCGATAATAGTGATCACATCGTCGCGCAAGCCGACTTCGGCGCCAATGCCCTCGAAAGTTCCGGACAAATCATTGCTGAAAGTCTGCGAATCTTTAGGGTCGAAAAATACCGTATAGGGGTCGCCCAATGATGCCGCCAAACCGGAAAGGGAACCGTAAAACATTTTCTTTTCATTGATTTTATCTTTGTCCACGTATTTCGCTTTCAAAGCGTCCCAAACTTCCCAATACAAATTAAAGTCAATATCCTGTGACAAGCGGCCGCCGGTGTCTTGAGTGTACTTGCCCGTGACTTTACCCAGATAAACCGATTCTTTATTGGCAAGCGCGGCGACTAATTTATTCTTGCCGGTGATATACATTCCCGCGCCGAATGAAACGAGCATTAAAACCAAAACTAAAAATAACAGGATCGCTTTGCGCACCAAATGATGTTTTTTTGACAACTCCCCTTCCCCGGGTTTTTTAAAAATGAAATTAAACATTTAAAATTATAATTAGTTATTATTTTCTTAAAATTTTTATCCGTGAAATGTTTCTTAAATCAATCAGCCGGGAGGGCTTTCCTTTGATTGTTCCGGTGTCAATAATCAAATCGGGCTTGGTTGTTTTGAAATAGTGGCCGAGATTGCCGACTCGGTCAAGCTGTTTCTCGCCGCTGATATTCAAGCTGGTGGAAACGAGCGGCGCCCCCAGTTCTTTAATCATTTTAGTAAGAAATCCGCTCTTTGGCAAACGCGCCGCCACGCTGGACATTTGAGCTGAAACGTAGTTTGGCAGTACGGGTTTTTTGTTTAAAATTACCGACACTTTCCCTGGCCAGATTTTCCGCAAATAGGCGGCCTGATTTTTGTCCACCTGAAAATATTTCCGTAGCATTTTAAAATCGGCAATCAAAACCAGAAGCGGTTTTTTCTTTTTCCTTTTTTTTATCCGATAAATCTTATCGATCGCCTTTTTATCAAGAGCTAAACAGCCCAAACCATAGATCGTGTCGGTCGGATAAACGATAACTTTCCCCCTTTTCAAAAAATCGACGATCAAGCCGATTTCTTGCTTAGTTATTTTTTTTAAATTGGTTTTAATTGACTGCACAGTTTAATTCCCCTCCCCGGGAGGGGTGGCCGAAGGCCGGGGTGGGTTTCCCTTAAATTAATGATTTAATATCTTTTAAGCTTCCAGATAAGAACGGCATCAAAATTTTAGCGACTAATAATAAGGTTGGCGCGATTTTGGAATTTGTCAGCCAATTGCCGACCAAAGTTCCGGCTGGCGCATATTTGGCAACTACATACAAAATCAAACCCATAACCAAAGCGCCGACGAATAATGTTAAGGCCGCTCCGGCCAGACGGTTGATTGATTTCAAAAATGGAATAATTGAAAGCAGGTTGTAAGTTTTGTCCAAGATTATAAAGATAAATTTAATCACCCAAGTGGCAACGACAAAAATTATGATAAAACTGACAACCTTGCCGATATTTTCATAACCGCCATACCAGTTTTGCGTAGCCGCGAACAGATTTAGATAAAAATGGCTGGCCAGCCAAGCGCCGGCAATCAAACCGACAAACGAACCAACCGCTTTTATTAAACCAGAAGTAAAACCGCGCAAAGCGCAACCGGCTAAGATGACGATTAAAATAATATCAAATCCTGACATAATTTATTTATTATTAATTTATAAATTATTTTGCGGCCTCCAAGGCGACAAGCCGGGGAAAAAGAGATTTGCCTTTTTTGATTTGCGGTTCAGAAAATTGCTTTTGCAATTTCTGCGCGGTGGTTGGCATGAACGGTTCAAGCAAGAATGCGATATTTAGAATATTCTGGGCAATCGGTTCTAAAACTTTCTTGATTTCCGCTTTGTCTTCCATCTTCCAAGGCTTTTTCTCGGTCAGCATCACATCGCTGGCGGTAACTTTTGCCCAAAGCACGGCCAAAGCTTCGTCAAAAGCATATTGATTCATCTTCTCGGCAAATCCTGAAATAGAATTTATGGTCGGTTTGTCCAGCTTAGTTTCAAGCGAATTCTTTTCCAGAAGAGTTGAAACGCGCGCGGCCAAATTTCCCAAGCCATTGGCCAAATCGGCCGTATAAAGTGTTTCCATCTTTTCAAAAGAAAAATCACTATCAGCGAATGGTTTGATTTCTTTCAATAGGAAATAACGTGTTGCGTCAACGCCGTATTTATTAATCAGTTCGGTCGGATTGATTACATTGCCGGTAGATTTTGACATTTTTTGCCCATTGATGCTGATGAAGCCGAAAACCAAGACCTGCTTGGAATTAGGCAATCCCGCCGACATCAGCATTGCCTGCCACATCGCTGTCTGCTGGCGCAGATTATCTTTTCCGCAAACCTGCAAACCCGGCCAGAATTCTTTGAACAAATCCCGTCGGGCTTCGCCCGCCGTAGCTTTGCCCTGCAAAGCGAAGGCCGGCCATCCTAAACACGAAATATAATTAACAAGTGCATCGAACCATACGTACATAACTTGTTGATTGTCTTGGGGCACCGGAATTCCCCAGGGCATTTTGGAAGCTAAGCGGGAGATGGAAAAATCTTCTAATCCCCTTTCCACAAAAGATTTGATTTCATTCATCCGCCAGTCCGGCTTCACGAATTCCCGATTACTTTTATACAATTCCAATAAAGGTTTTTGATATTTGGAAAATTTGAAAAAATAATTTTCTTCGTCAATAATTTCCAGCGGCTTATTCGGATGCAGCGGGCAGCAGCCATTCACCAATTCCGAATCGGTTTTTTCCAGCTCGCAGCCCACGCAATATTTCACCTTATAGTTTTTTTTGTAAATATCACCGTTGGTTTCGCATAATTTCCAAAAAGCCTGCGCCGCCTGGATATGCTTTTCGTCCGTGGTGCGGATAAAATTGGTCACGCTCAAATTCAACAGCTCTTTCAAGCCGTGGAATTTGGCCGCGTATTCATCGCAATAAGTCTGCGGATCGATACCCGCCTCTATAGCCTTCTCGTAAATTTTCTGGCCATGCTCGTCAGTCCCAGTATTAAAAAATACCTCGTCGCCTAAAAGCGCGTGCCATCTGGCAATGACGTCCGCCTTAATAATCTCCGCCGCAAACCCGATATGCGGATCAGCGTTGACGTATGGAAGGGTGGTGGTTATATAGAATTTCATGACAATTAAAAGTGAAAAATTATAAATTAATTTAGGCGATTTTTAATCTTTCCGCGAAAGCGGCGGCGCGGGATAGGTCTTTTTCATTCGGGCGGCCTTTGCCGGTTCCGCCGATTAGTTTGAATGGCCCGACAGTGTCGAACCCAATGCAATCGAATTTTCCAGTAATCACGAAATTTTTAGACTTTAATTTTTTAATGGTTTTTTGGGCGTATAGAAGCGGAATCGGCGAGCCGTGAGTAAAAAATATAAAAGCTTTTTTACCTGACATATCCGACAGGCTATCGATAAATTTATTTATTGACGCGTGGAATTTCCAGAAATAGATTCCCGAACCAAAACCGATCAAATCATAATCTTTTAAATTTGCCAAAACAACTTCGTGCGGCCTTTTTAAATCTGCTTCCAAAATTTCGGCGATTTTTTTGGCGACTTTTTCCGTATTGCCGTGATGGATTGATTCATAGATTATTAATGTTTTCATACTGCATTTTATAGATCCCTCGCCCGGGGCTCGGGATGACAAAATAATAAAAATTTTTAATTCTTCTTTCCCTGCCGGCAGGCAGGTTAATTCTTAATTGGTTTACCCGACAATCACTACAAACTCCCCTCTTTGATCGTCGGGCGTAGCGGTGATTTGGGAAATTATGTTATCAATGTCGCCGCGATAGACGGTTTCGTGCATTTTGGAAATCTCGCGGGCGACAACCACGCTTTCCAAATTTTTACGCTTTTTCGCGACTTCTTCCTCGTCGGATAAGCTTGTGCTTTCTTTCATCGTTTTTAATTCATTTAAGAATTTGACGATACGATGCTTGGATTCATAAATCACGACAGGGTATTCGCTGTCTAAAATTCTTCTGATAAAAGTTTGCCGGCCTTTTTTATGAGGCGGAAAACCCATGAAGATGAATTTGTCGGTCGGAATGCCGGAAATCGACAGTGCCGCGGTGACGGCTGACGGGCCGGGCACGGATTCGATTTTCATATCCTCGCCAAAATGTTCCAAAACTTTTGAAACCAAAACTCCGCCCGGGTCGGAAATGCCCGGTGTGCCGGCGTCGGTGACTAGCGCCAGATTCTTCCCCTGCTCCAATAATTTAATGATCTGGTCGACTTTGATATCGTCCGAATGCTGATGATAGGAAATCCGCGGCGTTTTGATATTATAATGATCCAGCAGAACGCCGGTCGTGCGCGTGTCTTCGCACAAAATAAAATCAACCTCACCGAGGATGCGAAGCGCGCGCATGCTGATATCTTCCAGGTTGCCGATGGGAGTGCCGACTATGTACAACATGAATTTTTAATTTTTGAATTTTTAAATAAATCCTAATTTTTAATTTTTAAAAATAAGTATTAAAAATTTTTTAAAAAATTAAAAATTATAAAATTTAAAAATTCTATTCTATGTCTTCCTTGCGCTCGCGGACATATCTCGTCCATTGCTCGGCGATTTCGACGAAGACTTTAAATGGCGCTTCGATGACGAAGTCCATAATAAAGATAAAGACATTGATTTTGGAAAATTTCTGCGACAGCCATTTGCCTACCGCCGCCACCGGAATAAAGAAAAAGTCGAGCAGGAAATTGAGCAGATTTTCTTTTTCTTCCACCACGATCAATTGCTGGACGTTCTTGCGGATGCGGATGCTGAAAAAGCTGACGAAAGCCAGGAAGAAAAGGAATATCACGATGCTCACCCAGGTAAAATGAATCTTATCCAAAACCCAAACCACTGCGCCGAAAGAAATCAAAAAAGTGAGGGAATAAAGCAGGCTGAAAATAAAACCGATAACCGAGCCGCGGACAGAAGGCTTGCGCAGGACAATCGGCTCGCGGCGCGTTTTTTCCTCAAAAGTTATTTCCTCAACCCCGGCCACGATCCGCTTGTTGTTGTCGTTGGAGGAAACTTTGGTGAATAAAATCACCAGCAACAAAAGAAACGGCGGAAATAAGATATTAATCGCCAAAGAAAAAGGATTTACCTGCTCGCCCAGATATTTCGTCGCCGGAATTTCCAGTAAGACCGCGAAAATCGTCTTGGTCAAGAAGATATAGATGATGCTATTGATGCCGGAACGCCAGAGCCGAGCCTTAGTCTGGTTGAATTTTTTCTGGAAATTATTTTTTACCAGATCGGAAAAAACCTGCGGCTTATTTTTGATCGTTTCATACAGCCGAGCCGGATCCTCTTTGATCATATCGACGAGAATCGAATAAAAAACCGTATACTTATTGATAATTTTGTCCAGCTGCTTCATTAGCGGATGGTCAAGTTGAGCTTCGATCGCGGAGCGGAGCGGCAAAATGCTGGCGGCGATTTTGGCGATATTTTCTTCGGTCGGATTCCACCAGTCGGCGTTATAATATTTAAAAATTATGAAACCGAGCATGGAACGGTCGAATTTCAAATAAGTGCGGTAGATGCTTAGATAGATCTGGATCGGCAGATCTTTTTCAAAAGCGGCGAAATTGACCGGCAATTTAATATCTTTAACCAGATATTCGTAGATATCGCTAATCACCATTTCTTTCACCTTGTCCACTTCCAAAATCGACTCGATCTCGCTGGCGGCCAGTCCGATCAGCCAATCCCCCAGTTCGCGCTTTTCCGCGGTTACCAGCTTGGCCATTTGCGCGGTAATGCCGCGAGGCATGGCCTGTTCGCGCAAGCGCAAATGTTTTTCCAGGATATTTTTGACTTCGTCGATTTTGCTCTCCGAAATTTTGTCATTAGGCAGATAGCCGGCGCGGATCAATTCGGTCAAAAGATGGCGAGAGGTTTCCTCGCTCTCGGCGATTTTCACCGCACCCTCGATGACTAACTGCCGTTTCAGAATTCTGGCCACGGCATTTTTGCGGTGCAGATGCTCTTCGTTATAGTCAACGTAGTTGCGGATTTTTTCGTAATAAAAAGCGACTTTGGAAATCAAAGCTGAAACTTTTATTTTCGCCTCGCCCTCGCTTTCTTTGGCCGGCTGGTTCTGTTCGCGATAGACAACCTGAAAAAGCTTCCTGACGCCCAGCGTGACGGAAAGCGTTTCGCTGGTTTTTTTAGTTAAATGAGGGCTGACCATACGCAGATCAATTAAAAATTAAAAGTGAAAAATTAAAAATTTACCGTAAGCGTCCGTTTACTAAAAAAATAACTCCTTATAAAGGATTTCCGATTGAATTCAATGGATTGTAATTTTGATTATATTTTAACTTATTTTAAGGATAAAATCAAGCTAAAAAACGGCACCCGAGATGAGCGCCGTTTTTGATATTTATTTGAGTTTGAAATTTTTGATCAGCTGCTGTTTCATCGCGTCCGACCATTTGCCCTGCCAGTCGCTGGGGATCGAGTCCCAGAAAATCAAGGCATAAACTTTATCCTTTTTTTCGGCGACTTTAATCGACTGCGCTTTAAGGTCGGCGTTCAAATTATCGTAGGCAGTCTTGTCGTAAACCCTGACGATTATCGGCTCGGCATAACCGGGCACCTGCTCGGGGTAATTGGTGTCGGCGGTCGGCACAAAAATATCTAAATCGGTGTAACCGGGAAAGGTCATCCGCTGGGTCTGATAATATCGGAACTCTTTGGGCAATGACAAATCAAAGTTGAACATTTCATTATGATACGGATAAAATCCCTGTTTATTGACTTCATCCATCATCACCGGCTTGCCGCAACCGGTCGTGAAAAAAATTAAAAATAAAAGGGAAAAAAGAAAAAATAGTCTTTTCATAAAAAGTTTCATTGTTAAATTGTTGCCTTGCTGATACGCCATGCAACATTTAGGTAAACTTAATGATATAACAATGTAGCAATTTAACAATAAAAAATCAAGCCCGTAAGCAAGATTTTTTAACCAGCCTGTTTTTAGAACTTAATATATTTATCAAGCATTCCTTTCAGATGCCAGATTTTGTAGGCGCTGTAAAGGAAGACATAGGCGACAATCACTGCCATCAATCCCATCACCAGCCGCAGCATAAAATCAGTCCAGACGATCAAGACGCCAAGGATCAATAAAACAATTCCATTGGCCACCAAGACCCAGGCCAGGTGATTTAATTTTTTATCGACGATGGTTGAAATTTTGTCCATATTTTTTTATTTTATTTAATTATTTGACTGTGGATATTATACCATATTGCGGCGATGCCTGCAATTTTTTAGTTTTCTTTGGATATTTAGGCGATTTTACCAAGGATCGCTCGGCCATCATTGACATTTTATTAATTTTATGCTAATATAATTTGATTTTGTTCTTTTCATTTCTATCACACAAACCCGGGAGGTTTCCAATGATTAAGGTCGTGTTTACGCATTTTGCTCCTCATTTTGAAGAAGTTATGGCGTTTTTACTTTTTCTTCTTTGCGGCGAAAAAAAATTTTCTCGCGAGGCAAATGTCAATCTGAAATACGTGACAAATGCCAATGAAGTCCCCGGCCTGCCCGTGGGAGTCAAATTTTCCGAGTGTATTTTTTTAGGGATCGGAAAAAAGTTGACCAAAGATTTGATTGCCGCCGGAGTCCCCGAAAATCAGATAATCGACGAGCACGAAGGCGCCAGTCGCGACGAAGATTCGTCTTTCCGCAAGCTGTTAAATCGGCTTGAGCTTGGCGAGGACAGAAAGCTTGCCGCCTGGGCAAAATCTCTTGGCTGTAAGGATTCGGGCAAAGGCAGTGACAACTTTTCCGTTTATCGGACTCTGACCGCGATTTATTCCAAGGAGATGGAAGAGGGCGGTTGCGATGAAGGTGTTGCGTGGGCGATGGAATTGGCTCGCGCGGCCATGTCTCGCGATGATTATTTTGTTAAAGGCGGGCGGAGCATTATTGCCGGAAGATTTTTCGAAAGACTCGCCTGTGTTTGGGCCTGCTATCGCGCGGGTTTTATGAACAAGCGGGAATCGTTAGAAAATTTCTTTTTCAAAGGTTGGGAGAATTGCTCCGCGTCTTTTCCGCAAACCTTAAAAAGACTCGATAAAGCTGGCGACAAAACGCTTTCGGAAATAATTCGGATGGTGGAAAACGGCAGCCAGCGTTCGCTCAGTCCGCTGGGATTACCTCGCCTGCTTTACGCTTTCTACGAAAAAAACGGCTTAGACAGAACGATTGCCGCGGCCTGCAAGGCGCTGGATGCGGAAAAAAGGAAGCAGGAGAATTTTTTTCTCGCCGCGGAAGAAATAAAAACGGCGAGCAAGATTCCCTTGAACGACGGCCGGACATTCGCCTTGTTCGTTTGCTCGAACAATCAGCAGATCAACTGCGCCGCCCGCTATGTTTTTGAGGAAGAAGTAGGCGTAATATTCCAAGAACAATCATTCCCAAAAAGGAGCATCCAGATTTTCACCAACGGTCAGGTCGGAATTTCGCTGGAAAATGTTTATTTGGAAATCTTGAACGAAGAAGCCAGATTGGAAGCGCAGTTCCGAAAAACATCGAGGAAGAAATGGCATTTCCTGACCGGAATAAATGACACGCTGCTGAACGGCAGCGGATCTTATCCGGGAACTCCCGAATCGCTGATCACCAGCCGGTGGTTCGGTGAAAACATCCCAAGACTGGCGGAGTTCAAAAATGCCGCGCAAAGCCAGGCGGCATAAAAACGATTAACCTCAACCCAAGCTCTGTCACTATCGATGGCAGAGCTTTTTTATTACAAATGCCACGAAAAAGGCATCTGAATTTGCTGTTTTACATATGCTATTAAATAAAAATTTTAATTAAGTTATTTAGGTAATATTAAATATAAAAACACTTTTAACTTTTTACTTTTAACTTTTTACTTTTTCATCTTGACACTCTCCCCCATTTACTGTATTATAATAATGTAATTAAATAAACGCCCTGTCCGGGCTGTTTTTATTATAGAAAGATATGTTCGCTAAACTTTCCAACTACATCAAGTCGTCCATCGAAGAAATGAAAAAGGTCACCTGGCCGACCAAAAAAGAAACTTATAATTACACGGTTTTGGTCATCGGCGTTTCACTGGGAGTCGCCGCTTTTTTAGGAGCCCTCGATTATATTTTCAGCACGCTGCTGCAAATCGCCATTAACGCGAAATAAAAATACTCTTAGAAAATTATTTTAACAAGGAAGGAAACGTAGCTCGTATTTCATGTCTCGTATTTGAAAAATATAAATACGAAATACCAAATACGAGATACGAAATACGAATATATATGGCCAAACAAACTTTAAATCAAGGCAGAAGATGGTATGTTCTCCACACCTCCTCGGGTTACGAAGAAAACGTCTCAACCAATTTGCGCCAGAGAATCGAGACCATGGATGTGGAGGATCAGATTTTCAATGTCTTGGTGCCGACCGAACGAAAAATAAAAATTAAGAACGGCAAGCGCAAGGTCGTGGAGGAGAAAATTTACCCCGGCTATGTTTTGGTGGAAATGATCGTGACTGATAAGTCCTGGTATGTGGTCCGCAACACGCCGAACGTCACCGGCTTTATCGGCACAGGCACGACTCCGACGCCGGTTTCCGAGGAAGAAATAAAATCTTTGCAGAAACGGATGGGCATCGAAGAGCCGAAATTCAAGATTGATTTCTCGGTTGACTCCCCGGTTAAGATCGTCGATGGGCCTTTTAAAAATCTGGAAGGAAAAATCACCAGCATTGACGAAGAAAAAGGCCGCGTCAAAGTACTCGTCAATATGTTCGGCCGCGAAACTCCGATTGAATTGGACTTCTTGCAGATAAAAAAGATATAAATAAACATCCTAATCCCCGAATAAATCCTAATCTACAAATAGCCGCTTATAGAAAAATTAGCAGATTAGGATTTATTCGGATTAATTAGGATTTTAAATAATGGGAATGCTTCTATCCCGCAAAATACTATGGCGAAAGCTAAAAAGAAATTAATAACGCAGATCAAATTACAAATTCCCGCGGGTGCCGCGACTCCCGCGCCGCCGGTCGGTCCGGCTTTGGGCCAGCATGGCTTGAATATCCAGGAATTCGTCACCAAATTCAACGCCGCCTCACAGGCGATGAAAGGCGATATTTTGCCGGTAATTATCAATGTTTACGAAGGCCGTACTTATGATTTTATCATGAAGAAACCGCCAGCCTCCAATCTGATCAAGAAAGCCTTGAAGATTGAAAGCGGCGCGCACAATCCTTTAATGGAAAAAGTCGGCACATTGACTGATGCGCAATTGACGGAAATCGCCAAAATTAAGATGCCGGATCTGAATACCACCGATATCGAAGCCGCCAAGCGCATCATCGCCGGCACGGCCAGACAAATGGGCGTGCTGATCAAGGAATAAATATAATTTAATCGTTAAAATAATTGTGGGAGACTATTTAATGCTAAATGCTAAATGCTAAATTATATACAATGATTTAGCATTTAGCATTCATCGTTTAGCATTTTGTCGATTTACCACAAAACAAATCTATGCCTAAAGAGAAGAAATCCGCCTACGCCAAGGCTACGGCGGACAAGGTCAAAAAAGAAGAAGTGAAAATCAAAACCGATGCGGTTGAAGAAAAAACCGCGGAAGCTGCCGAGGAAATAGTTCCGGAAAAGAAAAAATCGGCTAAGTCCGGCAAAAAGGCCGTGATGAAAAAGAAAAAAGTCGCGGTTAATTTTGACCGCAGCAAGAATTATCCGATCGCCGAAGCCATTAAATTGGCCAAGGAGAATTCACACGAGAAATTCGACGCCTCCGTCGACGTGCATTTCAATCTGGGAATCGATACTGCCAAGGGCGAACAGCAAGTCCGCTCCACTGTTGCTTTGCCGCACGGCGTTGGTAAAACGGTCCGCATCGTCGCTTTCGTCGAACCGACCAAGGAAGCTGATGCCAAAAAAGCCGGCGCTGATTTTATCGGCAATGACGAATTCATCGACAAGATCAAGAAAACCGAAAAAACCGATTTTGATCTGGCCATTGCCGAACCTTCGGTGATGCGCAAACTCGGCGTGATTGCTAAGATCCTTGGCACCCGCGGCCTGATGCCGTCGCCGAAAAACGATACTGTTACCGCTGACCCGATCAAGGCCATTGCCGAATTCAAAAAAGGCAAATTAAGCTTCAAGAATGATGATACCGGCAATCTGCATATCACTATCGGCCGCAAATCTTTCGATAATGCTAAGCTGGTTGAAAATTTCAATGCCTTATTGGAAATCGTCCGCAAAGCCAAACCATCCAGCTCTAAGGGCACATTCATCAAGAATATCACCGTCTGCACCTCGATGGGCGCGGGCGTGAAAGTCGAAAATGCCTAAACTAAACTTCATAATATATATGCAAAGGAGCCCCTCACTATTTTTTGAAGCATTTCAAAAAATAGTGAGGGGCTTTTTTGTATTTTTTAGCAAAAAGATGCTATCATTATCGATGGAGATAATAAATTAATTTTAAAAAAAACTATGGCGCAAATCAAAGTTTTTCCTTTCAAAGAATCGATAAAAACCGGCTGGAGCATCGCCAGAGATAATTTCATTTTCTTTTTGCTGGCTGCAATTACTCTCATCATCTTTTCAAGTCTGCGTAATTTTGTTCCGCTCAACGCCATTAAAAACCACCCTCAGCTCGGTTTGCTGGCCTTTGTTCTTTTTGTCATCTCTATTTTCTTTAGCATCCTTCTGGATTTGGGAATCATTAAAGCAATTTTGGAATTGCTCGACGGCAAAAAGCCTAAATTTAAAGAACTTTTTTCCCTCTCCGACCGAGTAATTAATATGTTCATCTCTTCCCTGCTCTGTTTTTTAATCGTTTTGGGCGGATTAATTCTTTTTATAGTGCCAGGAATTATCTGGGGCCTTAAATTCAGCTTATACCGTTATTTTATCGTGGAAAAGAACGCCGGCCCGATTGAAGCTTTAAAATTAAGTTCACAAGCAACCAAAGGCGCCAAATGGAATCTTTTCCTTTTTGGTTTTATCTGCGTCGGCATAAATATTCTCGGCGCGCTCTGCTTAGGCATCGGTTTATTCTTCACGATCCCATTAACTTGGGTGGCTGAAGTATTCATCTACCGCAAACTGACAAGCCAGATGGAGCCAATCACTCCAGTTACGCCTATTCCAACACCAACCGCTTAAACATAAAACTCTCCGGATTAAAACGGGGAGTTTTTTTGTCGGCAAAAATCAGCCCGAAACGCAAGCAAATCAAGGCAGTGTCAAGATTGCGGCATGAGCTCTAATCTGATAATATTATGATACGAGATTCAATTATTAAATCATCAAAAAATATGGACTTCAAAAAAAATCCGCGGCAAATAAGATTGTCTTGGGACGAATTGTTTATGAATCTGGCCGTGATGGTTTCCAAACGCACTGCCTGCAAATTCCACGAGGCAGGAGCGGTCTGCGTGGACAAAAATCACCGGGTGATTTCTACCGGCTATAACGGAGCGACCGAGGGCGATCTGCATTGTCTGGAAGCCGGCTGCGCCAAAGTCGACGGTGATCCGATTACCAAGCAATTAAAACGCTGCCGCGGCGCTCACGCCGAGGCCAATGCCATCTGCAACGCCCTGGACGGCTCGCGTCTGCGCGGCGCCACTTTATATTCAGTATTATTCCCCTGCTATGACTGTATGAAAACGATCAATAATGCCGGCATCAAAGAAATCGTCTATAAAGATATTTATGAACGGATTAAGACTGGCGGCGAAGGAAAAGAGGAAGAAAACGAATCGGCCGAACTGGCCAAAGCGCGCGGCATCGTCATCCGCCGTTATAGCGGGCCGATCTTCTGCAATTTGGACTGCTGCAATAAATAATCCTGCTATTTGTCATCCCGAGCCTCTGGCGAGGGATCTATATTGGACAAATGTAGGGCCTCAAAGACCAAAATTTTTGCCACCTAAGTGATTATTGTTTGGATAATAGATCCTTCTCCGCCAGGGGCGGATCAGGATGACAAAAAAATTCATGATATTAGGAATTAAAAAGCTCCACGAATTGGTAGAGGAAATAAAATTAGTGGAAGGTTTGTGCGAGCGGGAAATGAACAATCCCGAAGGCGCGGGCTTTGATTTACGCTTGAGCGAGGTTTATCAGCTCGAGGGTGACGGATTTTTGGGCGTGGAAGAGCGGCAAACTCCGGCGGCTAAATTGATTGCTAAAGCAAAAAATTCCCCTCTCGAGAGGGGTGGCCAGCCCCTGGCTGGACGGGGTGTGTTAAACGCCGGCGATTCAGAAGATGCTTTCGTTTTTCAACCCGGCAAATATTATTTGATCAAGACGATGGAAAAAGTTAATCTGCCGACCAATCTTTCCGGCATTATTTTTCCCCGCACTACGATGTTCCGTTCCGGAATCGGGATGTTCAACGGCATAGTCCAGCCTGGCTATTCCGGCGAATTGACTTTCGGCGTCTGTAACCTTGGCCAATCCAATATTAAAATTTCTTTTGGCGCCCGCGTCGCCCATATCACTTTCCACGAAGTCCTCGGCGAGGGCAATCAATACAAAGGCCAATGGCAAGGCGGCCGCGTTTCTACCGGAGCCAAGGAAACTCAAATATGAAATTAATAATGCTAAATGCTAAATTTTTTATTTAGCATTTAGCATTTAGCATTAAATGCAACATCCCGAACAACAATACCTCGACCTAATGCGCGATTTGCTTAAAAATGGCATTGAGCAAGTCGATGCCGGCACCGGCGTAAAGACTTATTCCCTTTTCGGGCGGCAAATCCGTTTTGATTTAAGCCAAGGCTTCCCGCTTTTGACGACCAAAAAAATATTTTGGCGCGGAATCGTGGAAGAAGTTTTTTGGTTTTTATCCGGCCAAAATAATATTAAATATTTAGTTGATAAAAATATTCACATTTGGGACGACTATCCTTACCGCATTTACCGGGAAAAAATGGCAACGGGGCAGGAAAAGGAAATGACCAAAGAGGAATTTATCGCCCAGATCGCCGCCGATAATGATTTTGCCGCCGAACACGGCGCTTTGCCGCATATTTACGGCGATATGTGGCGTCATTGGCCGACTCGAGCTGGCAAGACGATTGACCAGGTTCAATGGGTCGTCGATACTTTAAAAAAAGACCCAAGCGCGCATAATGCGCTGGTTAATTCCTGGAATCCCGAATATCTTTATGAAATGGCCGCGCCGGGCGAAGCCTGCCGCTTCCCGATCTGCCATAATTTATATCAAGTGAGCGTTCGCGGGGATAAATTGTTCCTACAGCTTTATCAGCGCACGGCTGACATATTTTTGGGCGTGCCTTTTAATATCGCCTCCTATGCGCTTTTGACAATAATTCTGGCGCAGATAATCGGTTATCAGCCGGGCGAATTCATCCATACTTTCGGCGATGTCCATTATTATGAAAATCATCGCGAGGCAATCAAAGAACAATTGACCCGCGAACCGCTCCCCTTTCCGACTGTAAAATTAAATTCCAATGTTAAAAATATCGATGATTTCAAGCCGGAATCTGTCGAACTTGTCGGTTATGAATCGCATCCGCCGATCAAAGCCGAACTTTCTCCTACCGGCGGCATCGTCGATAAATCCTGGAAAAAATTCGTGCAAGATGAGAAGTCGAATAAAAAATAATTTTTAATCTTGAATTTTTAATTGAAGATATGATATCAATGATCTGCGCAATCGGGCGCAACCGAGAAATCGGCAATAAAAATAGCTTGCTTTGGAATATAAAGGGTGACATGAAACATTTTGTTCAAGCTACCCGCGGCAAAACGGTTGTTATGGGCGAAACGACCTATCATTCTTTGTTTATCAAGCCTTTGCCCGGCCGGCATAATATTGTTTTGACGATAAATAAGGATTTGATCGCGCCCGGCTGTGAAATATCTTTTGATCTGCAAGCGGTGGCGGAAAAATATCAGAATTCGCCCAAGGAAGTTTTTATTATCGGCGGCGCTTCTATTTATAAGCAATTCATCCCTTACGCTTCGAAACTTTATCTGACTTTAGTCGATGACGCGCCGGCGGCTGATACTTTTTTTCCTGATTATTCCGATTTCAAGATTATCTCCGAAAGCGAGACGCAAGAAGAAAACGGGATAAAGTATAAATTCGCGGAATTAATGAAATAAAAAAGGGCGAAGAAGTTGTTAAACTATCTTCGCCCTTGTGAGCACGGTCGTCGTGGCTGGTCGACGCGTGCTGAGCACGGACGTTGGATTGGTGTTAAGCATTGTGGCTTATCGTCAATAATCCAAGTCCGGTTTGGTCCGCGGCGAATTCGTCGGTTAAGCCATTGCTCATTAAATAATGAGCTAAGGCAGAGCCGGATGAGGCGACCAAGGCATAATGTGCGATGGATAAGCCATCTCCGGTCTCATAACCAAGACGAATCACGTCCGCGGCGCGTGTTGGCCAGCATTGATGCCGTTGTTCAGTAGTGAGCTGAAGAATGGGCTACTGGCCAAAATCAAAAGGAACATCTCAATGTTGTATAAGAATATTATCACAAAACAAAAATATTGTCAATAGCTCATGAGAATAATTCAATGATATTATGAAAAATAAGCTAATATTAGCGGTAGTAGGAATGTGCGGTTCGGGTAAAAGCGAGGTCGTAAAATACCTGGTCAAGAAATTAAATTGGCCGGTTGTTTATCTGGGCGAGATTACTTTTGATTGGATGAAAAAGAAAAAATTGGCGATAAATAATCAAACGGAAATGTTCGCCCGCGAAAAAATCCGCGCCGAGCACGGCATGGGCGCTTATGCCAAATTATCTTTGCCGAAAATAGCCGCGCTCTTGAAAAAAAATCAAGGCGTCATCGTGGAAAGCTTATACAGCTGGAGCGAATATAAAATCTTAAAAGAAAAATACGACGATAGATTCAAGATTGTCGCCGCGCACGCCTCCCCTGCCATCCGATTCAAACGGCTCAAATCAAGAAAAAATAATCGCCCGATGAAAAATTACGCCGAGTTCAAGGCCCGCGATTATTCGGAAATCGAAAATATTGAGAAAGGCGGGCCGATCGCCATGGCCGATTATCTGATTCTTAACGAAGGGAATCTGCGCGACTTGCATAAAAAATTAGATAGTATAAGATAAATTAAACGTTCTTTATAAGGGAGGGATAATGGAAGATATCGGCAAGAAAGACAAGCTGGTGCTGGGCCTATTCTGGATTTTCGCGGCGTGGAGCTGGTTGCAGGGATGTTTTCTATTCCACCTTGTCGCGGTAAAGAAATTGCCCTGGCAAAAGATTGGGGCGGTCGAAATAATCTCCCACGTCATATTGATCACGGCCGCCATCGCTATGATCATTAGATTTCCGATTTTGCGGTCGAAATTTTTGGAATTTAGCCGGAAGATAATCTGGCAAGTTAAAATAACGGCGGTTTTTCTGACAACTTTTGCGACACTGATTATTCTCGCGGCTTTAAAATTTCTCCTTGGCTGACAAAATCATAGAATCAAAATCATCCCGCGCCTTTTAAAACAGGCGCGGCTTTTTTATCTACGAATTCAGATAATCGAATTAGTAACAAAAATCATCAAATCTTCGCTTGATTTTTACCTATAAAAAGATTAAAATGAATATATCGACCGGATACTATCAAGGCTTAACAAAATTCTGTTTATCAAATTTTTAACTTTCAACTTTTCATTTTAAATTGATTTATATGGAATACGACATTATCATCGGCATGGAAATCCACGCCGAGCTGAAAACCAAGTCCAAAATGTTCTGCCGCTGCGATAACAATGCGCGGGGAGCCGATCCGAATACCAAGACCTGTCCGATCTGCCTTGGTCATCCCGGCACTCTACCCTACCCCAACCAGCAAGCCATCGAATGGACCGTGCTCTTGGGCTTGGGCTTGCATTGCCATATCAATGAATTTTCCAAATTCGACCGCAAGAATTATTTTTATCCCGACTTGCCCAAAGGCTATCAGATTTCGCAATTTGAAATTCCGTTCTGCTCCGGCGGCTGGCTGGATATCGACGGCGAAAAAATTGCCATCACCAGAATTCATTTGGAAGAAGACACGGGAAAATCAACGCACCCGGCCGGCAAAAATTATTCTTTGATCGATTTGAACCGCGCCGGCACGCCGCTGATTGAGTTAGTTACCGAACCGGTCATCCGCACGGCGGAAATGGCCAAGAAATTCTGCCAACGTTATCAGCAAATTTTGCGCTATCTGGATATTTCCAACGCCGATATGGAGCAGGGCGAAATGCGCTGCGAAGCCAATATTTCCCTTCAGGAAAAAGGCAAATGGCTTTACGAAGACGGCCTGATCAAACCGGTCGGCGACTACAAATTAAATCCCAAAGTCGAATTGAAAAATATCAATTCTTTCCGCGCCGTGGAAAAAGCGGTTTTATATGAAGTCGAGCGGCAGAAAAAAGCTTTAGCTTCCGGCGAGGAATTGCGCCAAGAAACAAGAGGCTGGAACGAAGAATCCGGCAAAACCGTCCATCAGCGCTTCAAAGAAACTTCGGCTGATTATCGCTACTTCCCCGAACCGGACATTCCGCCGCTGAAATTTTCCGGCCAGATGATTTTGGAAATCAAGGCTAAACTGATCGAATTGCCTTCCGAGAAAAAAATCCGCTTCATCGATGAATACGGTTTTGACGCTATCACCGCGGAAATTTTAGTATCCGACAAGGCGCTGGCCGATTACGCCGAGCACGTCGTTTCCGAATTGGAATCCTGGATTGTTTCCTGCGGCGATACCTGGGAACGGCAGAAAAATAAGCTGGCCAAATTGGCAAGCAATTATCTGATCAGCGAATTATTCAAACATCTCAAAGCCAACAATCAGACCATCCGCGATATCAAAATATCCGCGGAAAATTTCGCCGAGCTGATGACTTTGGTTTATCAAGACAAAATAAATTCTTCCGCCGCGCAGACGATTTTGGGCGTGATGTATGCCAAAGGTTCTGATCCGACCGACGTGATGTATGAACTCGGTCTGGAACAGATGGACGACACCGCCGTCCTCGAAGCTGTCGTCAATTCTGTCTTGGCCGCCAATCCCGACCAGGTTGCCCAATACAAAGCCGGCAAGACTAATGTCGCCCAATTCCTCGTCGGCCGCGTGATGGCGGAAACCAAAGGCAAAGCCAATCCAAAGAAAGTACAGGAAATAATAGGAAAAATTTTGAAATCTTAATTTTAAAATTTAAATCAATTTTGATTTCGGCCGAATCCCTTTAAAAATAAATAATGAACTTCCTTGCGACGAGCATTGAAAAATTTCCCTTAAGTCGCGCCGCAAAAAATTTATCACAGTCGCGACAAATTATATTTATTAATTAAGCCAATATCAAACTATATGCCGGGATTAAAAACGCGTCAGCTTAGGTTTTATGTCATTTCCGTTATTATCGTTTTTGCAATCGTCCTATCTTTGCGATATTTTATCCTCGGACCATCCAGAGTGTTAGGGGTTGCCGTCTTCTGCGCCGGATTCCTCTTAGGCATGCTCGGGATGTTCATCGCCGCGCATCTTTATAGATCCAAGTCGCTCTGGAAAAGCCAAAATCGTTTGAATGAGCCGGAGAAAAAATAATGCCCATACTTTTACAAGCGACGAATTTAAGCAAACAATATTCAGGCCAGAAAATATTTTCTGGCCTGGCTTTTACTGTCCGGACAAGGCAGAAAATCGGCGTCATCGGAAGGAACGGCGCGGGCAAATCCACGCTGTTTAAAATATTGACCGATGAGGAAGAAGCCGACGAAGGCAAAGTCATTATCGGCACCGAGGCGCATATCGGTTATTTGAAACAGGAAGATGATTTTAATGATGCGGAAAGCGCGCTGGAATATTTGAAGCGGACGAGCGTGCAGGAAGTTTGGAATATTAAAAAATTGGCTGCTAAATTTCAGCTGGACGAAGAAAAACTCAATCAAAAAGCCAAAGGTTTGTCCGGCGGCTGGCGGATGCGCTTGAAAATCACGGCTATGCTTTTGGCTCAGCCGAATTTATTTCTCTTGGACGAGCCGACTAATTATTTGGACTTGAGCACTTTATTGTTATTGCAAAATTATCTGCAATCTTATAAAGGAAGTTTCTTGATCATTTCTCATGATCGGGAATTTTTGAAAAAAACCTGCGAGGAAACTTTGGATATCTCCCCTGCCGGCTGTTATCATTACCCGGGCAATATTGAAAATTATTTGACTTTCAAAGAGCAGAAACTTTCCACGCTGGTCAAAACCAACAAAGGTTTGGCGCGCCAGCAGGAGCATCTGCAGGAATTCGTCGATCGATTCCGCTACAGCGCCGCGCGCGCCAAGCAAGCCCAGTCTTTCATTAGGAAAATAAACAAGATCGAGGCAAAGCGTATCACTATCGAACATAAAGCCGGCATCACCAGGATCAGCATTCCGCCGACTCCTAAACGGCATAATCTGGCTCTGCGCGTCAAAAATATGACTATCGGCTATGGCGATAAGCCGGTGGTGACAAATATTAATCTCGACCTGCCAGCCGGCGAAAAACTGGCAATTTTGGGCTTAAACGGACAAGGCAAGACCACCCTGCTCCGAACTTTGGCTGGTTTTTTGCCGCCGATAAATGGTTCGTTTCATTGGTCGGCCAATACCAAGACGGCCTATCATGGTCCGGATCCGATTGATAATTTAATCGGCAAAGAACAGGTCGGCGAATTCTTGCAGCGGATGGCCGCGACTGATTTAAAAACCCAGGCAGTCTTGAAAATGGCCGGCGATTTCTTATTCCATGATGATGAGCTGAAAAAATCGATCAGCGTTCTGTCCGGCGGCGAAAAATCAAGATTGCTTTTGGCCGGCCTGCTTTTGTCCAAGCCCGATATTTTCATTTTAGACGAACCGACCTGCCATTTGGATTTTGAAACTGTCGAAGCTCTGGGTTCGGCGCTGATGAAATTCAACGGCACGGTCATCTTTACCAGCCATGACCGGACTTTCAGCAATCTGCTCTCTACCGGCTTGCTGGAAATAAAAGACGGCCAAGCCGCCAGGATTCTGGATAGTTATGAAGATTATGTCGATGATTTGGAAGCGGAATTGGAGCAAGCGGATAAATCGGCGGCAACGAAGAAAAAAGATCAGCCTATCCATCGAGACGATGATTACCGCAAAAAACGAGCCGTCCAGAAAGAAGCGGCTCTGCTGGAAAAAAAATTAGAAAAGCTCAATCTTAAACAGCTTGAACTCCTCCAATATTTTTTGGAAAATCCGGTTAATTTCGATCCAGGCAAAGTTCAGGAGCTGGAAGAAGTGAAGAAGATGATTGCCGACCGCGAAGACGAATGGCTGAAAATCAGCTGACAGCCGCAATCAATCGGCTGTAAGCTGATTTTTTGCTTGACAAAAATGCCGCAAAGCCTTTAAATTAAGATGGTTTGCACCTTGAAAATAATCATATTAAATTAACCACCAAAACCAACGGAGGCTGGAGTGAAAAATCTCATTTCCATTGATCAATTTTCCGCCCGGGAAATTTTTGAAAAGATTATTCCCGGCTGCATCAGGATGATCCCCGGAGCCAGAAAAGCGCAAAGCGGCAGATACAAACTGCCGGATTTCCGTGAGAGGAAACTGACGATTTTTTCCGTCGAGCCGAGCACCCGGACGATTGATTCGTATATGGAAGCTTCCGGACTGCTGGGCTGGTCTGATCACCGCACTCCGCCGCCCGACAACACTTCCCTGATGAAAAATGAAAGCTGGGCGGAGACAGCCAGAACCTGGGCCATCCAGGGCGCTGGTGTCATCGCCATGCGCACTAAGATCGAAGGCGTCCAGAAATTCCTGGCCGAAATCTTGGAGCGCGACGGTTTTAACGTCTCTATCCAGAATTGCGGCGACGGCGAACACGAGCATCCGAGCCAGACATTTCTCGACTTGGTGACGATCAAGCAGGAAAAAGGGCGCTTGAAGAATCTGGTTATCGGTTTTTTGGGCGATCTTCGCTTTGGCCGGACTGTGCATTCTCTGGTTAAAGCGCTGTCGCTTGCGCCGAATATTTCTTTGCGGCTCGTTTCCACCCGGGAGATGACTTTGCCCGAATATTATTTGAAAAATTTCAAGGGCGAGGTCAGATGCGGTGAAGAGATGGAGCTGCTGGCCGATTGCGATGTTATCTATGCGACTCGCATCCAAGCCGAGCGCTTTCCCTCGGAAGTGCAATATGCCATTGAAAAGGCCAAAGCAAAATACCGGTTGGATGAGGAAGCGCTTAGCTTATTTAAAGCTGACGCGATTGTTATGCATCCCCTGCCGCACGCCAATGGGATCTCGCCCAAAGCGATTTTGGACAAGCGAGTGGTGGTGCACAAGCAATCGTGGTATGGCATTCCGACTCGGATGTATCTTTTGAATCGCGGCTATGCCAACCGCTTCAAGAAAGAATCGCTGGGTCGAGTTTTCCAAGGCAAGCTGAAAATAGTCCGGGAGGAAAATCTGAAAGACTACCTGAAAAAAAGGAGGAAGAAAAAAAATCACACTCGCTTCGGCCGGATTGACAATGGCACGGTCATCGACCATTTGCCCTTGGATTTTGGCGCGAAGATCCGCAATATCCTGGAAAAATCCGGCTTCCTCAACGAAAAGAGCGCGACGCAAACCAATGAAGATGTTCCATCCACCAGCATGGGAAGAAAAGACGTGCTGGTGCTGGAAAATGTCTTTCTGACAAACGAGATGATGATTTCCATCGCTTCTTTTGCGCCAGGCTCAACTTTCAATGTCATCGGAAAAGGACGTTTCCGCAAGCTGGTGCTGGACAAAACCGGGTCGATCGAAGAGATCGGCAAATGCCCGAATATGAATTGTATAACCAATCATGATCCGGAAGCATTTACGAAATTCATCCCGCTGGGCGGCGGCAACATCGAATGCCACTATTGCGAACGAAAATTTAAGAACAGTGAAATAATCTGAGCTGACAACGGAAACCTTAAAAAAGTTTCCGTTTTTTAATTGCTTAAAAATTCTTTGACTTTATTTTCCGCGTCGGCTTTTTCATCAAGCCAATATATTTTACGTTTTTTTTCCCAGCGCTTGAACCAGGTCAGCTGTTTCTTGGTGAATTGGCTGATGGCGCGCTCGAGCAATCCGGCCATCTGGTCATAATCGATTTTTTCCTGCAGATATTGAGCGATAAATTTATATTCCAAGCCGAAAGATTCCAGTCTTTCCCAGGACAAGCCAGTCTTATCATGCAGGTCGCTGACTTCCTGGATCATATTTTCTTTTTCCAAACGATCAATCAGCCGGCGATGGATGCGTTCGGCCAGGATTTCTTTGGGGTAAGTAAGACCGAGGAGAATAAAATCGTAAGACGCTGGGCGCTGGGCGCTGGGCGCAAGAATTCGGGAAGTATCCTGAATCGCTATTTCTAAATATCTTATCAGTCGCCGCTTATTATTCTTATCGCTATTGTTTAATTTTTCCGCAAAGGCCGGATTTTTTGATTTAAGTTCGGCGAACAATTCTTCGGCGCTCTTGTTTTCATTTTTCGCGCGCGCGGCCCTATCCGGCTTAATGTCAGTCAGCTGATAATTTTCCACCACGGCTTCAAGATATTGGCCGGAACCGCCGACGATTATCGGCAGCTTGCCCCTTTGTAAAATATCGTCGATGGCGGCAAAGGCTTGTTTCTGATATTCGGCCACGCTGAAAATTTGCTTCGGGTCGGCGATGTCGATGAGATGATATTTTATTTCTCCGTATTCCTGCAAATCTTTTCCCGAGCCGACATCCAGGCCGCAATAAACTTGCCGTGAGTCGGCGGAAATTATTTCGCCGTTAAATTGGCGCGCCAAAGCAACGCCGAGAGCTGTTTTTCCGCTGGCAGTTGTGCCTAAAATTACAATTACTTTATTATCGTTTTTCATATTCTTGTCATCCTGCTTGTCCTCCATAGCCTTAGCGAAGGGGGAAGCGCCACGCGAAGGATCTATCATAGAGAATGAGCGTCGCATAGGCGAAAGAAATTTTTGTTTTGGAAGTCCGGAGTTCATCTAAAATAGATCCTTCGTCGTCAGCCGAAGCGGCCAACTCCTCAGGATGACAAATGAACACCGGTTAAACCAAAATCGCGCACTTCCGTAATTTTAACTCTAACGAATTTTCCTTGCAAATTTTCCTTGGCCGAGCCGAGAATTTTTACCGTGACGAATTGCTCGTTTTTCCCCAGCCATTCCCCTCTTTTATTTTTTTCTTGAACTAAAACTTTTATAGCTTTATTTAAATATCTTTGATTATTTTTCCAAGCTGTTTGGCTTAAAATTTTATTCAAAGCTTCCTCGCGGCGCTGTTTTTCCGCGGCGCTAACATTGTCTTTCAGCTTGGCTGCCGCCGTACCCGGCCGCGAACTGAAACGCGCCAGATAAACCATATCGTATTCCGCCTGACGCATCAATTTTTCTGTCTTGGCGAATTGCTTTTTAGTTTCTCCGGGAAAACCGACGATCAAATCGCTCGACAAGCCGATTTCCGGTATTGCCTTCCTCAGCGCCTTAACCAAGCTTAAATAATGTTTGACCGTATATTTGCGGTTCATCGCCGCCAAAATCCGATCATCGCCGGACTGGGCGGGCAAATGGATTTGCCGGCAAATCTGGCGATTATTTTTCATCGCCGCGATTAATTCCGCGCTCATATTTTTCGGATGCGAGGTAAAAAATCTCAGCCAAAAATCGCCCGTCAATTTAGCCGCGGCAACCAGCAATTCGGGAAAATTTATTTCTTCGCCGGCTTTTTTATTGGGAAAAAATTTCAAATCAGCCTTGGCCGCCTTAATTTTATAGCTATTGACATTTTGAGCGATTAGAATTATTTCTTTGAAGCCTTGTTTGATAAATTTTTGCGCTTCGGCGATAATATCGCTTGCCGAGCGGTAAATTTCGCGGCCGCGCGCATAGGGCACGACGCAATATGAACAAAAATTATCGCAGCCATTGCCGATGGGAATAAAAACGGAAAATTTTGAATTGACTTTGGGATTTATTTCCAAATAATCATTTGTTTTATTTATTTTCTTAACCAGACCTAATTCTCGATACAGTTCGGGCAGATTTTTTATCGGCAAAAAAATATCAACAACTTTGTCTAATCTTCTTCGCACGTCTTTGCGTTCGGCTAAACAGCCGGTCAGAATTATCTTGACGAGCGGATTCTTTTCCCTGATTTCCGGAATCAAACCATAATTGCGGTCTTCGGCCTTTTGCCGGATTCCGCAAGTATTTAAAATCACCAAGCCGGCTTTGACGCGGTTTGGTTCGGACTTAAAGCCGTATGATTCTAAATAGGCGGCAATCCGTTCGCTGTCGGAAATATTCATCTGACAGCCGATAGTGATGATATGATATGTCTTTTTCACGATATTTTTTTAATTCTACCGACGTTTTATTCTACTTTTTTTCCACCAAATAGTCAATTTTTCTCCGTAAATTTCAGCACGGATTTCCGGATCATTTTCACTTGCTTGCCGGCTATATTTTTGCTATAATTATAGCAGTTAAGTGGATAAATTCATCAAAATTTTATCAATAAATAACAGCTAATATTAAATAATATTTATCATCGACTTTACTCTTTATCGCTTTTAACTTTTCACTTTTAACTTTTAACTTCGTATGACCAATAAAGAACTTGAAAAAAAGAAAAAAGAATCGACTTATGACGCCAGTTCCATCACTGTTCTGGAAGGCTTGGAGCCGGTCAGAAAACGTCCTGGAATGTATATCGGCTCAACCTCCTCGACTGGTTTGCATCATTTGATTTGGGAAGTGGTCGACAACAGCATTGATGAAGCCATGGCCGGATTTGCTAATTATATCACAGTCTCGCTTTTACCCGACGGCTTAGTGGAAGTTATCGATAACGGCCGCGGCATCCCTGTGGGAAAGCATAAGGCCACCGGTGTTTCCGCCTTGGAAACCGTCTTGACCAAATTGCATGCCGGCGGAAAATTTGGCGGCGAAGGCTATAAAGTTTCCGGCGGTTTGCACGGAGTCGGCGTATCAGTGGTCAATGCCTTGAGCTCGTATCTTAAAGCTGAAGTCCATCTCGACGGCAAAGCTTGGGTGCAGGAATACGGCAAGGGCAAGCCCAAGGGAGCGGCCAAAGCGGTCGGCAAAGCGGAAGGAACCGGCACAACCATCACTTTTAAAGCTGATGACACCATCTTCACCGAGTTGGAATATGACTGGGAAAAAATACTTACCCGTTTGCGTCAGCAGGCCTATCTTACCAAGGGTATCACCATCGAAGTCAATGATAAGCGAGTCAAGACCAATGAAAAAAAATACAAATTCCATTTCGAGGGCGGCATTATGGCTTATGTCAAGGCGCTGAACCGCAACAACGCGGTCAAACACGATAATATTTTTTACGTTGACAAGGATATTGATGATTGCAAAGTGGAAGTCGCCTTACAATACAACGATGAATTCAACGAATTAGTTCTGCCGTTCGCCAATAACATCCACAATGTCGAAGGCGGCACGCATGTCATCGGTTTTAAAACCGCCCTTACCAGAACTTTGAATAACTACGCCCGCAATCATAATTTGATCAAAGAAAAAGATGAAAACTTGACCGGCGAGGATGTGCGCGAAGGCTTGACCGCGGTGATCAGCGTCAAATTGAAAGACCCGCAATTCGAAGGCCAGACCAAGGCTAAGCTGGGCAACGCGGAAATAAAAACCGCGGTGGAACAGGTTTTCGGCACGGCCTTTGCCGATTTTCTCGAAGAGCATCCCAAGGACGCCGAAGCGATCATCGGCAAGTGCGTCCTGTCGGCGATGGCCAGGCTGGCCGCCCGCACAGCCCGCGCCTCCATCTTGCGCAAAGGCGCGCTGGAAGGCATGACTTTGCCGGGAAAATTAGCTGATTGTTCCAGTAACAAACCGGAAGGATGCGAATTATACATCGTCGAGGGCGACTCGGCCGGAGGTTCAGCCAAACAGGGTCGCGACCGCCGCTTCCAAGCCATTCTCCCCCTGCGCGGAAAAATTTTAAATGTCGAGCGCGCCCGTCTGGACAAGATGCTTGCCAATAATGAAATCAAAAATCTAGTCATCGCCTTGGGAACCAATATCGATGAGCAATTTGATTTAACCAAGTTGCGCTATCATCGCATCATCATTATGACCGATGCGGACGTTGACGGCGCTCACATCCGGACTTTGCTTTTGACTTTATTCTATCGCCATTTCGAACAATTAGTGACGAGCGGACATATGTATATCGCTCAGCCGCCTTTGTATCAGATCAAGAAAGGCGCGCAGATCGAATATGCTTATTCTGATGAGGAGAAAATAAATATCATCAAAAAATTGGGCGGCAATGTCGAGGAAATCGAGGAAATTGCCGAGGGTGATGATTTAACCGAGCCCGCCTCTGCTCCAGAGGACGGAGCTTCGACGGGCAAGGGAAATAAAGCCGTATCTTTGCGTATTCAGCGCTATAAGGGTTTGGGCGAAATGAATCCGGAACAGCTTTGGGAAACTACGATGGATCCGGCTCGCCGCATCTTAAAACAAGTTACCTTAGACGATGCTCAATCGGCCGACGAAATTTTCGACATGCTGATGGGCGACGATGTCGCGCCCCGCAAACACTTCATCCAGACGCATGCCAAGAAAGTAAAAAATTTGGATATATAGATGTAAATCATAAATCCAAATTTTAAAATCCAAAATAAATTAAAAACTTTGCATACTATTAAATATAATTAACATTTATGTCTTATTTAATTTTACCGCTGATCGCCGCGATCATCGCCCAAACAGCGAAATTTTTTATTAAATCTAATCAGGAAAAACTGTCGTTTAAAATCATTACTTCTTATTCTGGCATGCCTTCGGGCCATGCCGCGCTGGTGACGGCGCTGGTGACTATTATCGGGCTCAAGCAAGGAATTTTCTCTCCCCTTTTCGCCGTTAGTTTGGTTTTCGCGATAATCGTCATCAGGGACGCGGTCGGCATCCGCCGTTATCTGGGCGAGCACGGCCGCATGTTGAATGAATTGGTCAGTGATTTAAAAGAAGAACCGGACATGCCTTTGGACAAGAATTACCCGAAAGTGCTGGAAAAAATCGGCCACACGCCGGCGCAAGTGGCGGTCGGCGCGCTAATCGGATTAGCCGTCAGCCTGATCGGATTTTGGATCTTATAAATTATTGGTTTAAACATAAAAAAAAGCCAGGGCATTTCGTCGCCTCAGCTTTTTTTGTTTTATGCAAATTTTAAAAATATTTTATAACTTTACAGCTTTTTACTTTCAACTTGATTTAGATAAGCGGCTTGCCATCCAGATTATCGGGAACTTCCAGCCCCATAATTTTCAAAATTGTCGGAGTCACATCGAATAAACTGCCGGAAGGCGGCACCAAGGCCAAGTCCCCGCCCGGCGCTTCAGGAAACCCGAAAGACTTGCCTTCGAATTCTTTGCCGACGATGACCAGCGGCACCGGATTGACCGAATCTTTCTTGTCAGCAAGCTCGGTATTCATTGCCAGCGCCGCTTCGGCATTGCCGTGAGTGGAAGTGATCAATAAAACCCCGGAATTATCCAAGACGGTTTTAGCGACCCTGTCCAGGGCTTGGTCGATGTTTCGCGCCGCCTCGACCGTGGCCGTAAAATCGCCGCGATGCGCCGCCAAATCCAGATCGGCCGTAATCGCCAGGATGAAATCAAAGTTCCGGCTCTTTATTTTTTTGAGCAGTTCGTCGGCTATCTTGTCCGCAGGAACGATGGCAAAATTACCGGCCTCGACTTTTTTTTTATTGTTAATGAAAAAAAGCCCGTAGGAAAGCTTTTCCGGATCAGAAATCGAAAGCCATTTCAAGCCGGCCTGTTCCAAATAATCAAAAAGCGAAAAGTTGGCCGGGGATAATTTTTTCTTGCCCGTCCCCAGCGCCAGATAATTATGGGGAAGATTGATTTTTTTTCCCAAGCCGATAGCCGGAGCAGCGGCCAGAATCGTTGCCGGATACTTATTCACTAAGGAGCGAAAAATCGGCATCCCGACTTGAGTGAAGGCATTGCCTTCGCCAGCCGGGGCAATGCCCCAACCGTCCAAAACCAGCAACACCACCGGTCCTAAATTTTTATTATTATCCAACGACATGATATATTATTTAATTAACAAGCTCGAACCGGTCATCACCGAAGGTTTTTTCTTGCCGATAATATCCAAAATCGTCGGCGAGATATCGCAAAGCGAACCGCCGGCCGCGAGTTTCCGTTTCTTTAATTTCTTATTGACCAGGATGAAAGGCACCGGATAGGTGGAATGCTCCGTATCTACTTCGCCGGTTTTCAAATTGATCATTTCTTCGATATTGCCATGATCGGCGGTAATCAGAACCGTGCCATGTTTCTTTAAGTAAGCATCGGTAATTTTTTTAACGCAACCATCCAGTATCTCACAGCACTTGATTCCGGCCTTCAAGTTGCCGGTATGGGCGACCATATCGGAAGCGGCGAAATTCAAAACGGTGAAATCATATTTTCGCCGGGCAAGATTGCTTAATATTTTCTTGGTCAGTTCAACCGATTTCATCTGCGGCGTCCGGTCGTAAAACGATACGGCCGGAGACGGTATCATAAAATGATCTTCGCCGTTGATCATCCCCGCATAACCTCCATTGAAGAAATAAGTGACATGGGCGAATTTTTCCGATTCGGCGATATAAAGCTGGGTTAAATCGCTCAAAACGATCGGCAGGGTGCTGCTGATATCGACGCTGGGATAAGCCGAAAGAATACCATCCAAGTCCGGGCCGAAATCGGTCATGGTCACGAAAAATAAATTATCCAAATTTTTCTTACGGACAAATGATCCCGGGTTTCTTTTGGTAAAATTCTTTTGCACGAAAACTTTGGCCAGCTGCCGGGCGCGATCGGAACGCAAGTTGAAAAAAATAACCGCGTCTTTATCCTCGATTAAACCATGACGGTTAATGACATACGGCTTGATAAATTCATCAGTTTCGTTGCGATTATAGCTTTCAATGATCGCTTCTTCGGCATTGCCCGCCGCCAACCCTTTTCCCGTTACCATGCAATCATAGGCAGCCTGCGTCCGGCTCCATTCCTTCTTCCTGTCCATCGCGTAAAATCTGCCCATCAAAGTGGCGATCTTGATATGGTTTTTGACGCTTTTTTCCAAAGTTTCCACGATACGCAACGCTTCGTGCTGGGGCGAGTCGCGGCCGTCGGTGAATAAATGCAGATAAATATCCTTGATTTTGTATTCTCTGGCCATTTTAATCAGCGCGGCGAGATGATTTATGTCGCTATGCGGGCTCATGCCATTGGAAAGCATGCCCATCAAATGCAATTTGGAGCGATTTTTAAAGACAACTTTCATCGCTTGTTTAAAGGCGATATTCTTATAAAAAGTTCCGTCCTTAATGCTGCGGTTGATTTTAACCGCGTCTTGCTCTACCACTCGGCCGGCGCCGATATTCATGTGACCGGCTTCGCTGTTGCCGACTTGCTGCGGCGGCAAACCCACGAAGTGGCTGTGCGCGTGCAGTTTGGTAAACGGGTAATTTTTACTCAAATTATTTATCGCGGCTGTTTTAGCCAAATAAATCGCGTTTCCCCGGCTCGGTTTGGCAAGCCCCCAACCGTCTAAAATCACTAAAATCATGGGCAAGCCGCCCCATTTTTTTCCTCCGTTTTTTTTGTTTGATTTTTTTCGTTTCTTTGCCATAGTTATTTGATTAGATCTTCAATTTCCATCAGCCGATTATATTTTGCCAGACGTTCTCCGCGGGAAAGCGAACCCGCCTTGATAAAATCAGCGCCGACCGCCACCGCCAAATCGGCGATGAAATCATCATTAGTTTCGCCGCTGCGATGTGATACCATTATTTTGTAATTATATTTTTGCGCCAGCTTGACGCATTCCATCGTTTCGCTCAAAGTACCAACCTGATTCGGCTTGATCAAAATGGCATTGGCGACTTTTTCTTTCAGACCCTTACGGAAACGGTTGATGTTGGTGGTGAACAGATCGTCGCCGATCAGCATTATCTTGTCGCCCAATTCCGCGGTTAATTTTTTCCAGCCTGACCAATCATCTTCGCCCAAGCCGTCTTCAATGGAAATAATCGGAAATTCTTTCAGCCATTCTTCGTATAAGCCAATCAGGTCGGCGCTGGCGAAAAAAGCATTATCCAGTTTAAAAACATATTTGCCGCTTTCCTCATTATAAAGCTCCGAGGAACCGACATCAATCCCGACGCCGACATCGACTCCGGGTTTGTAGCCGGCATTAATCGCGGCGGAAACGATGAATTCGATCGCCTGCACCGAGGAAACGATATCCGGCGCGTAGCCGCCTTCGGCGCCGACATCCGTGTCAAAACCGCCTTTTTTCAAAACATTCGCCAGCTCGTGGAAGACTTCCGCGCCCAGCCTGACTTTTTCCCTGAAAGAAGTCTTGGCAAGCGGCAAAATCATAAATTCCTGAAAATCCAAATTAGTGTCGGCATGCTTGCCGCCATTGAAGATATTAAATGACGGCGTGGGCAGAGAAAGCTTGTTTTGCAGGCCGTAGATTTCGCGCAGATATTCAAACAGTTCCTGATCGCGGGATAATGCGCCGGCTCTGGCTGCCGCCAAAGAAACGGAAAGAATGGCATTGGCGCCGAGATTTTTTTTATTGGCTGTGCCGTCGAGTTGAATCATCCTTTCGTCGATTTCCGATTGTTTAATGATATCAAGGCCGATCAATTCTTTAGCGATTTTTTCATTAACATTATTAACGGCAGTCAAGACGCCCATTCCGCCGTATCTTTTTTTGTCGCCATCGCGCAGTTCGTGCGCCTCATGGATGCCGGTCGAAGCGCCGGACGGCACGCTGGCTTTAGCGGCAAGGCCGTTGTCCAAAATAACTTTCGTTTCCACGGTCGGATTGCCCCGTGAATCCAAAATTTCCCGCGCGATGATATTTTTTATTTTAGGCATAAATTATAAAATCCTAAATATTAAATTATAAATCCGAAACGAATTAGAAATACTAAGCGCGAAATTCGAAATAAATTGTTATCAACAAGATATAGCGTAAATTTTGGAGCTTCAGCCGTTTCGGATTTTGTATTTCGTTTTTCGGATTTACGAAGTTCGTAGTATTCGGATATTTTGTAGATTCGGATTATATTTTTTTATTCCGCGCTAATTCAACCCCGGCATCTTCTCCTCGCCCAGATACGCGAGCATCGCGCCGCCGCCGGTGGAAATCCAGTCGACATAAGCTTCCATTTTGGTAAGCTTCAAGGCTTCCAGAGTTTCGCCGCCGCCGACCACGCCGAAAGTCTTGCCCCGGGAGCGGGCGGCAATCAGCTGCCCAAGCGCGACGGTGCCATGGCGGAAATGAGGCTGTTCAAAAGCGCCCAGCGGCCCGTTCCAGACGATTGTCTTGGCTTGCTTGATTATCGCCGCGTAAAGCATAATCGTCTGCGGTCCGATATCTAAAATAATGTCGTTTTTACTGATATTATCGATCAATTTGGCCTCGCCAGCGTTCGGACGCTCAACTACCGCGTCAATCGGCAAAACAATTTTCCTGTTGCTTAAAAGTTTTTTGGCTACCGCGACGCTCTCTTTATCGAACAAGGATTTGCCGATATTCATCCCCATCGCTTTGAAAAAATTATTGGCCAGCGCGCCGCCGATCAAAATCTTCTCGGCTTTATCCTGCAGATTCTTGATTAAATTGATTTTGGTCTTGATTTTCGCGCCACCCATCACGATAATAAGAGGTTTGGCCGGGTGCTTTATTTTATCCAAATTAAAAATTTCCTTTTCCAGCAAGAATCCGGCATAGGACGGCAGATAGCGGCGGATAGCGTCAACCGAGGCGTGGGCGCGATGGCAAACCGAAAAAGCATCATTGATATAAATATCAGCCAGCGACGCCAGCCGTTTGGCGAATTTTTTGTCATTTTGTTCCTCGCCTTTGTCAAAACGCAGATTTTCCAAAAAAATTATTTCTCCGACCTTTTCCGTTTTGATTATCCGGTCAGCCCTGTTTCCCGTCGCTTCATCCGCGAATCTAACCCGGTTGCCGCCCAAAATAAAATTTAAGCGCTTAGCTAAAAATTTGCAGGATAGTTTGGGCACGGTTATTCCTCCCGGGTCGCCCAAATGCGTGGCTAAAATTATCCGGCAGCGATAGCGCAACAAAAACCGGATGGTTGGCAAGGCCGCTAAAATTTTGGTTTCATCTTTGATCTTGCCATTCTCAACCGGCACGTTAAAATCAACCCGCAAGAAAACCGTCTTGCCCTTGATATGCTTGATATTGCCAATCGATTTCAACTTCATATATTTTATTTATATTCTTGTAGTTTTACTTTGACCGAATTTTCCGCGCCGGCGCGGCGGTAGATAATATTAATTTCATCGCCGGCCGCGTAATTTTCCAAGATGTTCCGCAAATCACGGGTGGCATCGATATTTACATTGTCCACGGAAATAATGATATCACCGGCTTGCAAACCGGCCGCGGCGGCGGCGCCGCCTAATTTTACCGCCGGTATTTTAGTGTTGGAATAGATCAAGGCGCCTTTATCGAATCCAACATCTTTAATCGCGTATTCCTGCAAATTAACATAACTGATCCCAAGCGAAGCGCGCTTGCTTTCTTTACCTTGCAGCAATCCCTTGACCAGGGGCTGGAAATCATAAATCTGGACCGGCCCGTTTTTTTTATCAAAATAGCCGACTACCTGGCTGTCCAGGCTGAAAATAAAAACCTCGTTGAAATAATCGCCCAGGTTGTTGGCGAAAATAATGTTCGGCGAGCTGACGTCGCTGTCTTTGACCGATTGATCCGCCGCGACCTTGTCAACGATCGAAGTCAGATAGCTTTCTCCCTGCCAATTCAAAGCCACCAGCGACTGGCTATTGGCCAGATCCATCTTGGAAACAAAACTTTTAACCGGCAAATCCCTGGCATTGGCCAGATGAACAAAAACAAAAGAATTAATTCCGGTCGGGCTGATCTTGTCGATATTATAAATGTTCTTGGTTTTAGTGATGACGACAAAACTTTTTAACGCCGTATTTTCCGGAATATTCTTGGTAAAATCCGAGGTGAGCACCCAGCCGTCGCTGGTCACGACGATCCCCTCGCTAACCGCGTCATTCAACCGATAATAATCGGCGATGGCAAAGGGCTTTCCCGCTGCCGCGACTGAACTGGTCGCCGCCGCTGGATTTTTTTTAAAGACGCCGACCAGGCTGTTTTGGCTCGCGCTGATGGTGTCATTGATTTTGTTTTCCTGGCCGGCAATAATTTTTTTGGCGCTTTCAATGACCGAATTGGCCTGGCGCAAACTATCCTGCGAAGTATCGATTTGCCCGCCAGCCGGCTGCTGGCTGATATTGAGGGACAAATAAGGCCGGGCGACAATTATCGCGGCCGCTCCCCCGCCGATTCCCAATAAAAGAGCCAAAGCAAAAATCACAAAAATATTTAAATGATACCCGCGCTTTTCGATTAATGAATTCTTTTCTCTCATATGAATGACAAGATAATAACTAAGCCCATCTGGCGCTTAAGAATATCAAAAGCAAAAAAATAAATCCGGATGCCAAGTATAATTTAACGCTGCGGCCAGTTAATTTTTCCGCCAGCGATAATTTAACGAAACTGATTAGCAAATAATAGCAGATGACGGCGATCAATCCCAAGGCATTGTAATTAAAAGGCAGAAAATAAACGGCCCAGGCAAGCTCGACGAGCAGAAGTCCGGCCAGAAAGGCATAGGCGAGCATATTTTCGGCCTGGATTTTATTGGCCCACAGAATTTGATAAATTATCAGAATCATTGCCGCGCCCGAGCATAAAATCAAGAGCCAGATCGGCAAACCAAGAAAAGATTCCAAGCCGTAAATAACCGAAAAGCAGAAAAAGACGGTCAGCAGGTTGCCATAAGCGGAAATATTTTCCAAAAAATCCCGCTGGGCGCCGCGATAAATATTTTTTAAATAAAAGTAGGTGAAAAAAAGATTCAGAACGAACAAAAGATGGATCAAGGTATGATTGACGGCCAATAACGAATAAGCGGCCAAGGAGCTGGAAAAGAGAATGGGGAAAATCGAAAAATTCCAAAAATCTCTGCTGATAATTTTTTTTCCGGTTATTATCCGCACCGCCAGCAAGAGCAATAAATCGGAAATGAGTATCACGGCGTAAAATAAATTAGCCTTGAAGAAAAACACTTCAAAGAGGATGAAATTCAACAACGGAGTAATGATAATTACAAAGTAAACCATTTTTTATAACAAGGTATAATTATACCATTAATTAATCGACCAATTGTATTTCAATTTAATCACAGCTTGATTGATTTTATTCGGTTGACATTCAAATCCATTGAATATCACGCCTATTTTGTTACTACATCAAGCCTGATTTTTGTGTTTCAAACATTGCGCCATCGCTATATCCCGCATGGCTTTTTCCGCATCAATTCTTCAGCCGTATTTTTCCTGAAAATTTTTAATATCAGTCAAATTACTGATTATGTATTTATTAATGTCAATTAAGGTGATCATTTATAATCTTTTAAAATCCTGAAAAATTATGAATAATATCCTTATAGTGAAAAAAGGCAAAATTGAAATTAAAATCATCACTAAAAACGAAAACAAAATAATTGTTATTTTTTTTCTTTAAACTTTCCATAAATTTTAAAATTTACTGATTAAATATTTTATATCCTCTTTTATTATATTATACCCCGCCTGATTAATCCATTTAGTGAGCAAAAACACATTCAATTTGGTTAAAATCAGATTGTATTTTAATTTAATTAACGCTTGATTAATTTTGCTAAACTGATATTCGAACCTGTCAAATGTTTTTCCAATTTTTGCATCGCACCAGGCTTGATTTTTATGCTTCAAACATTGCGCCATGGCTTTGTCCCGCATTACTTTTTCTTTATCGATTCTCTGGCCGTATTTTTCCTGGAAATTTTTAATAACTGAGGACTGCGCCGGAACCAAAATAGCTGAATTAAAACAAATAACCCGGCTTTTTTAGCCCAAAGGAATTAAATTGGTGTTACCATTATATAAATTTATTATAGCGAAAACTAATAAAATAAAATAAAATAAAATAAAATAAAATAAATGGCGTTTTTTATCGCCTAACTTAATCAGCAAAAATGGAAATATGAAAATAAAATAAACAATGTAGATAAAAATATCAAACAAATGAAAGACAAATAACAAAAGAAAAGGAATTAAAAATAACAAGAAAATTATAACTTCTTTGTACTTTTTCATAAATTTAGTTTAATTTATTAATTAAATATTTTACATCCTCTCTAATCATATTATATCCTGCTTGATTAATCCATTTTACCCGCAAATATACATCCAATTTGGTTAAAATTAAATTATATTTTAATTTAATCAAGGCTTGATTAAATCTGCTAAGCTGATATTCAATTCTGTTGAATATCTTTCCGATTTTTGCATCGCACCAGGCTTGATTTTTATGCTTCAGGCATTGAGCCATTGCCTTGTCCCGCATCGTCTTTTCTTTATCGATTCTTTGACCATATTTTTCCTGAAAATTTTTAATGTCGGTCAAATCGTTGATTAAACCATTCTTTGCTTCAACTTTTGTGATCATTTTCTCGTCATAGGCGCGATTGACATCGGTAATTGTGCCAATATTTTTACAATATCGTCATGTGACCAAAAGCATTTATTAGACCCATGTAGGTATATATATATATAGCAATATACGGAATAATTAAAAATAAAATGATAAAAATTATTTTACTGATTATTTTTTTTAAACCAGACAATCTAAACGGAATAAAAAATAAAAATGGGTGAGTAAATAGTAAATAAAACCCCAGGTATCCGGAAAAATCAAAATTATCACTACGGCCATTTTTACCTAAAAATAGAGCTATAAAAAAAATAACAAAGAAAGACACCCAATAAAGCAATGCTGGCGCGAACATTTTAATTTTTTTCTTTAAATTTTCCATAAGTATTATAACTTACTAATTAAATATTTCATATCACCCCTTATTATATTATATCCACTCTGATTTATCCATTTAGTGCGCAAAAACACATCCAATTTGGTTAAAATCAGATTATATTTTAATTTAATCAGGGCCTGATTGATTTTATTAAGCTGATATTCAAATCTATCAAATATCGTATCTATTTTCTTAGTACACCAGACTTGATTTTTATATTTCAAGCATTGAGCCATGGCCTTATCCCGCATGACTTTCCCTTTATCAATTCTTTGACCGTATTTTTCCTGAAAATTTTTAATGTCAGTCAAATCGTTGATTAAACCATTCTTTGCTTCAACTTTTGTGATCATTTTCTCGTCATAGGCGCGATTGACATCGGCAATCGTACCATTAATATCAGTGATTACGGAAAAATTAATGATTTGTTCGGCTTGATTTCCGGCTAAATCTTGAATAGCGATTTTAACCTGATGCGAGCCGAGATTTTGTTTAAATAAATCAATGGTGTTTGAGTTGATAGTCTGGCCATTAAAATAAATTTTGGCGGTGGCAGTATTAATGCCGGAAAAATTATCAGCTGCGAAATACTCAACGTCCAGCGCGTTATTGCGCAAAACTTCCTGGCCTTCCTGCGGCAACAAAACGCTGATAATTGGTTTGATTTGATCTACTTCTATAGTCGCTGTTTGATTCGCTTCTTGATTTCCCGCCTTATCGATGGAACGGTAAATAATATTATGTTCGCCGTCTCCTGACAAAATTATCTTATCTACATAATCCTGCCAGACCTGGCCGTCATCCAAACTGTATTCAGTTTTCAGAACTCCGGAATTGTCATCGGTGGCGGATAATTTTATCTGGACATCGGAAACATAATAGCCGTTATTGCCAGCTTGACCGGAAATGTTTATAGTCGTTTGCGGAGCGGTCAGATCGTTTATTTGTTCACCGGTGAGCACCGAATCCGGGGCTATAGTTTTATCAATCGTACCATCACCATTAGAATCAACTTTGGCCAAATACTGCGTTTGGTTATCGGAAATATCATATTCAACATTGGCAGCGGCAGAATCAAGCTTGACCGAATCAAAATAAGCGAATTGGATTGGCTGGCTATTTTCTATTTTTTGAATCGTAATACCTAACTCGCCGCTGGAAGTGGCTTGGTTGACGACGCGGTAAGAGTGGCCGGCTGGCAAAAACGCATATTTATCATTACCTAAAATATCATAAGTTACGCCGGGAATATTTTCTTCAATATCACCGTCGACGGTCGGACCGGTGTGATTGCCATTTTCATCATAGATATTTAATTCTACCGGGCTGTGAGAACCGACTTGGGTTCCGTTAATACTTTTACAAATTCTCTGCTGGTCTTGGCTTTGACCTAAATTTGAATATTGCGAAAAATTAAAATTATTTTCATTACCGCTCAAAATTGACGTGACAAGTTGGCGAACGCCGTTTGCGCTTGGAATATAGCCATGGGTTGTGGCATTGGTATAATATTGATGGCTACCGAATGGAATGGCGCTTTTTAGAGGCACCGTGCCATCGCCGTCAACCGGAGGCAATGCCCAATTTCCATTGCCTTTTTTCTCTACCCCGGCATAGGTGGCTTGACCGCAACCGATGATATTATAGTAATTGTCAGAATTGGGTAGATTGTCTATCCTGCTATGCAATTCATCGTTGACATTGACTGCGTTTATTCCAACATAACCGAGTAAAAAATTATTTCTTCCTTGATCGTTTAAAAATGACATTGACTGATCATAATTGAGCGGACTTAAAATGCCAACGTTCTGATTGCCACCGGCGATATCGTAGATGTAGCTACTGGTTATGGGAAGGCCGGGAATGTCTGATTCAAAATATTTACGGCTGGGAAGAAGTTGATAAATGGAGGGCATGTTTTGGGAAATAGACTTAACTTCATCTGGATTTAATCTAAATATCCCAGAAAAATTTATATCCAAATCATCTCCATAATTCAATATTTTAAAAGCGCTTGGCGAACCTAAATGCGGCGTAGCAATATCAATAAATTTATCAATGTTATCATTGCCATTTTTATCAATGTAGTCCTTGACCAATAATCCACCCATACTGTGGGCAATAATATCCACTTTTTCTGCGCCGGTTTGATTTTTTATATCAATTATTTTTTGTTTTAAAGTTGCTTGCCAAATGGACTGACTGTCACCAGTAGTCGAATCAAGATTCATCCGCCAATCATAGGGAAAAACAAATAAATCTTTATTCTCTTCGTAACCATTATTTTCTAATTCTTCTATCAACCCCCTAAAAAAATCTCTATCAATTAAAACTTTTCCTATAATTTCAAGATGCACATCTCTAAAAATATCTGCCGAATTTGCTATCGGATTATTCTCGTCTTGATTCCCGTATTGATCCAATTTTAACGCGTTCAAATAACTATCCGACCCCGGCAATGCCATTAGCGCAAAATTCGGCCAAAGCTCGTCGCCAGAAAGATAATCCTTTAAATAACTCCCCAAAATCCCCGGCACGATGATTACCGGATTGCGCGCGAGCGAAAAATCCGTAGCAACGGCAGGGTTGCTCATTGTTTGCCAGGCCGAGGCATTGCTTTGCGAATCCACCGCTCTTGCCTGCCAGTGATATTGGTCATTTGATAAATTCAATAAAGCTACCGAAGCAATCTGACCGGAAGCGACAAAACTACTGGTCGCGGTGGGCACGCCGGTAAATGCGGTTCCTGATGGTTGGACTTCAACCTGCAACTGCGTCTGGTTGTTCGCGGGGTTAGTTAGCGTGCCCCGAAACACCACAATGTTTTCTGTGATGCTTACGCCCACGGAAATCGGAGTTGTGCCGTCAAACCTAAACTGACCGAGATTAGAAAGTTGGGGAATTGGAATTGTCCCGTTATTTGTTATCGTGATTTGCTCCGAACCGCTAACCCCGTAACTATCATTCGCCGTTGCCGTTACGGTCACCGTTCCCGGATTTTTCGCATTAAGCAAGCCAGTTTGATTAATTGTTGCCGAGCCCGTTCCGTTTATTACTGTCCATATTATATTTTGATTGCTTGCGCTTGATGGAAATACGGTTGCATTCATTTGCAAGGTATCGCCGCTGACAACGCCATTGATTTGATTCAGCTTAACTATAAAGCCTTGCCAAGTATAATAATCTGGGTAGGTCACATACGGCGTATCATTATCAACGAATAAAGGGAGGATGGAGGTGTCTGTGCCAAGCGACCAACCAGAAACATAGGGACTGCCTACGCTTACCCAGTTAGTGCCATCATATTTCATTACAACCGGACGAATATTATATTCACCGCTGATATACGCCGCGTACGGCGTACCATTCTCAACGAACAACGCTATAGGCCATGTTGCTCCGCCCTGACGAGGAAAATCCGGGTTTCCTACGTTTACCCAACCTGTCCCGTTGTACTCTATTACATTAATCTTGTAATTGTTTGCCATATTCTCATATGCTAAATACGGAACGCCATCGGATACGGAAAAGGACAGATAATGGCTAAATTGATCAACGCTTACATCCGGATTTCCTACGTTTACCCAAATAGTTCCATCGTACTTCTCTACGTTAATATTTCCTCCGTTTGAATATGCTACATACGGAATACCGTTGGATACGGATAAAGAAATATATTTTTCTTTATCTGAAAAATTCGGATTTCCTACGTTTTCCCAATTGATTCCATTATACTTCATTACCGTAACACTGTAATTATTATAGCTATCCAAGAATGCTACATATGGGATGCCATCGGATATTGATAAGGAAGCAACTCTCGCGCCTCCTTGTTGAGAAAAATTAAAATTGCCTAAATATACCCAATTTGTTCCGTCATACTTCATTACGCCATCAATACAAGCAACAAAAGGAGTGCCATTGTATACGGATAAATAGGAAAAGGAAGGATTAAAACCTTTACAAAAATCCGGACCTCCTACGTTTTCCCAATTAATTCCATTATACTTTTTTACAATTATAGAATTGTTCCCCTCCATATATGTTACGTATGGGATGTTATTATCAACGAACACTTCGTATGCTTGAGAAAAATCAGGGGTTCCTACGGGTGAAAATGATGCGCCTGCGCCCTCCACAGTTATTTTAACAACTGGTATTAAAGACATGGTAATCCCCCTGTCAATCACAGATGAAGCGGTTACAATTATGCCATTGTTTGCCCCCAGGATAATCACATTGTCCCCAATCAATATATCAGCAATGGCCGCGCCTTCACTGTTTTTCGTAAAGATAGTCGCGCCCGTGGTATTAATTGTGTAAGCCGTATTACTGTCACTTATCATCGTAAAACTATTTCCGTTTAGCGCGCTCACGCTACCAGCTACGGCGGTATCAGCAAATGTAATTTTTGCAAACATAAAAAAACCGCCCACAACAATAGCGGCGGCCAACACAAAAATAAATTTGCTTGACAGCCATTGACTTCTGAATTTTATCGTGGCATGCATTTTATTCAAAAAAATATTAATATCAACGTTGATGACTTACTAAAGCATTTCGGAAAAGGAAAATTTTTCCGCGTTGATTTCCAGCCAACCATCCTGAGCATCGTCCCATTTGTAAATTCCCAAACGGGAACTTTTTTCCGTCGGGCTGTAAAGATATTCCACTCCGGTATCTGATCCGCCGCGATGAGAATAGATGGTTTTTTTACCCAAAACCAAAGGCTTTTCGATCAATTCAAGCCTGATTTTTCCAATCGGGCTTTCAAATTCGATAAAATCAATATCAACTCCGCCTTCCTCGTCGAAATGCTCCGACCCCTTATCGATAACCTTGCCGGCATCCAGAACTTTTCCCTTAATCGCTTCCCATTTTTCACGGGTCATAAATCACGTAACACGCAACCCATAACACATAACATGCAAAGAATCGCCCGTTACCTTTATTTCTTCTTAATGCAATTATATCATTTCCTTGATAAAAATCAAAGGGAAATTTTATCGGCGGCTTGTTGCGTGTTACGCGCTACGTGTTACGAGAAGAAAATTCGCAGCCGCAATATTTTTGCCGATAAAAACCGTATTTTTTCGATAATACCAGGGAGCGCTGCCAGCCGTTGTTTTCCTTAAAATCTTTATCAAGAAATTTCTGGCCCATTGATTCGGCGATGGCCGAGCCGATTTTATTGACCAGATAAGAATTTTTATGCGGACTGATAGCCAGAGTTGTGCCGTAAAAATGGAAATTTCTTCGGCTGGCCAGCTCGGCGGCCGACTGCAAGCGATGGGTAAAGCACAGTTCGCAGCGGGAACCGCCTTCGAGATCCGCTTCGTGGCCTTTGACCGCCTCTAACCAGTTCTGATAATCATAATTCCCTACTCTCAATTTAACACCGAATTTTTTAGCTAGATTCTTAACCTCAGCCAAGCGCTTCCGATATTCTTTTTCCGGGTGAATATTCGGATTGAAAAAATACAATTCCAATTTATACCCGGCTTGCAAGATTTCCGCCACGGCTACCGCGCAGGGCGCGCAGCAGACATGTAAGAGCAATTTTTGCCGAGGGGCGTAATTAAGCATGTAAGCCAAAGGAATGGCTAGTAAAGTTCCGATCAAGCCGGCCGAAAAATCCAAATACGAAGGCGTGCGTCCGGGAATATAAGCCTGCGCGTATTCGCCCAGCACATTAATCAAGGTAACCGCGGTAAATGAAAATAAAGCGATGCGAGCGAATTTAAATTTATCCCAGGCAATGCCAATCACGATAAATAAATATGCCATGACGCCGAAAAATACCAGATGTGCCGCTTTATCGTAATAAGTTATCTCTCTGACAGTTCTGGGCACATCAACCATCGGATACCAAAGCAGCGATAGCACTCCTGCCACCCAGCAAAGCAAAATAAAAATTAATAAATATTTTTTCATAATTTCGCCTGTGAATATTATGGGGCGCAAGATATCGCGTTCCTACGATTTTTTTTCCAAAAAAGCAAAAGCGACAATCAGCCCGACCATAATTAAAAAAAGCAATCCTATCGCCAATAATTTTCCCCGGCTTTGCAAAAATAGAGCGCTCAAACCGAACAATAGAGAAAAGCCGTAAAAAATCAAAACTGTTTTTCTCTGCCCGATGCCCAAGCCCAGCAAGCGATAATGCAGGTGCGCCCGGTCGGCAGCGCGGAAAGGATTTTTTCCGGCAATGGTTCGCCGCAAAATCGTCCAGGCGAAATCCAAAAGCGGCAACCCCAAAACCAATAAAGCAATGGCAATCTTGCCGCCGGAAATAATGGCTAAAACTCCCAAAATATAGCCCAAGAGCAATGAACCGCCTTCGCCCAGGAAAATTCTGGCCGGATGCCAGTTGAAAATCAGAAAACCGAAACAGGCGGCGGCGAAAATTATCGCCGCCAGGGCGATGTCCGGCTGAAAATATTTGGGAAAAATAGTGAAAAGAAAAATTACCAATCCGCCGATGCCGCTTATTCCGGCAACTAACCCGTCAAGTCCATCGAGTAATTTGGTGGTGTACATCATCGCCAAGAGCCAGATAACCGTGAAAATCGCCGAGGCGCCGGCGCCGATATACAAAAAACCACCCAAAGGATTGGTGATTTTGCCAATGCCGATTTGTCCGGCTATCACGCAGGCAATCGCCAGAATCGGCCAGATAATCTGCCGGCTTGGCTTTAAATCATATTTGTCATCAAAAAATCCGCCGACCATCAAGAAACAGGCGCCGGCAAAAAACCAGAGCCAATGGCGGCAGGTGAGGACGCCGACGATCAGCTCGGCGCGGAAAAAAAACAACGTCAAAAAAAACGCCGCGAAAATCGCCAGGCCGCCGAGCAAGGGAATGGGCTTATCGTGGAATTTCCTTTGCGCGTCAGGACGGTCAAGAATATTAAACCTGGCGGCCAAACGCATCGCCAGCAGAGTAAAAACTATTGCCAGCGCCCCGGAGCAGATTGCCGGGATGAAATAGGAAAGTATTGACATTAAATAAAAAATTATTTATGATGAATTTAGGAATGCTCTTTCTTTAACGCTTGCCAAAAAAGGAGGTAAAAAATGGATTGCAAAGACAAGCGGATAATAAATGCCCTGGTTTTTGCTTCTTCCGATTCTGATCCGCCCAAGCTTGACGACACGAAAGCTTTGGAAATCTACACTGAAGTCGCCAAAGAATTAGCGGCTCAGGAAGAAAATCAAAGCGAAAAAGCGTTGTCTCAACCGTCCCGGCATTTCCTGCAGACCCTGAAGAAAGTGCTGGACAGAATGTACGCCATAACCGCGGAGGATTAAATGACCAGAGCAACCGTTGAAGGACGCGATTATTTTTTAATAATACGCGTCCTTTTCTTTTCGAATATCGGATTTCGGATTTTGGATATGCTCTTTGATCTTTGCTCTTAATCTTATAACTCCCTCGCTTTTTTAACTTCTATCTCGGCGCTGTCGTTGATGACGACCGTATCGCGGCGAGCTAATTCATTGCCTAATATTTTTTTAGCGATTTCATCTTCGATCTTATCCTGAATCAGGCGGCGCAACGGGCGGGCGCCGAATTTTGGATCATAGCCCAAGCGGGCGATTTCCGCCAAACCGGCATCGGAAATTTCCAATTCCATTCCTTTCGCTTTAAGCATTCCCGCCACGTCAGCCAGCATCAACCGGGCGATGGCGACAGTATCCTTTTCCGAAAGCGGCTTGAAGACGATGATGCCATCAAAGCGATTGATCAATTCCGGCCGCATAATCCGGCTCAACTGTTCATTGATCAAAGAATTTTTTATCTGTTCAATCGGCGTATTTTTAATAATCTCGTCTTCAATATAATTAGAGCCGGCATTGGAAGTGGCAATGACGATGCTATTGGTAAAATCAATCGTCTGGCCTTGGCCGTCGGTAAGGCGGCCGTCATCCATCACTTGTAAAAATAAATTAAAAATTTTCGGATTGGCTTTCTCAAATTCATCCAAAAGAATAAGCGAGAAAGGTTTTTGGCGCACGGCTTCGGTCAGATAGCCTTTGGTGCCGTCCGAATCGCCGATCATTTTCTTGATGCTGTCTTCTTCCTGATATTCGCTCATATCCAGCCTGACCAGCAGATCTTTCTTGTTAAAATAAACGCGGGAAATGGTTTTGGCCAGTTCGGTTTTACCGACGCCGGTCGGGCCGAGGAATAAAAAGCTGGCGATCGGCCGCTTGCCTTCGCGCATTTCCGTGCGGGCGCGGCGCAAACTATTCGCCACCATGTCGACCGCTTCCTCCTGGTCAACCATATATTTATGGATTTCTTCTTCCAGATTTAATAATTTTTCGCCTTCCTGCTCTCCTAAATCCTGCACCGGAATTTCTGTCAGCTGATTAATGATCAAGGCGATGTCATTTTTATCGCAAATATGCCTTTCGCCCTTATGCTCGCCGGCCGCCTTGACGGCGGTTTTTTCTAAGATTTCAATCGCCTTTTCCGGCAAGGATTTTTCGTGGATGAATTTAGCGGACAGCTCGACCGCGGCCTCGATCGCGTTATACGAAAAGAATATATTGTTGCGCGCTTCCAGATAGCCGATCTTGCTTTCCAAAATCTGAATGGCCTGGTCTTTGTCCGGCTCGGCGATTTTCAAACGCGTCATCGTCCGCCCGATGGCCGACTTTTCCACATGCTGGGAATAATTTTGATCCGAGGCCGTGGCCAAGCAGCGCAATAATCCTTTTTCCAGCTGGGTCGCCAAGACTTCGGACAATTCCAAACTGCCTTCCGCTCCGGCCGTAATGCCGATGATATTTTCCAGATTGTCGATAAATAAAATAATGTTGCCGGCGCGATTTATTTCGTCAATTATAGTTAAGAGGCGCGCTTCGGCATCGGCGGCTGTCGCCCCGGAAACCAATCTGGCCACGTCCAGCTCGATTAAGCGCTTGTCGCGCATAAAATCCGGCACGTTTTCTTCGGTAACCATTTCCCGGGCAATGCCTTCGATTATCGTCTTCTTGCCCACTCCGTCCTGGCCGGTCAATAAAACCCCGTTCGCCCCGCTTTTCAAGGCATCAAAAACAGCGGTGATTTCTTTGGCTCTGGCCACGCAAAGCTGTAATCTTCCCCACTTGGCGGCCAGCGTCAGATCATAGCCGAAATTATTCAAAAGCGGCGTGGCCACGGCCGTATAAGCGCGATCCATTATCGTCTTAGGTTTAAAAATAGCTAATTTCCGGTAAAGCCGGTAATTTGCCACTTGCTGTTCATTGATACGGAACCAGGCGATGGTATTCTTGATTTTATTTTCATCGATCTTCAAGTCCAAAAGAATTTCCGCGACAATGCGATTGCTGACGACGCAGGGCAAAAGCAAATTCAGAACCGTAGTATTATCTTCTTTTAATTCATAGGCTTCGACAAAGCCTTGCATTAAAATTTCTTTCACTTCATTGGCGATTTTCAAATCAGCTTCTTTTTTCAAAGTAGCGGGCAAAGCTGATAGCTGGCTGTTGAGCCGATCGACCAAATCCCGTCCGCTGACATTAAGCCGGGCGAAAAGAACCGAAATTTTGACCGATTTAAGCATGGCGGAAAATAAATGCAAGCTGGTAACCTCGGGATTTTTCAATTTCAGCGCCAGCGAATAAGCATCCTCGATTATCGACAATGTCTTATCCCGGAAAGTCAGGGAAATATCCAGTCTTTTTTTATAGCGGCGCAATTGTTCCCAGTTATCGGGATAAGTTTTCAGTTCGATTAATTTGAATTCTTTGATTCTCGCTTCATCGTCGCGCATTTTATCGGCGCGATAAATCAAAAACATCAGCGCCGCGAGCCCCAACCAGAAAAATAAGATGAAAATGCTTTTCTCCTGCCAGAAAAATAAAATTTTATTTAAAATTCCGGCTGATAAATTCTGCCAAAGCCAAAAAACCAGCGAACCCAACCCGCCGATAAAGATCAAAAAAGCGATCAGGTCAATCAGCAAGTCCAAAAAATGCTTGACTTGGCGCAAGAAAATATTGCCGCGGCTGATGCGCAATCCCCAATACAAAAAATTGCCGCGATAAAAAAGGCCTTCGCCGATTCCGCCGCATTCGGCGCAAGAAAAATTCTTGTCATTGGCGCCGCTGCCCGAGCAGGTCGGACAGGTGATGAAAGATTGTTCGGAATTTTGCTTCATATATCAAAATTGCAGGACTATCATGTAAATAATCAAGATTGGCGATAAAAGCCAGAGCCAAAAAATAATCAAGGCAATAATCACCCAAAACAATAAAATCAGGCTGCGGAAAATAATCTGGATCAATCTGACAAAAAAACTGATGATTGCGCCCTGGATATCGCGCTGGCCATACATCGGCACGAAGATATTTTTTATCCACACTATCAGGGCTAAAGATTTTTCCTTGCCAGCGACAAATCCGGCCAAACCTTTGACAATCTTGGCTAAGCCGAGGGAATACCACCAGAACGGAAAAAAGACGATATCTTTGAAAATATCGGCGAAAATTTTGGATAAAGTTATGTTGGAATTTTTAAGCATTTCAGCCTATCAGGATCATTAATTAAATTTTTTATTATACCGTTATTATAACACAAATCCTTAGCTTGTTGAACAGTTTACGTCTTGGGCTAAAGGCCTATGGCGCAAGGCCAGGGTCTGAACAGAATCCTTTAGCCATAAGCCTTGCACCTAAAGCCCAAATGCCGAATAAAAACCCCGCTCTTGGCAAGCGAGGTATTGTCTAAATTTGAAAAATCAGAAAGAAGCTTGAGCCTCGGTGAATTTGCGGGAAGCGGATAGTTGCGCTGCTATTGGAGTTAATTCTATGATATTGAATCTTCGCAGCTCCGTCAAACCCAATAATTTTTCCAATTCGTAGGCCTCTTGAGCGGGATACAGAAAAGTCAATTCTCCAAGAAAAATCCTGACATAATTCGAACCCATGAAAAAAAATTCAGCGGCAATTTTGTCGTTACGAAAAACATCCATGCCTTTATCGGAAAATTTCTTCCAATCGTTAAGGTTTTTTTCGATGGATTTATAAACCACTTCGTAAACCATCGTCCGTTTGTCCGAATCATCCATCTTTTCCTCCTTTTGTTAAAGAGCTTATTTTAATTTTTCTATCGCTTTTTTAATTTTATCCAAAACTTCGGCTTTACCCAAGGCATCGGCCATTTCAAACGGCGACGGACTGGCTTTTTCACCGGTCAAAGCCGCGCGCATCGGCCAAAGATAGTCGCCAACGCTGGAATTATTGCTTTTCAGCCAGGCGGTTACCGATTCTTCCAATTTTTTAGTTTGCCAATCATTATCGCCTATTTTATCTAAAAAGTCAAACAAACTTTCCAGATTTACCTTGGTCGCTTCGGGCGTTGATTTCTTCCAGACCAGTAAATTTTTATCATATTCTAAATTATCGACGAAAAATAATTTGGTATGCTCCCCTATTTCCGATAAGTTTTTCAGCCGCTCGCGCTCTAAACTGACAACTTTACCGATGAATTCGTCAGTCTTTTTAAAATCATTCGAAGTAAGGGCTAAATTTTCCGCCAAATACGGCCGGCATAATTCGATCAATTCCGGGATTGATTTTTTTCGAATATAAACACCGTTCAGATAATCCAATTTATCCGTGTTAAAAATCGCCGGACTGGTGCCGATGTCCTCAATCTTGAATTCCTTGATTGCGTCAGTTATGGAAAAAATTTCATTTTCACCGGCAGGATGCCAGCCTAAGAGCGCGTTAAAATTTATCAAGGCTTCGGGCAGAAAGCCTTTGGCGCGGAAATCTTCCACGGCCACGTCGCCTTTGCGTTTGCTTAACTTTCCGCCGTTCTTATCCAAAACCAGCGGCAGATGGATAAATTTAGGCGCATCCCAGCCGAAAGATTTGTAAAGCAGGATATTCTTCGGCAAAGACGGCAGCCATTCTTCGCCGCGAACCACATGGCTGGTTTCCATCAAGTGATCATCAACCACCGAAGCGAATTGATAAGTCGGCACGCCATCGGATTTGATCAAAACATAATCATCCAAATCGGCGATATTAAATTTCAAGTCGCCGCGCAATTCATCGTGAACGATAATTTCTCCCGCCAGCGGCAATTTATGCCTGATGACATATTTTTCTCCGGCCGCGATTCTCTTGGCAGCTTCATCAGCGCTTAAATCCCGGCAAGTCCGGTCATAGCGCGGCGGTTTTTTCATCGCCTCGGCCTCGGCGCGCATCTGCGTTAATCTTTCTTCGGTGCAAAAGCAAGGATAAACCTCGCCTTTAGCTAATAATTCCTTATTATATTTTTGATAAATATCCTGACGCTGCGACTGGATATACGGGCCGAAATTTCCGCCGATGTGCGGACCCTCATCAAAAGTTATTCCCGCCCAAGCCAAAATTTCGATCAATTTATCCGCCGCTCCTTCCACTTCCCTTTTTTGGTCAGTATCCTCGATACGCAAAAACAAAACCCCGCCTAATGATTTGGCGATCAAATAATCGAATAACGCGGTGCGCAGCCCGCCGATATGCAGAAACCCGGTCGGCGACGGCGCGAATCTTAATCGAATTTTATCCGACATAAACGTTGATCATATAATCCGAACCTACGAAATATCCGAATACTACGAACAAATTAAACAAATTATGACTTCATCTTACCATAGTTTACGAAAAATAAAAGAGGGAGATAAAAACATCTTCCTCAATTGAAATAGCTAAAATAATTTTACCAATACAATATTTATTCCAAGCAAACCAAATTCTGCATATCCCAAATTAAATACCTTACAGCGGAATTTTCAAGCGAAGATGATTGGCTGGAAAGCATTTTTTGAATATTACGAAAAAATGATTTTTTTGCATTTAAACAAGAATCTTTCGGGGTATGCCCTTTTATAAGAGATATCATCACTTGATTGGACGGATCTAAAAAATTATCTACTACCGCGTCTTGCTCCGGCCTGGTACGGCACTTTTCATCATAAACAAATATAAATTTCTCTTTATAGCCGATAAAGGCTTTGGCGCCATTTTTTACCAGCGCCGGACCAAGTTCTTTGCCGGAACAGCAAGACAAGGAATAAATAACCCTGCTATCAAATATTTTTTCATTATCGCCAACCGCGGCTAAAATTTCATTATCCTGACCGGTAATCACGCTATTGTCTCCATGACCATTTAAAAAAACAAGGCTTGGATCTTGTTTTTTAAGCATGCTTTCCAAATATTTTCTTTTTGCCCTGCCGTTTTTTAAATCTAAAACATTAAAATCTCTTTCTTCGGCAAAATTTTTAACCCTTTCGGCCCAAGTTGAAATATATCTGACAGTTTGATCGTGGTTGGGGCGCGTAAGAAGAAGCTTATTATTCATATAATATGCCGTTCTTTAGCCCTCTTAAAAAATTCATTTCAACCTCGATGATTTTTTGCCCCATTTCCCCGCCTTCTTCAACCGACGAAATCAATTCTTCTTTTTTAAAATTACCCTCCGAACCGATAGAAACACCCATATCCTCCGGCAAGGATTTAAGGCGAGCGATAACAATCTCTTTTATGAGCTCCTGCTCGTTTTCCATAAAAATAAAACTTAAATAATTTTTAAATCATCCAGCTTGCGCAAAATCAATTCGCCCAATTCTGTTTTGTTTTTTACTTCAATATAAGCCGCGTTCCAGGTTATCGGTCCTTTGTCCGGCAGAACCAAAACAATTTCATTGCGCAAGCTTAGCGGAAGATTGGCGTAAACTTTTAAAAATTTTCCTTCGTCCATATTGTCCAAAGTTAATTCAATTAATACTATTATATCACAAAACAAAAGTCAAGAAAACAACGTGTATAGTTAGCACTTTTTGATAGTCGTGGAACGAAAAAATGAATTATCTTTTTGCGCCGGAATAAGCAATCGCCCTGACAATATCCCAATCGACGGCGGAAGTCGGATTATATTTGAAAATCACCTTAAAACTTTTGATGGCCGCTTTTTCGCTATTCGTATTTCTGCTGGCCGGCCTTAAACCATAAGTAATCACGGTAACAGCGGCATTGTCGTTGACATTTTTCATATCTGGAACTCTCAAATAGACTTTCTTAAATTTCGCGACAGCGTTATCTTCGGCCGTTTGGCTTTTTTGCGCTGGCCAACGTCCGTTAGCAATTTTAACGACATCTTGCCATTCTACAGTAGAACTCGGCACTTTATTAAAAGCGGATATGTAAGAATTCAATGACCCCGCCTGCTCGCCGGAACCCAATCTTTTAGTGGTGGGTGTACCAACTTGTATAAAATAAACAATCGCCTTTTTAGTCGAGTCGCTTAATTTAGAAAGATAGCTGCCAACTACTCTATTATAAAGATTTTCGTTTACCTTATTTAACTGCAATAATTCCTGCTGGCTGGTAATAGTTTCCGCTTCATTATGACTTATGTCATTAGCCAGCGCGCCATCTAAACCGAATAGGGTATTAAAGGCGGAATAGTTGATAATTTTTGAACCCAATACTTCAGTTGTTTCCATAGTCATCGGAACATTGCTAGTTACCGGCAATGTTGACGTGCTAATTATTTTCACTGGCGCGGGAACTGTAATTGGTTTAGTAACGCTTCCGCCACCGCCAGAACCTCCGGAAGGTTGATTTCCTGGAGGCGCGGAAACAGTTGTAAAAACAAAATTAATACTTTGAGTTTTCCCAGACTCAAAAGTCCCTGAATATTTATTCGTCGAACCCCCTGTTAACGCAATACTTGTTCCGGGAAGCACATATTTAAAAATTATTTCATTTTCGGAATATTCTCCGATTGTTAAACGAATTTTTGTCGGATTATCGTAGCCGTAAATTCCAGCTTCGTTTAAAGTAACCTGCCCCACCAAAGAATTATTAACAAAAGCCTGAATTATTGAATTGGCGGGAAGACTGGCGTTATCAAGTTTAGCCGAACCATAAAAAGACATTGGGAAAGACGGAAAAGAATCGTCGGCCAAAGCAATTGACGGCGCAAGCAAGAGAATGGTGAAAAATAAAAATAATATTTTTTTCATAGATTTTATTTAATTACGGTTCGATAACCTTCGTGCCGTCGACCTTAGAGACCGAGATCAGCAAAGGATAGACGACCGCGGAATCAGAGGAATCCTGCCAGCCGAAGTTTGCGGTGGCCGCGGTTCCATCCAAAGCCGA
>JAQUPS010000007.1 GCA_028716485.1 Patescibacteria group bacterium
AAATCCAACTCGCTAACCGTCAAATCGCTGGTCTGATTAGCCTTCATATTGAAGTTAATCGCCTGGATGTCGGAAGTGCCGACAACCGAGCTTAACGCGGTCGAAATCGGGTTGATCGAGAAGGTTACCAGCGGCTTTTGCACCGTAACAGCATTGAAAGATATGGAAGCCGGAGTGACATCAGTAATCGCGGTGTTGTTCTGATCATGAACGATCAGATCGCCATCCGCAATGCTGAACTGATAGCTCGAAGAAGTGGCGGTTGATTTGACATCGGCCACCAGATTGAAGGTGTAAGTCTGGCCGGTAACCAAGGTCTTGCCGACATTGCTGGTCGCGCCGTAAACCTCCGTAAGACTGGTGCCCGAAGACGGAGCGGCAAGGTCAAATCCCTGACCGGTGGATACTTCAACTAACTTGACGTTCTCAATATAGTTGAAAGCGCCCGCGACTGCGTTATCGCCGGTGCTGGTAATGGTAACTTTCAAGGTGTCGAAAGAAGCGGTAGCGCTGCTATTCGAAGTGATCTTGAGAGTGCCGAAAACCACGCCGAGCTGATTCGCTCTCACCTTATCGTTCGGAGCTTCCTGTTTAGCCAAAGCGATCGTGCCGGCCTTGATCTTAAAGCCGGTGACGCTGGCGGAATAGGTCAGCTGAATGAAGGTGGCGCCGGCAATCTTGGCCGCTTGGCCATAGACGCTGCCGATGGCGGCGATATCGGAAGTGCTGTCCACGGAAACGACAACCGTGTCGTTAGCGCGTCCATCAATGATATCAGCATGCACTTCGAATCTGACGGTCTGATTCTTTTTGATCAGAATCGGAGAAGCCAGATTGAAAGTGGCATAACCATTGGATTTACCGGTAAAGCCCAAGGAGCTGGCAACTTTCACGCCATTTTGATAGAGCGAAACGTTCGCAAAATCGCCATTGACGGAAGTACCATCCGATCTTTGGACAGTAACGGAATTCAAAGTGATATCTTCGACGTTGTCATTGGTAAATTTGAATTTACCGATGATCGCGTTGACATCGCCCAAATTAACATCCGACGGATTGCCGTCCACCGCCAAGGTCAATTGACCGACAGTAACAGCAACGCCGCTCATGGTGTTGCCGGATAACGGGAATGAGCCGGAAACAGTAGCGCCGGAAGCGCCGATATCAGAAGCCTTTGCCACGCTCAAATTGTGCTGATTGGCATCGGTTAAGATAGCTTTCGCGGTGATCGCGATAGTCTGGCCGGCCGGAATAGACAACGGAGTGGCTAAGTTGAAGATCGCCTGGCGATTGGAATCGACCGCGCTCTTAACATTGCCGATTCTGGTGCCGTTCGCGAAAAGAACAACGTTCGTTATCGCGGAAACAGCGCCTAAACCATCGGCGGTCAAAATAATGGAATTAACAGTGGCCGCGCCATCATTGGAAGCGGTCAAGTTAAACTTCAACATCGGAACCGAAGCATTTTCAGCCACGGAAGCCGCTGCCGGAGTATCGGAAGCCAAAGCCGCGGAAATACCGCTGCCGCCGGCAACCGGACCCGGAATCACACCACTCTGGGACACAGTATCCAAACCGCTCTCCATGCCATTGATTGTCGCGCCGGTAGAAGGCATGACATAGGTAGAAGGGACGGTTTCCACGTAGGCAAAGTTGTAGTTATTGGCATCAAAAGCCGCCTGTGAGGCGAATTTTCTCGCCGTGCCGTCGGCAGCAAAAAGCATGACGTCCGGAGAACCGGAAGTCTTGATCAGCTGGCCGGCCGGATATTGGCCCAAGGCCAACGGAGTGCCAACCGTATAGTTCACGAAGAACGAATCAGGCACATCGATAACCTTCTTCGCCCAAGCCGCGCCCCAAAGACTGATGGCGTTAGCTTCGCTAACGATCGATCTTAAAACGCCGTTCGGTTCAACCGCGTAAACGGTATTGATGCTCGGAGATTTGATTAATTTAGTACCTGCTCTGACAACGACGTTCGCGGCCAAAGGATAACCTTCCATTTCGGAAGCAGGAATGGTTATCACGCCGGAGAAGTCCTTGTACCAGGAAAAATAAGTCGCTTCGTTCGGGAAAACATATCTCTTACCATTAGCGCCGAGGTAATAAACAGAAGAAAGACCGCTGATCTTAATCAAATCGCCGGCTGACGCCGCAGCTTTCGCTTGCGGAGCAACCACGATCGACATCGACAAAACAGTCATCATCATGACGCTACCGATAAAAATTCTTTTTAACATACTCATAATAAGTAGTTTCGGAAGCCCTATCTGAATGTCCGAACGCTTAACGCGCGCGAACAATTTAAATAAAGCGGAATTGCTTATGAAAATTTCAGGGATTTAGTGCCTGGGCAAATCAATTGGAATCCCATACCCTACCCGATCAAAAGACAAACTATTTGCCTCTTAAGCTTCTTCTAGACTAGAAGCCGTGCTGAGCAGAGTAAAATTTAGCTGATTTACTCTGGCTCTTCAGTCCATTACTTTTTTCAAAAGCAAAATTAATTTTTTTGTTAAAAGGAATTCATCTTATCAAATGTTTAGACCAGTCGTCGGAACGCGATATTCTGCGTTCTAATTTCTGCACAAGATAAGCTTCGACCTTTAAAGAACTCCATAGCCCGTTTTTAATCGGACCCGTTAAGCCCGAATTGGCTTCGGATTTAACGGCTCCGGCTAAATTTAAATTAGAAATCCTGAATCCTAAACTCGAAACAAATCCAAATGTTCAAAATTAGAAATTCAAAACGTTTTGAATTTCGTGCTTCGAATTTCGAATTTGTTTAGGATTTAGAGTTTCGGGTTTCGGATTTCAAACATCTTTTTCATCCCTGGAATTTTCGTTATTAAAGAATAAATATTATCAATCAATCTTACCGCTGGATTACTCCGCATCCTGTCTAATGCTGCTGGATTTACGGACACGACGCTTTCCCTGAATAAATCGGCCAAGGGTAAATTATTATTGCCGCAAACAGCGATAAAATATAATGGTTTGGCGGATGCTCCGCCGGCTGGCGGAGAAAAAAGTATATTGCCGGTATTACCGGCTTTAATCAAGCTGGCAAGGCCGTTTATTTGTTCCAGAATAAAAATATTTTTAAAATATTTTTTCAATACTGCTTCGAATTCGCCGCGAGTGAACTCGCGCAAGTGATAAGGATTCTTTTGGCCGAATACTTCGCGATTGGGTGTGGAAACCAAAAAAAATCCTTGCGCATTTAAAACCCGGGCGATTTCCGCCAGATACTTTTCCGCGTTATTTAAATGTTCGATGGTTTCGAAAGAAACAACCAGATCAAACGATTTATCCGCTTCGGCGATATTTTCGGCATCCCCTGCTTTAAATTCCAGATTAGCGGCGTGGTAATCTTGCTTAGCCATCGCCACGGCCTCCGGACTTTTATCAACCGCCGTAACTTTTGCCGCTCCCGCTTCGGCTAATATTTTTGATCCATAGCCGGAACCGCAAGCAATATCCAAAATCTTTTTTCCTGCCGCCGCCTGCGCTGCCAATCGATAACGAACCAGATGCTCGTCGTAAATTATATTCGCCTTGTTCTCTTTATTTAAAACTAATCTTTCGTCAAAAGGCATAAATCATATATCAGGTAACATGTAGCATGTCCATGAAAAACCTGTTACTTGTTACTTGATACCTGCCGCATGTTATTTTCCGCTCGAACTGCCGACAGTTCCCGCCGCGCCGCTGCCAGCCGTGGAAGTTCCGGACTCGCTGGCGCCCTTAACCGATCCGGAATCGATATTAGCAATAATTTTTCCCACCTGATCCAGCATATCCTTGGCTCCGGAAAAATCTTTAATATCAAAAGATTGAGTCGCCTTATCCAAAGTGGTATTGATATTTTCGCTCGCGCTAACCGTGGAAGAAGCCACGTGAGCCACCGCTGAACCGGGGCCGCTGCTGGAGGAAAGACTTTGCGGCGCGCCTAAAGCGGAAGTGGCTCTGCCAATGCCGACATTATCTTTCGAACCGGTGTTGGGATCATAAAATTGCAATCCTTTACTGTCTTTGCCTGATTCGACGCCGTAGACTTTGCCGCTGGCGTCTTTTTGGATATCGCCGATACCGACCTTGGCATTATCATCGCCGGCCGCCAGATTGCTGCTGGTGTTATTAACCGCCGATCCGGACGAGTTAAGAGCTAAATTTTCTTGCCGCATTTGATTGATTTCCGAATATCTTTCTTTTACCGTATTTATTTCCTGCTTGAAATTTTGCGCCAGCTGTTCCGCCTTCTTCTGATTTCCCGCAACATTGAAATTCGGGTCGGATAATACCTCGGTTATTTCCATCGCGTGGATGCTGGCCAGCTTCATATCCAATTTCGCTTTATCCTCCTGATTGAAAGTCATCGCCAGCTGAATTTTTTCTTTCCAAACTTTGGCGATATACAAAGTGTCGCCTGGCTTGGAATTCTTAGCCGCCAGCGCGCCGAAGCTGCCGCCGGTCAAGATGATCATCAGGCAGATAACGGCCCAGGCAGTAGAGGGCAAAAAGGAAAAAAAGTTTTTAAAATCACAGGCCATCGCTTCGAACAGGCTGACTTTGACTTCTTGACCCACGGAATTGGAAATTTGCGCCAACAAAAGATCCCGGGTTTCCTGTTTCCAGGAAGACTCGGGTTTAACATCTTTCAAAATATTCAGCTTAGCGATCAAATCTTTATCATTCATATGGTTTATTCCGATAAACTCTTGGACTGTCACGATGCCGCTAAATGATGGTTCCTCTACACTATAATATACGTAAAAGAAAGCAAAACGTTACAGTTGACAAAACCTCCTATTTCTTATCCGCCAATAAATCTTTCAGAGCTTGCAGGGCGCGAAAAGTCTGCACGCGAACCGTTCCGGCCGTTTTACCGGTCGCTTCCGCTATTTCCGCGAAAGATAATTCGTCCACAAAGCGCATGATAATCATGTCCCGATATTCATCTTTAAGCTTTTCCAGGCCGGCCCTGACCAAATCCATGTCAGACAAAATCTCCGCCTGCTGTTCCGGATTTTGCTTTTCATCGGTTAAAGTTTCCAGCAAGCCGTTCTCGGCATTATCCAATCTGGTCTCAATTTCGCGCAATTGCCGATAATGGTCAATAACCAGATGCTTGGCGGTTTTGTAAATAAAGGCCCGTAAAGACTGGCTTTCATCAAGCCCCTGGCTCTGCGCGTAGTTCCAAACCTTCAAGAAGACCGCCGAGGTCAGATCCTTGGCTTCTTCCGCGTTGCCAACCTTGAAAAAGGCAAAACGATAAATCTCGTCCGCGTATAGATCATAAGCGGCGATAAAAGCGTTTTTATCTTTTTTCTTAACCCGAAAAAGCAATTTTTTGTCTTGCCGGTTTTTATTCATTCGATAAATCAGTTAAACAAAAAATCAAGTGCTTACCGCACCATTATTTATTTAAGAGTATAACACAGAAAACCGCTATAAATCAATATGATGCCCGAAATCAAAAAAATATAAACAAATAATCCGGCCCGCGGGAAAGCAATATTTTGCGTTCCCGGGATTTGAACGGATAAATAATCCGTTCCTACGGGATAGAGCAAAAAGATAACAGCTTGCCCCGCATAGCTTTAGCGAAGCGGGGCAATATCTTGCGTTGAAACTTCAGGGGTGCGGTAAAGAAAAATATGGGACTGTCGCCGAATGCTCTTTCTGGCAGAATTTTCATAATTTTGAGGAAATTTATTTCAAAATTTTTCAGGTAATACGGTTGTATCAGCTGAAAAATTTTCAAATAAATTTACCAAAATTTGAGAATTATGACGAAAACGGCATTCGGCGACAGTCCCTAACCATCAAAGACTTGGCGCGCCAGGCAAACAAATGCTTGAATTTTTTCAACAGTAGGTATATAATTCATCTCACCAAACAACTTTAGTACATTATATCGTGGACAATAGAATGCAAAAATTGATAAATCTAAATAAACATGTTTAAATATGCCAATAAAACATCAAAATATTTACTTTTAGTCCAATCTATTGTGGACTTATCTTGTATTTTTATTATATACAAGCTAATTTAATATACTTTAGTCCACAATATCGTGGACTAAAGTCAACCATTTTAATATTTTTTGAACGCAAAACGTTACGTTCCTACCATTTATATCTCCTGACTTCTTCTTTAATCTTTATGTCTGATTTTTATCAAATACTTAAACGCGAGATTGAGCCGAATAATAGTGCTAAAACTGCATCGGCGAGGCATAATAAACGTTTTAGTGTTGAAAAACAGCCTGTGGACAACTTAATATTAGAAGGGGATTTGCCTTCCGGAGAAAATATCAAATCAATGCCCAGGGTGATAAAAAAAAGACTGGCCAATTCAAAAAAAGGAGGTAAATCGACCGCCAGAAACATTCACCGAAAAAAAACAAAAGATGATTCGGATTTTTTATCCCTTGAACCGGCCAATCCGATCTGGCTGACCATGGCGGAAACCGCCAAGCTGGGCGGCGTGCAAAAACGCACCATCAAACGGGCGCTAAGATCGGGATTCCTTAAATACCGTATCATCGAGAGCCGTTATCAGGTTGATCTGCGCTCAGCGCTCTTGTTCCTTTTTTCCCGGAAAAAACTCTGGAACAAGCTGAACGAATCCGGCATCGGACAATATGTGGGAAAATGGAAAAATTAATCGGAGATTTTAAATTGGAAATTAGAAATTTGGATTATTTATTACTGCGAAATTTTTATTATCAAGCGAAGCGAGCGATGATAAATACCTCGTCCGCTTATAGGCGAGGACGCCTTTTGGAAAAAAGGGTGCGGGGCTCTGCCCTGAGATTGATACCATTTATTGCGCGACAAAACGGCCATACCGATTAAATTTAATATTTAGGGGGTGTGATTTGCTTACACCTAATCTCAAATCTCTAATTTACAATCTCAATCAAAAAAAATACCCCGCTTTATGGCGGGATATTTTTTTCTAAAACTATATTCTTAACTAGAGAACCGCTTCTTTGGCGGCCTTGGAAAGGCGGAACTTAACCACAGTCTTGGCCGGGATCTTGATTGATTCGCCGGTCGCCGGATTGCGGCCCATGCGCTCCTTGCGATTAACCTTTACCATTTTTCCGAAGCCCGGAACAACGAATTCGCCGTTGCTCTTTACTTCTTTGTAAGCCATTTCGACGACTGCATCCATCAAGGCTACAACTTCGCTCTTCTTCATGCCGGTTTTTTCGGCTAAACCAGCCATGATCTGCGCTTTGGTCATTTTCGCCATAGTAGTTGATCATATTTGCCGGATTGCCCTTAATTTCCGGTAAATGTGATTTATTTAAATTAATTAGAGATAATTCCCTGATCCGGCAAATAATTGCTATTTTTTCCATTCGAATACTTGGGATTCCGTCCGATATTCGGCTGAAAAAATTATTAGCGGATTATCCGCCTGTTTAAAAATCAAAGAATTATTAAAACTATAAAAGGGCTTACTTATTAGCATTATACACCTGTTATTAAATTAACACAATAAAATCAAGGGTAATATCGTTTTTTCGCAAATTTAATAGCAATTCTGCGAATTCTGATTATTGATTAATTATTGCTGATATTAAATAAAAAATAATAATATTTTAAATCCGCTATTGACATTAATTGAAATAAATGGTAAAATTTATTTTCATGATTTTTAATATATTAATCAGAGCTATCCGTTTTCCACAGCTTAACAATTTGATAAATAATTTTTTGCTCTTTTTCCACTTAACAGAAAGGGTTTCTATGAGCAGACGAGCTGTTGCCGCAGTTTCCGCTATTATTATTACCGGAATATTTTTCATTCCGCGCGTCAAAAAATTTTTCCTGGAACGGCAAGCAGTCAAAATGAACAATATCCGGCGTTGTTACCAATAGTAGCGACTGCTACAACCCTTATCCCCGCTTCAAAAATGGAGCGGGATTTTTATTGCCAAAAAAGATCCGAATTCTTCCCGGACAAAAAAATCCCGACTTAACGTCGGGATTATTTTCCCGCCTTCGCGGAAATGGTGGGTTTCACCCACCGAAGTCCGCTTCGGCGGACGAAGGTGGGCCGGGAAGGATTCGAACCTTCGTAGCCGTGAGGCACATGATTTACAGTCATGGGCATTTGACCGCTCTGCCACCGACCCAAATTTCTTAACAATTTTTATCTATAAATTCATCTATCCAATTTTTAATTGTCAACAACAGCTTTTTATCATTATATCTTATATGGATCAAGCCGTTTTTCATTTTTTCACTTTTTTCCGGATTAAAATCTTTTCTAATATAAGGCTTGTAAAAATATTTCTGCGGAATCCCCGTCGATTTCGACCAAAAATTTTTTAACTCGACTGCATTCTGATTGGCATAACAATAAAGATAGACTCTTAATCTATTTTCGTCAATACCGCAAATATTTCTTAAAAATTTTATGAAAACAGCAATCATATCCTTATTGCTATTGGTAAAATCGACTATCTTTTCGCCTTCCCATTTTGATCCCTCGCCCCAATAAAGCATTACGCCGGCTGTTTTCAACTCTTTTTCGTTAGCATTCAAGTTATTTTTTATTTTAAAAGAAGGCCTTTTTTTGACAAATTCAACCTTATTGCGCTCCGTGTAATCTCTTCTGGGAATTTTATATTTTCTCAAAAAATAATAAACAGCGTCCGAGGAAACATTTAACTTTTCAGCGATCTCTCTGGCGCTCAAATTATCGGAAAGATAAAAATTCTTAACAAGACTTAATTTGTCGTTAGTAATTTTTGCCATATTCGTATTATACCAAAATGAAATAGGCACTGCAAGCTATTTAATATTTAAACAGACACCGATTAATATTTTCAATATAATCAATTTATCACGAGAAAAAACAAAAAGCAAGCTGATTTTTTATTTAAAAAAGCCGCGAATTTATTCTTCGCGGCCTTATCTTTACCGAACTAATTAATGTTTGTCAGGCAATTTTTTTCTAAAGCATTGCGAGCCGCTCCCAAGCAGCCGGCTTCTGCTGGAAATTTTCCAGCAACAATTTCGAAGCCTTTCAATAGGCATGGCCGTGAAGTTCCGAGTTTCTGATTAATTTCCTCCCTGATAAACGGCAGGAAAAAATCTCCATCCCGAGAAATCTGTCCGCCGATGACGAATACCTCCGGATTCCACTGGGTCAATATTTGCGCTATCCCTCGCGCCAGATAATGGCAGGTTTCTTTTACTACCTTCAGACAAAGGCTATCGCCTTGTTTAGCGCGGGAAAAAATATCAAATATTTTTCCTTTGCCGTTTTTAGGAAAATATTGGGTTTCTATTTTCGCTTCTCGATACAAGAAATCCCAATAATTAAGAAAAGCTTCGGTTCCGGCGTATGCTTCAAGGCATCCTTTTTGGCCGCAACGGCATTGCAAACCGCCATTCTCTACGCAAATATGGCCGAGTTCGCCTGCCGAATTATTATAACCAAGATAAGGCTTGCCGTCGATTACTACCCCTCCGCCTACGCCAGTCCCCAGGCCCAAGAAACAGACAAATCGCGAACCGCGCCCGGCGCCATAGATAGCCTCACCCAAGGCGGCTGCCTTGGCGTCATTCATATTCAGAACGGGCAAACGCATTATTTTTGCAATGTTTTGCGCTAACGGGTAATTGATTAATCCCGGAATATTTGGCGAATTTTCCTTGACTATTCCGGTTTTAGGATCAACTACGCCGGGAGTACATAAACCGACGCCAATAAGCTCGCAATTCTCTGGCTTTTTTCGAACCAATTGCGTCGCTAATTGCAAAATTTTCTCCTCCACCGCCGCAATTCCTTTTGTTACATCGCTTTTCAGCTCATCCCTGCCAATAATTTGGCCATTGGCCGACACCAGCAATCCTTTGATATTTGTGCCGCCCAAATCAATGCCCAAAACAACCTTTTTCTCCATAAATCCTCCTATCAAGTGTATAATTATTTCCTTTATAAAAAGAACTGGAAAAATAACTATAAGCTAAAAAATCTGAAAAGTCAACAAAAAACCGCCTTGCGGCAGATTTTTTTCGGCATTAATAATCGAAAATCGTTTGAGCCGTTGTCGGGAATCGGACCCGAGACCCCTTCCTTACCATGGAAGTGCTCTACCAGCTGAGCTACAACGGCGTTTTAAATTTTCAAATTATAATATTAAAAGCCGCCAAAGAGCGGCAAAATTTATTCAATTAATATTATTTTATTCTAATTCGTTTATTTGCTCTCTGAATTCCGCCAATTTGCCGTTTTCCGGATTAACCGCGGCCAACTTTTCCCAGGCATCTTGAGCGGCGGTTTTGTCTTTATTTATTATACTTATTTCCAGGAGAGAGTCAAGATAGCGCGGATTATTAGGCTCAAGCTGGTAGGCCATCTTTATAGTATTCAACGAATTTTCCGCCTCGCCGGTGTCGCGGTAAATAGCCGCCAAATCATAATAAATTTCCGCCTGCTTGTCAGTCTCCTTATCGCCCAAAAGCTTCAAGACGTGGGCAAAAGCCTGTTTCCCCTCTTCATATTTTTTATTGGCGGCATAAAGGCTCCCCAAAACGATAAACGCTTCCGAATTCCGCGGCTCCAGCTCGATTATTTTTATCAAATTAGCCTCTTTAGCTTCAAAATTTTCCCGGTCGTCCAAGGCTGAATTCTTAGCAAGCAGGCCATTAATCATCACTTCCTTGTCTTCAGGGGGCAAAGCGGCCGGGTGAGCGCTGTAATTTTTTTTGGCTTCCTGCAATTTTGCCTGGATTAATCCGAAAAGAGCGCCGATCTTTCCGCCGATGAACCCGAAAAATTTTCCCAGCCTGGCTTTCCCCTTGGCCATGCTTTTCTGCAGGCGGCCGGTAATGATCTGCTCTTTGAAGCGCGCTTCTTTCTCGGCCGGCATATTTTCCACATCCAAATTGGCCAAAGCCGGAAATTTCCGCGCGACAATAACGATGATAATAAACAGGCTGACACAAATCAAAATTAGCGGGATAATGTTATACATTTTAGGGCTTAGGGCTTAGGGCTTAGGGCTTAGGCGGTCGGAATAAAAAAATCCTTTTGCCTTGCGCCTAACGCCCAGAGCCTGCTATATTCCTTTGCAAATCTTATAAAACTCCTCGGCGTCCAAACTCGCGCCGCCGACCAAAAACCCATCCATATTTTCCAAATTGCTGAACGATTTGACATTCTTACCCGTAACGCTGCCGCCGTAAATGATCTGAAAGCTCTTTTCCACCGCCTGCATCCCGAACATATCATCTAAGGCCAATCTGATGATCTTGTGGGCATAGGTGGCCTCGGACGGCTCGATGGCCGTTCCCGAACCGATCGCCCAGACCGGCTCGTAAGCCACGATGATCCGCTGACTTTCGGAGATATCAATCCCGCCCAAAGCCTGCTGCAGCTGATTCAGTAAAACAAAATCGCGGCGGTCAGTTTTACGGTCTTCATTCTCTTCGCCGATGCAAACCACTGGCACCAAGCCTTCGGCATTCAGCACTTCGCGAACTTTCTGATGGATCATCGAATAATTTTCCAAAAGGTATTTTCTCCGTTCCGAATGGCCGATGATCACGTATCGGCAGCCGGCTTCAATCAGCATTTGCGGAGAAACTTCGCCGGTATAAGAACCGCGGTCTTCCCAGAAAACATTTTGCGCGCCTAATTTCAAATTGCTTTTTTTAACTATTTTATCCACCTCGGTCAAGGCTACCAGGGTTGGACAAATAGCCACAACCTTGCCGTCCTCGTTAAAATCCCGAAATTTTTCCACCATTTCCTTGGCCAAGGCCGCGCTTTCCGCCAAACCTTTTTTCATCTTCCAATTGCCGATAATCACTTTGCCGGCCTTTGCCGCTCCTTTAGCTTGTTTAGACATAGATAAATGAAATTAGAAATTAAAAATTAGAAATTGTTCAAAACAAATTTCCAATTTCCAATTTCAAATTTCTGCTTCTTAAATAATTATATTACAATACGGCGTTTACGTCTATCATTGCGCGGGCTATCGCCACTCATAATCGTCGTATGCCCACTTCACCAGTTTTTTAGTTTCCGCGAACCGGTCATTATCGGAATTCGTACCCATCACCGCGGAAATTATTTTGTGGCCGGCTTGATCGATAAATTCCCCGACAAAACAATAGCCGGCTTCGTCGGTGTGGCCGGTTTTGCCCCCGATGATATTTATGCCATCCACGGGAAAAACCGAAAGCAAAGCGTCGGTTGACAGAACTTTGACATCCCGCCCGCCCGCCGTGGAAAAATCATACTCCTGTTCGATGGTCGCGTCGCGGATTTTTTCCTTGGCCAGACATTTTTTAGCCAAGACCAGCACTTCTTGAGCAGTGGAAACATTGCCGTTGCTCAAACCGGAAACATCCTCAAATTTAGTATCTTTTAAACCGAAATCCTTGGCTTGCTGGTTCATTTTAGCGACAAATCCCGGCTCGCTTAATCCAATCGAGCCAGCTAATGCCACCGCCGCCGTATTATCCGAACCGACTAAGGTTAGGTAAAAAAGATCTTTAATCTTAACCCGATCGCCCGGATAAATATAGCTTTTGCCGCCGACGCGCACATCTTCTTTTTTCAGTTCATAAATTTTTTCCAGATCCGGATTGGAGTTCAAAAAAATCAGGACAGTCATCAATTTGGTAATGCTGGCGATCGGCCGGACTTCATTTGATTTATCATTCCACAAAACCGTACCAGTATCTCGGTCAATCACGATACTGGAAGAAGCGGCGATCGCCAAAGAAAAATTATTGCCAGGATTTTTGGCAACGACTGTTTTATTTTCATTAGGGGGAAGATTATTTTCCGGATAAAAATAATCATGAGTCTGCTCGGGCAGGCCGTATGCCCGTTCCATCGCGCCCAAAATAACACCGTCGCGAAGAGAATTCGACGCGGCGGCAGGCTGGCTAGCGGGGAAGGGCGTAAAAATATTGGCCAGCAAGGAAGTGATGATAAAACCGATAGCGGCGGGCAAAGTCATAATAAATGGCTATTTGTTAACGGCGTGTTTAATGGTTTCTTTCTCCCAAAGCCTATTTTGGTAATAATTTTCAATATATTTAAAATCTTGATCATGACGGCGCCAGTAGGTACGGCGTTTAAAATATATCGAGCCGCCGTTGGCCAGAAAAAAATTAGCCAGATCATCGTCGCTCGGCTCCGGCATGGGCATGGGACCAAACTTTTTGGCAAAAGCCGCGGCATAGGCGTCTCTGGTTTCTTCGCTCAAGATCAATTTCCGCTGTTCAGCCATGAAGCCGGCTAAATCCAAATCCCTTTCTTCTGGCGCAGCTGTCCGCCAATCAGCCCATTCCGATTCGTCCCCTCCCCAAATTTCTTCCGCGTTAATAATCGCTTCATTATCGGAAACGGCGATTTCGGGTTGATGTTCTAAAGGCATAAATTTTCCATTAATTATTTATTGTCTCTGCCTCACCGGAAGAATCACTCGGCAAATCCGGCGATAACTGATTATTGTTCAATTTTTCTGCCAGCGGATTATCTTCCAGAATTCTGTCAATCGTATCATCTTTGCTTAATTTGTCATAGTCGGGCAATTCCTTCACTTCATTTAAGCCTAAAAAGCGTAAAAAATCAAAGGTGACGGTATAATAACTTTCATCTTTCTTCTTGTCTTCCTTGGCATCAATCAGGCCGCGTATCAATAAATTACGTAATATTAGCGAACAATTAATACCCCTAATGCGATCCAAATCGGTTTTGGAAACCGGCCCGCGATAAGCGATAATGGTCAAGGTTTCCAAAGACGGCCTGGTTAATTCGCCGGTCGTTTCGTCTTTGACAAATTCCCGGATCAGCGCCGCATTGTCCGGCGCAGTCGCCATCTGATAGCTGCTGCCATTTTTGATTATCCGCGCGCCGCCGTTTTTTTCCTGATAATTTTTAATCAGCTCATCGCCGGCTTCTTCAACTTTCTTAACTTCTTCTTTGGCCAGTTCAGCAAGCTCGCGAGCCGACATCGGCCGGCCGGAAATAAATAATAGCGATTCGATTTTTGATGATAAAGACATAAAAATTGAAATTAGAGATTAGAAATTAGGAATTTAAAAAATATTCAAATATCTAATTTCAAATTTCCAATTTCAATCGCATTTTCGACTGATAAATATTTCCGCAAACAATTCTCCCTGCTCGACAGAAATTGTTTTCTGCTTCATTAATTCCAGAACAGCCAAGAAACTGACGATTACCTCGGTTTTCGACTCGGCTTTGGCCAAGAAATCCCGGAAACTCAAATTTATTTTAGCTAAAAGCGCGTCGCGGATTCCCTGGATTTTTTCCTCGATATTGACTTTATGCTTGATGGTTTCTTCTTCCAGTTTGACAATCTTGCTCCTTACCAGGAATTCCCTGAAAACCGCGGCCAGTTCATTTTTATCCAATTTCTTGGGCGGAGCAAAAAATTTCTCTTCCGCGCCGATCATTTTCCATAATTTCCGCTCAAGGGGGGCGAACATAAATCGTTTTTCCTTCAAGATCGCTTCCAGCTTTTTCATCGCCTCCAAAAACTCGCGATACATCCTTAATTGCCGTTCCAAATCGTCTTCGCCGATGTCTTCTTCCGGAAAAAGATACGGCAAAAGCGCCTTGGATTTCAAATAAAGCAGCTTAGCGGCCACCACCAAAAAATCCGCCATGGCTTCCGGTTCGATATCGGCCGTCTGCCTGATGAATTCGACGTATTGATCGGCGATCTTGGCCAGAGAAATCTCGGCAATATCCATCTTTTCCGCCTCGATAATTTTCAGCAGCAAAGAAAGCGGCCCTTCAAATTTTTCCAACTTAACATTCAGCATAATGATAAAATGATATTTATATTTTATCAGAAAAAATGCATATCTGAAAGGCCATTTATCCACATAAAATTAACGAAAATCCGCTTCAACCCATACGAGCTGAAGCGGATCCTCCTTGAAACTGCCTATATTATCTCTTCTTTTTCTTCGAGCCCTTCTTTTTGCTCTTCTTGGCAGCCTTCTTTTTTCTCTTGGCCATGGTTTTATTCGCGCTTTTTTTCATCTTAATTGGTGAAGGTGGGCGCGATTTAATTAATTTCACTTTTTTATTTATGCCAAAATTGGCTAAAACGGCGTTTTCCAGCCGCAAAAAGTCTTTGACCCGCATTTCCACTGAATGATTGAAGCTGCCTGACGGAAAAACAGCCTTAGCCAGCGCGGACAGCCTTTTTTCCGCGATTACCGGTAAATTATGGAAACTGCCGAAAGCTGACATCCCCCCTTCGCGCAGTTTGAGCAATTCTTTCATCACCTTTTCCGAAGGAATTTGCACGATCCTGACTTTATGTCCTGCCGCTTTCTCGATTGCCTGCTGGATTTTCTTAAAATCCATATTCTGATTGGCCGGGAGACAAACGATGTAATAATAATTATCCGCCTTGATCAAAAGCGTCTTGACTATCTCGTCCATTTTTCTTTTCAAAGTGTTGGCGGCATCGATAGCGGTATAAACTGTTTTGTGCTCTAAAATTTTCGGCGAGATCCCTTTCGCTTCCAAATAATTTATCAGCGCGGCGGGGAATTTTTTTCTTTTATCCGCCGGCTTGTCCTCCATAGCTTTAGCGACGGGGGAAGTTTTGGCGAAGGCGGACTCGTCGGCCGCTTTTTCCGCAGAAGATAATTTTTTCTTACTCATATATTTATTATAGCACCTTTCATTTTTCTTGGGAAGGAATTTTTCTTAAAATCAACTTGGGGGCTATCTTTTTTAAGTATAGCACGGAAAAAAAATTTATCCAAGGATTTTTAACAATTTGGAAATTAGTAAAATATTTTTAAAAAAAATTCCCCGTATTTTTTACGAGGAATTTTTTATTCCAAAACAAATATCCTGATTATCTGATTCGCTGATTAACTAATTAGTTTTTGCCGGCGGGTACACCTGATTCTTTAAGCATTGATATCCGACATTATGAGCCATATTATTTACTACCGGACCTGACGGATAAACGCCCTGGGGATTATTAGCCGTGCCAATGTTGGAAGTCCTAAAATTAGCGCAAATTTCATAGGTTGTCGTGCCGGTGATCTGATAAGCAAATGGCTGGCCGCTTTGCTGATCTTTGAGATTGTCAGAGGTTAAATAAGGGCAATCAGCCGTCATGACGGTGAAATTGGCAGGAAGCTTATTGGTTTCACGATAATATTGGTCAACGCAGGAATTAATCGAGTAAAAATTATTGATTATCTGATCGTCCAGCCGGCGGTCGCGCGCCAAAATCGGCGATTCAACCGTGAAAAACGAGGCGATAAAAACAATAACGACCATGGACAAGGAAACGATAAAAAATATTTTTAAAACTTTGTCTTTGACGTTTTCCACCGCTGGCCGGCGAATGTCGTAAAAATAGAAACCGAAGACCGCGGCGGCGATCGCCAGCACAGTTATCGTCTTTAAGATGAATTTGACGGAAACTTCGCCGTTCAAAAAGCTGTTGACGAAATAAATCAGCCAGCCGAAAAAAATCAAAAACGAAACAAACAGAATCAAATAAGTAAGCCAGCGGCGGATGCCGGAATCTTTTTTCAATTCTCCGCTGAACAAGCTTTTTTGCAGCAGATAGCTGACGCCGAAAAATATCGGAATGGAAACCAGCAGGGCGGAAATCGCGAATTTATTTTCCATATACGGAGCGACCACGTCGGGAATGTACTTGTTGATAATCTGGAATATGACATTGCCGAAGGAAACCGTCATAAACCCCAGCGAAACCAGATGCAAAAGGTACAAAAACACGAACTTGGCCGCATTGCTTTTGACGGGCGCGGCAACCGCGTTGGTTTGTTCCATAGAAATACAATTAAAAATTAAAAGTTAAAAATTGGTTTTGCGGCAGTCTCGCCTCGAGACCAAAATTATTCTAAATTCTATATTCCAAATTCCATTTTTCTACTTTTCGTCTATCTTGATATGAAGTTCTTTGAGCTGTTTGGGCGCAACTTCCGCGGGCGAGTCCATCATCACGTCGCGGCCGGCGCCGTCTTTGGGGAAGGCGTAAATGTCGCGGATTGAATCGCAATCCATAAAAATCATCAGTAGGCGGTCAAAACCGATGGCCGCTCCTCCGTGCGGCGGAGCGCCGAATTCAAAAGCTCTAAGCATGGCGCCGAATTTTTTATCAACCTCGTCGGCGGTATAGCCGGCGACTTCAAAAGCCTTATACATTATTTTCGGATCATGGTTGCGGATGGCGCCGGATAAAATTTCAAAGCCGTTGCAGGCCAAATCATATTGATTGGCTTTGATATTCAGGGGCTGTTCTTTTTCCAGAGCCTCGAGGCCGCCGGACGGCATAGAGAAAGGATTGTGTTCAAAATCGACTTTTCCCGGCTCGATTTCCGACATCGAATACATCGGAAAGTCGATGATCCAGGCAAAGGATATTTTTTTCGGGTCTTTCAAGCCCAATAATTCACCGCATTTGGAACGCACCGCGCCCAACGCCGAGCAAACTGTCTTGAAATTATCCGCGCCGAAAAAAATTATATCGCCGGTTTTAGCGCCGACTTCGGCAATGATTTTGTTCATCAATTCATCGCCCAAAAATTTATTGATCGGCGAAGCCGGTCCTTCGGGACGCATTTGGATATAGGCTAAACCTTTCGCGCCTTTTGTTCTGGCTAATTCGGTCAAATCATCGATAATACTGCGGCTGAACTGATTACCGCCGTCGATCTTCAAAGCATGCACGACACCGCCGTCTTTAATGACGCTGGCAAAGACAGAAAAACCGCAATCAGCCGGGATTAACCCGGTAATCGGCTTAATCGGCAGTTCAAAACGCAAGTCGGGCTTGTCCGAACCGTAGATCGCCAAAGCGTCTTTATAAGCAACCCGCGGGAAAGGCTTGGTGACAATTTTTTTATCAGTGAACTTTTCCGTCAACTCAATCATTAAAGGTTCAGTGACCGCCCAAACATCTTCCTGATTGACAAAACTCATTTCAAAATCAATCTGATAAAAATCCCCCGGATGGCGATCGGCTCGCGGGTCTTCATCGCGGAAACAAGGCGCGACCTGGAAATAGCGGTCAACGCCGGCAACCATCAATAGTTGTTTGAATTGCTGCGGCGCTTGCGGCAGAGCGTAAAATTTCCCCGGATAAAGACGCGAAGGCACCAGATAATCGCGCGCGCCTTCAGGTGAGGAATTGGCCAAAATCGGAGTCTGGATATCGATAAAATTATGCTTATGAAAATACTCACGGATAGTGACAATGAACTCGTCGCGCTTTTTCATGATGTTCTGCAACTTTTCCCGGCGCAAATCCAGAAAACGATATTTCAAGCGCAGATTTTCATTTGCCTGGCTTTCTTTTTCTTCTTCAATCTCAAACGGCAAGGATTTGCATTTATTCAAAATATTCAGAGACAAGACTTCCAATTCTATTTCGCCCGTGGCCAATTTGGGATTTACCATTTCGGCCGGCCTGCCCGCGACCTTGCCCTTAACATTAATCACCCATTCGCTTCTTAATTGGTCGGCTTCTTGCATCAATTCCGCGCTGGAGCCGTGATTAACATCGAACTTGATCTGCGTCACGCCATAACGGTCGCGCAAGTCGATAAAAATTACCCCGCCATGATCGCGGCGGCGATAAACCCAGCCGGAAAGTTCGATTGTACCTCCGATATTTTCTTTACGTAATTCTCCGCAAGTATGAGTTCTTAACATGATATTTTCATATAACAAATAACTCGTAACAAACTTTACGTGCTAACTGTTATGTGTTTTATGTTATGTGTTACGTGCTTATCTTACCCGATTTTGCTGATTTTGGCAAGAAAAACCATTAAAAATAATCTTGAAAAAACTGGCTTACTTTCGCTTTAATTCTTCAAAATCAAGATGAGAAAAACCTATAATGGCAGCTAATTCTTTCTCGAAAGTACTGAAAAATTCGGGCAACATGGCCGCCGGATTATTTGATTCCAAATTTTCCAGAAAAAATTTCAGCAGATTGAATATTTCGGCGCTACCGCCGATTTCGCTTTCGCGGGTCATTTTTTCCACTAAGGACAGGGCGAGGCCGGCAAGCTTTAATTTTTCCAGATCATTTTTTATTTCCGGGAAAAAATTTTCTCCGGCCGCCGTGCCGACATAATTTATATCCTTGCCAACGACGACCATCAGACGCGACAAAGTCAGGGATTCGATATGGCCGGACAATTTTGATTTTACTTTTTTCGCGCCACGCGCGATTAATTCCAGCTTGCCTTTATCTTCGCTATAACAAACAATCCGGGAATCGTTTTCCCGGAAATCAAGGCGATTTAAAATTATGGCGCGAGTGTTGAAAGTGGATTCCATAAAATGCTAAATGCTAAATGATGAATGCTAAATTTTTGTAACAATTTAGCATTTAGCATTTAGCATTTTATCTAGGTATTCTTGCAACAAGATCATCGCTGCCACTTCGTCGCGTGAGGCCTTCAAATTCCCGCCCGGCAGGGCGTCCGCCGCTTTGCTGGAAAGACGCTCGTCGATAAAAATTATTTCCATATCCGGCAGGCGATTTTTCAGTTCTGCCGCGAATTCCAAAAAATCTTTCGCTAAGCCTTCCTTGATACCGCGCATCTTTATCGGCTCTCCGATTACCAAAACATCGGCGTTTTCTTCCCGCGCCGTTTCCGCCAAATCGTGCGCGCCGCTTACCGTCTTGAACGGCGTGGCCAGCCTGGTTTCGCTGTCGCCCAGGCTCAAGCCGATGCGCTTGGAGCCCCAATCAACGCCGAGATAAATTTTCAACTCTTTATCCATTTTAAATCTCAATTTTAAATTTTAAAATAAATTACAAATCAAAATTTTAAAATTGTGATTTTTGATCTATTTTGAAATTGTGATTTTTGATTTATATTCTATTCGGTGATAATAATATTCCCCTTCTCCGTTATCGCCACCGTATGCTCGAAATGCGCCGAAAGCGAGCCGTCGGCGGTGATGATGGAAAATCCGTCCGAGCCGCTCTTGGTATCGCTTTTGCCGATATTCACCATCGGCTCGATCGCGATCACCATTCCCGGCTTTAAAACCGTGTCGCGGATGCCGTAAGAAACGAATTCGTAATTAAAAACTTCCGGGTCTTCATGAACCTGATGGCCGACGCCATGCCCGACCAGATCGCGAACCACGGAAAATCCTTCCCGCTCGACGAAATTCTGCACCGCCATGCCCAGCTGATTTAATGTGCCATTCGGCTTGGCTTCTTTGATGGCGATATCCAGCGCTCTTCTGGTTACTGCTAAAAGTTTTTTGATTTTTTTATTGATCTTGCCGACCGGCATGGTAATCGCCATATCGGTATAAAATCCGCCCAAAACCGATTGCCGATTTCGCGCGCTGAATTTTCTGGCCTCTGTCTCGGAAACCGGATATTCCATGCCCAAATCCAGGCCGATTATATCGCCTTTTTTAAGGACGCGCCCGGGAACGGACAAGCCGTGAACGATTTCATTATTAATCGAAGCGCAAAGAGCGTTGGGAAAAAACCGGCCGTTTGCCACTTCATAATTCTTGAACGAGGGGCGGCCGCCAGCCTTGGCAATCAGCTGATTTGCCAAATTTTCCAGCATTGCCGTGCTCACGCCCGGTTTGACCTCGGCGGCAAGCTGCTTCAAAATCCGGGAAAGGATTTTCCCCCCGGCCCGAAGCGCGATAAGTTCTTCTCTATTATTAATAGTTATCATTTATTCTCACGTAACATATATCACACAACAGGGAAGAATAATTGACTTGACAAATATTTTTTTTCTTCTGACTTGTCAGAACCGGAAACGTCAGTTGTTATGTGTTATGTGATTTTATATCTTTCAAGATATCCTGTTGGACTTTGGCGATACCCTGCTCGCCGTTAATCCGGAATAAAATATTTTGGGCGGAAAAATAATCAAGCAACGGATCGTTCTCGCGGTGAAAATTACGCAAGCGGCGATTGACAGCCGAGGGTTCATCATCTTTGCGGCGCTCAATCTGGTGGCCGCAATTATCACAAATCCCTTTCTTTTTCGGCGGATTAATGTCCAAATGGTAGGTTCGGCCGCAAGCAATGCAAACCCGGCGCTTGCCCAAGCGTCTCCTGGCTTCGGCCGGACTGATGTAAATATAAAAAACTGAAACATTTTTTTCTGATTCGTGAAATTCGCTCAAAATTTCTTCCAAATCGCGGGTTTGCTTATAGTGCCGCGGAAAACCGTCAAGGATGAAACCGTTTTTAGTGTCCGATTTTTTGAGCCGTTTTTCCATTATTTCCCTGACCATCTTGTCCGGCGCCAGAGTTCCGCGATCCATCCCTTTCCTGATCGCTTCGCCGATTTTAGTTTTATTCTTCATTTCCAGCCGCAACAGTTCGCCCGCAGAAATCGCCGGAATCTTCAAGCGTTCAGCCAGCATATCGGTCTGCGTCCCCTTGCCCGAGCCCGGTGGACCCATAAAGATTATAACTTGCTTCTTGGTACTTTTCATTTTTATTCCGACAAAATCGTCAAACAAAATTTTAAATAATTTTCGATTTGCGATTTTCGATTTATGCCGACGCAAGGTCGGCATCCCGGCATTGCGTCGGGACGATTATTAAATTTTATTTCCCAAAGCCCAGCGGTTTGGTCGGCGGTTTATCAGCCGGTTTGCCGGTCGCCGACGCGTAATCGCTTTTTTGGGCAAAACCGGTTTTGGCCGAGCCATAGGCGCCCTTGGCAAAACCCAGCCTGCTTCTAACTTTTCCCACCGCGGCTCGGCCCACTTCGCCTTCAGTAGATCCTCCCACCAGGGAAACGCGGGAACGGCTTTCGACTTCGCCGCCGGCAAAAGACGAGCGGGATGTTTTATAACCGGTCGAACCCTGCTCCCCGGAACGGCGGGAAAGAAAAATATTCACCTTTTTTTTCTGCTCGGCCATTTTTTCCGCCTCGGCTTTTTCACTGTAAGTCAAAAGTTTTTCGTCTTTATTTATTTTTTTTGCTTGTCCAAACATAGGCTATCGGCTTAAACGCTCTAAAATATTCATGACTAATTCCATATCCCAATGCGTCAGGCTCTTATCCGCCGCCCTGATCTTTTCCCAAATATGGAATCTATTCCCGCGGTCTAACCCGCCTCTTTTAATAATCTCCTCATAAGGGTCAATGGCATCGACAATCAAGTCAATGTCATTTCTGATATTCTTATACTCGTTTTTCAGCGTGATATCGTTTAATTTTCGCCTAAAGCCAACGTGCGGGTCATTAAGCATAAACTCCGGTCCCGGACCGGGCAATAGGGCAATGTCCATAGAAAATAAATTATAAATTATAAATAATATTGGCAAAAAATGTCTTAACCAAATTAATTATTTTTACATAGGAATTATACTATAAATTCGCCAATAATAAAAGCCCTCAAAGGAGCTTTATTTATAATTTATAATTTGTAATTTATAATTGATTTTTACATCCCCTCGTATTCGCGCATCGTCAGCTGGGCTTCGATTTGCTTGACCATATCAATAACCACCGCCACGACGATCAAGATGCTGGTGCCGCCGATGGCCAGCGAGCCGATTTGCGTGAAAGATTTGATAATGAGCGGCAAAACGGCGATCAACCCTAAAAACAAGGCGCCGACGAAAATTATCTTATAGGTCGTGTTAGCCAAGTATTCCTGCGTCTGAATGCCGGGGCGGATGCCGGGGATGAAAGCTCCCTGCTTCTGCAAATTTTCGGCGATTTGATCCGGATGGAAAATAACTTCAGTATAAAAATAGGTGAAAGCGAAAACCAAAACAAAATACATTATCCCGTAGATCAATTGATTGCTCCAAGCATGCATAATCCAGACGGCCGCATTGGCGATCCATTCGGTCTTCGCGTGCTGGAAAAACTGGGCGATCATTTCCGGAAAAAGAATCACGGAAATGGCGAAGATGATGGGAATGACGCCGCCCATATTGACGCGGAGAGGCAAATGAGTGGTTGTGCCGCCGAAAGTGCGGTTGCCGCGGATCTGCCGGGCATGCTGAACCGGAATATTCCTCTGGCCTTCATTGATAATGACAATGCCGATAACGGTAACCACTGCCACGACCACAAAAGCCATAATGGTAAAAAGCTTAGAAGGGTCATAAACGCTGAAAGTCTGCAAAATATCCTGCGGCAAACGAGCCACGATTCCGGCAAAGATTATCATGGAAACGCCGTTGCCGATTTTCTTTTCACTGATTAATTCGCCCAACCACATCAGAAATACCGTACCAGCCGTGGTGGTAATCATAATTGAAACAACGTCAAACGGCGTAATTTGGCTCAAATAGCTTCTCAACAGAGCGATCATGCCATAAGACTGGAGCATGGCCAGCGGCACGGTGAGCCAGCGCGTCCACATCGTCACTTTCTGCCGGCCGACCTCGTCTTTCTGCATTTGTTCCAAGGACGGAACGATCATCGCCAAAAGCTGGAAAATAATCGAGGAAGTAATATAAGGACCGACACCCATCAGCACCAGAGAAAAATTGCGCATCCCGCCGCCCGAGAACAAATTCAGCAGCCCCAGGGCCTGATTAGAGGCAAAAAGATTTTGCAAAGCCGCGATATTTACGCCGGGAACCGGAATGTGCGCGATAAGACGGTAAACCAAAAGCAACGCTAAAACAAAAAGAATATTATTCCGAAGGTCCCTCGCTTTCCAAATTTTTTCAATTTTGTCCCACATAGTTTCGTATTTCGTATTTCGTATTTCGTATTTCGTATTCCTTCGAAATGCTAAATATAAAATGCGAACAACACTCCCGTATTCGAAATTATTTCTTTAACTGGCCGGCAATCGTCTGATTAAATTTTATTTTTTTGTCAAACTTAACTTTAACTTCCAGTTTTTCCTTGCCTAAAATCTTAACCGGTTTTTGGGCATTCTTGATCAGACATTTGGCAAACAAAGTGACGGCGGAAACTATTTCGCCGTCTTTGAAATTCTTATTGATAGCGGAAACTTTAACCACCTGATTTTTCGGCGCCAGAGAACGGAAACCGCCGATTTTCGGGGTCTGCAAAATGTGCGGGCGCATACCCAGTCTTTTCAAGCCGGTAACGCCGGAGCGGGCATTTTGACCCTTCTGACCCTTGCAGCTATAAGTACCGTGGCCGGAAGAATTGCCTCTGCCCACGCGCTTGGTTTTTTTCTGCCCTCGTTTAGCTTGAATATTGTTGAGAGATAACATATTTTATCAGCGGAGCATGAGAACATAAGAGCAGGTTGCGATTTTTTATGCTTTCACGTTTCAATGCTCTATGCTCTTATGCTTTAATGCTCTTGTGCTCTATTTTATTTTCAATTCTTTTTAAACTCTTCAGGGCTTCAATCGTACAGGCCGCGTTGCTCAATTTGCTCTTGGAGCCCAGGATCTTCGAAGTGATATTTTTGACGCCGGCCAATTCCAAAATAACTCTGACCACGCCGCCGGCGATAACGCCCTTGCCTTTCGCGGCCGGCTTGAAAAGAATCTTGGCCGCGCAATATTTATTATAAACCTGGTGAGGAATGGTATCATTGACTAACGGCACGTCGATAATTTCTTTTCTGGCCTGATTGACCGCTTTCTTGACGGCAGCGGTTACGTCCGCCCCCTTGCCCACGCCGGTGCCGATCTTGCCTTTATGATCGCCGATAGCGACGCAAACGCGGAAACGCATTCTCTTGCCGCCGGCCATAACGCGGGTAACGCGGGCGATGTCCAAAATTCTTTCGTCGAATTCATCTCTTTTTTCCAGCTTCAAGCCGCCTTTCTTAAAACCGAAAGATCTTCTGGCGCCCTTGCCTTTTTCAACCGCAATTCCCTTGCCAGCCGGACCTTTGGTCTCTTCTGGCGCAGCCGGACCGACGATTTCTTCGATTGCTTCCGGAACCACAACTTCCGCGACTTCGGCAACTTCTTCAATTTTTTTGTCTTTCTCTTCTATCATAAAATTATGTTATCCTAATTTTTGTAGTTAGAATTTCAAGCCGCCGGCTCTGGCTCCTTCAGCCGCCGCCTTAATCCGGCCATGAAACTTGTAAAAGCTCTTATCGAAAACGGCCTGGCTGATTTTCTTGGCAATGGCTTTTTCAGCCAAAAGCTTTCCTAATTCCGCCGCCAGCTCAGTCTTATTTAATTTCTTAGTCTTGACTTCCTTGGCCACGGCGCTGACTAAAGTCTTGCCGGCCTCATCGTTGATCAGCTGCAAAGACATGCCGCGATTAGAACGAAAAACCGAAAAACGCGGACACTGAGCCGTGCCTTTTATTTTGGCGCGGATTCTCGCGTGCCGTCTGATTCTTTTAACTTGTCTAACGATTTGTTTGTCCATATTCATGAATCATGTATCAAGTAACATGTAACATTCTGTTCTTCACAAATTTTTTCCTAGAAAATGTTACTTGCTACCTGTTACTTGCTACCTGTTTATTATTCGCTTTTAACTGCCGCCTTGCCTTCCTTTCTCCTGATCACTTCGTCGACATATTTGATTCCCTTGCCTTTATACGGCTCGGGCTTTTTGATATTTCTGATTTGATTGGCGATTTCGCCCAGTAATTCTTTGTCCGCGCCGCTCACCGTAATGACGTTTTCTTCAACTTTTCCGTCGATGCCAGCCGGTAATTCAAAAACGACCGGATGGGAAAAACCAACATTGAAAGTCAATTTTTTGCCCGCGCCCGCGACTTTGAAACCAACACCGTTGATTTCCAATTTTTTCTGAAAGCCATCCTTAACGCCGATGATCATATTTCTGATTAAATTCCAATACAAGCCCCAAAGAGCGTTTTCTCTCTTATTCTTAGGATTAATGATGCTGACGAATAATTCGCCAACGCCCGCTTTAACGGCAATCTGGGGAAGAATTTTTCTTTTCAATTCCCCTTTCGGACCTTTCACGGTCACCAAATCTCCTTCAATTTTCACTTGAACGTCAGCCGGTATTTTAATTGGCAGTTTTCCTAAACGAGACATAGAATTCGTATTTCGTATTTCGTATTTCGTATTTCGGAACCCCTATATTTTTTAAAAATATACGAGATACAAAATACGAAATACCAAATACGAATTATTAATATACTTCGCAGACCACTTCTCCGCCGGTTTTTTTCTTTCTGGCCTCCTTGCCGGTCATTAATCCTTGCGAAGTGGAAATGATCGCCGTACCTAAACCATTCAAAACCGTGGTTATCTTATCCTTGCTGACATAAACTCGCAAGCCGGGTTTGCTGACTCTTTGGATGGAACTGATCGCCGGGCGGCCGCTTTTCTTGTATTTCAAGACTATCTTCAATTCCTTGAAAGCCGCGTTTACTTTGCCCTTGGCGGTTTCCGCTCCCAGAATTTCGAATTTTTGAATCCAATTTTCGCGCGCCAAAATCTCAGCGATGGCAATTTTCATCTTGCTCGCCGGCATTGTCAGCTCGCCGATTCCCGCGGCGGCCGCGTTTCTGATTCTTGTTAGCATATCTCCTATTGGATCTGTCATACTATTTTAATGCTAAATTATGAATGCTAAATGCTAAATTATCAATTACTTTCAATTTAGCATTCATCATTTAGCATTTAGCATTTAACTTTTATTTACCAAAATTATCTCAACAATTTTACGTTTATATAAATTACTTCGATTATCTTACCATGACGCTCTCTTAATTCCGGGCAATTCGCCTTTTTCAGCCAGCTCGCGAAAACAAATACGGCACAAATCGAAATCCCGCATATAGCCGTGATTACGGCCGCAGCGCCAGCAACGTCTGATCTTCCGGGTGGAAAATTTGGGTTTTCTTTTCGCTTTTACTATTAATGCTGTTCTCGCCATAGTATTTTAATGATAAGTGATAATTGATTTTATTCTTGCCGCAACGGAAATTTTAATAATCTAAACAATTCTAATCCTTCCTGCGCGTTTTTCGCGGTGGTCGCGATGCATATTTCCAAACCATGCAATTTTTCCAAATCTCTGACTTCAATTTCGGCAAAAGGCATAATATCCTTGAAGCCGATGGTCAAACAGCCGGTGCGATCGATGGATTTCGGATTGACGCCGCGGAAATCGCGGACGCGCGGCAAATAAACATTGATCAATCTTTCCACAAAATCCCACATTCTTTGGCCGCGTAAAGTAACCGAAGCGCCAATGATCATTCCTTCCTTGATCTTAAAAGCGGAAACAGCCTTTTTGGCTTTGTTCAGCATTGGTTTCTGGCCGGCGATAATCGTCAAATTTTCTTCGATAAACTTAATCAATTCTTTGTCTTTGGTATTTCTGCCAAAACCGACGTTAAGCACGACCTTCGCCAAGCGCGGCGCGGCCAAGTTATTCTTGATGTCCAGCCTTTTCTTTAATTCAGGCAGGATTTCTTTTTTATAGTATTCTTTTAATCTCATAATCATTAATTTTAATCCCCTCTCGGGAGGGGTGCCGCGATTGAAATGAGCGGCAGGGTGGGTTTTCGGTAATCAATAGAAGGCAAACTCTACTCAATAGCCTTTCCGCATTTTTTGCAAATTCTCACTTTCTTCTTGATTTTCTTGCCTTCACCGATGGTTTCTTCGGTGAACTGATAACCGACTCTGGTAACCTTGCCGCAATTCGGACAAAGTAAAGCCAAATTAGTGATCGAAAGCGGAGCGGGGAATTCAATTCTCTGGCCTTTTTCTCCCTGTTTTCTCGGGCGCAAATGCTTAATTAAAAGATTCAAGCCCTCAATACTGGCCTTATTATCGGCAGCAAAAATCTGCAGGACCTTTCCCTCTTTGCCGCTGTCTTTACCGGCCATTATTCTCACTTTGTCGTTTTTCTTTATCTTCATATATAAATGATTCTTTAATGTCTTTTATAAGACTTCCGGCGCCAGCGAGGCGATTTTTACAAAGCCCTTTTTTCTGACTTCTCTGGCAATCGGACCGAAGATTCTGGTGCCTTTCGGCTCGCCCTTGTCCGCATCAACGATAACGCAAGCATTCTCGTCAAACCGAAGGCAAGTGCCGTCTTTGCGCTTTATTTCTTTTTTAGTTCTGACAACAACCGCCTTGACGACGTCGCTTTTTTTAACCGGCGCGTGCGGAATCGCTTCCTTGACCGCGCAAGTTATAATATCGCCGACGTGAGCGTATCGCTTTCCGTAAGTTCCGTTAACTCGAATACACTCGGCCTCTTTGGCGCCGGTATTATCAGCTACTTTTAATCTTGTTCCAACTTGTATCATATTCGTATTTCGTATTTGGTATTTCGTATTTCGTATACGGAATATTTTACGAACTTCCTGATTTTTTATTATTTATTATTTACCAATACTCTCCATTTCTTATCTTTGCTCAGCGGGCGGCACTCAACGAATTCAACCTTATCGCCTTCTTTATATTTATTATTTTCATCATGAACTTTATATTTTTTGGCAATCTTGTATCTTTTCTTGTATTTCGGGTCGCGCTTAACCGTTTCCACCCGGACGACGATAGTCTTGTCCATCTTGTCGCTGGTGACGACGCCGGAAAATTTTCTTCTGATTATTTCTTTATCTTGGTTCATATTCATTTATTTTAATCCCCTTTTGGGAGGGGTGCCGCGATTGAAATGAGCGGCGGGGTGGGTTTTATTTCTTGTTCAAATTAAGCAAAGTCAAAACATTGGCGATAACGGTTCTGATCGTTCTGATCTCCCTGATATTTTTCAATTGCTTATTGGCATCCTTAAAACGAGCCAATCTTAATTTTTCCCGATATTCGGATAAGATCGCCTGCAATTCCTTTTCAGTTTTCTTTTGTAATTCTTTAAATTCCATATATTCATGAAACATGTATCAAGTATCATATAACATCTCTTTCTCACCGGCTTATTTCCATTGAAATGCTACCTGTTACTTGTTACCTGCTATCTGTTTTACTCGTTCGCCTTGACAAATCTCGATGTCACCGGCAATTTGTCACCGGCGAATTTCATCCCTTCTTTGGCTTCCGCTTCAGTAACGCCCTCGATTTCGAACATCACCATGCCAGGCTTGACATTGCAGACATAATGGTCGACCGAACCTTTGCCTTTACCCATCGGCAGTTCGCCGCCTTTAGCCGTAACCGGTTTAGCCGGGAAGATGCGGCAAAAAATTCTGCCGCCTTTCTTGATATATCTGGTCAAAACGCGTCTCGCTGCTTCAATTTGTCTCGCCGTCACCCAGCAATTTTCCAAAGATTTAAGACCGTAACTGCCAAAACTAACCCTCAGGCCGCTGGTGGCCTTGCCGCCTCTTTTTCCCTTATGGGACTTGCGATATTTAGTTTTTCTGGGCATCAACATAGATTGGTATTTGGTATCAGGTAACAAGTAGCATGTAGCATAATTTTTAAAAAATATTACCTGCTACTTGTTACCTGAATCGCTGTTTTTATTTTCTTCTCCCCAATATTTCTCCTTTGCCGTCTTTATTGTTAATATCTTTTTCGAAAACTTCGCCTTTATAGATCCAGACTTTGACGCCGATGGTTCCATAGCTGGTTTTGGCCACGCCGCGGGAATAATCAATATCAGCTCTTAAAGTCTGCAAGGGGATTTTTCCGGAAACCAATTTTTCTTCACGGGCGATTTCCGCGCCGTTCAATCTTCCGGACACTACGACCTTGACTCCCAATCCGCCGGCTTTTTCCACGCGGGAAACGGCCTGTTTCATCGTCCGCTTGAAAGGCATTCTTTTTTCAATATCGGCGATTATCGATTGCAGCACGATTTGCGAGCTAAGATTCGGGCGATCGCATTCTTTGATGTTGATATTGATTTCTTTCATCCGGAAATTCTTCAAAAATTTGGTATGGATTTTTTTCTTCAATTCTTCAATCCCGTTGCCGCCGCGGCCGATGATAATACCGGGTTTGGAGGCGGTGATATCAAAAGATATTTTTTTAATGCCTCTTTCAATCTTGACATTGTCAACGCCGGCCTCTTTCAGATCCTGCATCAAAAATCTTCTGGTCAGCACATCCTGTTTGGTATTTTTGATATAATCATTACCGGTAGCAAACCAAAGGGACGGCCAAGTCCGGTTGATTCCCATTCTGAATATTTTTGGATTTACTTTTTTTCCCATATATTTTTCGTATTTGGTATTTCGTATCTCGTATTTCGTATATTCTTACGAAATTTAAACTAACAAGTAAATTATTAATTATTATTTTTATATCAATTTCAGAAATCTTTTTGTTATTTTATCTTCGGCGTCTTTTTTTGATATTCTTCTCTCTTAACCCGATATACGAAATACGATATACCAAATACGAGATACGAATTATCCGTTGCCGCTTTTTCTCTGGAACATTTTATTGACAAATCCTTTCTTGCCCGCGCCTTCCTTGCCCGCCGTAGCTTTAGCGGAGGCGGGTTTTTCCGCCTTCCCCTTAACATTAGATTTGGCGGCCTTCTCCCCTTCTTTAACCATTTCTTCCAGGGAAATCGGAGCCTCGACTTCTTTCTTCTTCGCTGCCGTGATGCCGGAAGCTTTAAGTTCGCCCAAAGTAATATTGATATGGCTCAATCTTTTCCGGATCGGAGTGGCGCTACCGTGAGCCTTCGGAGTCCAGCGCTTCAGCATTCCGCCTTCGTCAATCCTGATTTCTTTCACCATTAAATTATGTTCATCCAATTCAAAATCATTTTTCGCCGAGGCAATGGCCGACTTGAGCAATTTGGCGATCGGTTCAACCGCTTTTTTGTTGGCAAATCTCAATTGGTTCAAAGCGACATCAACTTGCGCGCCACGGATAAGATTGGCCACCAAACGCAGTTTTTTCGAAGACATCCGGATAAATTTTAGTTTGACTTTTATTTCCATATTATCATCATGAAAGCATTGAAACATGGGAACATGAGAACAAGACGTGGAACGTTTTTCCGCAACCTGTTCCTATGCTCTTATGTTTTTATGCTCTCATGTTTCTATTTTTTCTTAGCCTCGGGAGCTTTGGCTGCCGGAGCCGCCGCCGGAGCCGGTTTTCCCGCTTCCGCCGCTTCCATTTCTTCGGCCTTCGCCATCTTGCCGCCGTGAGCGATAAATTTCTTGGTTAAAGAAAATTCTCCCAAACGATGGCCGACCATATTTTCCACTATATAAACCGGAATATGCTGTTTGCCGTTATGCACGCCAATCGTAAACCCGACCATTTCCGGAGTAATAGTGCAAGCTCGATCCCAAACCTTAATGACGGTTTTGTCTCCGGGCTTGAGATTTTTGAGCTTCTTGATGATTCTGGGATTTACGTATGGGCCTTTTTTTAAACTTCTGGACATAAAATTTTCGTATTTCGTATCTCGTATTTCGTATTTCGGACATGATATCTCATTCTAAAAAATATACGAGATACCAAATACGAAATACGAAATACGAATTTTATTTTTCAATTCTCTTCTTTCTCCGATGGACAATCAAACTGCTGGAATACTTTTTCTTCCTGGTAGGCACTCCGAGCGCCGGCTTGCCCCAAGGAGTTTTCGGATGCTTCAAACCGATCGGCTGTTTGCCTTCGCCGCCGCCGTGCGGATGGTCGTTAGGATTCATCGCCGTGCCGCGGACGGTCGGGCGGATGCCCAATCTTCTTTGGCGTCCGGCAGCGCCGATGATGATATTCATATGATCAGGATTGCTGACTTGGCCGATGGTGCAAAGACATTCTTTGTTTACTAAACGGATTTCCGAGGATGGCATTCTTAATTGGGCGAAATCTCCTTCCACGCCCATCACCGAGACGGAATTTCCGGCGCCGCGGGCGATTTTTCCGCCCTGGCCGGGAACCATTTCCACATTGGAAACCGCCATACCCGCCGGAATGAATTTGAGCGGCAGCGCGTTGCCGATTTTTATCTCGATCTCTTTCCGGGAACTTAAAATTTTATCGCCGACTTTCAAACCGACCGGAGCGATGATATATCTTTTCTCGCCATCAGCATAAAAAAGTAAAGCGATTCTCGCGCCGCGGCCCGGGTCATATTCGATCGCCGCCACTGCCGCCGGCACGTCATATTTATTCCGTAAAAAATCAACGATTCTAATCGCTCTTTTCACGCCGCCGCCTTTATGCCGAGTAGTAATTTTCCCCTGAAAATTGCGGCCGCCGGTGGATTTTTTCGGCAACAACAAACTCTTCACCTTGGCTTTGCCGGTGATATCGGCGAAATCGTCAAAAGCGAATTCTCTTCTCGCCGCCGTATTCGGTTTTACTTTAATAATGCCCATGTTTTTCGTATTTAGTATTTCGTATCTCGTATTTCGTATATTTTAAAATCAACCTTTTCTCAAAAAATATATAATTTTTAATTCTTAATTTTTAATTGATCTATATTCCCTCGTAAATCTGAATCGTGCTTCCGGCCGGCAGAGTGACGATCGCTTTTTTCCAGTTCTTTCTCCGGCCTTCGGTTCTTCCCCGGCGAACGACTTTGCCGGCTAATTTGATCATATTCACTTTAGTCGGCTTAACTCCGTAAACGCTTTCGATCGCCTTAGCGACTTCGATTTTATTAGTATCATAACCGACTTCGAACAGATATTTATTTTCCGCCCCCAAATGACTCCCCTTTTCCGTAACCAACGGACGGATTAAGACTCGATAGGCGTTGGAAACGGCCGCTTCTTTTTTAACTTCCGACTTATCCTCCATAGTCCCGCTTGGTGGGACGAAGGAGGGTTTTTCTTCTCCCTTGGCAACCGGCGCGGCCGCGACTTTTTCTTTGCCCGCGCCGTAAAGATCTTTCATGCTTTTTTTCGCTTCCGGCTTGGCTTTCTTGCCAGCGCCAACAACAGCCGATTTTTTATCGTCCTTCTTTTTTTCTTCGGTTTTATATTTTCCAAATAAAGACATATTATTTCTTATAAACTGCTTCTAATTTATCAATCGCCTTGTCGGTGAAAATAATATTCCTGGAACCCAGCAAATCGACGATATTGATATTATCCAAATTGATAATTTTTACTCCGGCTAAATTTCTTCCCGAATTGGTAACTTTCTCGTCTTTAGCATCGTTAATAAAAAGAATGCTTCTCTTAGTCGTTCTTTTTTTTATGTTCTTAACTTTTCCCTTGTCCACCGTAGCTCCGCCCTGCGGAGCGAAGGCGGGTTCCAAATTATTCAAAATTTCGTTCATTACTTTTGTCTTGTAAGCATCCAGAGCCGGTTTTTCCATAATCGCCAAACCGTTATTGGCAATCTTGTCGGACAAAACCATAAACATCGCCAGGCGCTTGGCCTTCTTGTTGATTTTCTTGGAAAAATTGCGATCGGAATTCGGACCAAAAATGATACCGCCGCCGCGCCAAAGCGGAGAGCGGGATGAACCGGCCCTGGCTCGGCCAGTGCCTTTTTGGCGCCACGGCTTTTTGCCGCCGCCGCGGACTTCGCTGCGGATCTTGGTGTGCGCTAAAACCGGGCGTTCATTGGCCATCTGAGCGACTACCGCTTCATTGACCAATACCATATTCACTTTAACGCCAAAGATAGCTTCCGAGACTTCTTTCTGTCCCTTAGCTTCTCCTTTTTGGTTGTAGATATTTAATTTCATTTGATTTTCAAAACTAATTATTTACTCGGCAGCCGATTCGGTTTTGATTTCAGCGGTTTCTACCGCGGCCGTTGCCGGTTTGACAGCTTTTAAATCGCCCTTAGCGGCAATCAGAACCAAACCATTTCTCGCGCCGGCGATTCCGCCCTTGATAAATAAAATATTATTTTTTTCATCAATCTCGATGATTTCCAAATTTTTGGTGGTGACGGTTTCGCCGCCCATGCGTCCCGGCTTGCGCGTTCCTTTAAAAACGTGGCCAGCGCCGGTCGCGCCGGTGGAGCCGGGCATTCTTAATTGATCTTTGTTACCGTGGGATTTCCTTCCGCCTTGAAAACCGTGTCTTTTGACAACGCCTTGAAAACCGCGTCCTTTGGAAACTCCGGTCGCGGCAACTTCTTCGCCGACCGCGAAAGCGCTGACATCTATTTTATCGCCGATTTCCAAAGCTGTCTTATTATCCGCGCCAACGACGAATTCGCGCAAAAACTGAAAATTATCTTGAACTCCTTTGGCTTTAACCTGTTTCAAATGGCCGAGCTGGGGTTTCTTGGTATTCTTTTCCTTTTTGCTGCCGAAACCAAGCTGAACGGCTTCATAACCGTCATTGGCTTTATTTTTGATTTGAGTAACAAAACAAGGTCCGGCCTGAACTTTAGTAACGGGCATGACATTTTCTCCTTGCCAAATCTGGGTCATCTCGATTTTTTTACCTATAAGAAATTTCATAATTCAATTATCTAAATTGCTCGATATTCTTTGTTTTAAAAACAAAAATTGACCTTTCAACAAATGGTCAATTTCACAAAAAATGACTAAGATAATGATAACTTATTATCAAAAAATAGTCAATATTCAATTTTGTGCTAATGTTTGTTGAATTTTTCCTTTCTTTTTGTTCTTCGCCAATTTTCTAAACACTTTCCGCGAGAGGAGTTGTTTAAATAATTACCAAGAACTTAATTCAAATGTTCTGCTCATGATCAGCTTACACCATTTTTATTTCCACATCCACGCCAGCGGGAAGATTCAGATTGGTCAAATCCTCGACGGTTTTGGCCGTCGGTTCGACAATATCGATTAATCTCTTGTGCACTCTCATTTCATACTGGTCTCTAGCGTCTTTATTCACGAAAGTCGAGCGATTGACGGTATATTTGATTTTCTCGGTCGGCAAAGGAATAGGTCCGAAAATCTTAGCGTTGCTTTTTTCCACGGTATCAATGATAGTCTTGGTGGACTTGTCGATTATTTTGTGATCGAACGCCTTGATCTTGATGCGGATTTTCTGCTTGACTTCCTGTTCCGCTTCCACGGCTTTCTTCACTTTTTTTTCTTTAGTTTCTGACATTTTAGCATGAGAGCATGGAAACATGAGAGCATGGAAACATATTCAATGTTCCAATGCTCCTCTGCTCAACTGCTCCGCTTAGTAATATAAACGAACTTTACTTCCCCCTCAATAATTTATCGAGGGGGATAAAAATTCACTTACTTAATGATTTTGGAGACGTTGCCCGCGCCCACGGTTTTGCCGCCTTCACGGATGGCGAATTTAGATTTTTCTTCCAAAGCCACCGGAGAAATCAGCTTAATTTTCAAGCTGGCGGTATCGCCCGGCATAATCATTTCCGTTCCGGCAGCCAATTCGACTTCGCCGGTCACGTCCGTGGTTCTGATGTAAAATTGCGGTTTATAGCCCTTGAAGAAAGGCTTGTGGCGTCCGCCTTCTTCCTTGGTCAAGACATAGATTTCGGCTTCAAATTCAGTGTGCGGAGTGATCGAACCCGGCTTGGCCAAAACCATGCCGCGCTCAACCTCTTCTTTCTTGGTGCCGCGCAAAAGAATGCCGGCATTATCTCCGGCCCGGCCTTCGTCCAACGACTTGTTGAACATTTCGATGCCAGTAACCACCGTCTTCTGAGTTTCGCCCAAACCGACGATTTCCACGTCCTCATTGATATGAATCACGCCTCGCTCGATTCTGCCGGTCACGACCGTGCCGCGGCCTTCAATCGAAAAAATGTCTTCAATCGGCATCAGGAACGGCTTGTCCACGTCTCTTTTCGGTTCCGGAATATAAGTATCCAGTGTCTTTATCAATTCCATTACTTTGTCTCCCCATTCGCCGGTCGGATTTTCCAAAGCTTTCAAAGCCGAACCGCGGATGATCGGAGTGGTGTCGCCCGGGAATTCATATTGTTTCAAGAGATCGCGGACTTCTTCCTCGACCAAATCGATCAATTCTTTGTCTTCCACCATGTCGCACTTGTTCAAGAAAACGACAATGTAAGGAACGCCGACCTGGCGGGCCAAAAGGATATGCTCTCTGGTTTGCGGCATCGGACCATCGGTCGCGGCCACCACCAAAATCGCGCCATCCATCTGAGCGGCGCCGGTGATCATGTTCTTCACATAATCGGCGTGGCCGGGACAATCGACGTGCGCGTAGTGCCTCACTTCTGATTCATACTCGACGTGAGCCGTGTTAATGGTGATACCGCGGGCTTTTTCTTCCGGAGCCGAGTCGATCTGATCGACGGTTTTATGCGAAGTGGTAAAACCCTTCGCCGTCAAGACCGCGAGGATCGCCGCGGTTAAAGTTGTCTTGCCGTGGTCGACGTGGCCGATAGTGCCGACGTTGACATGCGGCTTTTTGCGTTCAAATTTTTCCGCCATGTTTTTGATTACACGACCCTTGAAAAGCTTATTGCCTCCAAGGTTTTCCCCGTTAAGGGACCAGCCGTTGTGGTTATAAATTTATTAATTATTATTTTAAACTTCTTGTTTAGAATCTAACATCTGCCGCGGATTTTTTTACTTCTTCCGGAATTTCCCAATGCTTGCGATTTTTCAATTCATCCTTAATGCTGGTGAAGCCAGTTTCTTCGTGAGCGACTTCGGATTTATCCGGCTTGCCCTCCGCAGCTTCAGCGAAGGAGGGTTCATGATAATAGTAGACGTTTTGATCTTCATCGGCTTTCGGTTCAACTGGCGCAACGGCGGCTGGCTCGTCTATCATCTCATCATCTTCTTCGTCAGGAATTATATTTCCTTCCGCCTTCGCTAAAGCTTCGGCGGACACGTCCGCGTCAAAATGCGGCGGGACAAAATTAGGAAAAATTCCATCTTCATCCGCCGAAGCTTCGTCAAGCGAAGCAAAGGCAGAATCTTCTTCATCATCATCAAAATCATCATCCGACTCCGCCATTTCTTCAAAAAATTTCTTCTCCGAATTGGCGTCTTTCCAAGAAACAATGTCGTGATTTATCTTATCAAGCAACTCCTCTTCTGTCAAGTTTTTAATGCCATTTCTACCCTTATTTTGGCCGTTTAACAGCTTTTCATAATCATCAAGATTCATCACCACCGAACTGCGGTCGTTCAATTCATCAATGACTATTATCTTATCACCGGTCATTTTGGCTATATCGATTGCACGTTCTAATTGGCTTCTCATACTTATTCGTTAATTTTATGCTTAATGTTGTATGATTATTTTAAACTAAAAAATAATTTGCGTCAACGCACGACAATTGCTACATTGCTAAATTATTACATTGTCAAAATTTTTCTTCGTTGCGTAACAATGTAGCAATGAAACAATGTGACAATTTACAAACTATTTGCTCGTCCCGCTCTTCCCTTCCTTAATCTTTTCCAAAACATTGCGCGGGACTTCTTTATATTCGAAGAATTCCATGGTGGAGGTGGCGCGGCCCTGGGACATCGAGCGCAATTCCGTGACATAGCCGAACATTTCCGCCAGCGGAACTTTAGCATCGATCACCTTGGCATTGCCGCGTTGGGTCATCTCATCAATCTGGCCGCGGCGGGAATTCAAATCGCCCACCACATTGCCCATATATTCTTCCGGAGTGACAACTTCGACTTTCATAATCGGCTCAAGCAAAACCGGATCAGCCTTGCGGCTGGCCTCGCGGAAACCCATAATCGCCGCCATCTTAAAGGCGATTTCCGAAGAGTCGACTTCGTGATAACTGCCGTCGGTAACCGCTACTTTGAAATCCACCATCGGATAACCGGCCACGATGCCCTGGTTCAAAGCTTCTTTGACGCCCTTTTCGATCGCCGGAATATATTCGCGCGGAATCGATCCGCCTTTGGTTTCGTTCAAGAATTCAAAACCCTTGCCGGTTTCATTCGGTTCCATACGCAGATAGCAATGGCCGTATTGGCCGCGGCCGCCGGACTGTTTAATGTATTTTCCTTCAGCTTCCGCTTCTTTGCGGATAGTTTCACGGTAAGAAACCTGTGGCTTGCCGACATTGGCTTCTACGCCGAATTCTCTTCGCATGCGGTCGACGATAATATCCAAATGCAATTCGCCCATGCCGGAAATCAAAGTCTGGTTGGTTTCTTCGTCGGTCTCGACGCGGAAAGTCGGATCTTCTTCGGCCAATTTCTGCAAAGCCACGCCCATCTTTTCCTGGTCGACTTTGGTTTTCGGCTCGACGGCAATCTTGATAACCGGTTCGGGGAAGATGATGCTTTCCAAAAGCACCGGGCGGCGTTCGTCGCAAAGCGTGTTGCCGGTGGTCGTCGCTTTCAAGCCGACCACGGCGGCAATATCGCCGGCGCAGACATCCTTCGCTTCTTCACGATGATTGGCGTGCATGCGGACGATGCGGCCGATGCGCTCTTTATTTCCAGTGTTAGCATTCAAAACATAAGTGCCGGCTTCCAAAATTCCCGAATAAACGCGGACAAAACAAAGCTTGCCGACAAAAGGATCGGTCGCAATCTTAAAAGCCAAGCCGACGAACGGTTCGTTGTCAGAAGGTTTAACAGCAATTTTTTTCTCCAAATCATTAACATCAGTCGCTTCGATTTCTTTCACGTCCAGAGGCGAAGGCAGATAAGCCACCACCGCGTCCAAAGCCAGCTGCACGCCGATATTCTGCAAGGCTGTGCCGCAAAAAACCGGATAAAGCTGGTTGGCGACTACGCCTTTGCGGATGGCGATTTTCAATTCTTCATTGGTGATCGCCTCGCCGCCCAGATATTTTTCCATCGTCTTTTCATCGCACTCTACTGCTTTCTCGATCAATTCGGCGCGATATTTTTCCGCCTTGTCTTTCAAGTCAGCCGGAATTTCCATTTCCACTATTTTCTCGCCAAAATTTCCTTCGAATTTATAGGCTTTCATCGCGATCAAATCAACCACGCCGGAGAAAGTTTCTTCAGCGCCGATCGGCAATTGCGCCGCGACCGCTTTGGAATTCAACCGTTTTTGAATCGATCCCAAACTCATATAGAAATCCGCGCCCATCTTATCCATCTTGTTCACGAAACACAAACGAGGCACGACGTATTTGTCGGCCTGGCGCCAAACGGTTTCTGATTGCGGTTCCACGCCCTGCGAGCCGTCGAACACGGCGATGGCGCCGTCCAAAACGCGGAGCGAGCGCTCCACTTCGACGGTAAAATCCACGTGCCCGGGAGTATCGATCAAATTTATTTTATGGTCTTTCCAAAAACAAGTCGTGGCCGCGGAAGTGATGGTGATGCCTCGCTCTTTTTCCTGCTCCATCCAGTCCATTTCCGCCGCGCCCTCGTGCACTTCGCCGATCTTATGTTTCTTACCGGTATAAAAAAGCACGCGCTCGGAAAAAGTTGTTTTTCCAGCGTCGATGTGAGCCATTATACCGATATTTCTTACTTTATCCAATGAATAATCTCTGGGCATATTTGAAAAATTTTATAATTTTTAAATTTTTAAAGAATTTTTAATGTCTAATTTTTAAAAATTTAAAAATTGGGATTTCTTTAAAAATTATAAAATTAAAAATTTAAAAATTCTATTCTTGATAAAATAAAATATCCCCTGCTGGGATACTTTAAAAATTAGCGCGCGAAATGCGCAAAAGCTTTGTTGGCTTCCGCCATGCGATGGACGTCTTCGCGCTTTTTGACGGCCGCGCCCAAACCTTGAGCCGCGTCCAGAATTTCGGCGGCTAATTTTTCGCCCATACCATGAGCTTTGCGGGCATCGGCCGCGGCGATCATCCAGCGGCAGCCCAAGATAAAGCGGCGATTGCCGCGAACCTGGGACGGAACCTGGAAGTTGGCGCCGCCGACCCGTTTGCTGCGGGTTTCCAAAAGCGGAGCGACTTTTTTCATCGCTTTATTGAAAACATGGCGCGGGTCCTGCTTGGTTTCTTTTTTGATTATCTCAAAAGCGCCATAAACAATGTTCTGGGCGATGCTTTTTTTGCCGTCTTTCATGATATAGCAGATCAATTTGGCGATGTTGGGATCATTATATTTGGTGTCGCCGTCTTTTTTTCTTTTGGGAGCCTGTTTTCCTCTCATATGTAGTATGCAGTATGTAGTATGCAGTATGGCGGTATGTGGTTATGCTTTTTGCATGCCCCATACTACATACTACTTACTACATCGTTGAATTTTTATTGAAAAATTATCTTAAAAATTAACTTTTCGGTCTCTTTGCTCCATATCTCGACCGCGATTGTCTTCTATTCTCAACGCCCTGCGCATCGTACATGCCGCGGATGATCTTGTAGCGCAAACCCGGCAAATCCTTGGTACGGCCGCCTTTGATCAAAACGATCGAGTGTTCCTGTAAATTATGGCCGATTCCCGGAATATAAGCGGTAACTTCCATGCCATTCGACAAGCGGACGCGGGCAATCTTGCGCAACGCCGAGTTCGGTTTCTTTGGAGTGGTGGTGGTAACCTTAACGCACACTCCTTGTTTAAAAGGCGCGCCATGAGCGGAAACAGTCTTCTTGCGGTGCAAAGTATCGTTGGATAAATGCAAAGCGATCGACTTCATCTTCTTTCTTTTGCTGTGTCTCCCCTTGCGGACTAATTGATTGATAGTTGGCATACTTTATTTGAATGATAGATGATAAATGATTAATGATGAGTTAAATTTATGACAAACTGTTAAAACAGCTAATTTATCATTTATCATCAATCATTTATCATTTTTTTGCGGTATTAAAACAATCCCGACTGATCGGGATATTGGCAATATATAATTTATCAAATACGCGGAAATAAGTCAAGACAAAGAACATAAAAACATAGAGCATAGAACATGGAGCAATTTTTTTGCCATTTTTATTGCTAACTATAAATAAAAAGTCGCCAGAATAATTTCGACTGGCGACTTGGTAAAAATCAGAGATTATGGCGTTTTGACGGCATTTTTCTCGGCAAGGAGTTTATCCTGTTGCTGCGTGCGAACCTGGGTTAGTGAAAATTTTTCCGGATCATGGAATTTTATCGAACATCTATCGCATTGATAGCCGAAAATCAATTCCCATTCGTCTCCCGATAGAATATCTAATTTTTCCAGCTCCCCCGCAATCAGCCCGTCAAGCTCCCTGGTTATCGAGCTATAAGATGAATGGCCGCAAAACCGACAGCAAAAATCTTTCTTTACCGGCTTACTCATTTTTTCCTCCCGGTTGAATGAATGTGTAAAAGCTATCCGACAATTAATTTATACAAAAATTGTTCAGCGATCAGGATGACGGGGAAGGCGATCAGCACAAAAAGCAAAGCGATTATAGTTCCCATTGTTTCGGTGCGCAGATAAAATTCCTGAATCGGACGGGGCAGGAAGGGAAAAATAACCCGCGAACCGTCCAGCTGCGGGATGGGCAGAATATTGAAAATAAATAAAATCAGATTGATTTCGACGATAACACTCAAAAGCTGAATTAACAAACCATTGCTGATCGGCACGAAGCGGACGAAGAGGCCAAAAAAAATCGCCAGCGCCAGATTGGAGAGCGGACCGGCCAGCGCGACTTTGACCATGTCATATTTCGGATGGCGGAGATAATTAGGATTAATCGGCACCGGTTTGGCGTAGCCGAAAATAAAACCGGTGGTGAAATACAAAACCACCGGTAAAACCACCGAGCCCCACAAATCCAAATGCGCCAGCGGATTCAAAGTGAGCCGGCCGGCATTCTTAGCCGTCGGATCGCCCAATTCATTGGCCATCCAGCCGTGCATATACTCGTGGACGATGGCCGAAAAAATCAGGACGACAATTATAAAGATTGGCAAGATCATAAATTTTTAATTTTGTAATTTTTAAATTTTTAAATAAATCCTAATTTTTAATTTTTAAAAATTGGGTATTAAAAATTCTTTAAAAATTATAAAATTTAAAAATTCTATTTTCTCTTAGCCGAAGCCTTGGCCGGCTTTTTGGAAGTCTTTAAGCAGCGGGCGCAAAGTTTCACTTTTTTGCCGCCGATAGTCGCCGCTTGCAGATTCATGTATTGTCTTTTAAGAGTTTGACGGTTGGAATGGGAACGCTTCGCTCCGCGAGTCGGACCCTGGCCGCAAATATCACAGCGTTTGGACATAAATATTTCATGTAACATGTAGCAAATAACATGTAACATTTTAAATTAATTTATTATACTTTATTGCATGTTACATGATACCTGTTACATGCTTCATACTACCTGAATTAGTATTTCGCTCTCTTCTTTCTTCCTTTATAGCCTGTGCCGGCGGGAATGAGACAGCCGATGATGACGTTTTCTTTCAAACCTTCCAGATAATCGATCTTGCCGGACAAGGCGGCGTCAATAAGCACGCGGGCGGTTTCCTGAAAGGAAGCGGAAGACAAGAAACTTTCGGTCGTCAGCGAAGCTTTGGTGATGCCGGAAAGCAGGCGCTCGGCCTTGATCGACTTGCGCACATCCTCATCCAAGCGGGCAATCACGCTTTCTTCGACCACTTCGCCGGGCAATAAATCGGATTTGCCGGCCTCGGTGATCAAGAAGCGGGAGAACATCTGGTGGGCGATTATTTCCACGTGCTTGTCGTTCAACGGCTGGCCTTGCGAAGAATAGACATACTGAATTTCCTTGATGATATATTTCTGCACAGCCAAGCGTCCTTGCAAGCGGAAAAGCTGATCCAAATCAAGCGAGCCGTCGGTCAATTGCTGGCCGCGCTTAACTTCGTCGCCGTCTTTTATCAGCAAAGTCGTGCCTTTGGGAATGATCATTTCTTCGACTTTTTCGGTTTCTCTCACCACTTTGATATGTTTGGGGGTAATTATCACTTTGCCCGATTCGCGGGCAGTGATAGTTTTTTTGCCAAGGCTGTAAAGCGGGTCGCCGGCTTTCACTTCGTCCCCTTCTTTCACTAAAATTTTCATCGCGTCTTTTTCTTCCGCGCCTTCGTCGTTGGCGGCGGCCAAACGGTATTTTTCTGTAACGTCGCCTTTATAATAAATCTTCAAAATCTTGACGCGGGCGTTGGAGACCAGCATTTCTTTGCCGTTTTCATCCTTGATTGTTTTCTGTTCAGCTTCGATCTTCACTTTGCCGTCGACGTCGGAAATGATGGCTTTCTTTTTCGGAGTGCGGTTCTCGAAAATTTCTTCGACTCTCGGCAAGCCTTGGGTGATATCGCTGCCGCCGGCCACGCCTCCGGTATGGAAGGTTCTCATGGTAAGCTGAGTGCCCGGTTCGCCGATGCTTTGCGCGGCGATAACGCCGACCGGCACGCCGACTTCCACGGTCTTGTTTCTCGCCAAATCGAAACCATAGCAATGCGCGCAGATTCCTCTGGGCAAACGGCAGGACAAAACAGTGCGGATGCAGGCTTCCTCGATTTCCTTGTCTTTGATTTCTTCAATAATATCTTCAGTTAGCAGTTCGCCTTTTTTCAAAATTACTTTGCCGTTCTTGTCTTTCAAATCTTTGGCCAGATAACGGCCGCCGATTCTCTTGATTAATGACTCGCCCATTTCCTCGCTTTCTTTTTTGGTAATGACAATGCCTTCGGCATCGCCGCAATCTTCTTCGGAAACGATGACATCCTGCGCCACATCGACCAGACGGCGGGTCAGATAACCGGCGTTGGCGGTGCGCAAAGCGGTATCGGACAAACCTTTGCGGACGCCGTGCGTGGAGATGAAATATTCCAAAACATCAAAACCTTTTTTGAAATTTCCTTTGACCGGCAATTCGATAATTCCGCCGGAAGGCGAAGTTACCAGGCCTTTCATGCCGAGAATCTGCGTCAGCTGGGCCCAGGAACCGCGGGCGCCGGAATCGATCATCGAGTAAACCGAGCTGGACGGCGGCAATTGTTTTTTGCAGACATCCATAATATCTTCTTTCACATCGCTCCAAAGTTCGATGGTCTTGCTGGAACGTTCCGAATCGGTGAGCAAGCCTTCTTCGTATTGCGATTTAATCTCGTCGACTTTGATATCCGCGCCGGCGATCAATTTATCCACATCGGCAAAATGCGGCAAGTCGCCCATACCGAAAGACAAGCCGGATTTGGTGATTAATTCAAAGGCGCGGTTCTTCAAATTGTCGACGAACTTCACGGTTTCTTCTTCGCCGTAATAGCGCAAGCAATCCTTGACGACTTGTTTCAAATCGCCTTTCTTGATGACCTTGTTCATGAAGCGCAATTTTTCCGGCAGAACTTCGTTGAAAAGAATGCGACCGACAGTCGTGATAAGCATCTCGCCGTTTATTTTCACTTTGATAAAATCCTGCAATTTGATCTGGCCGTATTCGTTGGCGGTCTTGGCTTCATTTTCGTTGTAAAAATAAAGCAATTTTTTGCCGGCCTGATCTTCCAGCTTTTCCGCGGTGTTCGTAATATAATAAGCGCCCCAGACAATATCCTGATTAGGCGTGACGATCGGATCGCCGGTCGCCGGCTTGAGTAAATTATGCGAAGCCAGCATCAAATCACGGGCTTCAGCTTTGGCTTCTTCGGTCAACGGCACGTGGACGGCCATCTGGTCGCCATCGAAATCGGCGTTAAAAGCGGTACAAACCAAAGGATGGATTTGAATAGCTTTACCTTCAATTAATATTGGCTTAAAAGCCTGGATGCCGAGGCGATGCAAAGTCGGAGCGCGGTTCAAAAGCACGTAAGATTTCTTGACGATGTCTTCCAAAATATCCCAGACTTCATCCGGGCCGGCGTCGATATGTCTTGAAGCGGATCTGACATTGTGCACAATTTCGCGTTCGATTAATTTAGAAATAATAAAAGGTTTGAATAATTCCAAAGCCATGCGCTTGGGCAAGCCGCACTGATCCAGATTTAATTTCGGATTGACGACGATAACCGAGCGGCCGGAATAATCCGTACGCTTGCCGAGCAAATTCTGGCGGAAGCGGCCCTGCTTGCCTTTCAAAGAATCGGCCAAAGATTTCAGCTGGCGTTTCTGGCCGGTGGAAGCGATGGTGGTCTTGGAAGCTCTCGCAGAATTATCAATTAAAGCATCGACGGCTTCCTGCAACATTCTTTTTTCATTGCGGCAGATGACTTCCGGCGCGGCCAGTTCGATCAATTGCTTCAAGCGGTTATTGCGGTTGATGACGCGGCGGTATAAATCATTCAAATCCGAAGTGGCAAAGCGTCCGCCTTCCAGCGATACCATCGGGCGCAGATCCGGCGGAATAACCGGCACGATCGAAAGCACCATCCATTCCGGGCGGATGTCATTGGCTCTTAAGCTCTTCAAAAGTTTCAAACGCTTGATGATTTTTTCCTGTTTGGAATCAACGGCGTCGCCGAATTCTTTTTCCAATTTATCAATCGTCTTGCTCAAATCGATTTTTTCCAAAATTTTGACGATGGCTTCGGCGCCGATGCCGGCTTCAAAAATATGGCCGTATTTCAAAGATAATCTCTGGTAAATATCTTCGGAAACTACAAGCATTGGCTTCAAATCTTTCAGTTCGCGCTGGGATTCGGAAAAATATTTATTCAAATTATCTATTTTTTCATCGCGGACTTTGGCGAGCGCGTCGGTTTCCTTGCTCAAAGACAATTCCGCGGCGGCGGCCGAATCGCCTTCGTTCATCATTTTGCCTTTCTTGTTGCGGATTTCTTTCACCTGATTATTATATTCATCGACGATGGATTTTTTCTTTTCCTTGAATTCGCCTTTAATCTGTTCCAGTGTCGCATTCTTCAAATCCATATTTACATCAGTAATGATGAAGCTGGCAAAATAAACCACTTTTTCCAAAGACTGCATTGATAAATTCAAGAGCAAGCCGATTTTGGAAGCAATGCCGCGCAAAAACCAGATATGAGTGCAAGGAGTTTCCAGCTTAATATGACCGAAACGTTCTCGGCGCACAATGGAGCGCGTCACTTCCACGCCGCATTTGTCGCAGACGATTCCCTTGTAGCGGATTTTTTTGTATTTGCCGCAATAGCATTCCCAGTCTCTCGATGGACCGAAAATGCGCTCGCAGAACAAGCCGTCTTTTTCAGCTTTTTGCGTACGGTAATTAATGGTTTCCGGACGAGTCACTTCGCCGTGCGACCACGCCAGCATCTCCGCAGGCGACGCCAATTTCAATTTAATGGCATCGAAATCGGAAGTTTTAATCGGATTTAACATATTTTAAAAATTAATTATGAATTATGCCGACGTGAAGTCGGCATCCCGAGCTTGCCTCGGGATAAATTATTTATTATAAATTTATTTTGGGAGATACCGAAGAAAAATCATTGCTACATTGTTTCATTGCTAAATTGTTATATTGCTTTTTTGTCATCCTGAGCGCCGCGCGAGGGATCTATTTTGCAGGAAATCCGGATTTCTTCGTCAAAAATTTATTGCCTGAAATCTCAAATCTAAATTTTAAATTTTAAAATAAATTTCAAATCAAAAATTTAAATTTAAGATTTTTGATTTATTTTAAAATTGAGTTTTGAGATTTTAAAATTAGCTTATTCCTCTTTCTTCTCTCCTTTTTCCGTCCCCGTCTCTTTCCCCCATCCCGGCTTGTCGCCTGCTTCTATCCGGCGGTCGGCGCGGGAGCGGCGGACATCGTCGCGGTCGCGAGGAGTTTCCGGACCAGTGCCTTCGTCGCGCTTTTCGCCCAGGAGCTGGACATCGAGGCATAAGCCTTTCAATTCGCGGACCAAGACATTGAATGATTCCGGCACGTTGACTTTATTTATCTTCTCGCCCTTGATGATCGATTCATAAGCGGCGGAACGGCCGGGGACATCATCGGATTTGATCGTCAGAATTTCCTGCAAAGTGTGCGCCGCGCCATAACCTTCTAAAGCCCAGACTTCCATTTCGCCGAAACGCTGGCCGCCGAATTGCGCCTTGCCGCCCAACGGTTGCTGGGTAATCAAAGAATACGGGCCGATAGAGCGCTGGTGCATCTTATCTTCCACCATATGATTCAATTTCAGAATATATTTCATGCCAACCACGACTTTGTTTTCGAATTTGCGGCCGGTCTTACCGTCATAAAGAGTGATCTTGCCGTCAATCGGCAACCCCGCTTTGGCCAATTCTTCCCTAATTTTTTCTTCACCAATTCCGTTCAAAGCCGGAGTCGCGACTTTGTAGCCCAATTTTTTGGCGGCAAAACCCAAGTGAACTTCCAATGTCTGACCCAGGTTCATACGGGAAATAATTCCCAATGGAGATAAGATAACATCAATCGGCGTGCCGTCTTCCATATACGGCATATCTTCGGCGGCGACCACGCGGGAAATAACGCCCTTGTTGCCGTAGCGGCCGGCCATCTTGTCGCCCACCTGGATTTTTCTTAAATTCGCGACAGAAACTTGGATGGATTGGATGACGCCCGCGGCTAATTTATCGCCGGCTTCGCGGGAAAAATATTTGATATCGACTACTTTACCGTGTTCGCCGTGTTCCAAATACAAGGAAGAATCGCGCACGTCTTTGGCTTTTTCGCCGAAAATGACTCGGAGCAATTTTTCTTCGGCCGACAATTCGGTTTCGCCCTTGGGAGTAATCTTTCCGCACAAAATATCGCCGGAAGAAACTTCGGCGCCGATACGGATCACGCCGGTCTCGTCCAGATTTTTCAATTTCTCTTCCGAAATATTCGGAATATCATTGGTGATCAATTCCGGACCAAGCTTGGTGTCGCGGACATCAACAGTATAGTTCTCTATATATATGGAAGTGAAAACGTCATCGCGGACCATCCGTTCGTTGACGATGATGGCATCTTCATAATTGAATCCTTCCCAAACCATAAACGCGACCAGAACATTTTTGCCCAAAGCCAGTTCACCTTTGTCGATGACCGGACCGTCGGTGATCACCTGATTTTTCTTGACGTGATCGCCCAGATTGACAATCGGACGCTGATTAATGCAGGTGGAAGCGTTAGAGCGCAAAAATTTGGTCAATTCATAAATTTTATCTTCGCCTTTCTTGTTACGGACAATTATTTTCGACGCGTCAACCGAAGTAACTTCGCCGTCTTCCAGAGCGATGATCGCGTGGCCGGAATCGCGGGCGGCGCGTTCTTCCGCGCCAGTGCCGACGATCGGCGATTCGGCCGTCATCAACGGTACGGCCTGGCGCTGCATGTTCGTACCCATCAAGGCGCGCTGGCCGTCGTTATGTTCCATAAACGGAATTAACGATGTGGCGATGGAAATTATCTGGTTGGCGGCGACGCCAAACAGATCGACTTTTTCTACGCCGGCAGTGGTCGGTTCGCCGTATTTCCTGACTTCGCAGGTGGCAACCATAAAATTTCCTTCGTCATCAATCGGGGTAGTAGCGGCAGTGGAAATGAATTTTTCTTCTTCGAAAGCGTCCAGATAAACAATCTCATCGGTAACTTGCGGCTTCACCGGAATCAAAACTTTGGCATTGACTTTTTCCTTGATATTCTTGGCGTCTTCGTGAGTGATTTTTTCTCCGGCCTTAACGATAACCTTGCCTTTCTTATTGGCCGGCACATCAGACATCAGGATATGCTTTTTGCCGAGCGCCAATTCTGCGTCTTTGATTTCAAAAATATCTTCGCGGGAAATTTTTCCGGCTAATTCCTTATCCGAAGTTTCCAAATCGTGCAGAACTTTGCGATACGGCGCTTCCAAAAATCCGTAAGAATTCAAACGAGCGTAGCTCGCAAGATGGCCGACCAAACCGATGTTCGGGCCTTCTGGTGTGGCAATCGGGCAGATGCGGCCGTAGTGAGTGGTGTGCACGTCGCGGACATCAAAGCCGGCGCGTTCGCGGGTCAAGCCGCCCGGACCCATCGCGGACAACCTTCTTTTATGTTCAAGCTCAGCCAGCGGATTGGTCTGATCCATAAATTGCGACAACTGCGAAGACATAAAAAATTCTTTGACAACCGAAATGACCGGACGGGCATTGATCAGCTTGTTCGGGGTTAAAGTATGGATATCGGCGGTGGACATCCTGTCCTTGACGATACGTTCCATTCTGGCCAAACCGACGCGGAAACGGTTTTGGATGAGTTCGCCAATGGCGCGGACGCGGCGATTTGATAAATGATCAATATCGTCTTCCGGTTCCTGGGTCAGATTCAACCGGATGACTTCGCGGATGATATTTACCAGATCTTCGCGGCGCAAAACGCGGGTCTCCTTGTTGACCGGCAAGCCTTCGCCGAACCGGCGGTTTAATTTATAGCGTCCGACGCGGCCGAAATCATAGCGGTCAAAGCGGAAAAACATCGAATAAATCAAAGACTTGGCGTTTTCCGGATTGGCCAGATCGCCCGGGCGGATTTTTTTGTAGACTTCTTCCAAGCCTTCTTCTTCGTTGTGCGCGGCATCTTTGGCAATCGTCGCGTCCAAATGGGTTTGTTCGTCTTCGCCCTTAGGAATGATATCGATATCTTTGAATAAATCTTTTAACGCTTCATCGGTCGCGATGCCAAAAGCGCGGAGCAAAGAAGTGAAAGCGATCTTTCTTTTGCGGTCGATGCGGATCCAGATGACTTTGTTAACATCGGTTTCGATTTCCAACCAGGCGCCGCGATTCGGGATGATTTTCGCGCCGTAATATTTTTTGCCTTTGATAAATTCCGCGGAAAAAATAACGCCCGCCGAACGGATTAATTGCGAAACGACGACTCTTTCAATGCCGTTTACGATAAAAGTTCCATTTTGAGTCATCAACGGAAAATCGCCGAGGAAAACTTCCTGCGAAGTTTCTTCTTTGGTTCGCTTGTTAAGCAAGCGGGTTTTGACGCGCAAGGGAGCTTCGTAAGTGATATTTTTGGCGCGCGAAACCTTTTCATCGAATTTCGGCTCATCCAGATAATATTCTTCGAAATAGAGTTCCAAATCGCGGCCGATGAAATCGGTAATCGGCGAGATCTCATCAAAAAGTTCGGCCAAACCTTCTTTGGCAAACCATTTATAAGAGTCCTTTTGCATCTCGATCAAGTCCGGCATTTCCAGCACTTCGCGGCCGTGAGTGAACAAACGGCGGCCGGTACCGGTTACAACAAAATCCTTCGGAGCGTTTTTGGTAGACATAAATATAATTAAATAATTTTAAATTATGAAAAAAATTAATAATTGCTTGGCTGATCCAAAAATTCTGGCAAAAAAACACTCGGCGCAAAAAACCGATAAACGACAAAAAATCCCAATCCCATTTCCGTAGGTTGAGTTTTTGAACTTTCTTAAATTATTTTTTTAAAATAAATCACCTTTGAAGACGTTCCGCGCTGGCAAAAGCGCAAGAAGTGCTTTTAAAGTGAATAAAAATGGACGCAAGGTCCAAGAGAAGAATCTGAACTTATGTGCCTAAATGTTAGCAAGTAATTATCCCCCTGTCAAGAAGTTATGATGAGTAATAATGGCTATCTGTCAAATTTATTTAATATTAGAAGAAAAATGGCATTATTAGCTTGCAATGCGTTAAGATTTTATCACTTGACAACAAGTTATCCACAGAAAGCACGTAACACATATCACGTAACATCATACACTTTGTCATCCCGAGCGCCTCGCGAGGGATCTATTTGGTTCCGCCGTCAGTCTCGCGAAGCGGACTGCGGTGAAATCAAAACGCAGCAGTCCCCTGACGGTAGACTGCTGCGGAACTAAAAAATTCGGTTATACAAAATTTTAATTCCTGCAAAATAGATCCCTCTCCGCCAGGGGCGGATCGGGATGACAAAAAAGATAAAATGCCGTTACGTGTTACATGTTACGAGATTTTTTATTTCTTCTCTGGCGACTTCTCGGTCATCCCAAGGAATTTTTTCGCCATTGGCCATCATCATCAATTGCTCGCTCCCCTTGCCGCTGATTAAAACCAAATCCCCTTCTTCAGCGATGGAAATCGCTTTGCGGATTGCTTCGCGGCGGTCGGGAATTTTAAATAAATCAAAATTTACTTTTTTACCGGCAGTTTCCGCGCCAGCGCCAATTTGTTCGATAATCAAAATCGGATCATCATCATAGGGATCTTCATTAGTGATAATCACGATATCGGCGCGTTTGCCAGCCAGCAAACCGAGTTTTGGCCGCCTCGCCACATCGCGACCGCCGCCGGCAGAACCCAGGACGTTGATGATGCGGTTATGCGGAAATTTTTCAATCGTATCATAAAGCTTGCCGAGCGAATTGGGTTCAAAAGCATAATCAACGATAACCGTGAATGGCTGGCCTTTATCGATTTTTTCCATCCGGCCGGCAATGCCTTTGACGCTGTTCAGCCCGGCAATGATTTTTTCAATATTTTTTTCAGCTAAGCGCGCCACGCAAGCGGCGGCCATGGCGTTGGCGGCATTAAATTCACCCAATAAAGATAATTGGATTTTTTTGCCAAACGCCTGGAAAGAAACGCCTTGTTCTTCGGTTTTGATTTCACTGTATTTTTCAATCTGCAAATTTTCCGGTAAGTTTTCTGCAAGTAAATCGATTTTATCTCTGGTCGTGAAGCCGATTTTTTCTTCCGCCCAAAAAGATAAAAAGTAAGCGGCATTTTCGTCATCAATGTTGGCGATGATCGTTTTCTTGATGCGATTCAGGTCAAGTTTTTTCAAACCGCTCTTGGATCTGCATACCTTAAATTTGTCGTCCACATATTGAAGGCTGCAGTTTTTCAAATGCTCGAATAATTTTCCTTTAGCTTTTTTATAATTTTCAAATCCGCCGTGCGATTCGATATGTTCGGGAAAAAGTCCGGTAAAAATCAGCCAATCGTAATTGATAAATTTGTGTCGGAATTGGCGGATGCCTTCGGAAGTCGTTTCGACAATCGCGATCTGACAGCCGTTCTTCGCCATTTTCGCCAGCAAGCCTTGCAGAAAAAATCTTCCTACCATCGTCATTCTTTTATCATTCAACCATTCTTTTTCGCCATCATTAAAAATCGCGGTGGAAGTAAGGCCGACTTTAAACCCGCACTCTTTCAATGTCCGCAACAATAAATACGAAGTTGTCGTTTTACCAATGGTGCCAGTCACGCCTATAACAATCATTTTCTCGGCCGGAAAACTGTAATATAAAGCCGCCGACCAGGATAATAAATAATGGTAAGCGGGCACCGCGGCCTTGAATAATTTTTTGGGGATTAATTTTTTGAGGAAAGAAAATAATTTATCCATATATTCATACAATAACAGAAAAAAAGCGCTTAGGCAAAAAAATTCCTCCGCTGTTGATTGCGGAGGAATTGCGCTCTGTTTAAGAAAAATTTCGGACGACGAATTTCTCGATAACCTTGATTATTTCCAGATCTTCTTTGGAAACGTCACAGAACGGGCACTTAACGATTATTTTCACCATTTCTTCCGCTTCAGCTTCGGCCGCGCCTCCCTTAAGAATATTCCTTACACATTTCCCAACCTCCAATGTGGCCGCCGCACGAAGAGATTCTTCTTCAATCCTGGAAATTGCGCTTATGAATAAAACAACTTCCGCTTTATCAATCGACTTTCTCCGCATCCGATACTCCTTTGATTAATCGTTTAAAGTACACTAACCGTATTATAGCGCAATATAGCACGTCATCATATATTTGTCAATCTTTCCAGGCAACCTTTCCGCGCCTTTTAATGAAATTTTCAATCGAACGATCGTAGCTTTTTTCTTCCGCAGTCGTAAAATAACAAGCCGGCAATTCCTGATTCTGGCGATGATAAGCGACACATTCACAGCAACGCCCTTTGCGCTCGCAGCTTTCGTAAGTGCAAGGGCAATCTTCTAAATTCTTTTTTATCCGGCATTCCATATATACAATTACAAATTACGAATTAAAAATTACAAATGATTAAATTTAAAATTTTGCCAATCTTCTTGCGGTTCGCAAAATTCGATAGATGCCATAATTGATTCTATTATAAACTACGTCGAAAGTTCCGGGATAATTTATTTCTTGGCCGCCGAAGCCGCGCTTAAAACGGGTCACGCCCGGCCATTTTTTCTCATCGATGCCGAAAAAATCATAAAATTTATAGCCGCCGGCTTTGGCGCGCCTGATCAATTCCCATTGCAATAAATATGGCGCCATCACTTCGCGATTTTCGTCAGAGGAAGCGCCAAAAAGATAAGTGGCGGTATCGCCAAAAAAAGCGAAAATGCCTGCGCAAAGAATCTTATCTTCATATTTATCTCCGCTTTCGCCAAGGCTATGGCGGACGAAGGCAAAAAATAATTTAAAATTTTCCGGCGCGGTTTGCAGAAGTTTTTCATAATAATCTTTATCGTGCGAAGTGAACCCGTCGCGGCCGGAAGTTTTCTTCATTAAATTCCAAAATTCTTCAAAACTATTTCCCGGAGCTTCTGATATTTTCACTCCTTTCTTTTCCGCCAAGCGGATATTATATCTCGTTTTCTGATGCATCGCCGATAACAATTCTTCCTCGCTTTTAGACAAATCAAGAACGATTGTTTTTGAAGGTTGAATATCAAGGGATTTTCGTATTTCGTATTTCGTATTTCGTATTTCGATTTGTTTCGGCTCGAACCGCAGAAAAATTGCATCCTCCTTATCTGCAATCTTTTTTATTTCATCAAGAAAAAATTGAAGATTGAAAATTGAAGATTGAAAATTTATTATCGGTCCTCTCGGGCAATAAAAATAATTTATTCCGCCTACGCCAAGGCTTCGGCGGACGCGATCCCCCGGCAGGGATTTTTTCACCAACGTGGCGGCGGCGATAAGTTCGCCGTTTTCTTCCACGCCTATCCTTATTACTTTGCCCTCGACTTTTTCCTGGAATTCTCCCCATTCCCACGATTGCAAAAATTCGGCGTGCTCTTGCGCGCTGACAAAATCGTTTAATTTATTCTTATTTTTTATTTCAATTAATTGCATTTAGCTTATTTTATATTTTTCAATGCCTCTCTGATTCGCTTGCCGCTATCGGTGATGGATTTATCGACTTTGGACAAGGCTTCGCGGGCTTGCTGAATAGAATAACCGAGAGAAACCAAAGCGTCGATTTCGTCGCCGCGCAAACCAACGGAAGAAATCGCGCCAGCGGCCGGCGCGAGCGCGCCGACCTTATCGCGCAAATCAAGAATCACCCGTTCGGCTGTTTTTTTGCCCACGCCGGAAACTTTGGTCAGCAAATTCGTATCGCCTTCGGCAATGGCATTTTTAATTTCTTCCACGCCGGCGATCGCCATAATTCCCAAACCGGATTTCGGGCCGATGCCGGAAACCGACAATAGCATTTCGAACATCGCCAATTTTTCATAAGTGGTGAAACCGTACAAATCCAGCGCGTCTTCCCTGATATATTGATGAGTGAATAATTCCAGCTCATCGCCGTTCTTGGCTTCGGCCGCCAGACTTTCATTGACGAAAATCTTATAACCGATGTCGTGCGCGGCCAAGATAATAAAATTATTTCCCTTCTTGATAATTTTACCTTTTAAAAAAGATATCATATTTTATATTTTTAATCCGCGCAAAGCGGCAATGCGATCTTCAACAGGGGGATGAGTCATAAATAATTTTGCCATAAAGCCAACCTTGCCATCGGCGCCTTTGAGGGGCGAGATGATATAAAGGTGGGCGGTGGCGCGATTAGCAACTTCCAATTTTGCCGGATCGGCGGAAATTTTTTCCAAGGCGCTGACCAGGCCTTCGGGGTAGCGGGTCAGCAAAGCGCCGTCGGCGTCGGCCTTGAATTCGCGCTTGCGGGAAATCGCCAATTGCATCAGTGTGGCAAAAATCGGCGCTAAAATCGCCAAAACTATGGCGATAACGAGCATTATCAATTGCAATTGTCCGCCCTCGCTGTCGTTGCTGCGGCGGCGGCGTCCGCCGAAAAAAGACCAGCGCATATACCAGTCGGCCAGCAAAACCACGACGCCGACCAAAACCGTCACGACAGTAGAAAGCAGAATATCGCGATTACCGATGTGCGAAAGCTCATGCGCGATCACGCCTTCCAATTCTGATTTTTCCAATTTGGCCAACAAGCCGCTGGTAACGGCGACAACCGCGTGCTGGGCATCGCGGCCTGTGGCAAAAGCGTTCGGGGCGCTATCTTCTATAATATATAGGCGCGGCACGGGCAAGCCGGCGGTGATGCAGAGATTTTCCACGATATGATAAAGTTCGCGCGCGCTTTCATGATCAACCTCATGGGCGTTGGACATCGCTAAAACAATCTTATCGCTCCACCAATAACTGACGAAACTGGAAATAATGCTAAAACCGACGGCGATATACAAAATCTCCGGCGCGTTCATCGCCTGGGAAAAAACCCAGCCGATGCCGATGACCGCGGCAAAAAATATGGTCATCAACAGCCAAGTTTTGCGCGCATTGGAATCAGAGTCGGTATATAAAGTCATAACAAAAATCTCAAATCACAATTTTAAATTTTAAAATAAGTCAAAAATCTTAATATTTAAATTTTTATTTTTAAATTTATTTTAAAATTTTGATTTTGGATTTTAAAATTTAACCTGCACCGGCGCTTTCTCGTCTTCGGCGATTTGGAAGAATTCATAAGCCTTGAATTTAAGCAGGCCGTTAATGACATTGGTCGGAAAAACTTGCAGCGAGGTGTTGAAGTCGCGGACATTGCCGTTGTAGAAACGGCGAGAAGCCATAATCTTGTCTTCAGTGTCGGTAAGCTCGCGCTGTAATTCCAAAAAGTTTTGGTTGGCTTTCAAATCCGGATAAGCTTCAGCCAGAGCAAAGACCGATTTCAAGGCGCCACTTAGCATATTTTCCGCTTCGCCTTTGGCGCCGGACGCTCCATCAGTGACACTCATCGCGCGATTGCGGGCATTGATGACGTTTTCCAAAGTTGTTTTTTCGTGCACGGCATAACCTTTAACCGTTTCCACTAAATTCGGGATGAGGTCATAGCGGCGCTTTAATTGGACATTGATGTCGCTCCAAGCTTCATCGGTGCGATTTTTGCCGCGGATCAAGCCGTTGTACATGGCGATTATCCAGAGCGCCAAAAGAACGATGACGATGAGGATAATCCAAAGTGTCGCGTTCATAGATTTGTTGAAATTTTTAATTTTGTAATTTTTAAATTTTTAAAAAAATTTTAATGAATAATTTTTAAACCGATAAACTGCTGATTTAAAAATTAAAAATTATGATTTCTTTAAAAATTATGAAATTAAAAATTAAAAAATTATTTATTATGTTTTAATTATTTTTGTCCTCTTTATCTTTTTTTGAATCCTCAATCACTCCGGCAACTATCGCGCCGACGACCAGCAAAATAAAAACAATAATGCCAATTCCCAACATACTTTTCATATTTTTTTAATTTTTATAATCAATTTCTCTCCGTTGGCTTCAACCGCTTTGCCGCCATCGGTGGCGCCGATGATTATTTTGTCGGCCAAAACATCTTTTTTCAAATCGGCTTCAAAAGTTTTGACGGCATTTTTTACTGCTTCGCTTTCAGTGGCAATCGTTAGAATAATTTTATCATTGATAGTTAAATCGGCGTTCTTGCGTTCGGCATTAATGAATCTAACCAGCTCACGCTTCAAACCCTCGGCGATCAATTCCGGCGTCATCGTTATATCCAATTCTACGGAGATTTCTCCCCCCCCTTCTTCGGTGATTATCTCTTTGACGTTCAGCTCATCTTTGAGCAAATCAAAATAAATAATTTTTAATTTTGCATTTTTAATTTTTAATTGAGCGAGAGGCTGGCGGACTTTTATCTCCGCTTCGTCGCGCTTGGCCAAGCCCATCTCCACGACTTTGCGCGCCAAAGCCATCTCCTCAATAATTTCTTTTTGCTCGTCATCCTTTTCATAATTAACCCATTCTTCTAGATGCACCGAGGCTTCGGGATTAGCAAAATTATTGCCGGTGACTTTTTGCCATAATTGTTCGGCGATGAACGGCGTGAACGGCGCCATAACCTTGGCCAAATCGGTCAGAACCAAACGAGTAGTCGCCAGCGCGGATTTTTTGTCTTCGCCTTCATCTTTAAATCTATCTCTGCTCCTCCTTAAATACCAAGTGGAAAAATCATCGATGAACTGGGCAATCGGACGCGTCGCGCGCGGCAGATCGTATTTTTTCATCCCCTCGCTCACTTCAGAAACTAACTGATTTAAGCGGGCAATAATCCATTTATCCAAAATATTCTTCGGTTCATAATCTGCCTGGAAACCCACCCCGTCTCGCGAGGCGCGAGCCACCCCTCCCGCGGAGGGGAATTCGTACATCTCGTAGAATTTATAAACATTCCAGAGAATCATATTCACTTTGCGCAGGCAATCGGCCACGGCTTTTTCGGAAAAATTCAGATTTTCCGCGGTCATCACCGGCGAAGTCAAAAGATAATAGCGCAAAGCGTCGGCGCCGTATTTTTCCAAAATGATTTCCGGATCAGGATAATTTTTCAGCCGCTTGGACATTTTCTTGCCGTCTTCGGCTAAAACTATTCCATTGACGATGACATTTTTGTAGGCAAAATTATTGCGGATGCCGGCGGCCAAGGCGTGCAAATAATAAAACCAGGTGCGAGTTTGGTCAATGCCTTCGGCGATGAATTCAGCCGGAAAATTATGTTCGAATCTTTCCTTATTCTCGAACGGATAATGCATCTGCGCGTACGGCATCGAACCGGATTCGAACCAGCAATCCAAAACATCGCTCACTCGTTTCATTTCGCCGGGACAGACATCGCATTGCAAAGCGATATTATCGACAGAATCTTTATGCAAATCGATTTCTTTCTTGGTGGAATTATTGACATAGACGATCTTGAACTCGCCTTTATGAGTATGGTTCGGCCCATAAAGCGACAGACCGGCTTCATGTTTGGTCCTGCCTCTCAATATGCTGATCAGGTCATCAATAGGATCGGAATGCGAAACGATTATAATAGTTTTGCCGCTATTTTTTTCCAAAGTTCCGAGCAGCCATTGATACATCCGCTCGCCGACTTCGGTTTGGGTTTCGCCTGTTCCGCCGACGCGGATATCCATCATCTCTTCAGGCGCGGCAGCCAGATATTTTTGGCGCGATTCATCATGCTTAGCCAGCTCGTCGCGATTTTTATCATTCCAATCTCCCAGCGCGATCTCTCTTAATTCATCAGCTGCAGCGAATTCCAGCCCCAAAATCTTGCCGATTATTTCTGCGCTTTCCCTGGTGCGCAAAACCGGCGAGGCATAAAAAACGATCTTATCTTTTTGTTCATCGGCAAGTTCACTTTTCAATTTTTCCGCGGTGGCGGTTATCTGCGCCCGTCCTTTTTCGGTTAAATTATATTTATCCTGGCCGGAATAAATTATGTTGGCCGCGTTGCTTTCCGCTTCGCCGTGGCGGACTAAAATCAATTTGGTCAGCTGGCCGTTGGCATGGCGATAAAATTCTTCCAGCGACCCGATGACTTTTTTGGCGCCGCAGGGGCATTGCCAGATCGGGATGCAGGAAGCCCAGAAACGCTGGCGGGAAATCGACCAGTCGCGCGCGCCTTCCAGCCATTTGCCGAAACGGCCGGCCTTGATATGCTCCGGCGACCAGTTGATCGCCTCGGCCAATTCCAGCATCCGCGGTTTTATTTTGGCGATTTTGACGAACCAAGAAGAAGTGGCGTAATTGATGAGCGGCGTGTCGCAGCGCCAGCAGAACGGATAGCTATGCTCGTATTTTTCCTTGGCGAATAATAAATCTTTACCGGCCAGATATTTGATGATGGCGACGTCGGTTGATTGCACATCTTCGATCGGCTTCACGTGCAGGCCGGTGAACTCGCCCATTTCCTTTTTGAAAGTTCCGTCCATGCCGACGTGCTGGACAAAGGGCAAATTATAATCGCGGCCAAGATTCATATCAGCTTCGCCGAAAGCCGGCGCGATATGCACGATGCCGGTGCCGTCCTCGGTAGTCACGAATTCGCCATGATAAATCTTCCAGCCATTTTCGCGGTTAGCCAATGTTTCATCCTTCGCATAAAAATCAAACAGCGGCTTATATTTTTTGCCGATCAACTCTGCCCCCTTAAATTCTCTAATTATTTCAAATTCCTTATCTCTTAAAACGTCATTAATTCTTTCTTTCGCCAAAATAATTCTTAATTCTTCATTCCCTGCCTTGCCGGCAGGCAGGTTAATTCTTAATTCGCAATAGTCAATCTCTTTCCCGACCGCCAGCGCGACATTTCCCGGCAAAGTCCATGGCGTGGTCGTCCAAGCTAAAACATAAACACCGGGCTCGTCGACGAGTTCAAATTTTACGGTCACCGACAAATCTTTAACATCGCGATAGCCTTCCGCCACTTCCGATTGCGACAAAGTCGTTTCACAGCGCGGACAAATATACATAGAGCGGTAATCCTGATAGATCAGATCGTTATCCCAAAGCTGTTTGAACGCCCACCAAACCGATTCCATATAAGACAAGTCCATAGTGCGATAAGGATTTTCCATATCCGCCCAGCGGCCCAGCCGGCGGATCGTTTTTTTCCATTCCTCGGTGAATTCAGCCGCCCGTTCGCGGCAAAGCGCGTTGAATTTAGCTACGCCGATTTTTTCCTCGATTTCTTTTTTGCTTTTGGTGCCCAATTCTTTCTCGACGATATTCTCGATCGGCAAGCCGTGGCAATCCCAGCCCCAGCGGCGCGGAATCTGGTAGCCGTTCATCGTCCAAAAACGCGGCACCGCGTCTTTCATCAAGCTGGCGACCAGATGGCCGTAATGCGGCGTGCCGGTAGCGAACGGCGGACCATCGTAAAAAACATACTCGCCGCGCGGAGCTTCTTTGGCAATGGATTTTTCGAAAATCTTATTCTTTTCCCAAAACGCCAAAACTTCCTCCTCCATCCCGACAAAGATATTTTTCTTCTCCTGATTATTTTTTTGAACCATAGTTATTCATCATTCATGATTTTTTATTCAAATTTACACTATAATATTACCTTTTTTCAGTCTGTTTGTCAAAACAAAAAACAACCGTTGCTGGATAGTATTTTTATCAAAAAAATAGGCGCAAATTTTATAATTTGCGCCCAATACTTTATACCGTTTATATTTTAAACGGGTTAACGTGTATAATAATGCACAATAAGAGATGCATAGGGACAGTAGGTGTAATAATGTTTCATTAGGCCATAATTACCCCACTTTGAAACAACATAGCTATTATAGTCCATTATACCGGAGTGATCTCCGTTTGTATAAGAAATCTTATAGCCATAAAGCGGAAAATACCCGTCATGATAACTGCCATCAAGCCAATAGGCATCATCGCCAGGATGGTTCATCCATCTGTCGTTGCTTATGGACTGATAATACCATGCGTATGAATGGCAGTTATATTTCCGCGTGGGGTTTCTCAATATTACCGCGTTAGGATAATTCTGCTGGGTCCAAGCTATCGCAGCGTTAATTTGCGCGACTGTAAGCTCGTACGTCTGCGTCGTGGTACTTACCACCGAGCCGTTGGGAGTTGTTACCGTGGAAGGATAATCCGCTGATACCGCGCCATTTAAACTAAAAACGGCGGCCAACACAAGAAATGCCTTAAACACAATTTTCGTCTTCACTTATTACCCCTTCTCTATTTGGATATGAAATTTTCAGACTGAACGATGATTTGATCCGCATTGTTGGATAAATCAGCTTCATTGTCACCGACAATTACTTGTTTTCCGTTGATTTGCAAACCGACACCCCTTCTTTCCAGCACCCTCTTCATGATCAAAATTGTCGGCTCTGAATCAAGAAAATTATAAATGTCTGGGCGATTCTGTTTGAGACGAAGATTACTTAAACATTCTTTAACCAATATTTTCTCTTCGTCTTCGGACATACTTGCCCGAACACTGCTTTGAGCCAACAGCATCTCAATAAATGCTTGCTCAAAATAATGAGTAGAGCTGGCCTTTTTGGAATCAATATCGTTTATATCCTGTGCTATTTCCTTATTGACCAAACGATACTGCGCCAAAAGTTCAATTCCAGCATCTTCCCGTTTTAAAAGTTCTTGTAAACCATCAAAGCCAGAAATTACGGCTTCCAGGCCTTTTTGCCTGTCATCATACACCATCATGTCGCCATACATAGGATAATTTAAGCAAGTTTCAACTAAAGCCCTTGTAGACATATTTTTAAGGACATCGGCTGGAATTTGTGTTGCCGCGAGCATTTCATCGTGGCCGACGAATTTTTTCCACGCATCCGTGCCCGGTTTTATTGGAAAATCATAAGCGCGATCATTGGCGAACTTTACATTTCTCTCGCCACCAATAGCCATACTGACAAAAACCAATACAAGAACGGCAACAAAAAATAGACTTAGAAGTTTTAGCTTTCTCATATTAACCTTTCTTAATTTTTACCCAATTAACGGGTAAAGTTAAAGACATTTTTACACACCTTTTGTCTGCGATTATTATATCACTTTTTTCAAAGAACAAACGTTTAAAAAACATTAACTCGAATTCATTTTCCCTCCTTAATTAAATCATGTTGTTAATTGGTAATGTTAAAAATTATAGCAAAAAAAAATAATCCTTGTCAAATTAATTATTTTGTATTTTTGTATTATTTTACCAAATTTAAATTAGTGCTCGTGGCGGTGGGATTTTTTTGCCGAGTAAAATAATATTGCAAAATATCATAGGCAACATTCAGAGAAATCTGGCTTCCCTCTTTGCCCTCCTCAACCAAAACCGTCACCACGATTTCCGGTTTTTTATAGGGCGCGAAGCAAGTGAACCAGGCGTGCGGAGTTTCACCCGCCGCGCCCCATTGCGCCGTGCCGGTCTTGGCCGCCGCTTCCACGGGCAAGCTCTGCAATTTTGCCGCGCTGCCTGCCGTCACCGCCTGCCGCATCCCCTGACGCACCACTTCAATATTATAGCTATCCACCATATTTTGCCGGATGATTTTCGGCTGAACCGGTGTGATGGTTTGATCATTATTAGTCAGAACTGCTTTGACCACCTGCGGCTGATAAAGCGTGCCGTGATTGGCAAAGACCGCCGTCCAATTGGCGTCTTGCAAGGGCGTTACCAATAAATCACCCTGCCCGATGGCCAAATGATAAGTATCGCCGATATACCATTTTTCGCCGCGCACCTGTTCTTTCCAGGCTTTGCTCGGCACGAACCCCGGCGATTCATTGGGCAAATCGATTCCGGTTTCCATTCCCAAACCGAAAAGCAGCAGATATTTGGCAAGGCGGTCCACGCCCAAGCCGGCAAAATTTTCATAGCCGCCGCCGATCATGTAGAAAAAAGTATTGACCGACCAGGCCAGGGCTTTGCGCACGTCGGTAATCCCGTGTCCGCCAGCCAACCAATCGGGGAAAAACCATTGATTAACTTTCAGCCCGCCGGTGGAATTTACCGTGGTATGTTCGGAAATGATTTTTTCCTGCAGGGCGGCCGCGGCCACGACCATCTTTACCGTCGAACCGGACGGATATTCGCCGGAAATCGAACGGTCAAAAAGCGGATTGTCCGGAGCATTGGCAAGCTGGCTATATTCATCAGCTGTGATGCCGCGGGCGAAAACCGTATTGTCATAAGAAGGCAAGCTGATTAGCGTCAAAATTTCTCCGTTGTTCGGGTCCATTATCACCACTGCCGCTTTGCCGCCGATCTTGGATTCTTTCAAACGCCGCTGCAAAATCTCCTCGGCTTTTTTCTGCAAATCATAATCAATGCTCAATTCCAAATCGCCGCCATTGACCGCCGGCTGTTCGCTGATAACTTTTTTTTCATTGCCCATGGCATCGACTTCGATTTTCGATACGCCGCTTTTACCTTTCAGCGCGCTTTCCCAGGAATTCTCCACCCCGGCCTTGCCGATATAATCGATCGGCGAATAATCCGGGCCGTATCTTTCCAAATCGCTGCCGCTTACCTTGCCGGTATAGCCTAAAACGTGAGAAAGCGACAAAACTCCGTCAGTGAGATATTCCCGGCGGTCTTTGGCGGACAGAATAACGCCGGGCATATTTTCGGCCGACAGATAAAAAAGCATGGCCTTGTCATAATCAAGATTGTCGATAACAAAGATCGGCTGGGCGTAATTCGAAGAACCGGGAGCAAGTTTGGCGAGCTGATCACGCAAACCGTTGAGCAAAGTTTCCTTTTGCGCCGCGTCAGCGGGAAAAATAAGCGCGCCGGCCTTTTCCAAAATTTCATTTCTCTTTTCCGGATCAGCCGGCAATTCGGCCGGCAGAAGATATAAAATAAAATTGGCGGCATTGCGCACCAGCGGCCGGCCGGTCCGGTCGTAAATTATTCCCCGCTTGGCTTCGACGCGCTGCGTTCTGACGCTATTGCCTTCCGAGAGCGAAGAATAATAATCACCCCTGATGATTTGCAGCCAGGCAACGCGGCCGAGAAGCAAGCCGCCGAAAACGACGACAAAAATAATAAAATATTTAAGCCGGGAAAATTCAAAAGTCCGGCCGACCACCTCGCCGATTTTTCCGCTCGGAATAAATGAGCTCTCGATCCATTCGCGGAAATGAGAATATTTTTCCAATTTGCCAT